>UQRP01000001.1 GCA_900543585.1 uncultured Prevotella sp.
GCGGCAGGCGAAGGTGTATGATGAGGAGATTGCCTCGGCAGAGAAGATTCTCGCCGCCTACCGTGAGCAGAGTGAGAAGGGCAACATCGCCGCTATGGAGACACAGCGCATCGCTACGATGGTGTATCAACTGCGCAAATCCCGCGCTGACCTGCTCCTCGAAGCCTCTGCCTTGGAAGCCCAACTGCGACAACTCTTAGCCATTCCAGGCAGTGAGCCGCTCACCGTGGATCTCGATGAGCAAGCAGCCATCGCCAATGCCTCGGAAATCTATCTCGCTTTGCAAGCCAATAAAAGTGCGGCTCCCGACACGCTGCCAGAGATGGAGTTGCTCAGTCATCAGACAGAGGCTGCGCAACATGCGCTGCGCTGGCAACACAGTCAGGGACTGCCAAAGATGGCTGTGCAAGGGGAGTATGACAAGAACGGAGGCATCGGACATAACTATTTCGCTGTGGGACTGAGCGTTACCGTTCCGCTGTGGAACCGCAACCGCGGAAACATCCGCAGCGCCAAGGCTGCCGTGGAGCAGGCAGCCATCGACAAGGAGCGACAGCAGCTCGCGCTGACACAACAGCGACAAGCCGACCTCGACATTGTGGGACAGTATCTCAAGCAGCTTGCCGAGCCCACGCCAACGCTTGACAATGATCTCGGAATGATGCTCCACGCGGCTGAGCAGCAGTTTATGAGCCGTCATATCTCGCTCGTGGAATTTGTGGATCTCTACGGCAACTATCGCGACACGATGCTCGCCCGCCTCGATGCCAAGAGCAAGATGCTCCAGGCTGCCGAAAGACTCAAGATCATGTGGAATAAATAATACTGGAAATCATGAAGAAACAAAATATCTTATTCCTTGCCGGGCTACTGTGTCTGGCATCCTGCTCACAGAAGGAAAAGAACGCTGAGCCGGACACTTACAAATCGCTGCGCAACGAGGTTGTTGAGTCTACTCCCGTAGAGAAGCGTGCCTACGGCGATGAGCTCACACTCAATGGCGACGTAAGCTGTGACGAGGCGCTTGTGCGCAAAGTGTTTATTCCTTGCAGCGGTCGTGTCAGTGGGCTGACCGTGGAAGTGGGTGACCAGGTAGCTGCAGGACAGCGGTTGGCTATCATCCACAGTGAGGAGGCGGCCGACTATAACAAAGGACTCGCTGACGCAGATGCGCAAATCAAAATGGCGCAGCGTGACTATCAGATGAAGCAGGACATGCACCGCTCTGGAATGGTGTCGGACAAAGAGGTGGCTGAAGCCCGTGAACAACTGCTCATGGCCCGCAGCGAGCGCAGCCGACTGTCGGCTGTGGCGGGCATCAATGGCTTCGGTGGCAAGGCCACTGCCGTGTTGCGGTCGCCTATCAGTGGCTATGTCACGGCAAAGAACATCTATAACGACAGCTACGTCGGTCAGGACAGCGGTGACGGTGGCGAGGCATTAGCGATCGCCAACCTCAGCCGCGTGTGGGTTATCGCCGATGTCTATGAGAGTGACATCGCGAAGATCCATCAGGGAGCTGCCGTCACCGTCACCACGATGGCATACGACGGCGAGGTGTTTCATGGACATATAGATAAGGTGTACCGGGTACTTGACAGCGAGAGCAAGACGATGAAGGTGCGCATCACCCTCGACAATGCCCGTGGCTTGTTGCGGCCGGGGATGTTCGCTACGGTACACGTGGCCACCGGTGGGGGCAGTGCGGCGCTGTGCTGTGTACCTGCCGAGGCTATCGTCTTCGACGGCGGTGTGGATTATGTCGTCAAGGAAATCGGTAAAGGTCGCTACCAGCGTCAGCCCGTCAAAGCTGAGCATGTGGGCCACGACTATGCCTATATCCTCAGTGGACTGCAACCCGGTGAGCGCGTGGTGAGCAAAAACGCATTGTTGGTCTTTAACACGCTTGGCAATGAATAAGTTCATCGATTTCATCATCGCTTTCTCGCTGAAGCGCAAGTATCTCATTCTTGTGGTCACCCTCGCCGTAGTGGTCATGGGCGTGGTGAGCTTTCGGCAGACACCTATCGACGCCTTTCCCGACGTGACCAACACCAAGGTGACCATCATCACGCAGTGGCCGGGGCGATCGGCCGAGGAGATTGAGAAGTTCGTCACCATTCCTATTGAGATAGCCATGAACTCGGTGCAGAAGAAGACCGACATTCGCTCGACCACGCTCTTCGGCCTCTCTGTGGTCACCGTGTGCTTCGACGACCATGTCGACGATGAGTTCGCGCGCCAACAGGTTTACAACCTGCTCAACGATGCCGACCTCCCCGATGGTGTGGAGCCCGACGTTCAACCGCTCTCCGGCCCTACGGGGGAGATTTATCGTTATACGTTGCGCAGTAATAAGCGGTCGGTACGTGAACTGAAGACTCTGCAGGACTGGGTCATCGAGCGCAAGCTCAGGTCGGTGCCCGGCATCGCCGACATCGTCAGCTTCGGCGGTGAGGTGAAGACCTTTGAGGTCAGTGTCAACCCCAACCAACTCGCTACCTATGGCGTGAGTTCGTTGGAACTCTACCAGGCCATCGCCAACAGCAACGTCAATGTTGGCGGCGACGTCATCGAGCGCAGCTCGCAGGCCTATGTTGTGCGTGGTATCGGACTGATTAACAACGTTCGCGAGATTGGCGACATCGTAGTGAAAAACGTCGGGGGAACGCCCATCCTTGTGCGCAACCTCGCCACCGTGCATGAGTGTTGTGCGCCACGTCTCGGCCAGGTAGGTCGTGGCAAGGAGAATGATGTGGTTGAGGGCATCGTCGTCATGCGCAAGGGCGAGAACACCGAACAAGTTATCAAGGCTTTGAAAGCGAAGATCAGCGAGATACAGCACGACGACTTGCCCAAGGACGTGAAGATAGTGCCTTTCTACGACCGCGACGACCTTGTCAACCTTGCCGTGAGCACCGTGATGCACAATGTCTTGGAGGGCATCATTCTCGTCACGCTTGTCGTACTGCTGTTCATGAAGGACTGGCGCACCACTGTCATCGTGGCCTCTGTCATCCCCTTGGCCCTGCTTTTTGCCTTCATCTGTCTGCATCTCAGTGGCATGAGCGCCAACTTGCTGTCGATGGGTGCCATCGACTTTGGTATCATCATCGATGGTGCTGTCGTCATGGTTGAGGCACTCTTTGTGGCATTGTCAGCCCAGGTGCGCGGCATCGGCATGGAAGCATTCAACCGCCGCAGCCACCTCGGCATGATACGCCAGACAGCGCGCGGCAAGGCTAAGTCGGTGTTTTTCTCCAAACTCATCATCATCACCGCCCTGCTGCCTATCTTCACCTTCCAAAAGGTAGAGGGCAAGATGTTCTCACCGTTGGCCTACACGCTTGGCTTCGCCTTGCTCGGAGCTTTGCTGTTCACACTGACACTGGTGCCCGTGCTCTCGTCAATGCTGCTGAAGAAGAATGTCAGCGAGAAGAAAAACCGCTTCCTCGCCTTCATCTACCGTTATGCCGACCGCTTCTTCGCCTTCTGCCATCAAAACAGTCGAAGGGTCATTGCTGTGGCGTTAGTGGGCATGGCTGCGGGGCTGGGCTGCTTCAAGCTGCTTGGCTCTGAGTTTCTGCCCGAAATGAATGAGGGCTCTATCTATGTGCGCGCCACGTTGCCCCAGAGCGTCTCGCTGAGGCAGAGTGTGAAGTTGGCTAATGAGTTTCGTGCCATCCTCGGCTCCTATCCCGAGGTGAGTCAGGTGATGACACAGACCGGTCGGCCCAACGACGGCACCGATGCCACCGGCTTCTACAACATCGAACTCTTCGTGAAGATGCACCCCGAGAGCCAGTGGCACACAGGGCGCACAAAGGATGAGGTCATCGACGACATGAACCGGCGGCTGAGCGTCTATCCCGGCATCGACTTCAACTTCTCACAGCCCATCTCCGACAATGTCGAGGAGGCGGTGAGTGGTGTCAAGGGTGCCATCGTGGCTAAGGTCTATGGCAAGGACCTGGCCGAGAGCGAGTGGCTGGCTTGGCAGGTCTACCACACGATGAAGCCCATCCGTGGCATCACCGACTTAGGTGTTATCCGCAACATGGGGCAGCCAGAACTGCAGATCGACATCAATGAGGACCGGCTGGCGCGCTACGGCGTGAAGAAAGACGACGTGCAGAGTATCATCGAGATGGCCATTGGCGGCAAGGCGGCCTCGCAGGTCTATGAGGACGAGCGCAAGTTCAACCTCGTAGTGCGCTATGCCGAGCCCTACCGCGACAACGCTGAAGCCATAGCCAAGATAAAGGTGCCCAACGACGACGGTCAGATGATACCCATTGGCGAATTGGCCACGATAGGTGCCATCAGCGGGCCGCTCATCATCTACCGTGAGAACCACAGCCGCTACTGTGCCGTGAAGTTCAGCGTGCGCGACCGCGACATGGGCTCCGCCGTCGATGAGGCGCGGGCCAAGGTGGCCAAGGCTGTCAAACTGCCCGATGGCTACAAGATAACGTGGAATGGTGACTTCGAAAATCAGAAGCGTGCCTCGGCGCGGCTGGCGCAGGTGGTGCCCATCAGCGTGCTGCTCATCTTCGTTATCCTCTACGTACTCTTCGGCAATGCACGCGATGCCGGACTGGTGCTCACCAACGTGCCCTTCGCGGCTGTAGGCGGCATCCTCATCCTGCTCTTCACCCACACCAACTTCTCCATCTCGGCGGGCATCGGATTCATCTGTCTCTTCGGCATCTGTATCCAGAATGGTGTCATCATGCTCATGGACATCAAGCACTTCCTGCGCCATCGCTACGCCTTGTCTGAGGCAGTGACGCGCGGCATGCACTCGCGCATCCGCAGTGTGCTGATGACGGCGATGATGGCCACCCTCGGTCTCATGCCGGCAGCGCTGAGCCATGGCATCGGCAGTGAGAGTCAGCGACCTTTGGCAACTGTCATCATCGGTGGACTGATGGGAGCTACCCTTTTCACATTGTTCATCTTCCCGCTTGTGGTGGAGAGCATCTATAAACACGTAAATATCCGGAAACTGAGATAAATCCATTGCTTTCTTTGCCAGTGTGGAGGTTTTTCCCTATTTTTGCACGCATTGACAGAATATATATCAACGGCGCTCCCTGATGGGAGCGTCCTTTACATGAAGTTATGAAACGCATCTTATTGGCTGAGGATGAGGAGAATATCGCTGACTTCGTCAGTCGGGGACTGGAGAGCTTTGGCTACCGGGTCGACACAGTGAAACGCGGTGATGAGGCGTGGCAGCGGCTGCAAGAGCGGCAAGACTACGACTTAGTGCTGCTTGACATCCGTATGCCTGGCATGACGGGGCTCGAAGTGTGTCGCCGGCTGCGCGAAAGTCAGGGCTATGCATTGCCCGTGTTAATGCTTACAGCACTGGGCACTACCGACGACATTGTGCTGGGGCTGCAAGCCGGAGCTGACGACTATATGGTCAAGCCGTTTAAGTTTACTGAGCTTTTAGCGCGTATTTCTGCATTGCTGCGGCGTGTGGAGAGCTACCGTCAGGCGGCACCCCTGTCGTGTGGTGACCTTTGTATTGATGCGGCCACACACAAGGCGCGGCGGCAGGAGAGGGAAGTGGATTTGAGCACTAAGGAGTATCGGCTGTTAGAATACATGATGCGCCATGAGGGCGAGACGCTTACACGGCGACAGCTGCTGCGCGATGTCTGGGATAAGGACTTCGACACGAATACCAATGTGGTCGATGTCTACGTGCGCTACCTGCGGCAGAAGATAGACGAGGGATACGACCATAAACTCATCCATACCATCGTGGGGACAGGCTATCGATTCGGAAAGGAGGAGGACGATGAGGACAGGGCATAAGATTTCGCTTATCTATTCGGGCATCACCATCGGACTGCTGCTCGTGGCAGGACTGGTCTTCTATTTCTTCTCTTCGAACTATATCCGCAACCTTTACTTCCACTACATGGAGGAGAAGGCGCACGCCGTAGCTGAGGAGAAATTTTCCAAGGATGAACTCGATCCTGTGAAATACCGCAATGTGGTGTTGCGTCGTAAAAACTCCATTCCAACTTCTAAAGAGCTGTTCATCCGGGTCGACAATCGTCAGTTGGCTCACCAAAGTCTGTCGGCCTATCTCAACGCTGAACAGATACAACGTCTCTATGCCAATCAGACCGTTAACTTCGAGCATGGCGAGGAGGTGGGGACGGCTTTCGTCTACTATGACAACACGGGCACTTTTGCTGTCATCGTGCTCAGCCGTAATCCCTATGGGACCGACATCGCCCACACCCTGCGCTGGGCTTTGCTGCTGCTGGTACTCGTTTCGGCGGCTGTGCTCTGGCTCATCAGTCGGCTCTACGCCATGCGCATGCTCGACCGTATCGACCGTGACTATCAGACGGAAAAAATGTTCGTCAACAATGCCTCACACGAAATCAATAACCCCCTCACGGCCATACAAGGGGAGTGCGAGGTAGCGCTGATGGCCGACCGGACAATACCTGAATATAAGGATGCACTGCGACGCATAGCCCACGAAGCTGACCGCGTGGTGACCATCATGCGAGAACTACTACAGTTCTCGCATGTGAGAAGTGGTAAGGTGGTGGAAGGCAATGAGAAAGTCTCAATGAAACAGCTCCTTACGGATGTGGGGCAAGGAAAATGTGACATCTGTTGCCATGCCGACTTCAGCGTTGTCGGAGAGGCTAATCTCCTGCATATTGCTTTCTTGAATATCATCAACAATGCTGTGAAATATTCCAATGGGAATGTGGTCTCTGTGACAATAACGGGTCGTTGTGTCATCATTTCTGATAAGGGCATTGGCATTCCTTCGGAAGATCTGCCGCATGTCTTCGAACCTTTCTATAGGGCTTCAAACACGGGGTGTGTGATAGGCCATGGGGTAGGGCTGGCTTTGGCAAAAGCTATATTGGAAAAACATGGCGCTAAAGTTAAGATGGAATCGAAATTGGGCGAGGGAACAATGGTAAAAGTGGCCTTTTAAGTGGATAAAACACGTGGGTTAGTAAAATTTAACTCAGTTTTAACGCAGTTGGCGCTCATTGTATGGATTTTTTATCCTATATTTGCAATCAGAAAACCTATAAACCTAACAGATGATGAAATGTTATATCAGACATTCGATCTCCGATATTCCCATGTTTGAGATTACAGAGAAATCACCTGTAGGGATAATTTGTTTAACCTTCAAAACTTAGCGAATGAATAAACTACTTTTATTTGTTTCGTTGATGCTACTTATTCCTTTGTGCGTGTCTGCACAGGAAGTATCGGGGGCTGATCGGGTCGTCGTCTGGGAGGAGGACTTCTCGGGATTCTCTCAAAATAAGAATGCATCAACAGGATTGGATGGAATAACATATAAGGGTGCTCATATTTCCCTAACCAATTATTCTAAAGCGCATAGTCCTGAAATTCAGATTACTAGTGGTAACTATTTCCTTGTAGAAATACCACTTAACGGAATCAGTGGCCTATTATTTTTGCGCTTCAATACGAGTGATAGATCCCACACGGAGGTAAAATGGCATAATAATTTGCATAAAAAAATTTCTTGCACTGGTGGAGTGTACAAGATAGATGTGCCTTCTGGTAAATATTCTAAGCTTCAACTGTATATCGGAAATACATTGGGGAAAAACATCTATCTTGATGATTTTGTTCTGACAGCCCCTGCAGAGTGTTGGAAAGGCTGCAAGTCTCCAGAGTTGAGTTATCCTGTTGATACATGTTCTGTTTTTTATGGTGACTCCTATTCTTTTCCTAAACTCACCAATCCACATGGATTGTCTGTAAAGTATGGCTCATCGGATCAATCCGTGGCAACCATTGCGTCCAATGGGCGGATTACAGTGAAGGGTATTGGAAGTACGACAATTACTGCTATTTGCCATCCTGTAAAGCAAAATAATATTGGTATTCTCGTACCGAATGAATACGCATACCAAAGGGTGTCTTATGTGTTGAATGTCAAGAGAAAACCTTTAGCCAATGAGGTCTTTTATGAAAGTTTTAACTCAAATATACTTGAGGGAAATATTAAAAGTGAAAGCTTGATAAAAAAAGAAACTTCTGATGATAAGGCCGCTGTCTATGACAACCAGCCAGCTGAGGAAAGCAATATTTATGGGGCGGAAAGATGTATCTATTTCGATGAGACGCCAAATGGTATATACAAGATTGGGCCTTTCAAGAATTTAAGTGGAAAGAATTGTCATCTTTCTTTAAGAGTCGGTGGTAATTCAAAGAAGAGTTCTGCCATGGTTACGGTTCAAGGGACCAAAACCACAGAAAAGAAATTGACGGTTAACTATGGAGTTTGGACCACAAACACCTTGGATCTCGGCGATATAGGCAGTGATGCATCTATCACGATTTCTGGCTCTGATTTCTTCCTTGACGACGTCTCTCTGGTTGCAGATGGCAGTGGAGTAGGAGTGGAGATTGGTGAGCATAAATATGCTACATTATATTATAGCGACACTCCGTTGATGGTGCCGGAGTCTATGACGGCATTCACGCTGAAACTCTCGGGCAACAACCTTGTGGCAAGCAGAATCTACAGCACAAATGACATCATACCAAAAGGAGAGGCGGTAGTGCTGTATGCTACTCCAGGGCAATACACCTTCCCAGTTTGTTCTTCTTCCCTCGGTCGCGATGCGGATAATCTTCTGAAGGGCAGTGATGGTGTTGAGTCGACGACGGGTGGTGACACTTATTACTTCTTCGGTGTGAATAAGTCTGGAGAGGTAGGCTTCTATCTCGGCGATGCCAATGGCTCGGCTTTCACGAACAAGGCTCATAAAGCTTACCTCCCCCTTACTAAGTCGGAGAGTGGAGCGGGGACGGCCACGAGTAAGGCCTTCTTACTGTCCGGACTGCCGTTTACGACAGCCATAGGGAAGATACATTATGATGGGGGCAGTCTCACGGAAGGTCCAGCGTATAATCTTGCCGGACAGCGTGTGGGCAAGGACTACAAGGGTATTGTCATCATCAATGGGCGAAAGGTCCTGAGAAAGTAAGGCTTCTTGGACTCCTTGCTTGAAACTTGAAACGAACATCATTGGGACTCTTAACAGTCCCAATGATGTTGAGAATCATTCCCTCCGCCATGCTGTTGGGCAGAGACTGTTGCTGGCAATGGTTCAAAATAGATAACCATAGCGTAAAAATGTACTAAAAATAGAGCGTAAACTATAAAGTCTTTTAAATCCCGACTTTATATAGATATTTTTCCTAACTTTGCTTCTGGATACTAAATTGTTGACCGATAAGTTGCTAATTTTTAGGTTTCGAACCTATTCTTATTTTTCACTCCTGCAACTTTATCCGGAGGTGCTGATAACAGGGTTAAGAGCAAATCTTAACAGAGTTATTGCTATTGTCCTCCGGCGGTCAACTTTTTTAATTCACCTAATATCGCCAGTTGTTGAGGTGTCCGGCATAAATCATTTCTGGCAACGTAATACCGTCCTTTTTATGTGATCAATACTGTGATCTTGTCCATTTATAGCTGCAAAAGCAGCCATAAACTGCAATTCTTGGGTAGCGTTGGTAGTAGCGTTGGTAGTAACGTTGGCTATAGCGAGGGCAGCAGCATAGGCAGTTCATAAACTTCATCAGGCCATTCTGCCCGGTTGAGCAGATTCTCAGCTTCTTCAGGCAGAGCATGTAGCCAGTGTTAATCATATTTAATTTATAGGTTCTCTTTCGTATTATGTGGTATCTTTTGTTTACCTTTGCATTTGTTTTGGAAGGTTGGCAGAGTGACCGAATGCGCTAGACTCGAAATCTGGTATACCCATTACGTGGTATCGGGGGTTTGAATCCCTCACCTTCCGCTGAAAGCATTATAAGGGAAGTCCGACAGGGCTTCCTTTTTTTGTTGTATGTCAACAAATTAAGAAGAATCTTTCTCCGTAACTTACTGATAATGTGGCTTATATAGGGATAAGTGCAAAATTCTTTTAATGTCATAAAATGACATGTAAAAACATATATTGACTAAAGGTAATTATACAAAATGTTGTACACTCCCTCTTTGGCATGTTTTACACTTAGGAAATTATAAAAAATATCAGTAAGATGCAGACATTTCTTAGAGCCGGTTATGGCTGTCCTGAGGAGATATGACTATAGGCTTCCATTTATTTCCGTGAAGTACAAACAATACCTCAAGGTATGTGCTCAAAAGGCTCATATTGACAAGCCGTTGACGACTCATTGGGCACGTCACACTGGCGCCACCATCTACTATACGAGGTCTTCGATATGGAGACCGTGGCGAAGATCCTCGGCCACTCTTCCACTCGTATTACCCGGAGTACCTATGCAAAGCTTCTTGACAGCACTGTCGCCGACAAGATGTTGGAGGCGGAAGAGAAGTTGGGAGCGTGAGAACAAAGCAGCCGCCACGGAAAACCATGGCGGCTGTTAATAGTATATTATAGATTGTGTACCAAAAAAGACACGCAAAATTTGGAACTTATTCGTAAATTTCTTATCTTTGCAGAAAAATAATATTATGGCAGTAATAAACTTTACATCTAGAGAATTCCGGAGCCAACAAGCCCATGTGTTTGACTTGGCAGACAGAGGAGAAAAGATAGTCATTCGTAGAAGACATAAACAAGCGTACACGCTTGTACCTATTAAAGACGATGATTTGGCTATCACGCCAGAGTTACAGGCAAGGATTGATAAGGCAAGAGAAGATATTAAAGCAGGGAAGTGTATAACCGTGCGTGGGAAAGAAGAGCTTGATGCTTATTTGGAGACCCTATGATTTATACTTTAAGATTTTCGTTTCAAGCTGAAAAGGTAGCTAAGAAATGGAAGAAGTCAAATCCTGTAGTATTTAAGAAATACTCGAAGATTCTTGCTGAGTTAATAGAGCATCCAAAGACTGGGTTGGGGCATCCAGAAGCGTTAATAGGTGGCAAGAGTGTTACGTGGGCCCGCCATATTACTGCACATGACCGAATTATCTATGATATTTATGATGATGTTGTGGAAGTTTATGTGTTGGAAATTGAGGGACATTATAATGATAAATAGCTCTTCGTCGCCGACTTTGTGTCTATGGTATCTGCTATGTTGTGGTCAAAGATGAACGTAACTCCTGTGAGGAGTACAGCCAAAGAATAGTGCTATGACATGAATAACCTTCAAGACGAAGGAAAGCTAAAGTGAAACGATGACGAGCAACAATAAATCAAACACCTTACCTATATTCCGATATTTTTTTGCAAAGATACTAACTGCACGGAAGTCTTATTATGGCATGGTTTTTGTCTGGTAGTATTTATCTTGGTATAATTTGTTCCGACTCATATATGATTTTAGCTTTAGGCGATACGAATACTGGTGAGCGGGATGCAACATAAATATTATGACATTAGAAGAAATTCTCGAACATCGCCGTGCTGTGCGTAAGTATGCGGCCGACAAAGAGTTAGATAGTGAAAAGGTAAAGGAATGCATTCGTCTCGCTACGCTTGCACCAACAAGTTCCAACATGCAGTTGTGGGAGGCTTACCATGTCACTGATTCAGCCACCTTACAGAAACTGTCAGAGGCATGTCTCGGACAAGGCAGTGCCAAGAGCTGTAAGCAGATGGTGGTGTTTGTCACCCGTCAGGACAAGTGGAAAGCGCATGCCAAGGCTGTTCTTGAAGCCAATATCAAGGACATTGAGCAGAACAGCCCCGAGGACCGGAAAGCTCACAGGATAGCACTGCAAAATAAATATTATGGTGTTCTGATGCCTTTTAGCTACAAACGCTGTTTTGGACTTTTGGGTCTGTTACGTAAGGTGTTAGTGCAGATTATTGGCCTCTTCCGTCCTATCGTGCGTCAAGTTACTGAGGCTGACGAGCGAACAGTTGTCCATAAAAGTTGTGCATTGGCAGTACAGACTTTCATGTTGGCCATGAGTGAGCAAGGGTATGACACCTGTCCGCTCGAAGGTTTTGACAGTCTGTTGGTGAAACGAGCTTTGGGGCTACCACATGATTGTGGCATCAACATGATTATCACGTGTGGCATCCGTACAGAGGGAGGTGTGAGAGGTGAGCGTTTTCGTCTGCCTCTCGGCGAATTCTATCATCACGTATAAAGACGGCTCAGTATCGTCTTTCCTTGCAGAAGGGTAGTGAGATTACTATTCCGTTTCAAACAATAAAGGCCGGAGCATTCGTCTGAATGTCTCCGGCCTTGGCGATATTGGCATTTCATAATGCCTGATAAAATATTAATCCATCTTGTCGTCGAGCATCTCGAAACCGCAGTAAGGTACGAGGACTTTCGGCACACGGATACCCTCTGGTGTCTGATTATTCTCCAAGATGGTAGCTACGATACGCGGCAGTGCCAATGCTGAGCCGTTGAGGGTATGGCAGAGCTCAATCTTCTTGCCATCGCTGCGGCGGAAGCGGCAATGCAGGCGGTTAGCCTGATAGCTCTCGAAGTTAGATACCGAGCTCACTTCCAACCAGCGCTTCTGAGCAGCCGACCATGTCTCAAAGTCGACACAGATGCTTGACGTGAAGCTCATATCGCCACCACAGAGCAGCAGCAGATGATAAGGCAACTCCAGTTTCTTGAGCAAGCCCTCAACGTGGTCGAGCATCTCATGCCAAGAAGCGTAAGAATGCTCAGGAGTATCAATACGGACGATTTCTACCTTATCGAACTGGTGCAGTCGGTTCAGACCACGGACATCCTTACCATAGGAACCAGCCTCGCGACGGAAACAAGCAGAGTAAGCGCAACGCTTTACGGGCAGATCTTTCTCATCGAGAATCTCATCACGGAATATATTGGTAACAGGAACCTCTGCTGTTGGAATCAGGTAGAGGTCATCGAGATTGGCGTGGTACATCTGTCCTTCCTTGTCAGGGAGCTGACCGGTACCGTAACCAGAAGCAGCATTGACGACATACGGTGGCTGAATCTCCACATATCCAGCCTTACGGGCCTCATCAAGGAAGAAAGCTTCCAAAGCGCGCTGGAAGCGTGCCATCTTACCTATATATACAGGGAATCCTGCACCGGTAATCTTGACACCGAGGTCAAAGTCCACAAGGTTGAACTTCTTCAGCAGGTCCCAATGGCAGAGGGCGTCTTCAGGAAGGTTAGGGATTACACCGCCCTCCTTAATGACTACATTGCTTGAAGCATCCTTACCCTCAGGAACCTTGTCATTAGGGATGTTAGGTATGTCAAGAAGCTCATGGGTCATATCCTCCTGAGCCTTGTTGTAGACCTCCTGGAGAGCCTTGTCGGCAGCCTTGAGCTCAGCCACCTTAGTCTTGACCTCTTCAGCCTCGTCTTTCTTGCCCTGCTTCATCAGTCCGCCAATCTGCTTGGAGAGCTGGTTCTGCTGCTGCTTATTGCTGTCGAGTTTTTGTTGGGCCTCACGGCGCAGCTTGTCATATTCCAATACTTTCTCTACGGCCTCGCGCGCATTTGGGAAGTGTTTCTTCCCCAAACCTTTTACAACGCGTTCCGTCTCCTCACTGATGAGTTTTAATGTAAGCATAACGCTGAAAAATTATATTTTTATTGTCTGGATGCAAAGTTACAAAGAGTTTTTGAGTTAGCGGTCGTTGTATAAAGATTATTTTCTCTCTTTCCTGCCAGAAGGTAGTGGTCTTTAGCATTGTCGATTGCACACGCTTTTGACATGTGCGCAAAAAAGAAAGAGAAAACGTGCGGTTCGTCATGCAAAATCTACATTTCAGTATCTTCAGCCGTTTTTTCACGACGTAAGCCGTCTTATATCTTTACTTTTGCTGTCGTGTTGAACGTAAAATTGGCAACTCTTGCCAATGAGTAAAAGATTGAAAGAATATTATGAGTATTTTTAAGGGCGCCGTAGTAATAGACGATGAACGCTGTAAAGGCTGCCAGCTCTGTGTGGTGGCCTGTCCCAAAGATGTTCTTGCATTGGCGTATAAGAAGGTCAATGAGCATGGCTATCCTTATGTGGAGGCTTCGCAGCCGGATAAGTGTGTAGGATGTGCATCTTGTGCCATCGTCTGCCCGGATGCCTGCATTACCGTTTATCGAAAGAAGGAGGCAAAGTAAAAAATGGCAGAACAGGAAATACAACTTTTAAAAGGCAATGAGGCTATCGCCTTAGCTGCTATTCGCGGGGGTGTAGACGCTTATTTCGGCTACCCCATTACTCCGCAGAGTGAGATTATAGAGACATTGACCCTACTTCGCCCTTGGGAGACGACGGGCATGGCTGTTGTTCAGGTGGAATCTGAAGTGGCAGCTATCAATATGGTCTATGGTGGCGCAGGCGCTGGGAAGCGCGTCTTCACGTCATCGTCATCAGTAGGTATAGCGCTTATGCAGGAAGGCATCAGCTATATGGCTGGCGCGGAAATTCCCGGCGTTTTCGTTAATGTACAGCGTGGAGGTCCTGGACTTGGCACTATCCAACCATCCCAGAGTGATTACTTTCAGGCTACGCGTGGCGGAGGTAATGGTGACTACAACGTCATAGTATTGGCACCGAACTCGGTCCAGGAAATGGCCGACTTCATAGATGTGGCTTTTGAATTGGCCTTCAAATATCGGAATCCGGCGATGATACTCTCTGATGGTGTTATTGGTCAGATGATGGAGAAGGTCGTCTTACCTCCTGTCAAACCTCGTCGTACGGAAGAGCAGATTCGCAAAGAATGTCCATGGGCAACGATTGGTCGCACTGCTGACCGCAAACCCAATATCCTTACGTCTTTGGAGCTTCAGCCGGAGGCCATGGAAGCAAAAAATCTCGCTCTTCAGGCAAAATATCAGAAGATAAAGGATACGGAAGTCCGTTACGAGACAATGTTCTGCGACGATGCCGATTATATTATTGTAAGTTTTGGCAGTGCAGCACGTATCAGTGAAGAAGCCGTGAGTATAGCCCGCAAACAAGGCATTAAGGTCGGACTCTTCCGTCCTATTACTCTTTGGCCTTTCCCTGAGCGGCAGATAAGTGAAACTGCTGAAGGCAAGAAAGGCATTCTCGTCAGTGAGATCAATGCTGGTCAGATGATAGAAGACGTACGGCTTGCTGTCAACGGAGCCCTTCCTGTAGAGCATTTCGGCCGGTTGGGAGGTATTGTCCCAGAGCCGGAGGAGATAGTGGAGGCCCTCAAGGAGAAATTAATAGAAAGATAAGAAATCATGGAAAACGATATAATTTCACCGGAAAATCTTGTATATAAGAAGCCTTCCTTGATGAATGACACCCCGATGCACTATTGCCCGGGATGCTCTCATGGCGTTGTACACAAGCTTGTGGCAGAAATCATTGAGGAGATGGGAATGGCTGAGAAGACCGTAGGCGTCTGCCCGGTAGGCTGTGCTGTCTTTGCTTACCGATACTTGGATATCGACTGGCAGGAAGCAGCTCATGGCCGTGCGCCAGCTGTTGCTACGGGTATCAAGCGTGTATTCCCCGACCGGCTTGTCTTTACCTATCAAGGTGATGGTGACCTGGCCTGCATAGGTACTTGCGAAACTATTCACACCCTGAATCGTGGCGAGAATATTCCTATCATATTCATTAATAACGCTATCTACGGCATGACAGGTGGTCAGATGGCTCCGACCACACTCATCGGTCAGAAAACGAGTACATGTCCTTATGGCCGTGACCCGAAAGTGAATGGTTATCCGCTCAATATTACAGAACTCGCCAGCCACCTGCAGGGCACTTGCTATGTTACCCGCCAGAGTGTCGATACGGTTGCTTCTATCCGTCAGGCTAAGAAAGCTATCAAAAAAGCTTTTGAGTCGAGCATGATGGGCTTGGGCTCTTCTCTCGTCGAGATTGTCTCAACCTGTAACAGTGGCTGGAAACTCTCACCGGTCAAAGCCAATGAGTGGATGCGCGAACATATGTTTAAAGAATATGTCAAAGGTGATCTCAAGGACACTACTGGCATAAAATAATAACGAGAAGTTATGAAAACAGAAATAATCATCAGTGGCTTTGGTGGTCAGGGAGTGCTGTCAATGGGCAAGATACTGGCCTACTCAGGACTGATGGAAGGAAAGAATGTGACATGGATGCCCGCTTATGGGCCTGAGCAGCGTGGTGGTACGGCCAATGTGACCGTCATCGTCAGTGATGGGCGCATATCGTCACCAATTTTAAGCCGATATGATATCGCCATTGTCCTCAACCAGCCTTCTCTTGATAAGTTTGAGCCGAAAGTGAAGGCAGGGGGCATACTCATCTATGACGGCTATGGAGTCATCAATCCGCCTAAACGGAAGGATATTACCATCTACCGCATTGATGCCATGGATAAGGCCGCAGAGATGAAAAACTCCAAGGTCTTCAACATGATAGTCCTTGGCGGATTGTTGAAGGTATGCCCGGTGGTCTCTACAGACGGTCTGCGCAAGGCACTGTTTAAAACACTGCCAGAGCGACATCACGATATGATACCGCTGAATATGCAGGCTGTTAAAGAAGGAATGGAGATAATCTCGGCATAGTTATCATTTCTGCTCGTTTTAATGTTAAAATAGGAGAAAACGCCCGATGTTCCGGCTTTTTCTCCTATTTTTGCATTTAAATAAACAGCCTTATGATGGAAATGATAACGATTCTTGGACCTACCGCTTGTGGCAAGACAACGATAGCCACTCATCTCGCAGCCGCTCTTGGCGGTGAGATTATTTCTGCTGACTCCAGACAGGTTTACCGGGGTATGGACATCGGTACGGGTAAAGACTTGGACGACTATATCGTAGCCGGTAAAAAGATTCCTTACCATCTCATAGATATTGCAGATCCCGGCACTAAATACAATCTATACCAATATCAACGAGACTTCCATACAGCATATGATGATATTCAGGGTAGGGGAGTGGTCCCTATCTTATGTGGTGGAACAGGACTCTATATCGAAGCAGTATTGAAAGGCTATGCGCTGTCTCCTGTCCCCCAGAATCAGCAGCTCCGCGATGAGCTGGATGGCAAGGATCTACAGGAACTGACAGAGATTCTTGTCAACTTAAAGGCCCAAACAGGGTCTAATATGCACAACAAAACGGATGTTGACACGCCACAACGTGCTATCCGTGCTATAGAAATAGAAACTTACAATCTCGAACATCCCACCGCGCTTCGCACGATGCCTCCTGTCCCTTCTCTTGTGGTGGGCATTCATATAGACCGTGAGGAGCGCCGTAGGAAGATTACCACCCGCCTGAAACAGCGACTTGACAATGGTATGGTGGACGAGATTAAAGGTCTTCTCGCCCGGGGCATTTCAGCCGATAATCTTATATATTATGGTTTGGAGTACAAGTTTGTTACAGAGTATGCTATTGGCAAACTTACGTACGAGGAAATGTTCCGGCAGTTGGAGATCGCCATCCACCAATTTGCCAAACGCCAGATGACGTGGTTCCGGGGAATGGAGCGGCGGGGCATACCTATTACCTGGATTGATGCAGCTCTCCCCTTGGAGGAAAAAGTGGGGAAGATAGCCCTATTGTGGAAAGAGCGACAAAAGTAGTATTTTGTTCATATCTTCCGTTTTCAGTCCTTTCTTGGTGTGTATAAGATTAAAAAAATATAAAAACGTCAATGTCTTTGCACAAAATTTTGCACGCTAAATAATTTTTACTAAATTTGAAGTCGGAAGTGAGTAAGAGCTTGCTTTAACTGATGTAGAACCTATTAAAAGCCTTATAGATTATGAGCTATCTCAAATTTGAAAGGGCACTGATGATTAATTTGCAGGAGTCTTTACAGAAAGAAATCTTGCGAACCAATCGTTCGGGCGCCTACTCCTGCTCAACCATTGTAGACTGTAACACGAGAAAATATCATGGGCTGCTTGTTGTTCCCGTTCCGGAGCTTGACAATGACAACCATGTTCTTCTGTCTTCTCTCGACTGCTCAGTTATACAGCATGGAGCAGCTTTCAACCTTGGCCTGCATAAATACCAAGGCGACACATTTAGTCCAAACGGCCATAAATACATCCGGGATTTTGACTGTGACACGATTCCTACTACTTTCTACAGAGTAGGAGGTGTAGAACTCAAGAAAGAGGTACTCTTCCAACATTATGAAGACAGAGTCTTGATTCGCTACACTCTTGTTGATGCCCATTCCGCTACGACATTGCAATTCCAGCCTTTCCTCGCGTTTCGCAGTGTGAGACAGTTCACACATGAGAATTCAAGAGCCAGCAGAGATTATGAAGAGGTGGAGAATGGTATCCGCACACGTCTGTATGATGGCTACCCCTTCCTCTACATGCAGTTCTCCAAGAAGCCGAAGTTCGTTTTTGACCCCGACTGGTATCGCGGAATAGAATACCCCAAAGAGCAGGAGCGTGGCTATTCCTCTACTGAAGACCTCTATGTCCCTGGCTATTTCTCTCTGCCTATAGAAAAAGGTGAAAGCATCGTCTTTGCCGCTTCCACTACTGAATGTAAACCTCGCAGCTTAAAAACACTCTTCCAAAAAGAAGCTGACGAGCGCACACCGCGTGATAATTTTATTCATTGTCTTACCAATGCCGCTCATCAATTTCATGTTCACAACAAGGCCGGTGAAAGATATATCTTAGCAGGTTATCCTTGGTTCAAGTGCCGTGCCAGAGATACTTTTATTGCTCTCCCAGGTCTAACGCTCGCCATTGACGAAGTAGACTATTTCGAAGACGCCATGAAGACAGCCGTAAGACAATTGCGACAGTTTATGGAGGGCAAGGAGCAGGATGGTATGATTACAGAGATGGAACAGCCTGACGTCCCTCTGTGGGCCATATGGGCTGTACAGCAGTATGCCAAAAAGATAGGTATGAAGCTTGCTGCTCAAAAGTTTGGCAAACTCATCTACGACATCATGAGTTTTATCTCTTCAGGTAAACATCCCAACCTACGTCTTGACGAGAGAGGACTTCTGAGTACTGAAGGCAAGAAGAAAGCTGTAACATGGATGAACTCTACCGTTAACGGGCATCCTGTTGTTCCGCGTACAGGCTATATCGTGGAATTTAATGCCTTATGGTACAACGCTCTTCTCTTTGCTGCTGCTATTGCTGACGAGCTCAACGCTCCCGATGATGCCCAGAAGCTGCGTGCCTCCTCTGAGGTGACAAAGAAGTCGTTTGTAGAGACTTTCGTCAATGAGTATGGTTATCTCTACGATTTTGTAGATGGCGATACACCGAGCTGGAGTGTGCGTCCAAATATGATTTTCGCCGTGGCTTTAGACTATTCCCCACTTACTCCTGCGCAGCAGAAGAGCATTGTGGATTTCTGCACGCGCGAGCTCTTGACTCCAAAGGGACTGCGCTCGCTGTCACCCAAGAGTACAGGCTACAACCCTATGTATGTTGGACCACAATCACAGCGCGACTATGCTTATCACCAGGGCACAGCCTGGCCATGGCTTGAAGGCTTCTACTTGGAAGCCTGTATGAAGATTTTCAAACGCTCGCGCCTGAGTTTTATACGTCGTCAGATGGTGGGTTACGAAGATGAAATGTTCAATCATTGCATCGGCACCCTGCCAGAGCTTTTTGATGGCAATCCGCCCTTCTCTGGCCGCGGAGCGATTTCCTTTGCTGTCAATGTTGCTGAGATTCTTAGGGCTACAGCTATTCTTGAAAAATATAAAAATTAAATAAGGAGGACCAACAGATGAAGGTATTAATGTTTGGATGGGAGTATCCTCCTCATGTGTATGGTGGTCTTGCCACAGCCAACTTCGGTATCTCTGAGGGACTGCACGCGCAAGGTGATATCGACATCACCCTCTGCCTGCCCAGACCTTGGGGCGATGAGGATCATACCTTTGCCCATATTGTGGCAATGAACTGTGTGCCTATTGTCTACAGAGACGTTGACTATGGGTATGTGAAACAACGTATTGGTAATCTCATGGATCCCAATGAGTACTACCATTTCCGGGACAATATCTATGCTGACTTCAGCTATATGCATGTTAATGACCTTGGTTGTATGGAGTTTGCAGGTGGTTATCCGTCAAACCTCAACGAGGAAATCAATAACTATAGCATCATTGCTGGTGTTGTGGCCCGAGCTGAGAATTTTGATATCATCCACGCTCACGACTGGCTGACTTATCCTGCTGGCATCTTTGCCAAACAAGTCAGCGGCAAGCCACTTTGCATCCATGTCCATGCTACCGACTGGGATCGCTCACGCGGTCATGTCAACCCCACTGTCTATGGCATAGAGAAGGACGGCATGGATCATGCTGACTGCATCATGTGTGTCTCGGAGTTGACACGTCAGACTGTCATCAACCATTATCATCAGGATCCACGTAAAGTCTTCACCGTTCACAATGCCGTCTATCCCCTCAGTGCTGAGAACCAGGCTATTCCACGGCCTGACCACCATGGTAAAGAGAAGATTGTTACCTTTTTGGGACGCATCACTATGCAGAAGGGACCAGAATACTTTGTTGAGGCTGCTAATATGGTGTTGCATCGTACCAACAACATCCGCTTCTGTATGGCGGGATCGGGCGATATGATGGACCAGATGATCTACCTTGCTGCTGAGCGTGATATTGCCGACAGATTCCACTTCCCCGGTTTCATGCGTGGCAAGCAGGTCTATGAGTGTCTGAAGAACTCCGATGTCTATGTCATGCCATCCGTCAGCGAGCCTTTTGGCATATCGCCGTTGGAAGCCATGCAGTGTGGCACACCTACCATCATTTCTAAGTCGAGTGGTTGCGGTGAGATTCTCACCAACTGTATCAAGATAGACTATTGGGATATCAATGCCATGGCCGACGCCATCTACAGCATCTGTCACAATGAAAGCCTCTTCGACTATCTCTCGCAAAAGGGACAAGAGGAGGTCGCACAGATAACGTGGGAGAAGGTAGGACGCTGGATACGCGAACTATATCTGAGAACATTACATTGGATATAATTTCTCCAAAAAATGATTCTCTTCGCGAGTAAATAACAAAGGATAAAGAGTTCACCAAAAACAGAAAAACAATGAAAACAATTTGCTTATATTTCGAGATACACCAGATTGTCCATTTGAAGCGCTATCGCTTCTTCGATATTGGTTCCGACCACTACTATTACGACGATTATGAGAACGAACGCTGCATTACTGATATTGCCGAGCGTTCTTACATGCCTGCACTCACCACATTAGAGGACATGATTAAAGAGAACGGAAAATATTTCCGTGTAGCTTTCTCTATCTCTGGTGTGGGCATGGAAATGTTAGAGCTGTATGCCCCACAAGTTCTTGACAAGCTCAGCGATCTGAACAGAACGGGCTGCGTGGAGTTCCTTGCCGAGCCTTATTCTCATGGTCTTTCAGCCTTGAAAGACAAGTCTGTCTTCGCCAGCGATGTCAAGCACCAGTGTGACAAGATGGAGGAGTATTTCGGCAAACGTCCTACGGTTCTTCGCAACTCGTCTCTTATCTACAGCGATGACATCGGCCTTACTGCAGCAGAGCTCGGATTCAAGGGAATGCTTACAGAAGGTGCCAAGCACGTGCTGGGCTGGAAGTCGCCCCATTATGTCTACAACTGCGCTTTAGCTCCTAACCTCAAGCTGTTGCTTCGCGACATCAACCTTAGCGATGACATCAGTCTGCGCTTCAACAACAGCGACTGGGAGGGTTATCCCCTCTTTGCTGACCAGTATATCAGTCGCATTGCCAACTTCCCGGAGAACGAGAAGGTCATCAATATCTTCATGGAGCTTTCGGCTTTAGGTATAGCTCAGCCCTTGTCTTCTCATATTCTCGATTTCATCCATGCTCTGCCGCGTTTTGCTAAGCAACAGAATATCACGTTCTCCACACCTTCTGAGATCTGTGACAACTTTGAGAGTGTCGGCGACCTCAATGTTCCCGACACACTGTCATGGGTTGATGAGGAGCGTGATGTGAGCAGCTGGCTCGGCAACCCCATGCAGCGTGAGGCTTTCAACAAGCTCTACAGTGTGGCCGATAGAGTACGTATTGCCAACGACCCGAAGATTAATCAGGATTGGAACTACTTGCAGGCAAGTAATAACTTCCGGTTCATGTCAACCAAACCCTCACATGTCGGTCTCGACCGCGGTATCTACAGTAGTGCTTTTGATGCCTTCACCAACTATATGAATATACTCGGTGATTTTATCAATCGTGTCAATGAGCTCTATCCTTCCGACATCGACAACGATCAGCTTAATTCTCTGCTCACCACTATCAAGAACGAGGGCGATGAGATAGAACTTAAGGATAAGGAGATAGCGCGCCTGCAGGCACGTCTTGAGAAGGCTGAGGCTTCTGTGGCTAAGCTTCGTGAGAAATACGAGGCGAAGAAAACGCCTAAAACTAAGGCAAAGACAACCAAAACTCCCAAATCTGATGTGAAGACAGAAAAAGCTGATCCAAAAGATGCGGCTGAGTCAGAAACAGCAAAAGAGAAGTAAGGATTATGATGCGCGGCATATGTCAACGTTATACGTGGCATATGCCGTTAATATTCATGGCATATGCCGCAGAATTGCGTGGCATATGCCGTTGTACGGGAATAGAGTGCTTTGAAATTAGTTAATAGAGTCTCTCGAATACCTCGCGAAGCTTCTTCTTGTCGGCAATGATGCTCTGTATAATTCTCAGGTTCTTCTCGTTAGGAGAGTTGGGAATCCAGAGATGAATATACCCGTGTATGCTATATTTTTCCTCCATGTGGTTGTCGAAACGCCGCCATTGTCCTTCTTTGTCAAGCTCAGGATAATGTTCGCGTCCGAAGTCTATGGCTCTTGTGAAAACCGTCTCAGGGTCAAGGTCTCTGTCTGCCTCAGCAACAATCTTGCCATAGACAGACCTGGGTGCATGGGATGCAGAAGCTCTATGGTCTTCCACAGCTTCCTTCATTACTTTTATCTGATCATCGGTAAACCACTTCCTCAGCCTTGCATCAGCCGCAAGAATTTTTCCACCGGTAATGTGATGGATGGCTCTGTGGCCAGACATGCCTAAGTCGTGGTAAGCCGCGATGACATAAGCCATGTTGATGTCGGCTCCCAACATTCGGGCCAGTTCTATAGAGTTCTTGATCACACGTTGGACATGCGTCAGTCCGTGTGATTTTCCAAACTCATTGTATCGGGGCAGTATATTCTGCTCTACAAAAGCCATAATGTCGAGATTTACAATGTTTTCCATCCTTATATCTCCGTTATTATTACTGCTACTACGGTCATAATGCCGTAGATAAACATATCCCTTGCTGTCATACCCAATACGCGGTTCAACTCTTTCCCCTTCCAAATCTTCTTGAGCATGGCATAGCTCTGTGAGTGTTTGTATGCATAGAAAAGGAAAGGAAAAATCACTACCGCCGACATCTGCGGGTGCTTAGTGCTGAGCATCAGCGTCACCATAGTGATGACGGCCCCTAACGAGCCGACAATATTGTACAGCCTGGCGCCGTTCTGTTCGCCAAGTCTTACGATGAGAGTTATCTTTCCGTCCCGTTTGTCGTTATGTCGGTCGCGGAAATTATTGATACATAGTAATGTATCAATGACGAGTCCGCAGCCCAGCGAGACGGCCAGCACCCGCCACGTTATCGTTTGCAAATTGTCCGGCATGATGACATAATAGGTGAAGCATACTGGGACAATGCCAAAGAAGACTAGCACTAAAATGTCTCCAAGACCTTTGTAGGAGAAAAAAGTCGTGTAGAGAAATGCAAAGATAACGCACACGACTCCAACGATTATCATTTCCCATCCGCCAAAGTATATAAGTGGCAATCCCACGAGGCAAGCCAAAGCCGATGTGACAAAGAGCCCCCTTCTCATAGCTGTCAGCGTTATCCATCCCTCAGCGCAGGCTCGTTTCGGCCCAAGGCGTGTAGCTGTGTCGTCGTTACCTTTGACACAGTCGAAATAGTCGTTGATGAAATTGGAGTCTATCTGCATCAGAAAAGCAAAGAGAAAACACAGTACAGCAGGTATAAGCCTGAAGTGGCTCCAGCCTGTTGTCTTGAGTGCCAAGGCCACTGCAATCATCACCGGTACAGCGGCTCCGGCAAGGGTTTTAGGCCTGGCTGCAAGAAGCCAGGCCTCAATAGAATTTGTCCGAATATTATCGTTTTCGTTAATCATCTTAGTTAGCAAAATTCCAACTTATACCAAACCGGAAGATGCGTTCGTTGAGTGGATAGTGAGGAGTGAAGAAATATTCTTTGTTGCCACTGCCACTGTTGATATGGCTCATCATGACGAAGAAGCGCGCCTTGCTAAGTTTGAAGTTAAGATATACGTTGGCAATGGGGTATCCGCCTATCTTAGTTGTGTTGTCACCGTTCTGAATGACAAACTGCCCAAGTGGTGCGAAATAGTCGGGAGCCGCATATTTGGTGAAATACCTTACGTCGGCACCAAAGTCGCAATTAAGCACGCGGGCGATCTTGAACCTTAGATAGAGGTTTGTGTAGATGTTCAGCGCAGGAACAGGCAATACAGACTGTTTCGTCGACTTCTGATAGGTAACCACGCTCTCCCAATTAAGTGGTCCAAAGGTAAAATCTTGGGCTATCTCTGCCGTCAGCAGCGTGATGGCGTCATTGTCTTGCTTGGGGGATACGGTATTGTACAGTCTCCCATTCTCAGAAGTGGTATAAGACCCGGAGAAGTAAGTCAGGTTTCTAATCTCATCGAAAGCGAAGCGTAAACGAGTGCGTGTCTTTTGATAATTTAGAACACCCTGCGCATGGAAATGGTCGAGCATGGACAGGTCGTCATTCCACCACAGATGTCTGCTTTGGTAATGGCGATAGTAGAACGATGGCTTTTCATGGTGAAAGAATCCTGAGGCAGCCAGGGTCATGGTGTCTCTGAACAAGGGGAAGTTCAGATCTACGCCACCGTCGATTTTTATTTCTCCCATGTTGTATCCTGCAACAGCCACTTCACCCGTCACATTGAAGTGCAGCGTCTTGCCCTGCGTCTTGCTGAGCTGTCCGCCGACGGTAAAGCTGTTCTCATTCCATGTTGTTGTGCCGATAGAGTCGGGTAGAGTGTAATGGTTGAGTGTATGCGAGGCAAAGAGCTTCGCCCCCGCCTTGACCCATTTATTAAAGCCTTCGAGCAGTGAGATGGCAAAGGTGTTTCTCAGACTCCAGTGGCTCGTTTTGTCATAGATGGAGTCATTGCCTAACTTCTCAATGACATTATAGGTATTGAGATAATAGTTCTCGGGCGTCTCGTAAGCCTCATAGATACGTCTGTAGTTATTGAAATCCAGCGTATGGATGAAGCTTGTGACAGGCACATATTCCGTTTTCATCCAAGAAGTATCTTCCTTCGCTTTGTTGGCAGCTGCTATGAGGCTGTCGGCAGCAGCTTTTCCTGCAACGGTTACCCGTTGTCCATTACCTTTGTCATTCTGCGGGGCTGCCGTTGTTGCTATTTTCGCATCGTCGGGTCGTCCACTAAAGGTCTGCGGCACCTTGACTTTGTCTTCATCGACATCCCTTCCCTGAGCCTTGGCGTCTTTCATGGCTTTCTCTTTCGCCTGTCGCTCGTCTTTCTCTTTTTGAGAGGCAATGGCGAATTTGCGGGCTTTGATCTCCTCGTCTGTCATACGCACTTTGCGGTTGAACCCGAGGCTATAGCGATGCGTGAAGAAAATATGCTGGTTGTCATTTCTGTTCCAGTTTTGCTCCAACATCGTGGGAATCTCTGTCGTGGCATAGCTCTCATTGTAGGATTCCGGATGAGTGATATAGTTATCATCCGTGACGCCTCCGTTTTCCGCTACCTTTTGGTGCAAGGTTCGGAAGAGGAGGTGGGCTTGATAGCGGTCACCAATGTAGCTGCCGTAAAGGGAGAAATTCAAGTGTGACGTAGACTGACTGTTGTAGTATCCACGTCCATAGAGGTAGTCGAAAAGAAAGCCTGCTCCAATCTTTTTCCCGGCATTAACGGCAAATTTTGTTTTCAGATGGTCTTCTCCGTCTGTGCGGTTTCCACAATTATTGTATGAGATATTGGTAAGTGGCGACAAGGTGTTGGTGAAAAGAAAGTCCTCCACGGGCGTGAGAACAAAGTCATAGGGGTCCGTGAAGATAAAGTCACTTTCTTCCCTTCTGTCAATATAGATACGCGCCTGCCTGGGTGAGCCTAAATTGCCCAGGCTATTGTATTCACTCCTCAAACCTGTTGTGAAGATGCTGTTCATGAACATATGAGGAATGGTATCCGGCTGTGCCATCACCCGGTCACCAAACTTAGGGTCAACCTTCCATACATAGATACCCTCAGGAATCTCCTTGTCGGTGCCGAGAGAGTCAGCGATGTTCTTTCTGCTTCTACCGTTTGTGATATTTCCGTCGGCGTCAATCGAGTTCATGGTATCATCGTATTGTGCAAGAGCCGGCAAGACGGGAACCAACAAAAGTATAAGAGCTATTATCTTCTTCATTTAATGAATCGTAAAGCGCACTCAATGATTTTGAAAACCATGGCTGCGAGGATAACGATAATGCCTAAAGTCTGTGGTGTGTGGACAAGATAGAGTACGACACCTATTACTGCCCCTATCATAAAAATAATGTTCAGCCATTGCCGTGCGGACCGGAAACGATCACTCTTCTCAGGCAGCTCGTGACTGTGCCGTCTGTCCATATATTGCTGTTTTGTCTCCATTTCTTTGAATTCTTAGTGTCAAACGCTCTTTATACTATATATAGGGTATTTCTATATTATTCTGCCTTAATATTAAGGGCCGTCTCTATTCTTCCGAATATGTTATCCTTGCGGTCTATAGTCTTCCTTCTGAACTTCCCGCTTCCTTTATAAAGCTTAGTGCCCTTCTTGTTTAAAGCATTGCTGTCAGAAATCCAGTCATCAGCGCTGATTTTCATTCCGGTAGGTCTGTCCATCTCGTAAGCATAGCTGATGCGTTGCATGGTCACGTTGACATGCCCGTCGGTAGCCTTGGCGATGAGTGTATATTTGAACTGCGTTCTGTCAAGGGCAATGAAACTGCTTGAGAACACCAGCCATTCGTTGATGATAGCAACGATGGTATGCTCACCTTTGTTGACAGCAGCAATACGGCTTTGGGGCTGTAGGTCATCAGATTTTCCCTCATTGACAACGGAGTCTATGACAGCGTATACCTTTTGGTAGATTTCTTCAGCACTCATCCCCGGAACATCCTTATCGAGTGTGAATACCACCCGTCCGTCGACTGTAGGCACAGCGCCAGTCAGATATTTTGCATCTTCTTTTTTTATGACCTTTTCTTTCTTTTCCTTAACTGTTTTCTCTGTATTCTCTTTAGCATTGTCTGGAATTTCCCAGACATTGCTTTGTGCCAATGCAGCCAATGGAAGGTATGCGAGGACGATGATAATAATCTTTTTCATGCGCATGTAATTATTTAAAGCAAAATTAATAAGAAAAGATGTGAAACAAGGTGTTGACTTGCTTTTTAACTTTTATTTTGCGGAATTGTTATGCTTGCAGGGCATCAGTTTTTCAACTCAAGTTGTTTCTGCAACCTGACAATCTCGTCTCTGTATTGAGCCGCCTGTATGAAGTCAAGCTTCTTGGCCGCCTCTTCCATTAGCTTCTTGGTATTGGCGATGCTCTTTTCGAGCTCCGGTCTTGTCATCCGGTTGATGATAGGATCGGCCGCAAAGGCAGCATTCGTCTCAGGCTCTATATACGCTGTCTGGGCTGGCTTTCTCGGTGTCTCATAGTCCTCGCCGTCAGACAATGGTAATGAACCTTTGATGTCTTTGACAATCTGCTTCGGGGTGATGTGGTGGTCCTCATTATATTTTAGCTGTATACTTCTTCGCCTTGCTGTCTCGTCAATAGTCTTCTGCATGCTCTCTGTGATGGTGTCGGCATACATAATCACTTTTCCGTTCACGTTTCTTGCTGCACGGCCCGCCGTCTGCGTGAGGCTCCGATGGCTGCGCAAGAATCCTTCTTTATCGGCATCGAGTATAGCGACAAGAGATACCTCTGGCAAGTCAAGACCTTCTCTAAGGAGATTGACGCCGACGAGAACGTCGTAGACACCAGCCCGAAGGTCGTTCATGATCTTCACGCGGTCGAGGGTGGCCACGTCGCTATGAATGTAGTTAGCCTTAATGTTATGGTTTAACAGATATTCTGTAAGTTCCTCAGCCATACGCTTTGTCAGCGTTGTCACGAGTACCCTTTCACCGCGGTTGCTGCGTGTGAGAATTTCATCGAGAAGATCGTCAATCTGATTCTCAGAAGGTCTGACTTCTATCTCGGGGTCCAGAAGACCGGTAGGACGAATCAGCTGTTCTACAACGACCCCTTCAGCTTCCTGAAGTTCATAGTTGGCAGGTGTAGCCGAGACATAGATGACCTGATGAATCATCTCGTGGAACTCTTCGAATCGTAAGGGACGGTTATCGAAAGCCGCCGGAAGACGGAATCCATACTCCACGAGGTTCTGCTTCCTGGCCCTGTCACCACCATACATGGCATTGATTTGCGGCACAGTGACATGGCTTTCGTCGATGACCATCAGATAGTCTTTGGGGAAGAAATCCAACAGACAGTAAGGACGCTCGCCTGGCTGGCGTCCGTCAAAATATCGGGAGTAGTTTTCTATTCCAGAACAATGTCCTAATTCCTTAATCATTTCAAGGTCATATTCCACTCGCTCTTTAATGCGCTGTGCTTTGATGTCATCCCCGATGGAATGGAAGTATTCTACCTGCTTGACCATGTCGTCTTGAATCAGTCTGACAGCATTCTCTGTCTGTTCTTTGGAAGTGACGAAAAGGTTGGCAGGATAAATGGAGTAATCGGCAAAACTTTGAGCCGAACGCATTGTTACGGGGTCAACCTCCTCAATGCTGTCAATTTCATCGTCCCACCATGTTACCCGAAGGATATAGTCGGAATATGCCATGGCAATATTGACGGTATCGCCTTTGACGGAGAAGCAACCGCGCTGCAGATCGATGTCATTTCTGACATAGAGCGCATTGACCAATTTACGCAGGAAGTCATTCCGGTCTATCTTTTGTCCCGTTTTAATCTTCACCACATTCTCCTGCATGGCAATGGGTGCTCCCATACCATAGATACACGAAACAGATGAAACGATGATGACATCCTTACGGCCCGAGAGAAGGTCGCTGACAGCGGCAAGTCGCAGTTTGTCGATCTCGTCATTGATAGCAAGATCTTTCTCTATATAAGTGTCAGTGGATGGCATGTAGGCCTCCGGCTGATAGTAATCATAGTAGCTGACATAGTAGTCTACGGCATTGTTGGGGAAGAACCCTTTCATTTCTTCGTAGAGCTGCGCTGCAAGTGTTTTGTTGTGGCTCAGGACAAGGGTAGGCTTGTTGACGTTGGCAATGACATTGGCGACAGTAAAGGTCTTACCAGATCCGGTAACACCAAGCAGTACCTGTGCGGGGTCTCCTTCCTCCACACCCTGTGTCAATTTTGCTATAGCCTCAGGCTGGTCGCCGGTAGGCTTGAATTTTGATGATATCTTAAAATCCATAATTGGCAAAGTTACTAATTTTTCTACTACTACACTAAGAAATATGTAAATTTACGCAAAAAAAACAATGAGATTTGCCCTATGTTATATTTTATATGTAAATTTGCAAATCATTAATGAGCAATATGAAGAAAATAGCGTTAGTTGCTGTTTCCACAGTGCTTCTGTTTGGAAGTTGCGCAAAGGAGTTTAACAGCGTTTACAAGTCATCCGACTACCGTTATAAGTATGAGTATGCCAAAGAGAGTTTTGCTCTTGGTCGGTATCAGCGTGCTTCCACACTTCTCCAGGAACTTATCATCCCGGAGAAAGGAAGCCAGGACGCTCAGGAGTGTCTCTACATGCTTGGTATGGCGGAATATCTGAGTCGTGACTATGAGACGGCGAGTGAGACTTTCAAAAAATATGTTAAGTCTTACCCGCGTGGCCAATATGCAGAGGAGGCAGAATACTATGTTGGTCAGAGCCTGTTTATGAGTACTCCTGAGCCTCGTTTGGACCAGACGCAGACCGTTGCTGCTATCTCTGCTTTTCAGGAGTATCTGGATTTGTATCCTGACGCCAGGTACAAGGATCAGGCTCAGAACAAGTTGTTTCAGCTTCAGGATAAATTGGTGGACAAGGAACTCTATTCAGCAGAGCTCTACTACAATTTAGGATCCTATTTTGGCAATTGCACGAATGGGGGCAACAACTACGAGGCCTGTATCGTAACCTCTCAGAATGCTATTAAGGATTATCCTTACACCAAGAAACGTGAGCAGTTTGCCACACTTATCATGAAAAGCAAGTATCACCTTGCCGAGCAGAGTGTGGAGTCGAAGAAGCTGGAACGTTATCAGGATGCTGAAGAAGAATGCTATGGCTTCATCAATGAATATCCTGATTCCAAAGAGCGAAAGACTGCTGAGGAGTTTATACAGAAATGTAAGAAGATAACTGCCAACGCGCAAGATTGAAAATTATAAGTCAACAAAATATAGCTGTAAATATTAATTTAGATATGGATTACAAGAAGTCTAAGGCGCCGGTAACGACTGTTACGCGCAACATCATGGATTTGAGCAAGGAAACTGGCAATGTCTACGAAAGTGTGGTCATTATCGGCAAGCGTGCCAATCAGATCTCTGTTGAGATAAAGTCAGATTTAAACAAGAAACTGGCAGAATTCGCTTCCTACAATGACTCTCTGGAGGAGGTCTTTGAGAACCGCGAGCAGATAGAGATAAGCCGTTATTACGAAAAGCTGCCTAAACCTACACTCTTGGCTACTCAGGAGTTCATCGAGGGCAATATCTACTGGCGCGACCCTTCAAAGGACAATACTAATAAGGATCAGGATACGTTATGATACAACGCAAGCAGACCATATTCTTACTTCTTGCCTTGGCAGCAATGGTAGTATGCCTCTGTCTGCCAATCGGCAGCACGGCATCTCATGGACTTGCCGCACACAGCGAATGGTACAACCTTGGCGTGTATGCCCCCAATGGTCTCAATGCGCAGCCTCTATTATTTATCGACCTTGTTGTTGCAGGTTCTCTGACACTGATAGACATCTTCCTTTATACCCGACGCCGTTTACAGATGAAAATCTGTGTGGCGAGTATTATCCTCTGCCTTGTTTGGTATGGATATTATGTCTTCCGTGCTGTGAGTGAGTTTGCACCACAAGGAGGTTTCCATGTTGGCTTTGCCGTATGCCTGCCTTTTGTAGCCATCGTTTTCCTGATTTTGGCACGGCGCGGCATTAAGGCTGATGAGGACTTGATAAAGTCTATGGACCGAATAAGATAATATTCAAGATGATGGCAACATCGTCTTGCCAGAAGCCGTACCATATTTACCGATGGTGCGGCTTTTAGGTAAACACTCATTAGGATATTTGAATCTATGAAACGAATAGTTTTCCTCTTTATTGCTGCATTGTTTGTTACATGTGGCTTTGCTCAAGCGCAACAGTATCGAGACAGATATAAGGTTAAGAAGAAAGACACACTTTACGGCATAGCGAAGAAATATGACATCTCTGTTGATGCCTTGATAGAGGCCAATCCGGAGATGAAGGTGGACGGCTATGAGATGAAGAAGGGTGACTATGTTCTGATTCCTTTTGCAACAAAGAAAACAGGGAGTGCCAAAGCGTCTCCAGTCTCTTCAGCTCCTTTCGCTGGAAAGACGGTGAACGTGGGTGTGATGTTGCCCTTGCATGATGTCGATGGCGACGGCAGGCGCATGGTAGAATACTATCGTGGACTGCTGATGGCATGTGATTCCTTGCGTGCTCAGGGGATGAATGTTAATGTCAATGCTTGGAATGTCAATATTGATGCCGACATCACCAAGTTTATGCCTCAGGCTGCTGCAGCAAAATGCAATATCATCTTTGGCCCCTTATATTCTAAGCAGGTTCATGCTTTGGCAGAATTCTGTAAAGCACGAAACATTAAGATGGTTATTCCGTTTTCCATCTCTGGAGATGACGTGTCGCTTTATCCTCAGATTTTTCAGGTTTATCAGACGGATGACCGCCTCACGAATAGCTCGATAGAGAGTTTTCTTAAACTCTTTGCCAACGCTCATCCTGTCTTTATAGACTGTAATGACAAATCTTCAAAGAAAGCCAGTTTCACCTTTGGACTCCGCACACGTCTTGAGAGCAATGGTGTCAGATATGGCATTACAAACTTGAATAGCTCTGACGATGCCTTTGCCAAACAGTTCAGCACGACACAGACCAATGTTGTCATTCTGAATACAGGCCGCTCGCCGGAATTGACGCAAGTGCTTAATAAGTTGTCCACATTGAAGTCGCTAAAGCCAGGTTTGCGGATCAGCCTCTATGGCTACACGGAGTGGTTGATGTATCTTGGCATTGACGAAGCCAAATTTCATGAGTTTGATACTTATATACCATCTACCTTCTTCTACAATCCTTACGACAGCCGAACGCGTGGATTTGAACAGAATTATAGGAAGTGGTTCAAGGGCGATATGCAATCAGCTCTTCCGCGTTTTGCTTTGACAGGCTACGATCATGGTCAGTTCTTTCTGCGTGGTATCGCCTCAATGGGTAAAAACTTTAATGGAACGGCAAAGCAGAATGCCTATAAGGCAATACAGACGCCTCTGTCTTTCAAACAGATAAGTACAGCGGGCATGCAGAACTGCTTTTTTGAACTGTTACATTATAAGACTGACGGTGGTATAGATGCAGTGTCATTTTAAGAATCAGAGATTATGCTCAATTATAAGATTTTTATGCCAACGTCTCTCTCTGTAAGAGTCTGTCATGTTGCGTGTGTCCGCATATTCTTTGTTGCTATGGCTCTTCTCATGCCATTGTCAACAAAGGCACAGATAGGAGAGCACCGCAACACTTTCTCTGTGGGCGTCAATGGCGGATATAACCTCACCAACATTCGGTTCACGCCAAAGGTTGTACAGAGTATGAAAGGTGGAATCAATGGCGGTGTCACCGCAAGGTATACGGTGGAGAAATATTTCTCGATGATAGCCTCTATCCAGGCTGAGATAAATTACAGTCAGTTGGGATGGAAGGAAGATATTAAAGATGTCAATAATTCGGCTGTCATCAATTCCGTGACAGGACAGCCAGAGACCTACGAGCGTACTATTAACTACATTCAAATACCTTTCTTTGCCCATTTAGCTTGGGGACGTGAGAATAAGGGGATCAACTTCTTTGTCAACGCGGGTCCACAGCTGGGTATCTATCTTAGTGAGAGCACTAAAAGCTCTTTCAATTGGGCAGACCGCAATATGACAGACCGCTCAAATACCATTGTAGCCCAGGACACGATGAGTGTTGAGAATAAGTTTGACTATGGCATAGCTGCCGGATTGGGTGTGGAATGGGCCACAGCCAAGGCTGGGCGCTTCACCCTTGAAGCCCGTTACTACTACGGTTTGGGCAATATCTATGGTGATTCCAAACGTGACTATTTCGGATCAAGCAACTTTGGCACTATCACCATCAAGCTTGGTTGGCTCTTTGATATTACACGATAACTAATAATAACACTAAAAATAATACTATGTTTGAAAACCAACCCAAAGGTCTTTATGCTCTTGCACTCGCCAACACCGGCGAGCGTTTTGGCTATTACACCATGTTGGCTATCTTCGTTCTTTTTCTCCAATCCAACTTTGGATGGGGCGAAGGTCTTGCTGGAACCGTGTATGCCACATTTCTTATGCTTGTCTATTTCCTGCCTATAGCAGGTGGTGCTGTTGCTGATAAGATAGGATTTGGCCGTTGTGTCACCTTCGGTATTTTAGTGATGTTTATCGGCTATCTGCTCCTTGCCATTCCGGCAGGTGCAGGAACATTGGCTGTAGTGGCCATGTCGGTAGCTTTGCTGCTTATCAGTGTAGGAACTTCACTATTCAAAGGCAACCTTCAGGTGATGGTGGGCAAACTTTATGATGCCCCGGAGTATGCAAGTCAGCGTGATGCCGGTTTCTCTATCTTCTACATGGCAATAAATATTGGAGCTTTGTTTGCACCTACTGCCGCCACTAAGCTTCATGCATGGGCTATGCACACCTTGGGAGCATCGGATGCTTCGGCCTATCACTATGCTTTCGGTGTAGCCTGCCTGTCTTTGGTTGTGTCCATCGCTATCTATTATGGATTCAGATGGACCTTCGCAAATGTAGACAAAAGTGCTAAAAAGAAAGAAGAGACGTTGAAGGCTACTGTAGCAGGTAAGCATGTGGAGACTCCTGAGGAAAAGGCTGATACTCACAGTCGTCTGGTGGCCCTCTTCCTCGTCTTTGCTGTTGTCATCTTCTTCTGGATGGCTTTCCACCAGAACGGCCTGACATTAACCTATTTTGCACGAGACTTCACACAGACAACAGCGACAGGCCTTGTGGCAATGCTTTTTGATGTCACGAATCTGTTGGGTGTTATCGTGCTTGTCTATGCACTTTTTGCTCTGTTCCAGAGTAAGACCACAAAGGGTAAGACTATTGCTGGGCTCGTCATCATAGCCTGCGCCGTCTTCCTCGGATACAAATATGGCGATGCAATGGAGGAGACCATCAATGTTGACGTACCTCTCTTTCAGCAGTTTAACCCCTGCTTTGTCGTCATGCTTACTCCTGTTAGTATGGCGCTCTTTGGCTGGCTTGCCTCTAAGGGAAAGGAGCCTTCCGCTCCCCGCAAGATAGGTTTTGGTATGCTCGTTGCTGGTATCGGGTATGTCATCATGATGATTGCTTCTATTGGCCTTAGCTATCATCTCTCCGGATACCCCGCTGATGATCCTCAGCGCGTGAGTCCTTTGTGGCTCGTCTCTACTTACCTTGTGTTGACCTTTGCAGAGCTACTGCTTTCGCCGATGGGCATTAGTTTTGTCAGCAAGGTGGCCCCACAGAAATATCAAGGTTTGATGATGGGATGTTGGTTTGGTGCCACTGCTATTGGAAACTTCCTTGTGCAGATACCGGCTTACCTTTGGAATCATGTGCCTTTGACGGGCGTGTGGGCGGTTTTCGTCGTTCTCTGTCTGGCAAGCTTCATATTTATCTTCTCTGTAATGAAGAAGTTGGAAAAAGTGTCTTAATGTCATCATAAAAGAAAAAGCCCAGCGAGATATTCCCGCTGGGCTTTTTTTATATATGTGATTGTTTGAGAGAACTAATCCTCGTATTCTGTAGTATCCTCGATGCCAGCTTCGCGAAGTGCCTCCCGACGCTCGCGGCATGTGCCGCATTTGCCACAGTGTTTTTCTCCCCCCTTATAACAGCTCCATGTCTCGCTGTAGTCAATACCAAGCGTTTTGCCGTGTCTTGCAATGTCGGCTTTGGTGATATTGGTGTAGGGCGCCAAAATCTCAACGTCAGCAAAGGTGCCGGCTTGGGCGGCTGAGGACATAGCCTTTACAAATTCCGGACGGCAGTCGGGATAGATAGTATGATCACCGGCATGATTGGCCATCATGACGTATTTCAGCTTGTTGCTCTCCGCTATACCAATAGCGATAGAAAGCATGATTCCATTGCGGAAGGGAACCACCGTTGATTTCATATTTTCCTCATCGTAGTTGCCTTCCGGTATAGCGGCGGCTCCTTCTAATAAACTTGACTTAAAATACTTAGGCATGAAACCGAGGTCAATAGTGATATGTGGGATGCCGAGTCGCTTGCAGTGCATCTCGGCAAAGGGTAGCTCGCGTGCATTGTGGTTGCTACCATAGTTGAAGGATACGCCTAAAGCGATGCGATCCTGATACTCGTAGAGCATGGTGATGGAATCCATGCCACCAGAGACAATGATTACTGAATCTTTCATTATTTTCTGTCTTTCTATTTTTTACCCAAATAATGCCCTTAGCGCTTCTTCTACCTTTCTGACGGGGTGAAGCTGAATGGCATATTTTTTTGTATCTATGCCACGAAGATTATATGAGGGTATGATGATATGATTGAATCCTAACTTTTCGGCTTCGGCTATACGTTGCTCTACTCTGCTCACGGGTCTGACCTCACCGCTCAGCCCCACCTCTCCACACATACACCAGCCGGCTTCTATTGGCGTATCGACATTACTTGACAATACAGCGGCTATGACACTGAGGTCCATGGCCATATCTGTCACCCTTAACCCGCCGGCGATGTTCAAGAAGACGTCCTTCTGCATGAGCTTGAATCCGACTCTTTTCTCTAATACCGCGAGGAGCATATTCAGACGTCTCTGGTCGAAACCTGTGGCGGAACGTTGTGGCGTGCCGTAAGCTGCTGTAGAGACAAGGGCTTGAGTTTCTACAAGGAAAGGTCTGACACCCTCTATCGTAGAGCTTATGGCAACGCCTGAGAGACCATCGTGGTCCTCGGTGAGCAACAGCTCTGAAGGATTTGAAACTTGCCGGAGTCCATCTTGTCGCATTTCATAAATGCCCAGTTCTGAGGTGCTGCCGAAGCGGTTTTTAATGCTTCGTAGGATACGATAAACATAATGTTGGTCACCTTCAAACTGAACCACAGTGTCCACGATGTGTTCCAGAATTTTCGGCCCGGCGAGTGTTCCCTCTTTATTAATATGTCCTATGAGGATGACAGGGACGCTACTGCTCTTAGCAAAATGCAATAGAGATGCGGCGCACTCCCTGACCTGCGAGATACTACCGGGAGAGGAGTCAACCTGCTCTGTAGCAATGGTCTGTATGGAGTCTATGATAACAAGCTTGGGCTGTACTTCTTGTATATTGGCATAGATCTTTTCAAGAGAGGTCTCGGATAATATATAGACATTGTCACTGACATTGTCTTTTAACCTTTCTGCACGCATTTTAATTTGATGAGCACTCTCTTCTCCGCTGACATAAAGAATGGTCATATCAGGCATGTTGAGAATGGTCTGAAGTGTCAGCGTTGACTTTCCTATTCCGGGCTCTCCTCCTAATAGAATGATACTTCCCGGTACGATACCACCCCCAAGAACTCGATTCAGCTCGTCGTCATGTGTGTCTATGCGGGGCTCATCATGGACGGAAATCTCATTGAGCCTTTGTGGGCGGCTGTCATGAAGTCCACGACTCTTGCCTGTTCCACTTTTTAATGTCGAAGCGGTGTTCTTGGCATTGTAGGAGCCATAGTCTGAGGCGACCTTTATCTCCTTAAAGCTATCCCATTCGCCACAGGAAGGACATCGCCCCAACCACTTCGTGGACTCATATCCACAGTTCCCACACACGTACATTGTCCTGTCCTTTGCCATATTATGAAGCTGCTTAACACATTTTCGTTGATGATAATTGCAAAAGTAGTAAACTTTTCCGTGTTTGCAAAATAAAATCATTAACTTTGCAATGAAATGAAGTTTATATGCGATGAGAACAACGTTCTTTTATCTTACCTCTCTGATACTGCTATTGTCCTTAGTAGGTTGTCGTAATACTTACAAAGAGAAACAGCAGCAGGAACGACAGTCAAGAGCTGAAGCATTACGTAAGGACAGCTTGGCTCTGAAGATAGCTACTGTACCAACTCTTGACTGCCTGCCTATTTTCATAGGTGTTGAAGACAGCTTGTTTGTGCGCAATGGAGTTGATGTGCACATTAAGCAGCGTAACGCTCAGATAGATTGCGACACTCTTGTTGAGGGCAAGTATGTCGAGGGGGTCGTCAGTGACCTCATACGCACAGAGAGGCTTCAGCGAAAGGGTATTGCCCTCTCTTATTTTTCTGCCACTAATGCATACTGGAAACTTATCTCTAACCGTACGGCCCGTATTAAAGAGATAAAGCAACTATCTGATAAGATGATAGCTATTACAAGATATTCGGCAACGGACTATCTTGCAGATGTTGCTATAGACAGTGTAAAACCGCAATATGATGTCTATCGTATTCAGATTAATGATCCTTCAATACGGCTGAAGATGATCCTTAATAACGAGATGGATGCAGCTCTGCTTACTGAGCCGCAGGCTACGACAGCGATCCTCTATAAAAATCCTGTGCTGATGGATAGTCGTGACAAGAATATTCGATTGGGTGTCATCGCTTTCCGTGATGCGGCTCTCAGGGATCATCGTCGAAGAGAGCAGCTTAAACTGTTTACGAAGGTATACAATATGATTTGTGACTCTATAAATCACTATGGATTAGTACACTATTCTCCTATTATAAAGAAATACATGAATACCGATGACAAGACCATCAAGGCGTTGCCAAGGTTGAAGTTTGAGCATGCAGCAGCTCCCCGTGGCCGAGACATTGCTATAGCAAGACGACGTTGGAGGTAAGACGTATAGTAAAGTATCTAAACAAATTGACATTATCTTATGAGTGACAATATAGTCAAGTTAGATGTTTCGAACTGGAATGATTATACAGGTTCTTTGGCAAAGTTGCAAAGAGGATTGGTATTAGGTGCCCCATTGGGCAAAGCTATTACGGCTTTTGATAGGTTGACTAAGCATTACTCTGTGGTCAGCAATGATCGCTATACTGAGATAGCCGACAGCTACCAGCTGATGTTTGACTATATGGTTAAAGGCTACGAAGATAGTCAGCGTGCCATTCTCTACAGTCAACTTACCAAGCGCTTCTATCGCCTTTTATCAGACATGTCTTTAGAAGCGAAGCTTAAATTTGATTCAGCAGCTGCCTATTTGTCAGCCAAGGAAGAATCCAGAGAACTTGATATTAATGACCTACGTGATCATCTTGAATCTTTTGTTTCTGACATGGCGCTGCTCTCTCTTGAACCTTCGGGTGGAGAAGTGTCGCCACACGCCAAGGCTTTGTATAAAGATCGTCAAAACATTATCTCGAAAGCTTTTGTAGATGTATTGAGGTCTGGGCAATGGAGTAGGGAAGAGGCACAGGATATGGCGGCTTTGATTCTGTCACCTACCATAGACAGAATTGATGCCTTGGTGTTATGTTCTTCTGTATTGATGGCAGCTCTAATAAGCCCGGATCCATTTAAACTTTTAGCTCTAATCAAAATATATCAGGAGGCTGAAGACGAGGCTCTGAGACAGCGTGCTCTGGTAGGCTGGGTCTTTGCCCTTGACACTACTGACATTAGGCTTTTCAAGGAAGTGCAAGATGCAATTAATCGTCTCCTTGACGACGAACACGTGCGTGAGGAGATCGTAGAACTGCAGATGCAGACTATATACTGCATGAATGCTGAGCAGGATACTGAGGAGATCCGAAAGAATTTCATGCCAACCCTTCTCAAGAACCAAAATCTTGAAATCACTCGCTATGGTATAAAAGAAAAAGAAGAAGATCCAATGGATGATATTCTTCATGGTGACGAGACTGACAAGCGCATGGAGGAGATGGAAGAGAGGGTCAGGCAGATGGCTGATATGCAGAAACGTGGAGTTGACATCTATTTTGGTGGCTTCTCAAAGATGAAACGCTTCGGCTTTTTCTATACACTCTGTAATTGGTTCATGCCTTTCTACAGCCATCATCCAGGTTTGGAACATCTTTCTCCAGAGGTATTGAACTCCGGTTTTCTGAAGTCTTTGCTTAGTGTGGGCCCCTTTTGTGACTCCGATAAATATAGCTTTTCTTTAGGATTAGCGTCTATATTCGATAAACTTCCTGGCAATATCAAGGAACTTTTGGATAATACAGAGTCGGCTAAAGTCCTCGGTGACAGTGGTATTGATGTCACTACACCGGCATATCTTCGGCGCCAGTACTTACAGGATCTTTATCGTTTCTTCCGCATTAATGATAGTCGTGGGCTATTTTATGATCCTTTTTCCGGGAAAGAAGGTCATCTCTTTATGGACAATGATATCTATTCTCCTAAACTCCATACTGTGGCACGGCGTCTTTTGCGTTTTCTCTTCAAACGCAGACAATATAAATCTGCCGAACTGATTTTGGATCGCTATTTTGATGCGTATGATAATGCCGATCTGCTTTTTAGGGCGCGTTTGATGATGAACAGTCAGCAATATGATCTTGCTGAAGAACTTTTCACTAAGGTTTTGGATAGTGATGCGGAGAATAAGACAGCCTTGCGGGGAGCGGCATTAGCTTCTTTCTATAATAGTCACTATTCTAAGGCTGAAAATCTGTATCGTTCTCTTGTGGACATCTACCCGGACAAAATACAGTTTAAACTCAATCTTGCCATCTCCCTAATAAATGGTGATAAATATGAAGATGGTGTGAGCACATTATATAAACTTTATTATGAAAATCCTGACGATGTTGACATTCAGCGTGCCTTAGCATGGGGATTGTTATGCAGCAAGCGCATCGAACAAGCTGAGAAGTTTTATAAGTTAATTCTTGGCTCTGAGTCTTGCACGGCTGCGGATAGATTAAACGGAGGGTATTGTGCTTGGTTTGGTGGGGATATTCGTCGGGCTGTCAATCTCTTCAAGGACTACCTTAAGTCCTCTGACAGCAAGACAGGCGAAACCCTGATGAGAAAGTTTCGGGAAGACAAGGAGATTCTTGATAGATATAAGGTTTCGGACGTAGACCGTATGATTATGGCCGGTCTGGCATAAGCCAAAAAGAATAAACATGAAAGGTCATGCACATGTGCATGGCCTTTCTCATGTCTTTCAGGCACTTTTATCCATTCATAGATGCTAAGAACTCGATGTTGTCCTTAGTACGTTCCATGCGATCATGGATGGTGTTCATGGCCTCTATTGGATTCATGTCTGCGATGTACTTACGCAGAATCCACATGCGGTCAAGAGTTGTCTTATCCTGAAGCAGGTCATCACGACGCGTACTTGATGCAACGAGGTTGACAGCAGGGAATATACGTTTGTTGGAAAGAGAACGGTCAAGTTGAAGCTCCATATTTCCGGTACCTTTGAACTCCTCAAAGATAACTTCATCCATCTTTGAGCCAGTATCTATAAGGGCTGTTGCGATGATGGTCAGAGAGCCGCCCCCTTCAATATTTCTGGCAGCGCCGAAGAAACGTTTTGGTTTCTGCAAAGCGTTAGCGTCAACACCACCTGTGAGGACCTTGCCTGATGCAGGTGATACTGTATTGTAGGCTCTGGCCAGTCGTGTGATGGAATCAAGGAAGATAACGACATCGTGCCCGCATTCTACCATGCGTTTTGCTTTCTCCAGAACGATGCCTGCAATCTTTACGTGTCTTTCTGCCGGTTCGTCGAAGGTGGAGGCAATGACCTCTGCGTTGACGGTACGGGCCATGTCGGTAACCTCTTCAGGACGCTCATCAATGAGGAGCATCATCAGATAGGCCTCAGGATGATTGGCTGCAATGGCATTGGCAATATTCTTCATAAGAATAGTCTTACCAGTCTTTGGCTGTGCCACAATCAGTGCACGCTGACCTTTACCAATGGGTGAGAAAAGGTCTACAATACGAGTCGAGAGGTTTGTCGTTGCAGGGTCGCCCGTGAGGTTAAACTTCTCATCAGGGAAAAGTGGAGTGAGGTTTTCGAAAGGAGTCCTGTCGCGGACTTCGTTTGGCGTGCGTCCATTGATTGTTGACACACTGGTAAGAGGAAAGTATTTTTCACCTTCCTTTGGTGGGCGTACGCGGCCCTCAATAACATCACCAGTCTTAAGACCAAAGCGTCTAATTTGGTTGGCAGGGATGTATACATCATCAGGAGATGACAGGTAGTTGTAGTCGCTGGAGCGGAGAAAACCATAGCCATCAGGCATGATCTCTAAAACACCATTAATTTCGATGATGTCATCAAAGTTGTATTCTTCTTTTTGAGGAAGAGCTTCTGGCTTGTCTTCTTCCGAAGCATTGTCGTATCTGGGACCTGTCGTAGGATTGTCAAGCATGTCGAAGTTGGGAACTACCCCCTGATCTTCTACAGGGATATCAACAACAGTGATGAAGTCGGTACCATCGCCAGGGTCACCTTCCCACACTTTCTCAGTTGGATTTTCTGTTTGCTCTTGGTCGTCTCCTTCATTGTTGCTAACGTTCTCCTCGTTATCAGAAGAAACCTCAGCGTTATTTTTTTCGTTGTGCTCCTGAACTTTAGCCTGCAGTTGCGCTATTTGGGTGTTATCGGGAAGGACTGTGTCAGTGCTGTTTTCCGTTGAATTATTAATGTTTTCAGCGGAAGAGTTTACAGTTTCTTCTTTCCCAGTCTGAGCTTCAGTCGTTTCAATCTCAGAATTCTCCATAGTATTGGTGGGTTGTGAGTCCAATTGTTCTTTGAGTTTTTCTATTTGAGCGATAATCTCGCGTTCTTTCTTTGTTTTAGGCCCGCGATGCTTTGGCATATTATTAAGTTGTGCCTCCAAATCAGCAATTTCTTTAACGGGGTCAGAGGGGAAATTGATAAGGTTCTCTTTTTCCTTATCTTTCTTTGCAATGCGATTTCTGCGCCTTTTAGGGGCGTCGGTCATAGGATTCTTACTTCCTTCAACTTCTGCCTGACGGTCCAGAATAGCATATACCAGGTCTTCTTGCTTTTCATACTGACTGGCATCAAGTTGTAACCCGACGGCTATGTCGGCAAGCTCGTTCCTGCTTTTTGCAGATAATTCGTCTTTGCTATACATAAAGGTATAAATGATTTATCGAAATAGAAGATGGTGTTTCAAAAGAAGAAACGCCCCATTCTTTAAAATTATGGTGCAAAGTTAATGAATTTCTTATTTAAATGCATGCTTATAAAGAAAAAAATCTTATCTTTGCAGAATAAATTTATAAAAAAGGCATTCTTGAAAGTTTCCAGATACATAATTTCGTTGGTATTTATGGCTGCTGTTTTGGCTGGCTGTAGCAGTTCGAGGAACCTCCCTGAGGCAAAATACCTTCTTGAGCGAGTGGAGTTGAAATCAGACATAAAAGGTGTCGACATATCAACTTTGGAGCCTTATGTCCGCCAGAAAGCCAATTTGAACTGGACTTCTTTCTTAAAAATCGGGAAAACAGCCGTTATCTACGATAGTATCCAAGCAGAAAGGTCTAAGGACGATCTTGTCCAAGCTTTGCGGAATCAAGGCTATATGCATGCATCGGTAGATATGGTAACTCATACTAGAAGGAAGAAATTGATTCTAGTTTACAATCTTCATCCTGGCGTACCATTTCATATTAATGCTATTAAATATGACATTCAGGATTCTATAATAGCAGGTATCCTTGCGAGGTATGCAGAGAAGCACAAAACAGATAAAGAGCGCCTTTTGCAGCCTGGTGACAGATTTACCGTGTCAGGACTTGATGCGGAGCGAAGTCGTATCACAAAGATACTCTTAGATTCTGGATACTATAAATTTCACAAAGACTTTATCCAGTATGCCGCTGATTCTGCTAAAAATGATAATGGGGTGACCCTCACGATGCAGCTGCTTAAATATCGAGCAAATAATGATGCTCCAGAGATATTACATCCAAGATATTCCATAAGGAAAATCAACTTTATTGGTAATGATGATGGGATGCCTCATCTTCGTCGCAGAGTTATGAATAACGCTACGTCTCTTGAGGAAGGTAAGTATTTTAGCGACACGGATTTAAAAACGACATACGGTAACTTCGGCCGTATGTCAGCGGTTAGATATACTAACATCAAATTCAAGGAAGTGCCAGACACTTCTCAGCTTGATTGCGATATTCAGCTTGACACCAGTCGTCCTTCAACGATAGCCTTTCAGCCGGAGGGAACCAATACAGCTGGTGACCTTGGGGCTGCAGCATCTATAACATATCAGAACCGTAATCTTCTACGCGGTTCCGAACTCTTCAGCCTACAGCTGCGTGGTGCCTTTGAGGCTATAACAGGGCTGGAGGGTTATCGTGACGAGAATTTTGTAGAATGGAGTGTGGAGTCTAAACTGCAATTTCCAAGATTTATTGCACCATTCCTATCAAGAAACTTCATTAGGAGAAGTACGGCGAGTACAGAGCTTTCAGTATCTTATGATATGCAGAACCGTCCTGAATTTCATAGACGAGTATTCTCTGCTGCTTGGCGATATCGATGGTCTAGTCCGGATAAGAAACTGACGTATCGGATTGATGTCCCTGACATTAACTATGTGTATATGCCTTGGATTAGTGAGACCTTTAAGCATGATTATCTTGATAGTGTGAGCAACAGAAATGCTATCCTACGATATAACTATGAGGATCTCTTCATCCTCAGACTTGGCTTTGCCTTGACCTATAACAATGGTATAGATGCCATGAGAGTGAACGTGGAGACAGCAGGCAACGTCCTGGATGCCTTAGCTTCCACCATGAATTTCCATACGAACAACAGCAATCAGCATACATTGTTCGGCATAGCGTATGCACAATATTTCAAGTTCGATTTTGACTATACGCGTTTGTTAAGGTTTGACTCCCGCAACACCTTGGCCTTACATGGGGATTTTGGCATAGCATATCCATATGGGAACAGTAGTATTCTGCCTTTCGAGAAAAGATACTTTTCTGGTGGAGCAAATAGTGTCAGGGGGTGGAGCGTCAGAGAGCTTGGGCCTGGCTCATATCGTGGTCAGGACGGGCGTATTGACTTTATAAATCAGACGGGCGACTTAAAACTGGATCTAAATGCAGAATATAGAGCATCACTTTTTTGGAAGTTTGATGGTGCTGTCTTTATTGACGCTGGCAACATCTGGACGCTTCGCAATTATCAGGAACAGCCTGGCGGACAGTTTAAGTTCTCGGAGTTCTATAAGCAGATAGCTGTGGCTTATGGATTGGGGCTTCGTTTGAATTTTAGCTACTTCATCTTGCGATTCGATTTTGGTATGAAGGCCATCAATCCAGCCTATACCAACAGTCATGAGCATTATGCCATCTTCCATCCTGATTTCAGTCGTGACTTCACGTTCCATTTTGCTGTGGGCCTGCCATTCTAAAAAATGATAGCTTTTTATCTTTTTCTGCTCTACATCTTTTATATATCCCCTTATTTTCGTATCTTTGCCACGAATTTCTACAAATATGTCTGGAAGAATTAGAATTAAGGATATTGCTGAGAAAGCAGGTGTCTCAGTAGGCACAGTGGACAGGGTCCTTCACAACCGTCCCAATGTGTCGGCAAAAGCGAGGGAGAGGGTTGAAAAAGCATTGAAGGAACAAAACTATAAGCCCAATGTCTATGCTTCTGCTTTGGCGTTCAATAAGTCTTATCATTTTAGTATGCTCCTGCCCAAGCATGAGCAGGTGGCTTATTGGGAGGAGATTGAGCAGGGAGCGAGAATGTCAGCGGAGACAAGACGAGTTTTTGGAGTGAGTTTGTCCATACTCTATTATGATCGTTTTGACGACGCCTCTTTTCTTGAGCAAGCCGAAATCTGTATTAAGGAAAAGCCTGATGGCGTGGTCATCGTTCCTGTCGAGTTAGATGTAACACGGCAGATTACGGAGAAACTCCATGAATTGAATATTCCTTTCATTCTCCTTGATTCTTATTTGCCTGACCTAAAGCCTTTATCATTCTTTGGACAGGATTCTTTCTCCAGTGGTCGTTTTGCCGCCAGAATGCTTATGCTTCTTGCAAGTCAGGAGACGGAGGTGGCGTTGATGAAGATTACAAGGAATGGGCGAGTCGTTAGCAAACAGCAGAGCAATCGAGAGGTGGGCTTCAGGCATTATATGCAAGACCATTTCCCTGCTGTTAAGATTGTAGATTTGGAACTTCCTTTTAATGGTACGCGACAGCAGTATGATGATATGTTAGAGAAGTTTTTTATAGATCATCCTAATATTCACCACTGCATTACGCTTGGTTCTAAAGCTCACGTCATGGGCGACTATCTCTTACGTGCGAACAGGCGTGAGACACAGATTATGGGATATGATATGGTAAAGAAAAATGCTGAGTGTATGAGGTTAGGAAGTGTATCTTTCCTTATTGCTCAGCATGCTTATCAGCAAGGTTATGGTTGTATTGATGCGCTCTTTAAGGCGATTGCTTTGAAAACCAAGATTCAGCCTGTCAATTATATGCCCATTGAACTTCTTACTCAGGAAAATGTTGATTTCTACAGAAGAACCCAACTGTAGGGAAATTAGCACGTTAAACGCATGGCCGGTATCGTAGCCAAGGAGATTTTGGATAAATATGGATAACGAAAAGGAAAATAGCAGCAACCCTAAGTTGGTAAAGAACTCTTGTCAGCAGGACCTGCATGCAAGCGGTAAGGTGTCCGATAAGGAAGCCATCAAGGAGAGAGTATCTTTAGGTTCCCACAGCAACCACAACTCAGAATCTGTTTCGACGAAGTCTGAGAATGGTGTTGGTGGTCTTCTTGCTCTCTCTCCTTTAATCGTCTTCATAGGTCTTTACCTGTTATTGAGTATCATTGCAAGGGATTTCAGTCGGGTGCCCATGTCTGTAATATTTCTCTTCGCAAGCGTCTATGCCATCTTTATATCTAAGAATTTTTCTCTTCGTCAGCGCATAGATATCTACAGTAGAGGGGCGTCAACGCCCAACCTTCTCCTCATGTTGTGGATTTATGTCCTTGCCGGAGCCTTCGCTCAATCAGCAAAGGATATGGGAGCCATTGATGCCACAGTAAACTTTACCCTACATGCAGTCCCATCGGGACTGCTTCTTCCGGGACTCTTTGTGGCAGCATGTTTCATATCCATCTCCATCGGAACAAGTGTCGGTACCGTTGTCGCTCTTGTGCCCATAGCTGCAGGCGTGGCACAATCCACAGGGAGCAATGTCGCTTTGATGACAGCTGTCATTGTGGGCGGTGCTTATTTCGGTGATAATCTTTCCTTTATATCTGATACCACTGTCGTTGCCACGCAAAGTTTAGGCGTGAAGATGAGTGATAAATTTAAAGTCAATTCCATAATTGTATCTCCAGCTGTTGTCGTCGTTTTGGCTATCTACACTTTTCTTGGCTGGGGCATGGCGGAACCGCCACATGTCGGGCACGTAGAGATTATTAAGGTGTTGCCTTATCTTGCGGTTTTGGTAACTGCTGTTTGTGGTTTAAATGTCATGGCCGTTCTTGTCACGGGAATTGTCCTCTGCGGAATTATAGGAATGGCTTTTGGCGACTATAATTTTTATGGCTGGCTCGATGCTATGGGTAAGGGCATTGTGAGCATGGGAGAGCTTATTATTATCGCAATGATGGCCGGTGGCATGCTTGAGATAATTCGTACCAATGGGGGAATTGATTTCATTATCCATAAGTTGACGGCTAAGGTCAACGGCAAACGAGGTGCTGAGGCATCTATAGCCGCTCTCGTCAGTCTTGTCAACCTTTGTACAGCCAATAACACGGTGGCTATTCTCACTGTCGGCAACATTGCCAAGAGAATCAGTGAGAGATATGGTGTCGACCCTCGAAAGGCTGCAAGTATCCTTGACACTTTCTCATGTATGGTGCAGGGCATCATTCCTTATGGAGTGCAGATGTTGTTGGCAGCAGGACTCGCTAAGTTGCAGCCAGTAGAGATAATTCCATATCTCTATTACCCTTTCGCTATCGGTGTGACTGCAATATTGTCCATCCTTCTGCGTTATCCAAAGAAATACTCATGACTTATGGATATCATAGCTCGTAATTTTTTTCGCGTCCTTCGTTGTGGTGCGCTGGACGATAATGAGGTGATGGAGCCTATGTCATATTTTAAATGGCGTAGGCTTTCGCAGATGGCCATAGCACAGCATGTGGAGGAAATTACTGAAAAGGGACTAAAGTCCCAGCCGCATGATGTTTGGTTGAATATCCCGGAAGGTATAGTCTGTCATAAAGAAAATGATTCACAAATAAAGTCCTTCACTCTTAGTGATAGATTATTGGACAGACGTTTCAGGAAAATCAAGCAAAAGGAGCTTCATGCCATTGATACTAATGTTGGAGCTTTAGATGTCCTGGAGATAATCGTCTCCACGGTATCTTCCATGTTGAACCATGGTATCATGATTCGTGGTATCTTGGAATTGGGCATGTACTTGCGCACAAAGGGGGATAAGGTTGATTTTCTCAAGTTGGACAAGTGGTTGGGCAAACTGCAACTCCGACGGATGGCACAGCTACAGGGTAGCATGCTTATAGCTGTGTTCAATTTTGATAAGGAAGAATTGCCTTTTGTCAATAGGGTAGAGCCCTCTGCCTACAACCTTGTTATCCGCTCTGTTCTGCACACGGCTAATGATACTGCTGAAGAGTGGCATTTCCGACAGAACAGGTCAGGATTCGTTACTAACAACTCCTCCCTTCTACGTCGAAACCTTCGGCGTAGTCTGCGGTATCTTGTCTATGCACCTATAGAGACGGTTAGCAACTTCTTCAGTAACTTTGCAAAGTCTCTACAGGAGATAGAGGAATGAGGATACCGGATGTGGAATAGTTGATAGCTGCTGATAATATTTGAAAATATAGTAAACAAAAAAGCGAAATCCGTAAGGATTTCGCTTCTAAGAGGTGCGTGGCGGAGTCGAACCGCCTTAAGTGGTTTTGCAGACCAGTACCTGACCGTTCGGACAACGCACCATTTTTTTTGTTTGCGAGTGCAAAGGTAGGAACAAATCTGCTAACCACCAAATTTTTCTCTGACTTTTTTCTTATTTCTTACATTCCAACCACTATTTCTTACGCTCCATGGAACATGTAAGCTTTCATCGTGTCTGCTGTAAGCCGTGTGAAGAGTTCTAAGGTCAGTTGATCTGCGACTTCGAGGGCCTTGTTCAAAATTTCATCACTGAAATCTTGAAGCATATCCTGTGCCTCCATCGGTTTCTCCTTGTAGATAGCGAGATATCGGGCCTCAAACTCCTTTTGACGCTCATCATTCTCAGCTTCAAGCTTCGTATAGGTCTCTTTGACAAGAGGGGCATACGCATTATAGTTTGTCATGGCAAGCGTCATCACCTTGCGGAACTTCCAGTAGGCGGAGTCATCAGAGCAGTGATTGTCACCAATGCTGTATGCCTTAGGGAAGCTCTTTATTCCTTGGTAGATCGGGAGAAAGACACCGAGATCAGCCATTCCATTAGCTACGTAGGTAATATGACCGATAGCTTCCGGCAGCCATGGACGCACTTGTAGCAGATGCGTTTGGGTTGTACGGAAGATAGAGACAGGGCGCCAGGGCTCCTTACCGTTATTATGGAGATATGGGTCGTGGTCAGTGCCGTCATAGTGGAAGCGGAAGGCTTTGCGCAATTCTGCAATTCCTATGTGGCCACTGTCCGGAACAGCATAGACAGGGAAGTTGTTGATGTCTACATTCTGCTTCATCGATGGTGTGAAGAGACCTTGCAAGCCCCATACGCGTGTATAGTTATAGGTATGGTCGGCGATGTCATCTTTCGAGTAAGCCTTGTGGAAGTCAAACTTCTCGCTTGGATCCCAAAGTCCGTTTTCCTCTGCATAGGAGAGCAGTCTACTGTCAGCGAGGAAGTTCTCCTTATCGTTAGGGTCATAGTCACGGAACCGGCTCTGATTGCCTGTAACAAAATATTTGTCGTTAGGGATACGGCAGGCGAGCCAATGGTGTCCGCAGGCATTCTCGAGATACCATGTCTCTTTATTGTCGATAAAGCCAATACCGAAGCCCTCGGCAGATCCATATTTCTCGATCATCGCTCCGAGCCTCTCAACGCCTTCGCGGGCTGTGCTGACATATGGCAGAACCGTATTGTAGGTACAGTTCTCTGCCAGTCCATCCGCAACGTATGGGTCGTTTTTCAAAGCTTCAGGGCTTGAGAATATTGTCTCTGTCGAACTCTCGCCTACTCCGGCAGTGTTGAAGCCAGCGCTTCCCCACTCATGGTGGTATTGATAGTCGGGTAGGGCAGTGTACCCGAAGCGCTTCTTGGGCAGTGGACAGCGGAAGGCGCTGTCGTCAGCTACAAACTCCTCCGGACCGTTCTCGGTCTCGGGAAATACCAACCAGTTCTTACAACGCATAGCATCGAAGTCTTCGCTGCGTGCATAGATGCGTGAACCGTCACCTGTGAGGTCTCCACCTACGATAATGGTGGTGCACTCAGACAAGTTCATCTTCTTTTGTTTTTCCATGGTATATATTTTTCTCGGCAATGCCGAAATGTAACTTTCCTTGACTCTGCTCCCCTAAGGCTTAATGCTTTCCAAGTGAGCGGATCCAACGTATTGGATGTTTGAGGATATTGGAGATGCCTGACTTTTGGGCAGAATCGGCTGGCTGCGCCTTCACCGACTTGCTCTGTTGAGTATTGGTCTGCGACTGTTGTCCGCGCTGCTTGTCGGCAAACTTATGGCGGCTACGTTGGCGACGGGCTTTCTCCTGGGGCACAGCATTCTCGTTACGACTGTTGTTTTTACGTGTGTTTCGCTCCTTGTTGCTTTGCTCTTCATGCTTATGAGCGTTTTGAGCATCACGTGCCTCATTGCCCTGCCTGTTCTGCCGTTTAGCTTCATTTGGCTGGTTGTCATTGCGCCGCTGGCGTGGCTTGGCATTGACTCGCTGACCATTGCTGTGATTCTCACTGGCAGCAGCCTGCTGTTCAGCCCGCTTGGTCGTTTTGTCTTGAGCGCTGCTCTCAGGACGGCGCGAGCGATTACGCTGCTTGTTATCGCGGTGAGAAGTATTGTCACGGTCTTTACGGCGGCGGCTTTTTGCCGAGGTCTTGCCAGGACGACGCGACGTGACATATTCCGGACCTTCTCCGCATCCTTCAGGAAGCGGATTCTTCGTGATGTCTTTTTCTAAGAACTTCTCTATCTCGTGAAAAGCATACATGTCGTCCTCGTTGACCAATGTAATAGCAACTCCATCTCTGTCGGCTCGTGCAGTGCGGCCTATGCGGTGAACATAGTCTTCAGCATCGTGAGGTACGTCGTAGTTGATGACCATGGCGATGTCGTCGATGTCTATGCCGCGCGATAAGATGTCTGTAGCCACGAGAACATCAATCTGTCCACTCTTGAACTTGAACATTATCTCGTCACGTTGAGCCTGATCCAGATCAGAGTGCATCTCACCGCTGTTTATCTTCATGTGCTGCAAGGCCTGGTTGATTTGTTTCACCTTCATCTTACTGCCTGAGAAGATGATAACCCGCTTCAGGTCTCCAGCTTTAAAAATATCTTGGATAATAGAAAGCTTCTGCGTCTCATAGCACAGATAAGCACTCTGCTGTATTTTCTCGGCTGGCTTGCTGACAGCAAGTTTGATCTCTACAGGGTTTTTAAGCAGTGTCTGGGCAAGCTTCTCAATGTCTTTAGGCATCGTAGCCGAGAACATTATCGTCTGACAAGTCTTGGGCAGTTTTGAGGCTATCTTCATAATATCGTCAGAAAAGCCCATGTCAAGCATACGGTCAGCCTCATCAAGAACAAAGAAGCTCACCTTCGACAAGTCGATGTTCCCCATAGAGATATGTGAGATAAGTCTTCCGGGTGTAGCGATGATGACGTCGGCACCCAGTCGCATACTCTTCATTTCTTGGTCGTATCGATTGCCATCATTGCCACCATATACTGCAACACTGGAAACATCCGGCAGATAGTAGGCAAAGCCCTGCATGGCCTGGTCTATCTGCTGTGCCAGCTCGCGCGTTGGTGACATCACGATGCAATTGACGGCATCCTTGGGGTAGCCGCCATCGTCAAGTTTGGAGAGTATGGGAAGCAGATAAGCTGCTGTCTTTCCTGTACCGGTTTGGGCGACACCTAACACATCACGGCCGTCCAGTATTTGTGGTATGCACTGTTCCTGAATAGGGGTACAATCCTCGAAATGCATGTCATAGAGTGCATCAAGGATGTTGTCATTAAGATCTGTTTCTTCAAATTTCATTTTTCTTTCTTTAAAATAGGGATGGATACTGTCTGTTCTGCTTCATTAGTTGGGAGCCTGTCTGTAGCAGAAAAAAGCAATTATTGCGAAGACGATGTTCGGCATCCACGCTGCCAACATTGGGGGGAAACCAGCATTGATGGCCAGCGTTGACGAAATCGTCTGGAACATGATATAGGCAAATGACAGAGCCAGACCGATGCCTAAATACATTCCCATGCCTCCTTTGCGTTTCCGTGCTGACAGAGAGGCACCGATAATGGTGAGAATGAAGGAGGCAAAGGACGACGCGATGCGTTTATAGTATTCTACCTGATATTGCACCACATTACCTGAACCTCTGTCTATCTGTTTGGAGATATAGTCTTTCAGCTCGGGTGAGGTGAACGTCTCCTGCTGGCCTTTCGAGTAGACCAGGTCGGTAGGCTCCATCTGTATCAGTGAGTCTTTCATGGCTCCTGTGGTAATATGCTCCCGGAGGCCTTTAAGCTGTCGTACCTTCCAGTTCGTCAGCTTCCAGTGATATTTAGAGTCTGAGATGGTATCATACTGCACCTCCATAGCTGTGAGATGAGACACCAATTTCTTATTCTCAAACTTGTCAAGACAGAAGCCGTAGCCGTGCTTATTATTGTTGTCGTAGTGCTGAATATATGCGATAACGCCAGGTGCAACTTGAAGCTGAACATTCTCGGCTGCCGTATTCTTCTTCTTATTCTTATACATCGTCTCAAAGTTTTGTCTGATGACGGTGCCGTGTGGAATGACATAGGCTGAGAGATAATAGGATAGCCCCGAGAGCAAGACGCAGGTAAACATGTACGGACGGAGCAGGCGCTTGAACGATATACCGGTGGCCAGAATCGCTATTATCTCTGAATTGCCAGCAAGCTTCGAGGTAAAGAATATGACGGCAATAAAGACGAATAGCGCACTGAAGAGATTGGCAAAGTACGGAATGAAGTTGGCATAATAGTCAAAGACTATAGCACTCAGTGGGGCATGGTATTGCGTAAACTTAGCCAAGTTCTCGTTGATGTCAAAGACGATAGAAATAGAGATGATGAGTGCAATAGAGAAAAAGTAAGTCCCTATAAACTTTTTGATGATATACCAGTCTATTCTCTTTATATACCGGAACGGGTTCAGAAACTTCAGAAACTTCAGTCTCCTGCCTGTCCAGCCGATCATGCGCTGTAGTGTCTTCGTATGCGCCGCTATCCATCGGAAGAATCTGTGCAGCCATGCCGGGTGCTGCGCCAGATATCGCCCTACCTTATAGAGTCGCCGGTGCTTTCTGATGTTGCTGAAACTCTTCTTGCGCTTAGACCGTGATATGTGAGCTTTTGTTTCGCTATCCATCATTTTTTCAGCTTAATACGTTAGTCTGCCTAAATCCTTACTCCCAACTGGTCAATGATGCCACTCTTCCATTTGGTAAAGTCGCCATCTATAATATGTTGGCGGGCATCAGTGACCAGACGTAGATAGAAGGCCAGGTTATGGATGCTTGCTATCTGTAGGGCCAGATATTCGCCAGCCTTGAAGAGGTGGTGAAGATAAGCTTTCGTAGTCACTCTGTCTATGTCGCAGCCGTCAGGGTCGAGGGGCGTAAAGTCCATCTCCCATTTCTTATTATGCATATTCATCGTGCCGTTATAGGTGAAAAGCATGGCGTTGCGGCCATTACGGGTAGGCATGACACAGTCGAACATGTCAACCCCTCGCTCTATGCCTTCCAGAATATTCTGTGGAGTACCTACCCCCATGAGATAACGGGGTTTGTCCTTGGGCAGAATGTCATTAACAACTTCTATCATCTCATACATCACCTCGGTAGGCTCACCAACAGCCAGACCACCGATAGCGTTGCCATCAGCTCCTTTATCAGCGACAAACTTGGCAGCCTCTCGGCGTAAATCCTTGAAAGTGCAGCCTTGTACAATGGGGAAAAGGCTTTGGTTATATCCATAGAGCGGTTCTGTCTCCTTAAAGCGTTTGATGCATCTGTCAAGCCAACGCTGCGTCATCCCAAGGCTTTTCTTGGCATAAGCATAATCGCTCATGCCGGGAGGACACTCGTCAAGTGCCATCATGATGTCGGCACCGATGATACGCTCTGTGTCCATTACATTCTCAGGGGTGAAGAAGTGTTTTGAACCATCGATATGCGAGCGGAACTCACATCCTTCCTCACTAAGTTTTCTGATGCCTGTCAGTGAGAAGACCTGGAAGCCGCCGCTGTCTGTCAGAATAGGACGCTCCCAACCATTGAAACCATGTAGCCCTCCGGCGGCGCGGAGCACCTCGAGCCCTGGTCGGAGATAAAGATGGTAGGTGTTGCCAAGGATAATCTGGGCTTTCACCTGCTCACGTAGCTCGCTGAAGTGCACAGCCTTGACGGTTCCAGCAGTGCCCACTGGCATGAAGATAGGCGTACGTATCTCGCCATGGTCTGTGGTGATAAGTCCTGCACGTGCATCAGAAGCAGAATCGGTATATTGAAGTGTAAAATTCATCTTTATTATTTCTTTTCGGCACTGTTGTCCTCTGGTATTGTGAAGTCGACGGGAGAGTCTACCTTCTCGTTGGTGAGTGCAAACGCCCATACCTCACTGACATTCTCAACATAGTGGAATGTAACGCCCTTGCGGTATTTCTCGGGAATCTCTTCCACATCTTTCTTGTTCTCCCGGCAGATGACGATATCTGTGATGCCGGCGCGTTTGGCTGCAAGAATTTTCTCTTTGATGCCACCCACGGGAAGAACCTTACCGCGAAGGGTTATCTCACCCGTCATAGCCGTCTTTATTCTCACCTTCCGTTGTGTGAGGGCTGAAGCGATGGACGTGGCCATTGTGATTCCGGCAGAAGGACCATCCTTGGGGGTAGCACCCTCAGGAACGTGGATATGGATGTTCCAGTTGTCGAAGACCCTGTAGTCTACGCCGAGCTCGTCACAGTGCGCCTTGACATATTGCAGAGCAATGATAGCACTCTCTTTCATCACATCTCCGAGGTTACCGGTCAGGGTGAGTTTGCCGCCTTTGCCCTTGGAGAGTGAGGTCTCAATAAAGAGAATTTCACCTCCTACGCTTGTCCAGGCCAGTCCTGTCACAACACCGGCATAATCATTGCCCTGATAGATATCACGATAGAAAGGTGGCTTACCAAGAAGCCCTTCAATATCTGTATCTGTAATAGGCTTCTGTGGAAGTATGTCTTCCATAGCCTTGCGGAAGGCTATCTTGCGGAATACCTTGTTGATCTGCTTTTCCAGCTGTCTTACGCCACTCTCGCGGGTATACTGGTCGATGATTTTTTCCAGCCCTTGCTTGGTGAAGCGAATCTTGGGAGTGACCGTGTCAAGTCCTGTGTTCTTCAACTCCTTAGGCACAAGATGCCGCTTGGCTATCTCCACCTTCTCCTCTGAGATATAGCCGGAGACTTCTATAATCTCCATGCGGTCGAGTAGGGGGCGTGGGATAGTTGACAGGTCGTTGGCCGTTGCTATAAAAAGAACTTTGGACAGATCATAGTCCACATCAAGATAGTTGTCGTGGAATGCATTGTTCTGCTCCGGATCGAGGACTTCCAGCAGTGCTGAAGCCGGATCCCCATTATAGTTCGCCTGCGAGACCTTGTCAATCTCGTCGAGAATGAACACAGGGTTGGATGAGCCGGCTTTCTGTATGCTCTTTATGATACGGCCTGGCATAGCCCCAACGTAGGTGCGTCGGTGACCGCGTATCTCACTCTCATCGTGTAGACCACCTAATGATACCCTCACGTACTTCCGCTGCATGGCAGAGGCGATGCTTTTACCGAGCGAGGTCTTACCCACTCCTGGAGGGCCATAGAGGCAGAGGATGGGGGACTTCAAATCGCCACGAAGCTGCAGGACAGCAAGATACTCCAGAATACGCTCCTTCACTTTCTCCATACCATAATGGTTGTGGTCCAGAATGGTGCGCGCACGCTTGAGGTTGAGGTCGTCTTTCGTACAGTAGTTCCAGGGCAAGGCAACGAGTTGGTCGAGATAGTTCAACTGCAAACTGTATTCTGGACTTTGCGGGTTGAAAGTCTCAAGCTTATCCAGCTCCTTGGCAAAGGTCTTGGCAATGTTCTCAGGCCAGTCTTTGCCTTTCGCCTTCTCCTCCAACTCCTTACGGGCTGAGGACTCATCATTGTCGCCAAGCTCCTCCTTGATGTTCTTCATCTGTTGGTGGAGGAAGTATTCTTTCTGCTGCTCGTTCAGGTCAACGCGTGTCTTCCGCTTGATATCGCCTTTGAGATTTTCAAACTGTATCTCACGGCTTTCCACCTTCAGCAACTCCAAAGCGCGCTCGCGGATGTCGTCAATCTCAAGTAGCTTAATCTTGTCCTTGACGGGGAAGGGGAGATTGGTACACGAGACATTGATGAGCAGAATATTGTCTTTGATATTTCTTATGGTCAGTGAGCTCTCATCGGGGATGTCCTCGCTGACAGTTATCAACTCATTTGTCGATGACCTCACGTTGTCGACAATTGTCTTGAATTCTGTACTTCCTTTTTCAGGGTAGCTCTCTGGAAGTGGGCTGACTTGGCCTTTTAAGTATGAACGGTGAGAGGTGATGCTGTCGAGATGGCAACGCCCGGTAGCCTGGAAAATGGCAGTGATACTGTCAGTGCCTGGCATCTCTATAAAACGCACCAGCTTGGCGTAGACACCATGGTCATACAGGTCGTTCTTACCTGGGTCGTCCAGCTCAGGATTCTTCTGGCAGAAGATAGCGCACAGACGTTTGCTGGGATTCTTGGCAAGATAGTGGGTAAGGTTCAGACTCGATTTTCTACCCATCATGATTGGTACGAGAACGCCCGGGAAAACTACCATATTGCGTGTAGGCAATATGGGAAGCAATCCCTCGTAGGATTCTGATATCAAATTAGTGACATCGCCCTCAAAGTCGGCAAACATCTGTATCGTAGTATTTCCTTTTGATTTGTCCATATTTTATAAAATGCTTTGCAAAGTTACTAAGAATATAATAAATATGTGCATAATAACGTTGTAAAAGTATGAATGACGTCTTTAAATTCAAGTGTTTTTCGGTTTCCCAAAGGCTTAGCGCGATGAAAGTTGGCACAGATGGGGTTCTCTTAGGTGCATGGGCCAAAGGCGGCGACCATATCCTGGATATTGGTTGTGGCACTGGCGTTATCGCTCTGATGATGGCACAAAGGTATCCTCATAGTATTGTCCAGGGAGTAGATATTGATGCTGATGCTGCAGCGGAAGCCGGAGAGAACGTAAAGGCTTCCCCTTTTGCGGAACGTGTCAGTATTTTTCATACACCCTTGCAATCCTTTACGCCGACGAAAAAGTTTGATGCCATCGTCTCCAATCCTCCCTTTTTTAATCATGGATTTACTACGCCCGATAAGGCGCGCCGTATGGCCCGGCAGACCACCTCTCTGTCTTTTGCCGACATCACAGAATTTGCTGCTAAGTGGTTGACAGCAGAGGGAGATTTGTCTGTGGTATTACCTGTAGAGGAGCTATCGGAATTCTCTTTTCAGGCATCCCTGCGTGGACTTTTCTTAGCACGCGAATACAGCGTCAAAACAGTAGCGAATAAAGCGCCCAAACGTTGCCTTGTATCATACACGTTGTCGAGGCCTAAAACCCTTGATAAACAGATAGTAGTATTAATGGATGGTCAGTGTGAGAGAACGGCTTGGTACCATGCTCTCACACAAGATTTCTATATTTCCTAACTTAGCGACGTTGTCTTTTTTGACTCTGCTTGACGTTATAATCTTTTGCTGAAAGATGCTTGCTGTAAAGAATGTTGCCCGTCTTATTCGAGCGGAATACATAATTGAAGTTATAGGACGCTTCTTTGTAGACTTTCATCGTCGTGTTCTCCCGCAAGCCTTCTGTGAGCTCCTTGTCCAATAATTTTTTTGACTTGTTGATGGTCTCTATATTATCCGCTTTATCAGTAAATCTGTAGTAATAATTGAAAGTCTTGGTATCTCTGTCGAAGGTTACGCTGTCGGTGACAACATAATTCTCCGGTGGAGTGGGGCAGTAGCGCTCTGTATAGTCTGCTGCCATCTTCGCGGCACGGTCTTCAAGTGTGGCATGATGGCACGATGTGATCATTATTGTAGCCATTATAATCCAAATAAATCTTCTCATTCTTTGCAAATGCGTTATTTTTTACGCAAAGTTAGGAAAAATATACGGTGAGACGATGTTTTTTCCGTATTATTTTTGTAACTTTGCCATAAGGAATTGAGAAGAAAGCATGGAAAATATCCGTAATTTTTGCATTATAGCACATATTGATCATGGAAAGTCTACATTGGCTGACCGTATGCTCGAATACACCAAGACCATAAAAATCACCGAGAATCAGATGCTCGATGATATGGACTTGGAGCGGGAGCGTGGCATTACCATCAAGAGTCATGCCATACAGATGGAGTATGCGCTGAATGGGAAAAACTATCTTCTTAATCTTATTGATACTCCGGGACATGTGGACTTCAGCTATGAAGTTTCACGTAGTATTGCTGCTTGCGAGGGTGCTCTGCTTGTCGTTGATGCCACCCAAGGCGTGCAGGCACAGACTATCTCTAATCTTTATATGGCTATTGACCATGATCTGGAAATCATACCTGTCATCAACAAGATAGATATGCCTAACGCTATGCCTGATGAGGTTGAGGACGAGATAGTAGACCTGATAGGCTGTGATCCGAGCGATATCATCCGTGCCAGTGGCAAGACAGGAGAGGGCGTTCCCGATATCCTTAAAGCTGTCGTAGAGCGGATACCTGCTCCAAAAGGTGACACTCAGGCTCCTTTGCAGATGCTGATCTTTGACTCTATCTTTAATTCTTTCCGGGGAATCATCGTGCTCGGGAAGGTCGTCAATGGTAAAGTCCGACAGGGCGAGAAGGTGAAGTTCGTGCAGACAGGCATGGAATACACTGCTGATGAGGTTGGTGTATTGAAGATGGACTTGGAGCCTCGGAAAGAACTCTCCACGGGAGAGGTGGGATACATTATCTCCGGAATAAAGGATGCGACAGAGGTAAAGGTCGGCGACACCATAACGTCTGTGGAGAACCCCTGCCAGAAGGCTATTGAGGGCTTCCAGGAGGTGAAACCGATGGTCTTCGCCGGTGTCTATCCTATTGATCCTGCGGAATATGAGAATCTGAGAAGCTCATTGGAGAAGCTGCAGCTCAACGACGCCAGCCTCACGTTCCTGCCCGAGTCTTCGCAGGCTTTAGGGTTTGGATTCCGTTGTGGATTCCTGGGCCTCTTGCATATGGAGATCGTACAGGAGAGACTGGACAGAGAGTTCAATATGGAAGTGATTACCACAGTTCCTAACGTCTCCTACAAAGTATATACCAAGCAGGGACAGGAGCTGGAGGTTCATAACCCCAGTGGTCTCCCGGACCCTACCGAGATAGACCATATAGAGGAACCTTACATCAAGGCAAGCATCATCACTTCGTCTGATTATATAGGCCCCATCATTAAGTTGTGTCTTGACAAGCGGGGCGAACTCCTTGACCAGCAGTATATCTCCGGCAATCGTGTAGAACTTCACTTTATGTTGCCTTTGGGAGAGATTGTGATTGATTTCTATGATAAGTTGAAGTCTATTTCTAAAGGATATGCGTCTTTCGACTATCATATTGACAGTTTCCGACCTTCCAAACTTGCCAAGCTCGATATTCTGCTCAACGGAGAGCCTGTTGATGCACTCTCAACGCTCACGCATCAGGATAACGCTGTGACAATGGGTCGGCAGATGTGCCAAAAGTTGAAAGAGCTCATTCCGCGCCAGCAGTTCGATATTGCCATACAGGCAGCTATAGGCGCAAAGATTGTTGCGCGTGAGACAGTGAAGCAGGTCAGAAAAGATGTGCTGGCTAAGTGCTACGGAGGCGATGTGAGCCGAAAGCGCAAACTGCTCGAGAAGCAGAAGAAAGGTAAGAAGCGCATGAAGCAGATTGGCAACGTACAGGTGCCGCAGAAGGCGTTCTTGGCCGTTCTAAAGCTTGACTGACATGTAGATAAAAATGATACCTAAACTGATAATATAGAGATGAAAGATTTGCAAAACACAACGCGAGATATCGCACGTGAGCTTGCACGCAAGTACAGTACGATGACCCATGAGGAGCTCGATACCTTAGAGAGCATCCTTGTGCCAAAGAAATTTGCAAAGGGCGAAATGATCCTCAAAGAAGGGGATGTTTGCGAGAGCATATACTATATCGACAAGGGACTCATACGACAGTTCTACTATAAGAATGAAAAGGAGCTTACCGAGCATATCGGTGCTGAAGGGGAGATTTTCATGTGTATAGAAAGCCTCTTCCGTGAGGAACCGACCAAATTGCAGGTAGAGGCGCTGGAGCCTTGCCAGCTCTACCTCATCCCGAAGCACAGATTGGAGCAGGTGGCTCTTCACAATGTCAACATTCAGATACTCTATCGTAAGATTTTGGAAGAGAGCCTTATCGTGTCACAGGTTCATGCTGATCTGTTGCGCTTCGAGACGGCTCAGAACCGCTATCTGCGGCTCTGCAAGCTGAAGCCGCAGGTGGTGTTGCGTGCACCGCTGGTGTATATTGCCAGTTATTTGCAGATGACACCAGAGACCCTCAGCCGCGTCAGATCAGCTACGGTATGAAGCCGCTATGACCCTATATACAAAAAGGTGAGCCAGAAGTTTTTGGCTCACCTTTCTTCTTTATGTGGCATATTTGTTAGATGCGCAGATCCTTCAGGATGTCAGCCATCTTTTGTTTTGTCTCTATGTTTGTTGGAACGAGCGGAAGACGGAGCACATTTTCTATGAGTCCCATGTCGTTAAGCAAAGCTTTGACACCGGCAGGATTGCCGTCTACAAACAATAGCTTGTAAAGCTCTGTGAACTTATGGTGTATCTTTCTGGCAGCCTCGTACTCACCGTTGACCTCCAGGCGTATCATCCTTGAAAATTCTTTTGGCAGGGCATTGCCGATAACGGAGATAACGCCAACAGCGCCACTGGCTATCATGGAGAAGGTAAGTGCGTCGTCACCACTGATTACTTCAAAGTTGTTGGGCTTATTCTTCAGTATCTCATCAATCTGCTCCAGACTGCCGGAGGCTTCCTTGATAGCCACAATATTCGGGCAGTCCTTGGCAAGCCGCACGGTGGTAGGTGCCTTCATGTTGACACCTGTACGTCCCGGAACATTGTATAGCACGAGGGGTAGGGGAGCCTCCTTGGCGATGGCTTTAAAGTGCTGGTACAAGCCTTCCTGCGAGGGCTTGTTGTAGAAGGGGCAGATACTCAGAATACCATCAATACCACTCCAGTCGGTGCTCTTCATCTCTTCTATGACGGCATGCGTGTTGTTGCCTCCACAATATTTTAGAAGAGGAATACGGCCTTTATTGACGGACTTGATAACTTCCGTGATTTTGTCCTTCTCCTCGCGTGTAAGGCAAGGGGCCTCAGCTGTAGTTGCCAGTATGCAGAGAAAGTCGGCATTATTGTCTATCTGGTATTCCACAAGCCGCTCAAGAGCCTTGTAGTCTACTTCTCCTGTCTCTGTAAAAGGCGTTATAAGCGCAATACCCAAGCCTTTGAATATGTTCTGTGCCATAAATGATTACTTTAATACGCTTTGGTGCGTCAATTCTCTTTGCAAAGGTAGTTGTTTTGTTTCTAACTGCAAAGGATTTTGCCTATTTACTTCCAATAAATAATAATACCATGCTGATTAATACCAAACAGAGGTCAATCGCCTTGGCTTTGAGGTTATTTTCATGGAAGATGGCGGCTCCAAAGAGAAAACTGACAATGACACTGCCACGACGAATCATGGAGACTATAGAAATCATAGCACCGGGGATGCTCAGCGCATAGAAATACATGAAGTCTGCAATCGAGAGGAAAACGCTGATGCCCAAGATGCACCAGTCCCAGTGGAACTTGTCTTTCTGCCGGCGCGGCCACCAAATGACGATAAGTATGATAAGCATCATGGCAGACTGGTAGATATTGTACCAGGATTGCACGGCCATACGATTGATGCCTACACCTCCGTCGGCTGGCGAGGCCATCAGAAATTTGTCATATAAGCCACTGACAGCTCCGAGGACGGCTGCTGCGACGATGCAGGCTATCCATCTGTTATGTGAGAAATTGATGCCTTCCCGTTTGCCAGAGCGGCTGAGCATAAAGAATGATGTGATGGCTACAGCAACACCGGCCCATTGCCATCCATTGAGCTGCTCACCAAAGACGAGCAGAGCACCTATAAGCACCATGACAGGGCGCGTTGCATTGATGGGACCTACGATTGTCAAGGGCAGATGCTTCATTCCGATATATCCGAAAAACCAACTGGAGAGGACGATGACGCTTTTAAGAAGTATATATTTGTGCATCTCCCAACCGCCACCTGCGACAAAGAAGATGGTTCCGTCAAGCAAATGTGTTGAGGAGGACAACACGATGAGTGGCAGAAAAATGAGTGAGCAGAAAATGGTGTTTAACAATAATACCGGAATCACCGCGTTGCCTTGGAGAGACTTTTTCTTGAAGACATCATAAAAACCGAGCAATGCTGCTGAGACGAATGCAAATATTAGCCACATAATAGTATATTATCCTTCAAAACTTCTTGGAAAGTAAAACTCTATGCAAAGGTAACAAAATTATAGCTCTGTAACAAATGATATTTCAGTCTTTTTCGCATTAATTCTATTCGTCGTTATGATCGGTGGCATATGCCGCAGATATCGTTGGCATTTGCCACGGACTTCTTTGGCATATGCCACAGATATCGTTGGCATTTGCCGTGCATCGTGATGGCCCATAGGGAGAGATTTTGCAGCAAAGCTGCGCTTCCCTCTCGTTATATAGCTTTGTGTGTATTAGTACGCTTATGATAAATAGGATGGGTCGCGAAATATGGCTCAGAAGTTACGGAAGTACGGAAGTCACGGAAGTTTCAGTCAAATGGCTGCCATTATAAAAAATAAAAAGGAGCAGCCACAAGGCTACTCCTTCAGGTATTTTGCAAACTTGAATTTACTTGTTGTTCTTGACCTTGTCAACGTAAGCATCAATGACGGCAACGGCTGTCACGTTGATGACATCGCTGACACTGGCCTCAAAATCGGTGAAATGTATCGGCTTGTTAAGACCCATCTGGACAGGACCGATGACCTCACAATCAGGATCCAGTGCCTTGATCATCATATAGCTGATATTGGCAGAGTTCATGTTCGGGAATACGAGTGTGTTGACATTCTTGTCCTTCAGTCTGGTAAATGGATACTTATCGTCGCGAAGCTCACGGTTCAATGCGAAGTTTACCTGCATCTCACCATCGACAAGCATGTCAGGATATTCCTTCTGCAAGCGAGCCACAGCCTCATGAGCAGCTACTGGTGAGCCAATTGTATCTGTACCAAAGTTGGAATAGCTTACCAATGCCATCACGGGCTCCTGGTTGAAGAATCTGACGGTATGGGCAGCCAGCTTGGCAACGTCGTACAGCACATTCTTGTCGGGATGGCGGTTGATAAGGGTGTCGGCAAGGTAGTAGACGCCCTTCTTGGTGTTAAGGATGTGCATGGTAGCGAAGGTGTTATACTCCGGTTTCACACCGATGACCTCTTTGGCTACCTTGATGGTGTTGCTATATTTGGTGTAAAGTCCTGTAATAAAGGCATCTGCATCTCCCTGCTCCACCATGGACATACCAAAGTAGTTGCGCTCGTACATCTTGTCGTAGGCTTCTTCGAAGGTGACGCCCTCGCGAGCTCGTTTTTCAGCGAGGTGCTTAGCGTAGGTAGCGCGATGTCCTTGCTCCTTGTCAGCGCGCATATCAACAATCTGCACGCCCGTCAGGTCGAGTTTGAGGCGTTTAGCCAGGCGATTCAGGCGGTCGGGGTTGCCAAGGAGGATAGGCTTACAGATTCCTTCTGCCAGTGCCTGCACGGCAGCCTTCATCATTGTTGGGTGACCACCCTCAGCGAAGACGACGCGCTGCGGATGCAAGGCGGCGGTGGCATGGAGGGTACGCGTATACTGTGTCTCCTGGCCGAGCAGCTGACGGAGATGGTCTTTATAGGCATCCCAGTCGCTGATGGTACGGCGGGCGACGCCACTGTCGATAGCGGCCTTGGCAACGGCAGCCGACACCTCTGTGATAAGGCGTGGGTCTACGGGCTTCGGAATGAAGTACTTGGGACCGAAGGTCAGGTCGTTGACATGATAGACCTCATTGACAATGTCGGGTACGGGTTGCTTGGCAAGGTCAGCAATAGCCTTGACAGCAGCAAGCTTCATCTCCTCATTGATAGCTTTGGCATGAACGTCGAGAGCACCACGGAAGATATACGGGAATCCGATGACATTGTTTATCTGATTGGGATAGTCAGATCGGCCGGTAGACATCAGCACATCGGGACGTGCTGCCGTGGCATCCTCGTAAGAAATCTCCGGAACGGGATTTGCCAAAGCAAAGACGATAGGATTATCAGCCATTGAGCGAATCATATCCTGAGAAAGAATATTGCCTTTGGAGAGTCCTACAAAAACATCAGCACCCTTGATGGCTTCCTCAAGCGTGTGGATGTCGGTACGTGATGTGGCAAACTCGGCCTTCTGCTCATTGACATGGTCGCGGCCTTTGTAGATAACGCCACGAGAGTCCAACATCAGGATATTTTCATGTTTGGCACCCAGAGAGCAATAGAGCTTTGTGCAGCTGATGGCAGCAGCACCGGCACCGTTGATAACGAACTTGGCATCCTCAATTTTCTTTCCTGCTACTTCCAAGGCATTGAGCAGGCCGGCGGCGGAGATGATGGCAGTACCATGCTGGTCATCATGCATCACAGGGATGTCGAGCGTCTTTTTCAGTCGATTCTCGATATAGAAGCACTCTGGCGCCTTAATATCCTCAAGGTTGATACCACCGAAAGTCGGCGCAATCTTCTCTACGGCCTCACAGAACTTCTCTGGATCTTTCTCGTTGACTTCGATATCGAAGACGTCGATGCCACCATAGATCTTGAACAGCAGACCTTTACCTTCCATGACAGGCTTTCCGCTCATGGCTCCGATGTCACCAAGACCAAGGACAGCAGTGCCATTGGAGATAACGGCTACCAAGTTACCTTTGTCGGTGTATTTGTAGACATCGTCTGGATTCTTCTGGATTTCAAGACAAGGATAAGCCACACCAGGTGAATAAGCAAGGCTTAAATCGGTCTGGGTGCGGTATGGCTTTGTGGGCTTAACCTCAATTTTTCCTGGGCGGCCTTCATGATGATAAGCAAGAGCTGCCTCTTTAGTGATCTTTACCATACTAACAAGATTAAATTATTATTAGTTCTCTACTTTCACATGCAAAATTAATAAAAACTATTAAAAGGAGAATAGTTTTTCCTCTTTTTTGTAATTTTGCATGCAAAAAAGACAAAAGGGCATATGTACGGAGCTGATATTTCTATAGAACACCGTCGGGAGTTGACAGAGAAAGTCCTGAAGACTGCAATGGCAGAGTTTCAGGACAAGGGCATCAAGGCTGTGAAAATGGACGACATTGCCGGGGCGCTGTCAATGTCGAAGCGCACGTTGTATGAACTCTTTGGTACGAAGGAGCAGCTTCTTTTGGAATGCGTCAGGCAATGGCAGAAGGACAAGGAAGCTCACATGGATCGCTTTATCAAAGAGAGGAAACCTAACGTGATAGCCATTATCGTAGAGTTCTACCGCTATCAGATGAAATGTCTCAGCTATGTTTCATCAAGCTACTTCTATGACCTTCATAAGTATCCTGCTGTTATCAAGTGGCTTGAGGCAGACCATAGTAATAAGCAGAAAGGTGCCATGCGCTTCTTCAAGAAAGGTGTGGAAGAAGGCTACTTTCGTAGTGATGTCAATTTTGGGCTCATTCAGGCCGTCAACTCAGAGTCTATGACATATATTGTCCAAAGCAAATTGATGGAGCACTATACGCCCCAACAAATCTTCAAGGACGTCACCATGTTGTATATCAGGGGCTTTTGTACTATGAAGGGTATACAAACGTTAGAGGAGATGCTTTAAGGCATCTCCTCCTATAATGATGTTCTTCCCTACCCTACTCTACATAAAGTACGAGCCCTTTGAGATACTCGCCTTCCGGGTGGTAGATATTGATGGGGTGGTCAGCGGGTTGATGCAGCTGATGCAGAATGCGCACTTGCCTGTTGGCCTGTGCAGCAGCAGTGAATACAGCCGTACGGAACTGCTCTTTGGATACGGCCTGTGAACAGCTGAAAGTAAACAGGATGCCGCCATGCTTAATGCGCTTCAGACCTAAGACATTGAGTCTGATGTAGCCTTTGAGGGCATTGTGCAAGGCCGACCGGTGCTTGGCAAAGGCAGGCGGGTCGAGAATGATGAGGTCGTACTTGTCATTGTGGCTGTCGAGATATTTGAATGCATCGTCGCAGATGGCCTCATGTCTGTTATCTCCCGGAAAGTTCATGGCGATGTTGGCTTTGGTGAGCTCTATGGCCTTGGCGCTACTGTCCACAGAGTGAACGAGTTTGGCCCCACCACGCATGGCATAGACAGAGAAACCGCCGGTATAGCAAAACATATTGAGGACGCTTCTGTCTTTGGCATAACTCTCCAAGAGACTTCTGTTCTCTCGCTGGTCGACAAAGAATCCGGTCTTCTGGCCTTTAAGCCAGTCAATATGGAACTTCAGCCCATTTTCTTCAGCCGTATTGTCGTCAGTGTTGCCATAGAGGAAACCATCTTCCTGTCCGAGGTCAGCTTTGTACGGCAATGTTGTCTCACTCTTATAGAATACATTTTCTATCCTGTCACCCATCACTTTGAGCAGAGCCTGGCAGACGGCCTGACGGCTGTAGTGCATTCCTACGCTATGTGCTTGAACCACGGCAGTGGGACCATAGCAGTCGATGACGAGTCCTGGCAGATAGTCACCCTCGCCATGGACAAGGCGGTAGGTGTTGTTGGCCGGATTGTCGGCAATGCCTATGCTCTTACGCATGTTGAACGCAGAGGCGATGCGTGTCTCCCAAAAAGCGTCATCAATGGCTATGTCATCAAACGACAGTACACGAACGGCGATGGTGCCTTTCTGATAATGGCCTACAGCCATGAAGTCTCCTTTCTGCGAGAACACCTTAACGATGTCACCCTCCGCGATACCTTCATCCATCTTGTTGATGGCCCCGGAGAAGATCCAAGGATGGAAACGCTTTAGCGACTCATCTTTGCCACGTTTAAGATATATATTCTTATACATAAATAACAGCTATCAATGTTTTTCTACGCTCTCTGTAGGATTGTTCTCAACAGGAGTGGTGTCAATAAGTTCGTAATCGCCATTCTCTTTCAGTCTCATGATTTCATCATAGAGCTGTATGCATGCCCATGCATCAATGGCGGCATATTGTTTCTGCTTGTCGGAGAGTACGGGAGCCTCCCAGTTGCTCAGACGCTGGCGTTTGGAGATTTTCTTATGGAAGATATTGGCGTAAATCTTCTGAAGACTTAAATCCATGATGCCAATCTTTCCTACTATATCTTGGAGGTCTATGAACCATCCGGGTGTGAACTTTTCCCTTGCTTCCAAACCATGGATATCGTCATGCCAGGAAAGCCCTATCTTTTTTACCGTAGCGTCTTCCAGTAGTCTTTTTATTGCGGGTGTTATCCCTGTCATGTTCAGACGGAACAGAAAGCAAGTATCACGGTTTGCAACTTGTAGCAGTGCAACCTTGTGCTGTTCGTTTTTGTGAAACGATGGCTTTGTCTCAGTGTCGACACCCATAATATCTCCGGAGAGCAGGAAGTTAACGGCTTTCTCTGCTTCACCGGGAGTCATGATGGTGATGATACGGCCAGGGAAGACCACCACGGGAAGGTCGGTGATGGCTTTCTTATCAAAGCGGCTGTAAATGGTCTTATTCATTGTTATTCCTTTTCAGTGTGCAAAAGTATAAAAAAGAAATGAGACACAACTTATATCTCATTCTTGTTTTTTGAATAATATCAAAAAAGTTAGCGATAGATAAAAAAGAAGACGTTTAACCTTTGTTTTTACGATGAAATGGATTACTTTTGCAGCGCAAAAAATATTTTTATGGCAAAAAAGAAATCCACCCGCAAATCTAAGTCTTTTAGTGAGGCGGTTGGCATACAAAATAGATTTCACAGTGACACCACCGATTTTTTCCTTGGCGTCATTCTTTTGGCAGTGTCGGTGTATGCCGTCATTGCTATGGTGAGTTATCTCACTACGGGCAGTGCTGACCAGAGCATCTTGGAAAATCTTAAGCCCATGGAGGTGTTCAACACCAATCATGAGTTTACCAATCGTTGTGCCTCTTTTGGTGCCATACTGTCCTATTTCCTCATCACGGTTAATTTTGGCTTTCCAGCCTTTCTCATACCGGTCTTTTTCATATTGGTGGCTCTGCGTCTGATGCAGGTCTATAAAGTCAATCTTTGGAAGTGGTTCTTCTGCTTGGCTTTTGTTATGGTATGGACGTCAGTGGCTTTTGCCAAGTTTATCTCTCCCTATATGGGTGAGGCCGTGTTCAATCCCGGTGGCCAGCATGGGCTTTTCATAGTCCAGCGCATCGAGGATATGGTGGGCGCTCCAGGCCTCTTGGCAATTCTTATCGTCACAGCTATAGCATTCCTCACCTATCTGAGCAGAGAGACGATAGAAGTGGTGCGGAAGATTCTGAACCCGACTAAATACATCCACAGTAAGATAAAACTTACTGTTAATGGTCAAGTTGAGGAGCCGATAGAGGAGGATATTGAGGCCGGAGCCAATGATTCTGAGCCTTCTGCTGATGATGACAATGCTGCCGTCGTCGACCTTACTGATATGTCACAAGGTCAAAGCCCAGCGCCAAAAACTGAGAAAAGGACAGAACCGGACGCTAATGAGAAACCCTCTCCTACCAGTGAGCTAACTGTGGCAGAGCAGAAGAAAGAGGAAGAAGCCACAAGTGCGGTTGTGGGCAGCAGCAATCTCGACACTCCCATCAATCCTTGGGAGCCATTTACCAACTATCGCTTCCCGTCTTGTGACCTGCTGAAGAAATATGACAACAAGCTGGCCATAGACATGAATGAGGTTAAGGCCAACAATGCGCGTATTGTCGAGGTCCTGAAAAGCTTTGGTGTGGGTATCAGCAAAATCAATGCTACCGTTGGTCCTACCGTGACGCTGTATGAGATAACTCCCGCTGAGGGTGTGCGTATCAGTCGCATCCGCGGTCTTGAAGCTGACATCGCATTGAGTTTGTCGGCACTCGGTATTCGTATCATTGCACCTATACCGGGAAAGGGTACCATTGGTATTGAGGTACCTAACAAGAAGCCGAAGATTGTGTCTATGGAGAGCGTGCTCAACACCAAGAAGTTCCAAGAGACAAAGATGGCGCTGCCGATGGCCTTGGGAAAGACCATCACCAACGAGGTGTTCATGGTAGACCTTGCTAAGCTCCCTCACCTGCTCGTTGCCGGTGCTACAGGACAAGGTAAATCTGTGGGCTTGAACGCTATTATCACATCTTTATTATATAAGAAGCATCCTAACGAGCTGAAGTTTGTGCTTGTCGACCCTAAGAAAGTGGAGTTTAGCATCTATAACAAGATAGCTCCACACTATATGGCTTCACTGCCAGAGAATGAGGATGAGCCTATCATTACCGACGTTCAGAAAGTAGTGAGAACGCTTAACTCTCTCTGTAAACTCATGGATCACCGTTACGATCTTCTGAAGAAGGCTCAGGTGAAGAAGATAGACGAATACAACGATAAGTTTATCCATCACAAGCTTCGGCTCACTGATGGGCATGAGTTTATGCCGTATATCGTTGTCGTCATCGATGAGTTTGGTGACCTGATTATGACAGCTGGCAAAGAGATAGAGCTCCCTATTGCTCGTATCGCCCAGCTGGCCCGTGCCGTGGGCATTCATATGATTATTGCCACGCAGCGTCCTACGACAAAGATTATCACTGGTAACATCAAGGCCAACTTCCCGGGTCGAATGGCTTTCCGTGTGGCCTCACAGATAGACTCCCGTACTATCTTGGACCGTACGGGTGCTGATCAACTGGTGGGACGAGGTGACATGCTCTTCCTCGGGGGTGGTGAACCGGTACGTGTACAGTGTGCCTTCATTGACACTCCAGAGATAGAGGCTGTCAACGATTATATTGCAGCCCAGCCCGGACCTGTAGATCCGTTGGAACTTCCCGAACCCGATGATCCTAATAGCAATGACAACGGAGGCTTTGGAGAATCTGAAGTGCAGAGTCTGGATCCTTACTTTGATGAGGCTGCTCATGCCATCGTCATCTCTCAGCAGGGGTCTACAAGTATGATACAGCGTAGGTTCTCGATAGGCTACAATCGCGCCGGTCGACTGATGGACCAGTTGGAAAAGGCGGGGGTCGTTGGACCGGCGCAGGGCTCTAAACCGCGTGAGGTGTTGCTGCAAGATGAGGTCAGTCTCAATGCGCTCTTGGCAAGAGTGCATGGGGCTGCTTAAACCACAGTCAGGATACAAAGAGAATTGTAAATCAAAAATATAAGCCAAATGATTAGTTTTAAAAAGAATATCCTTTTAGGACTTTTATTACTCGTCAGTGTCTGTGTATCGGCCCAAAGCTCGGCACAGGCCATGAAGGTTCTCAACAAGACAGCTTCTGTAGTAGGGCGCAAAGGCGGTGCGCAGGCTAACTTCAATATCTCAGGTAAGAAGATAGGTGCACAGTCTGGGACGATAGCCATAAAAGGTAATAAGTTTCAGGCTCGTACCAGAAAGGCTATCGTATGGTATAATGGTAAGACCCAATGGAGCTACCTGAAGATGACCAATGAGGTGAATGTCTCCAACCCTAACGAGGCTAAGCGCATGAGTATGAATCCGTATACTTTTATTTCTATGTATAAGAACGGATATAATCTCTCCATGACAAAGAGCGGAAGCAGTTATGTGGTGCATATGGTGGCACAGAACAAGAAGCGGAGCGTGCAGGAAGCTTACATCACCATCAACAAGTGCACCTATACCCCTTCACTTGTCAAGATGCGTCAAGGCAATGACTGGACCTACATCTCTGTTAATAACTTTAGGGCTGTGAATCAGCCTGACAGTAAGTTTACCTTCAATGCCAAGGATTTCCCGAAAGCTGACATCATAGACTTGAGATAGAATCATTTATTATTATAGCCATCGTTAAAAGGTTGAAAAAGGGCGTGCAGTGATGATTGCACGCCCTTTTTCTATGGTTTTTGTATTATTTCAGTGGATTCCAGCCTTGTGCCGTGATGTCGAATTCCTTAGCATCGCCTCTTGATATCAGCCGGCATCCTAACTCTTCCTTGGTAATGTAACCAATCTGGTGAATACCTTGGCTTTCCAGAGAGTCGAGTTTGTCGTGGTCACCGATGGGGCACGTAAAGAGCAACTCATAATCTTCACCGCCATTCATAGCACAGGTGGTGACATTCATGTTGAACTCTTCGGCGGCTACAGCAGTCTGATAGTCAATAGGGATGTTCTTCTCGTAGATTCTGCAACCGCAGTGGCTCTGGTGACAGATATGCAGCAACTCTGAACTCAGACCGTCGGAGATATCCATCATAGCTGTGGGGCGGATGTTGTTCTCTTTAAGCAACTTGATGATGTCACCTCTGGCTTCCGGCCGCAATTGCCGTTGTAACAGATATTCTTTACCGGCAAAGTCAGGCTGGAAGTCGATGTATTTCATTCCCTCCTCCTGTAAGTGCTTCACGAGTCCTTCGTTGCCTTCTTTCTGAGCTTTCCGAATCTTGGCGTTGATGCTGTCTATCTGTTGGTAGTAGACGCTCTTCTCTCGCTCCAAGAGTTGTAGGCCCATGTAAGACGCGCCGAGGTCTCCGCTGACACAGACAAGGTCCGTCTCATTGGCCCCGCTACGGTACACGATATCTTCCTTGGCAGCCTCTCCTATGCAGGTGATGCTGATGGCCAGTCCTGTCATAGACGAACAAGTGTCGCCACCAACGATATCTACGTTCCATTTGTCACAAGCCTGTCGCAGACCGTTGTAGAAGTCATCAAGGTCTTCTACCTTGAAGCGCTTGCCCAATGCAATGCTGACAAGCATCTGGAGTGGTGTGCCGTTCATGGCAAAGATGTCACTGATGTTCACCATTGCACTCTTATAGCCTAACTGGGCCATGTCGTTATAGGTGAGATCGAAATGTACGCCTTCCATGAGCATATCTGTGGTGACCAAGACTTCCTTGTCAGGGTAGAACAATACCGTGCAGTCGTCGCCAACACCTTTCAGTGTAGACTCGTTTTTAGGCTTGATATCGTTAGTGAGCCGGCGAATGAGTCCAAATTCTCCTAATTCTTTTATTTCCATTTTTTTTTTACTTCGACCTGAGTATCATTTCTCGGAATATCTCTGTCATCAGCGGCTGTGAGGCGTTGGCAGCCTTCTGAACTTCCTCATGGCTGACCTTCACGGGCACATCAAAGCCTCCTAAGTCAGTGATAACGCTGATGCCAAAGACTTTCATTCCGCAGTGGCGAGCGACAATAACCTCAGGCACCGTGCTCATTCCCACTGCACTGCCGCCGAGAATGCGGTACATGCGATATTCAGCAGGCGTCTCAAAGGTCGGTCCTTGCACACCCACATAGACGCCATGAACAACTTTGATACCCTTCTCTTTGGCTATCTCGTCAGCGAGGTCGCGCAGACCTTTGTCATAGGCCTCGTGCATATCCGGGAAACGAGGACCAGTGGGGAAATTCTTGCCATGGAGAGGGTGCTCGGGGAAGAAATTGATATGGTCATCGATAATCATCAGGTCACCAATCTTGAAGCTGGGGTTCATTCCGCCAGAGGCATTGCTGACAAAGAGTGTCTTGATGCCTAATTCGTACATGACACGGATGGGGAAGGTCACTTCTTTCATGGTATAGCCCTCATAATAATGGAAGCGGCCATCCATAGCCATGATGTCCTTTCCACCGAGCTTGCCGAAGATGAGCTTACCGGCGTGCCCCTCCACGGTAGAGACCGGGAAGTTGGGGATATCTTTGTAAGGAAACTCTGTAGTGTCAGTTATCTCTGAAGCTAATTGTCCCAGGCCTGTGCCCAGAATGATGGCCGTCGTGGGATGAGCGGGCATCCTTGACCTTAGCCAGGATGCTGTTTCTTGAATTTTTTCGTACATAGCTTAATATCTTATTATTGAAAATTTCTTCTTGTTCCTGCATGAATCTCACCTTTATAGGCAGTACGTAGAGGTTGTCACGGACCTCTTGGCTCAGCCCTTCGAGTTGGAGCAATCTTGTAGAGTCTTTCTCGGTAGTCAGGATAATCTTTGGTGAGGCTACTTCTGCAAAAGTCTCGTTTATCCTTGCGACATCTTTTGCCAGGAAATTATGATGGTCGCTGAAGGTCAGTGGTGTCAAAGAACGGCACTTGCCCTTGAGGTCATTAGCCATCTCTTCCGGCGACGCAATGCCGGTGAGGAGAAGGACATTCTTCGGTTTGAGCTCTGCTGTTTGTAGCTTGAGACTTCTGTCCTTGAACAACGGGTATGGAAAGTCATAGTCCATTGTGGTGAAGTAGAGCATCTGATAAGGATAAAGGTTCATAGCCTTTGTCAGTACGCGAATGTCCATTGGCTTCATGTCGTGTGGACATTTAGTGATGATGACAAAGTCAGCGCGGTTCTTTCCGCTCAGAGGCTCGCGAAGTCGGCCGGCAGGCAGGAGCTTGTCGTAGATAATGAGCCGATGATAATCAACGAGCAGAATGTTGATGCCGGGTTTGACATAACGATGCTGGAAGGCATCGTCGAGCAAGATAACCTCCACATCTTTGGAGGCCTCGTCATGGGTAAGCCGGTCAATACCCTCACGGCGGTCAGCGTCGACGGCGACATAGATGTTGGGAAACTTCTTCTTTATCTGGTACGGTTCATCGCCTATCTCCTTCGCTGTGGCAGTGTCGTCAGCCAGGATATATCCCTTCGTCTTCCGTTTATAGCCACGAGATAGGACAGCCACCTTGGCAGTATTGCTAAGCAGTCTGACGAGGTATTCCACATGTGGTGTTTTCCCTGTCCCGCCTACGGTAATGTTTCCTACCGAGATGACAGGTATGTCGTAAGCCTGCTGAGGCAGCAAGCCCATATCAAAGAGCCTGTTGCGAAAGCAGACGCCAAAGCCATAGATCCAGCTCAGTGGCAGAAGGCTTTCGTGTATCTTTATCAGATCTCCCTCCATCTACTTATTATATATGATATTAAAAGGCATGAGAGTCTGGACGTGGTCCATGCTGTTGATGATTCGCATCGTCATGAATGGAACATAATACTGTCCAAGAGTCAGCCGTAGTTGGTCGTTGAGGTATTTATCTTTGTTGGTCGTGTCCATGAGTAGTTGTTCTATGAAACTTTTCTCTTCAGGATACGCCACTGTATGATAATCTGAGAGTTTTGCAAGACTTGCAGCCTTCGCTACAGCCTCGTCGGTGCCGCCGAGCGCATCAACCAATTTCAGCTTCAGTGCATCTTCTCCCGTGAAGACATGTCCTTGGGCACGCTCCTCGACGGCTTGCATAGAGAGATGACGGCCCTGCGCCACACGTGACTTGAAGAGGGTATATCCATTGTTGATATACGCCTGTATCTTGTTGGACTGCTCCGGGGTTAGCGATGCCGTTAGCAGTCCAAAGTAGTTAGACATCATCGTAGCGTTGCGGTTTGTCTTCACCTCGTCAAACTTCACGCCAAGTTTCTCAGCCAGTCCGGTACCATCAGGGAAGGCACCATAGATTCCGATAGAGCCGGTGATAGTGGCTGGGTCAGCGTAGATATAGTTAGCCCCGCTGCTGATGTAGTAGCCACCCGAAGCAGCATAACCACTCATAGAAACGACAACGGGCTTGACCTTTTTGAGATTCTCTATGGCATGCCAGATCTGCTCGGAAGCATAGGCTGAGCCGCCGGGAGAGTTGACACGCAAAACAACAGCCTTGACATCATCGTCGTCGGCAAGGTCGGCAAGGTCCTTACAGACTTCGTCGCTGGCAATGAACTTCATCCCTTGCATGGCATTCTGAGGAGGAACCTCGCTCACAATGACACCAGAAGCATAGTAGACGGCTATGGCATCGCCTGAGTCGTCGGTATCAACACCCTTCATGTCCTCAACGGTGGCTTGGGGAATATCGTCATCTTCTTTTAAGCCCAATTTCTTCATGATAACTTTCTGTATCTCATCGTTATAGAGGACGCCATCTATCATCTTGTATTTCACAAGATTTTTAGTGCTTTCTAAAGAGATGACGCGATCAGCGTAGGCATTGAGCGAATCTTTGCTGATGTTGCGACTTTTAGCCACCGCCTCCGTGATGGTGTTCCACCATTGCCCAAGATACTGCTCAGCCTGTTGACGACTGGGCTCGCTCATATGCTCCTCCGTCAGCATCTCTGTAGCGCTTTTATATTTGCCGCATTTGAAGCTATAGTATTTTATCCCCACTTTTGCCAGCATGTCTTTGACAAAATAGAGCTGGGCGCCCAAACCTTGCCAGTTGATGGACCCCTGTGGGTTTAAATATAATTTGTCGGCTACAGAAGCAACATAGTAGCAACCGGTGCTGAAGCCTTCGCCATATGCGATAATCCACTTCCCAGACTTCTTGAAGTCTGTCAGCGCTCTGCGCATCTCCTGCAACTGTGCCAGATCACCGTCAATGCCACCGCCTTCGATGAGAATACCTCTTATCTTATCAGACTTCTTCGCTTTCTGAATAGCAGACAGCGTCTCGGCAAGACCGAGATGATTGCCTTCCTGCCCTTGCAGCATCTCTAAAGGAGAAGCAGACGAGGCTTGCTCCTCTAATATCCCATCAAGGTTTAATACGAGGACACTGCCATCCTTGACTTCTGTGGTAGAACTTGCAGAAATGGCCATTCCTAAAATACCAATCAAGCTGATGATGCCGGCTGCGATGCAGAAAAGGACCATGCCCACAAAAGTTGCAAAGACGTTGCTCTGGAAATTTTTCATTGTCGTTGTTATTTAGCGGTTATCTTAGATGTCTTATTGGTGATGGAAAATCCTATTCGTAGTCGTCGATGACGCTATTGACGAAATCCATCATAGGCTTAGCAACTTTGAGAATATCAGCAGCCTTCTCTGCCCAGTCTTGCTGTGAGAAGAAGTCTTCGTCAAGACAGTGCCAAGCGCAGTAATCTTTCATCTTCAGATAGTTTAGGAACTCATAGTCTTTTGGAAAGTCCTTAGGAGCTTTCTTCTGACAGCCTAAGCCAAAACCTTTAGGGTCTACATTCTCCTCATCTTCCCATCTCGACTCGTTGGGTCGGCCAAAGAGGTTGATGAAAGCCTTGTTCTCCACACATTTGCGCCAGTCATCGATATTCCCCATGATCTCATTGCGTGTTGAGGTGAGGATGTTCGTTGGCAGCCAATAGCTTCCAACGGCGATGAGGCAATGCCCGGGTTGCAGGTGCAGATAGTATCCGCCGCGCAGAGCTTTCTTGCCATGGGCACATACGTATGCTCCGAAGTGGCGTTTGTATGGTGATTTATCGGGACTGAAACGTATGTCCCGATAAAATCGGTAGCAGCAGTCTTTGGGCGTGAGATGGGCTATCTCGGGATCGAACTTTGACAATGCAGCGATGAACTCCCCTACCCCGCTCTCGAAATCTGACTTTGCGGCTTGGTATTCATCTTTATGTTCTTGAAACCATGGCCGGTTGTTGTTGGCCGCCACGGCCGTAAGAAAATCTTTTATCAACTGGTAGTTCATAGAAAATGTCTTGGGTTATTGTCTACTTAGACAGTTTGCTGTTGTCCAAAAGTTTTGGACAAATTTTATCGAATGGGCAGCTCTCGCATTTTGGCTTTGCACTCAGGCAGACGTAGCGTCCGTGGAGGAGCAGCCAATGATGAGCCCTCGGTATATCTTCCTTGGGTATGCTCTTCTCTAAATATTCTTCCACCTTCTGTGGTGTGTTGGCAGCGGCAGGAACGAGCCCGAGGCGATGTGAGACGCGATAGACATGTGTGTCAACAGCCATGACTGCCTTCCCGAACCATACTGCCTGTAAGACGTTAGCGGTCTTACGTCCTACGCCTGGGAGCTTGACAAGGTCGTTGGTGGTAGAAGGTACCTCACCACCAAAATCGTTGACTATCATCTTGGACATCTCCAATAAGTGGCGGGCCTTACTATTGGGATAGCTGACACTGTGGATGAACTCTAAAATATCATCGACCTCAGCAGTAGCCATCGTTTGTGCGGTGGGATAACGCTGGAAGAGAGCCGGTGTGACCTCATTGATACGCTTGTCTGTGCATTGCGCCGACAACAAAGTGGCACACAGCAACTGAAAAGCAGAACCAAAATCCAGTTGGGTGGTAACCTCTGGCTGATTCTTCTTGAAATAGTCGATGATGTATGTATATCGTTCTTTTCGGTTCATAATCTAAAACTTAACTGCAAACTTACGAATTTATTTTCACATTCGTAAGAATAATCCGAAAAGATTGCAATAAAAAGTAGTTTCCAAGAAAAATAAAAAGAGGGACGCACCTCACGGCCGTCCCTCCAAGAATGCTTATTAGATAAGCTGAACTAAAAATGCATAGGTATGAACTACATTTTTGTTATGATTCCTATCTTCGTGGAGTTCAGGAATTTCACCACATTCTGAATCTCCTTGCTGTCAGGCACCTGCTGTTCTATCTGCAGGGCAGCGTCAAAGACACTGTTCTGACCATTGAAGACCAGACGGTAAGCATTGGCGATATGCTTCTGAACTTTCTCTTCGATACCGGCAATGCTCATCATGGTGCTGTTGACGCCGATGTATTTGTTTGGATCGCAGCCAACGATGACATAGGGCGGTACATCTTTTGAGAAAGTGGTACCAGCCTGAATCATTGCTAAATCTCCAACACGAACATGCGGGTTGGCGACCACAGACGTTGAGAAGATAGCTCCCATGCCTATCTCGCATGAGCCAGCAATCTTAGTGCCATAGCCAAACACATTCTTGTCGCCAATGTGTGTGTCGTGGCTGATATGCACACCTTCCATGAAGAAGTTGTCGTTGCCAATGATGGTAGCGTCGCCTTCGTGAGTAGCGCGGTTGACGACAACATTCTCTCGGAAGATATTGTTGTTGCCGATGATAAGCTCTGAGCGCTCACCATGGAAATTGAAATCCTGGGGCAGTGCTCCCAACACAGTACCTTGGTGCACCATGTTGGTATTGCCCATCTTCACACCATTAAGGATGCTCACGAAGGGGTTGATGACGCAGTTGTCGCCAATCTCTACGTAATCCTCAATATAGACGAAAGGATATATCTTTACGTTGTTGCCAATCTTCGCCTTGGGCGAGATGACAGCTTGCGGACTGATTTGATTTGCCATTTCTCTTCGATTTAATAAGTTCCACCACCTAAAGCTTCGTAGAGGCTTACAACAGCCTGCATCTTGGCGAGGTCGTCGCTGACCTTGGAGAGCTGCACATTGAGCAGGTTGCTCTCTGCTGTGATGACCTCAAGATACGTGCTGCCGGCACTCGCCATCAAAGCGCGTGTGTCTTCAACATTCTTCTTCAGCACCTCTATCTGCTTAGCTTCTATCTGGCTCTTCTCTTCAGAGCTGTTGTACTGCACCAGGGCGTTGCTCACCTCAGACCCAGCCTGGAGGATGCTCTGCTGCCAGGTGTTATAGGCCTGCTGGTAGGTATCTTGTGCCACTTTGAGGTTGGCCGTGAGCTGACCATTCATGAAGATTGGCTGTGTCAGTGCACCGACAGCGGAAGCCAGCCATTTACCGGGGTTTACCATGCCCGAGCCATTGCTGAAGCCGCCTGTGCCGCTGATTGTGATGCTTGGATAGAACTTGCTACGCGCATTCTCCACCTGATAGAAGCAACTGGCGAGATTCATCTCGTTGGCGTGGACATCAGGACGGTTGGCCAACAGATTCATGGGCACACCGACAGCAAGATTGGTGGGGAGCACCTGGCTGTCCATATCTCCGCGAGCTATGGAGTGTACAGGCTCACTGAGGAGAAGGCTCAGAGAGTTCTCGGCCTCACGGATGCCACGCTCCAGCTCCTTCTTCTGTGTCAGTACGCTGTAGTAGTTGCTCTCAGCACTCTGTACGGCTGTGGACCGCACACCGGCAATTTCCTGATGCTGGACCTTCATGATGTCCCAAGTCTCCTTGGTGAGTTTCTCCATGTCGTTGACAATCTGCATCTGCTTGTCGAGTGACAGCAGCGTGTAGTAGAGATTGGCAACATTGGCCACGAGCGATGTCTGCACCGAGCGCTTGTAATCCTGGCTCTGGAGCAGGACCATTTGCTGGGCACGCTTGGCAGAGGTCAGACCGCCAAAGAGAGACAGATTCCAAGAGGCATTGACAGGGATGGAATAGCTCTTCGTGGTGACATCATTGAAGCGCGTTATCGTTCCCTGAGGGGTGAACGTAAACTGCGGAATGAAGGCTAACTTGGCAGCCTTGAGCTGCGCCTCGGCCATGTCTACATTGAGGGCAGCATTGAGCATGTTGGTGTTGTTGTCAATGGCCTTTTGTATGAGCACCTGCAACTGTGGGTCTGTGAAGACCTCACGCCACGGCATGCTGCCCAATGACGTCGTATCGGTTACGGCGAGAGTGTCGGTAGCCGAGACAGGGTCGCGGACAAGGCCCTGTGTGTTGACGGCTGAACGCTCGTACTTGCCGTAAAGGCTCTTGCAGCCTGTCAGTGACAGGGCTGCAAGACCAACTAATATGATGTTACTATATATTTTCATCTTTACTGTTTATTATCGTCTTCAAACTGATCCTTGTAGACAACCATCTTGTGATTGTGTGCATACTGTTTGAGCTGTGAAGCACCTTCAAGGTCTATCTGATCCTCGAACTTCAGCGGCGTGAGACGCTCCTGAAGCCACTGGAAGATGCAGAACAGTGCCGGCACGACGAAGAGCTGGCAGATGGTACCTAACAACATACCTCCTACAGCGGCAGCACCCAAGGTCTGGTTACCATTCTTGCCTACACCGGATGCGAACATCAGCGGTAGCAGACCGATAATCATGGCTAGAGAGGTCATCAGGATAGGACGCAGACGGGCAGCAGAACCTAAAATGGCGGCCCATTTGATGGCCATACCAATCTGTCGGCGCTCAAGGGCGTACTGCACGATAAGGATGGCGTTCTTGGACAACAGACCAATCAGCATGATAAGCGAAATCTGCATGTAGATGTCATTGCTGTGCCCAAAGAGATTGGTGAAAGCAAAAGCGCCGGCCAGACCAAAAGGCACAGACAGCAAAACTGACAACGGAAGAATATAGCTCTCATACTGCGCACTCAGAATGAGGTAAACGAAGACCAGACAGAGCACGAAGATGAGACCCGTAGAGTTGCTTGACTCTGCCTCTGAGCGGCTCAGACCTGAATACTCATAACCATAGCCGTCAGGCAAGTTCTCCTTGGCAACCTCCTCGATAGCCTTCATCACCTGACCTGAAGAATAGCCGTCGGCAGCATTAATACTGACGTTGATAGCCGTAAACAGGTTGAAGCGGTTGATATTGGAAGGTCCATAGACTTTGTGCAGACTGACAAACTCACTCACAGGAGCCATCTCACCAGTAGCAGTTCGTACATAGATACGTGTCAGGCCCTCCGGTGACATACGGCTGGCCACATCGCCTTGGACCATAACACGGAAGAGCTTTCCGTAGGCATTGAAGTTAGAGGCATAAAGACCACCATAGTAGCCCTGCAGCACAGAGAGCACGACCTTGGGCGAGATGCCTGCCTGCTTGGTCTTGGCAACATCGACATCAACCATATACTGCGGATAGTTAGGGTTGTAGGATGTCATAGCCTGCTGCACCTCCGGACGCTTGTTAAGCTCAGCCAGGAAGTTCTTGGTGACATTGTAGAACTTGTTCAGGTCTCCGCCCGTCTTGTCCTGCATGGTCATCGTGACACCGTTCTGCACGGAGAAACCAGGAATCATAGGAGGACCGAAAGCCAGAATCTGAGCGTCCTTGATAGAAGCTGTCTGCTTGTAAATCATGCCCAAGACAGAGTTCTGCTCGTAAGGGTTGACGACAAGCGCCATGGGATCCTTGTCCTCTATGGCCCGTTTGATACGATCGGTAAGGCCGCCTGCACGCTCTTCAAAAGGCTTGAGCTTGATGATGAACGTAGCCTGGTCAGAACCCTGACCGGCAATGAAGTTATAACCGATGATAGCATTGCGGTGCAAGATAGCTGGGTTGTTGGCCAGCATCTTGTCAACCTCGTCGACAATCTTCTTGGTACGCTCCTGAGAGGTACCCGGATTGGCAGAGATGGTAACGAAGATGGTACCCGTGTCCTCATCTGGCACAAGACCGGTCTTGGTGGTGTTCATCAGAATAGCCAAAGCTGCGATTCCGACAGCGACTAAGGAACCCGTGATGACCTTATGGTTGATGACGTACTCTACACCTTTCTTGTATTTATTCGTCGTCTTTTCGAATACGCGGTTGAAGCCAGCATGGAAGCGTGCTACGAAAGTCTTATTCTTCTCGGTCTCATCAGCCTTGTGAGGTTTGAGGAATACGGCACAGAGGGCAGGTGACAGTGTCAACGCATTGATAGCCGAGATGACGATACTCACAGCCATGGTGACACCAAACTCACGATAGAAGGTACCACTCGTTCCACTCATGAACGATACCGGAACGAACACGGCAGCCATGACAAGAGTAATAGAGATGATAGCTCCCGAAATCTCGTTCATGGCATCAATGGCAGCAGTGAGAGAGTTGTCATAGCCTTGGTCGAGCTTGGCATGGACAGCCTCGACAACCACGATGGCATCATCGACCACAATGGCAATAGCCAACAGCAAGGCTGACAATGTCAGGAGGTTGATGGAGAAACCGAAAATCCACAAGAAGAGGAATGTACCTATCAAGGCTACCGGTACGGCAATCATAGGAATGAGCGTAGAGCGGAAGTCCTGAAGGAAGACATATACCACCAGGAACACCAGCAACAGTGTGATGAACAGTGTCACGAGCACCTCATGAATAGATGCGAAGAGGAAGTCGGTCACATCATACATGGTGACGACCTTCATGCCAGGTGGCATCGTCTTCTGCTGCTCGGCAAGGGCAGCCTTCACGTCGGTAGCAATCTGCGTAGCGTTAGAACCGGCAATCTGCTGCACCATACCCATACAGGCGGGCTGGCCGTCGTTGACAAGACTAACATTGTACATCAGAGAGCCTAACTCTATCTTGGCCACATCCTTCAGCTTCAGCGTCTCACCCGTTGTCTTACTCGACAAGATGATATTGTCATATTCCAAAGGAGTAGACAGACGGCCCTTATAGCGTAACGTATATTCGTAAGCGACGTTGGAATTCTCACCAAACTTACCCGGCGCAGCCTCAATATTCTGCTCAGCAAGGGCACCCACGATGTCAGAAGGCATAAGTCCATACTCTTTCATCTTATCAGGCTGGAGCCAGATACGCATGGAATAGTTGGCTGTTGACGGGCTCGACACATCACCCACGCCGTTGATACGCTTCAAGAGCGGCACGATGTTGATGTTGTTATAGTTGGTGACAAACTGTCCGTCATAGCGGCCGTCAGACGTGAGGGCATACATGATGACGTTAGAAGTCTGACGCTTGGAGACCGTCACACCGACCTGCGTCACCTCAGAAGGCAACAGCGCTTGAGCCTGCGACACACGGTTCTGTACATTCACGGCTGCCATATCAGGGTCAGCACCCTGCTTGAAGTAAACCGTAATCATACACATACCATCGTTGGTGGCCTGGGAGGTCATATAGGTCATGTTCTCCACACCATTGATGCCCTCTTCCAGAGGCACGGCGACAGATTTCATCACCGTCTCGGCATCAGCACCCTGATAAGAGGCCTGTACCATGATGGTAGGAGGGGCTATGTCCGGATATTGCTCAATAGGCAGTGACACCAGACCGATGGTTCCCAACAGCACCAGCATGATGGAAATCACGGTGGAGAGCACCGGACGCTTGATAAAATTAGTAAATGTCATGTTTTCTTTTTATTTATGTGAATTGAACGGGACCGTCCCCATCAATCGTAAAAAGTCCCGAATTACTTTCCGGACATTGCCTTCACAAAGCCCTTGGCTGTACCCTGCTCCTTGGAGAGGTTGGCGGCATCATCAATCTTCTTCTGATATTGTGCTTCAGTAATAGGCTTTATCTGCTCACCATCGGTAAGTTTGCTCAGACCTTTGGATACATAGCGGTCGCCGATATTAAGACCGGAAGTCACCACATAGTTGACACCATCATTCTGAGGGTTCACTTTTATCTCGGTGTATCTCACCTTGTTGTCTTTGTCAAGCTTATAAACGAAGTACTTGTCCTGCACCTGTGAGGTAGCTTCCTGTGGGATACTGATAATATTGTTGCTTACATGCGGTACAATGATTTGCCCGGCACCACCACTTTTTAGCAGTCCCTGTGGGTTTGGAAAGTGAGCGATAAGCGTGTAGGCTCCTGTCGTGGCATCGATGACACCACTCATCTTCACTACGCGGCCAGGCTGGTTGTATGTTGTTCCATCAGCCAACTGCAACTTTACGGTAGGCATCTCACGCAGCACACCGGCTACACTGCCTGCTGTCTTTGACATACTAAGGATGTCAGGCTCACTCATCGAGAAGAACACCTCTACCGTAGAGACATCACTCACGGTGGTCAGCGTGCTCTGTGCGGACACAAGGGCACCCTTCTTGAAAGGCAGGGAGCCGACGACACCCGAGACAGGAGCTGTCACTGTGCACCATGACAGCGTCTCACGGGCGGATACCAGACTGGCGCGGGCCTGGGCAACTTGAGCCTCAGCAGTCTTATAGCTGTTCAACGCTGTCTCCAGCTCATACTGTCCGATGATATGCTGGGCAAAGAGCTTTTTGTTGTTGAGATAAGTCAGACGCGTGGTATTAGCCTGTGCTACTGCTGTGTTGAGCGCAGCCTCACTCTGAAGGACAGCAGCACGATAGGTCTCGCTGTCGATAGTAAACATCACCTGACCTGCACGCACAGCCTGACCCTCATGCACATAGACGTTGGTGATATAGCCCGAAAGCTTCGGATGCACCTCCACATCCTGAATACCCTTGATGGTAGCAGGATACGTTGTCTGCATATTGGCACTCGACTCGCCCACCGTGCATACAGGGAACTCATTGTCTTGAAGGTCCGCCAAACTGCCACCACTCTTCTTGCCGCAAGAGGCAAGAGCAAGTGCAGCTAAGGCCACAAACATACAATTCTTAATTTTCATACCTATTTATATATATATTAACGAAATACTTATCTAATAACCTCTTACAACGAATAACAACAGCTTCTCCACTGAGAAACTGTTGCAAAAGTAATAATAAAAAAGGAGAAAACTCTATGTGTTGTTTGAGTTTTAACAACAATTAGATACGTTTTCTCTTTCTTATATAGATTGTAAATAAATAAAAATTAATCAAAATGTCAAGCCCATTTCAGAAGCTTTCTGCTTCAGAAGTTTCATCAGCGGTTCGCGCTCGTTAGGGACGGTGTTGTCGAGGACTGCATCCTTGAGATATTGCTTGAGTGTGCCGACCTCGCGTGAGGGTTTGAGGTGGAACATCTCCATGATCTCGTTACCGTCGATGACAGGCTGTAACAGGCGCTTGTAGTCACGCTCTTTCAAGTCGGCTATCTTCTCCCGCACCATTCGGAAGTTCTCGCGGAAACGTGCTTTCCTTGCCTCGTTCTTACTGGTGATATCAGCCTCGCAGAGAGTCATCAGATCATCGATGTCGTCGCCGGCATCATTGATGAGTCGGCGCACGGCAGAGTCGGTGACCTCCTCGTCGGCGATGACGATAGGGCGCATATGCAGGTCTACTAACTTCTGAACATACTTCATCTTGGCGTCCATGGGCTGCTTGAGACGTCTGAAGATACTCGGAATCATCTTGGCACCCACATAGTTATGGTTGTGGAAGGTCCAGCCCTGTACAGCATCCCATCGCTTCGTCTTGGCCTTGCCAATGTCATGCAGCAGGGCAGCCCACCGCAGCCACAGGTTGTCGGAGTGTTGGCACAGATTGTCCAGAACTTCCAAACTATGATAGAAGTTGTTCTTATGTGCCCGGCCGTTTTTGGTCTCTACGATGTCAAGGACGGAGAGCTCGGGGAGAATGAGGCTAAGAAGACCGCAACGGTGCAGGTCCACAAAGCCACGGCTTGGCTGATTCGTCATCATGATTTTGTTGAGCTCCTCAGAGATGCGCTCCCCGCTGATAATCTTTATCCGCTCGGCATTGCGCTCCAAAGCCGCAAAGGTCTCGTCGTCGATATAGAACTTGAGCTGTGTGGCAAACCTGATGCAGCGCAACATCCGCAGGGGGTCGTCGCTGAAAGTGATGTCGGGGTCAAGCGGTGTGCGGATGATGCCGTCTTCCATATCATAGATGCCGTCAAAGGGGTCGACAAGCTCGCCAAAGCGGTCTTTGTTCAGGCAGACGGCAAGGGCGTTGATGGTGAAGTCCCGACGGTTCTGGTCGTCCTCCAATGTACCGTCTTCCACATGCGGCTTACGGGAGTCGTGGCTATAGCTTTCCTTGCGGGCACCGACAAACTCCACTTCCTGATTGTGCCACTTCACCTGTGCTGTACCAAAGTTCTTAAATACAGATAGATACGCACCTTTGCCTAATAAGTTCTTGAAGGCTTTGGCCACTTCTATGCCACTACCTACGACCACGACATCAATATCGTTGCTGGGTCGTTCCAAGAACAAGTCGCGCACGTATCCACCGACTACATAGGTCTCCAGATGCAGGCTGTCGGCAGCCTCCGAAATCTTATGAAATATATCTTTATCAAGTAATTGCGCCAGATCGGCGTCGCTGAGCATTCGCATGTTATTTCAGTTATTTGGTATGCAAAGTTAATGCAAAAGCGTGACATGGCAAAATTTGCATTCACTTATTCAATATAATAATGTGTTTACTATTGGATAAAGAAAAAAATATATTAATTTTGTATGCGAAACAATAATGTTGACAGTTTGCAAGTTAAATAATAAGGGTACAAACTCCGTCGTCAATTATAAAAATGAAAAAAATAGCCATATTCCTCATCGCCGCACTTCTGCCTCTGTCTTCATTGGCGCAGTCGTCGATGACAGACTCCCAAGTTGCTGCCTATGTGCAGAAAGAGATGAAGCGGGGCACCTCGCAGGCTCAGATTGTGACGCATCTGATGCAGAGTGGTGTTGACATATCCCAGATTCGGCGTGTACGCCGCAGCTACGAGCAGCAGATGCGCGAGAGCAGTACGGGTTCTGTATTAGGGCAGAGCACGAGCCGCCTGAGGCAGAACAATAGTGTCAGCAACCGCACAGGCAAGGGCAATGCGCAAGAGCGTTATGCCACAGAGAGTGCTGACAGGCGCCGCGATGCTACCTCTACACAGCGGCTGCAAGGGGTTCCACAATGGCAGGAGCAGTATAATGAGGATGATGCCGACTTCCGCAACTTCCAGAATGAGGTTGGGGCCATGGTGCCTGACACCCTTGCCATGGTGGGACGCTATAAAGGTCATAAAGTCTTCGGGCGGGACATCTTCTCCAATAAGAACTTGAGCTTCGACCCGGTCATGAACATCGCCACACCGCAGAACTATGTCCTTGGTGCGGGCGATGAGGTGACGGTAGACATCTATGGCGCTTCGCAGAAATCGGTGAGCAGCACGATAACGCCGGATGGTGATATCGTCATTGAGGGTTATGGACCGATACATATCGGTGGCCTCACTGTTGCAGCTGCCAAGTCGCGGCTGCGCGCTACCCTCGGCTCGCGCTATCAGTCGAGTAATATCAAACTTTCGTTGGGTCAGACCCGTACGGTATCCATCAATGTGATGGGTGAGGTCAATGTACCGGGCACCTACACGCTGTCGGCTTTTGCCACGGTCTTCAATGCACTTTATATGGCAGGTGGCACGAATGATATTGGTACACTTCGCAACATCAAGATTTACCGCAACAACCGTCTTGTAAGTGTCTGTGATATATACGATTATATCTTGAACGGCAAGATGACGGGCAATGTCCGCTTGCGTGATGGTGATGTTATCATCGTAGGACCTTACGATTGCTTGGTGAATATCACTGGTAAGGTCAAGCGCCCGATGTATTATGAGATGAAGAAGAATGAGAGCGTGGAGACTCTTCTCAGATATGCCGGCGGCTTCACGGGTGATGCTTACAAGAAAGCGGTGCGTGTGAGCCGGAAGACAGGTAAGGAGTATGCTGTCTATAATGTGGAAGAGTTTGACATGAGCTCCTTCCGTATTGCTGACGGCGATTCCGTCAGCGTGGACAGCATTCTGGCCCGATATGCCAACACTGTGGAGATAAAAGGTGCCGTCTTCCGCCCTGGCCTCTATCAGCTTGGCGACGGCATCAACAGCGTGCGCACTCTGGTGCAGCATGCGGAAGGTCTCACTGAGGATGCCTTTACAGCCAGAGCAGTCATGCACCGTATGAAGGCAGACCGCACGCTGAAGGTCATACCTGTGGACATCAAGGGCATTATGGACGGCAGTGTCGCTGACATACCTTTAAAGGAGAATGATGTGCTCTTCATTCCTACCAAGCAGACGGTGATGAACGATCAGACCATCACTATCCAGGGCGAGGTCATGAACCCTGGCGTCTATAAATATGCCGACAACGAGACGCTCGAAGACTTTGTGCTTCAAGCTGGTGGTCTTACCGACAGGGCTTCAACGGTAAAGGTGGATGTCTCGCGCCGTGTTGGTAATCCGAAGGCTCTGACAACGGACAGCATCATTGCTAAGACTTATACCTTTGCACTCAAGGATGGCTTTGTCGTTGATGGCGAGCCTGGCTTTATCCTTCATCCATTCGATGAGGTGTACGTCCGCCGGGATCCCTCCTACTCTTCCCAGCAGAATGTCTCTGTTAGTGGCGAGGTGATGTTTCCGGGCGCTTATACGCTCTCGCGTCGTAACATGCGCCTGACTGACCTGCTGAAGGCTGCCGGTGGCACTACTGACTTGGCTTACATCAAAGGTGCGCGCTTGGAGCGTGTGGCCAACGAGGCTGAGAAAGCACGTATGGAGGCTGTCTACAAGATGCAGCAGGAGCAGCTGCAGCAGGAGTTGATGTCCTTGGCAGCAAGCTCATCCAATAACAGCTCGTCCATTCAGCAGATGGGCCAGCAGACGCAACAGCAGCAGCTTCAGAAGTTCCAGGTGCCGAACACCTACCCCGTCGGCATACAGCTTGACAAGGCCCTTGCCGACCCAAACAGCGATGCCAATATCGTGTTGCGGGCGGGCGATCGCCTCATCCTGCCGCAGTACACAGCTACGGTGAAGGTCAACGGTGCTGTGATGTATCCTAACACCATCAGCTTCCAGAGTGGTAAGCGTGCCGGCTACTATATCAATGCAGCCGGTGGCTTTGCGCAGAATGCACGCAAGAACAGGGCTTATGTCATCTACATGAACGGTATGGTGGCGAAGGTCTCTACGGGTGCAAAGATAGAGCCCGGTTGCGAGATTGTCGTCCCCAGCAAGATCTCTCGCAAGACAAGCCCTGCTGAGATGCTGAGCATTGGCTCCAGTGTCTCCTCGATTGCCGCTATGATTGCGACCATCGCCAATATGACGAAATAACTCCTCACGGCGCGCCTGTATGGTGCGCCAAAAAATATGCAGTTCTACTGCATTTTCTTCTTTAGATTCGCGTAACTCGCTATATATAAGCATGTTGTGCTTTTAGCGGGGAAGAGGTGGAGTAGATGATAAAAAGATTAAGTATGGCAACATCTGAATTGAATGCAGAAACCTACCATAGTCATGTAGAAGACAATAAGTAGCGTATTCCAACTCCATACGATGAGTGATATATTCAAACATAATAATGTTATTATGGGGTGAAAGATGACCAGAAATAAGAATTCGTACGTTCGATATAAATAGTACTTTAATAATTGAGTTAGAACATTTTGCAAAATAAAGAGATGGAAAATAAGCAAGTTCATACTCCGATTGATGAAGGCAACACATCTTTTGACAATCGTGTGGCTACAATAGATATGAGATACATTAACAGAAAGTTATTTCATCATTGGATTTGGTTTGTAACCATATTGCCATTGGTTCTCATTATTTCTTACCTGATTATTTGTTCCGTACCGAGATACTACACCACCTCCACGAAACTTGCACCGGAAATAGAATCACCGAAAGGTACAGGTGGAGCGATGAGTTCTATTGCCTCCAGTTTGGGAATAGACATCTCAAACATGCAATCGACTGATGCTATCACACCTTTGCTTTATCCAGAATTGATGGAGGATAATAAATTTATTACAAACCTCTTCAAAATAAAAATTATTACAATAGATAATAAGACCAAATGTGATTACTTCACGTACCTGTCGAAATTTCAGAAGAAGCCTTGGTGGAGTCGGTATAAGAAAGACAAAATGGTAAGCGAAAATACCCCCAATCCATACCTTCTAACCAAAGAGCAAGATGGAATCGTAAAAGAGATAAGATCGAATATCAAGATTAGTGTCAACTCAAAGAATGGTGTCATTACCATCACCACAAGCGATCAAGACCCTTTAGTTTGCAAAACGGTAACAGACTCCCTCAGAACCATACTTAAGGGATATATTGTCAAATACAGAACAGACAAGGCAAAGGCTGATTATGCATACTATAATAAACTTACAGAAAAGGCTAAAGCAAAATATGAGCAAGCACGACGTAAATATGGCCAATTTGGAGATGCCAACCAAGATATACAGTTAGAGAGCTATCATCTGCAACAGGAAGAATTGGAAAATGATATGCAACTCAAATATAATGAGTACACAGCCATGAACACGCAATTGCAGCAGGCTGCTGCAAAAATTCAAGAAAAGACACCCGTATTTACACTTATAAAAGGTGCCGAAGTACCCATTAAGCCAGCAGGTCCAAAGAGAATGATATTCTCGCTTGCCATGACAGTTCTGGCTGCATTTATTCTTTCTATCATCATTTTGAGAAAAGACATTATAAAGGTCTTTGCATAGATGTAATGGAGTATAGCATTTATACGCAATGCGGTTTAGTTTTTAAAAGGCTATTTGGAATAGAAGATGTTTCTCTATTAAGAAAGGAGCTAAAGAAAAAAGTTGGGAAACTTATATATCATCAATCTTATCATGCAGATGACATCATAAATATTATGATCGGCATGGGCATGAAACGAGGTTCTGTCGTTTGTATTCATGCTTCGATGAAAGAGTTTTATAACTACAAAGGTACCACAAAAGAACTGATAGACGGCATTATCGATGTGCTCACGCCGGAGGGAACTCTCATGATGCCAGCTTTTCCTGCCCAGACCCATGTACATGACAAAGACTACATCTTTGACCCCATCCACGACAAGACAAAGGCAGGAGCACTGGCAGAAGCTTTTAGACTATATCCAGGAGTCGTCAGAAGCATCAACGCACAACATTCTGTATGTGCGTGGGGAAAGTATGCTCAATGGCTTACAGAAGATCATCAATCTTGCAGAAATTGTTGGGATGAGTCCTCACCATGGTACAGAATGACAAGACTGGACGCTCTTAATTTTACGTTAGGTTTATCCTCGCATTATATTGGCACCTTCGACCATTGCGTGGAAGCGATCCTCTATAAAGAACATCCCTATTGGGCACAATTCTTCAATAAGCAATGGACCTATCACTACTATGATGACAATAGAAGAATACGAAGCTACTGCTGTATAGAAGGGGATTTAGAAAGAAGAACAAGAGAAAGGCGACTTATTAGGTATTTTAACAATGATGAATATCAAAAGAAAAAAATCTCCAATTTGCTGATTCAAAGATATATGACAAGGCCTTGTTTAGACAAAATGATTGCTTTAGGAAGAAAAGGCATAACTATGTACTACGTACCATCAACAAAAGGCTTCTCTTTCAATGGATAGGCTAAAAACAATCATGGAATTGCCGCTTGTTAGGAATACGTTAAAGATTTCGGCAAGCAACATGGTAATGTACCTATTGCCTCTTATTGTCACTCCTATCCTCTCCAGGCTATATAGTCCATCGCAGTATGGGGAATGGGGCATTTTCTCATCTCTTATTTCTATCATATGCTTAGCTCAGTTCGCAGGATTTGACAACACATTAGTAAAATGCGAGAAAGATGAGACCGAACCGCTTACTGCCCTTTGTGCTATCTTGGGATTTCTTTTTACCTTTATTGTTGCTTTCGCCTTTTATATTGGCACAAAACTGGATCTTAGTTTTTTCGTATACTTCCCTAACAAGACTTTACTTGTCGTCTATTTGTTGATTTATATTTTTTATACCATAGGGTTCAACCTTTGTAATCGCCAAGAAAAATATAATACGCTTTCTATAGCCAATGTTGTTCAAGGTGGCTCACAAGCTTTGTTCCGCATTGCTTTCGGGATAATAGGCATTCTTGTCTTTAATGGATTGATACTGGGTACGACCATTGCATTATTTAATGTTTCGGTCTTTCTCTTCATCCGTTTGAAAGCCACCAAATTTTCTATTTGCCGAAAGAACTGGTGGGCACAAGTCAGAAAACTCATTGTTAAATACAGAAAATTTCCGCTTTACGACGCCCCCTCCTCCATATTGTCTTTTGCTGCTTTTAATTTACCAACTCTGATATTAGCATATTACTTTGGGAAACAGGACATTGGTTGCTTCTCTATGGTCATGCAGTTATTACTTATACCGATGAGCCTTGTCGGATCTGCGATGGGAAGAGTCTTCTATCAGGAAATTTGCAAAGAGAATACACAGCAGTTCACACAGCATACTACTGAGAGAATGATAAAAACGTTAGGATTTATTTCTGTATTACCTCTTCTCTTCCTTGTTTGCGGCGGTGACAAGATTCTTGTTTGGTTTCTTGGCGCAAAATGGGGAAACGCTGGTATGATAGCCTTGAGCCTCGCTTTGTGGTCATTTCCTACCATTCTGACTCAGCCTTTGCTGCCTTTATTTAGGTATAAAAACAAACAGAATATCATGCTTCTATATGATGTGTTGTATTTTATCTTCGGCATAGGAAGCATCTTTGTCTGCTGCACTTTAAAACTTAGTCTCATTCCGATTTTAATGATATTTTCCATTTCATGCTTTTTGGTGAAGATGTTCCTCTTCATCCAACTCGTCTTAATCGGAGAGGTTAGATGGAGACTTGTAGTTAGGTATATACCTGTATGGACCATTGCCATTATAGGATTAGTAGTGCGATTCATGTTGGCATGAAAAAATACATTTATATAATTTTTGACGCAGATAGCTTTTGGAGCAAGATGATTCTTACAATCATCTATCTCTTTGTCTACGACTATCTATTCCATGACTTTATATTTGAACAGTTTGGATATTTGGGAATCGTTTACCAGCCCATGAGCATGCTGGTTATTATCGCATGGTTAGCGTTATCTATTATCCCGATGGCATTTTATTACGGGGTAGTAAACATTTCGTCTTATATTACCTTTTTTCTCTACCTATTTGTCTACATTCCGTTTATTCATGCTTTATATGTCATTACTGACATTTCTTTACTGCAGAAAGGTATCGTGTCTATAGTTGTTTGTGCGTTTTTTATCTTATACATGAATATAGGAAAGAGTATAAAGATACTAAAGGATATTAACATCACCCCCAAAATTCCATTCAAATATATAGAGGCTCTTACCATTCTTTTATCCGCCATATATGTCGCAGTAAATCTAAACAGAATGCATTTCGTAAACATCTTCACACAACAAGATATTCTTTACGATCTGAGAGCTCAGAACGCGGAGGAAATCGGCGAGGGAAATATTTTTGCTTATTTGAGGGGATGGCTGTTCGGCGCTTTCTATCCTTTCTTGCTGGTTGACTATCTGAAGAACAAGAAATGGGTGTCTACTCTGTGTATTCTTTTCGGATACATTATATTATTTATGGTTGACATGCAAAAACTAACCTTTTTCATGCCATTCGCGCTTACAGCCCTTTATTTCCTGATCAAGTTAAATATACATACCATCTGTAACAGACTCCATTCTTTTATCATTGGATTCCTTATTCTTCTTTCGCTGGTGCTCATGAATCTACAAGAAAACAAAATTGTATTCACGGTTGCATCCATCTTGATATTAAGAACCATTTGCGTGACAGGCTGGTTGACGCAAACATATTTTCTTTTCTTTAATAACGGGAATCCGTTTACCCATTACTCACATATCAACATCGTTAATATGTTGACCAATAACTATCCATACGATGTTCCATTAGGAGTGGCTGTCTCATATCATTCTCAGAATGCAAATGCCACTTTTCTTCTCACTGACGGTTATGCAGCATGGGGCATATTTGGTATAGTCATTATTGGCATGATCTTTTATTTGTTTTTGGAATTCGCTAATTCTATTTCTTATAATTATAAGTTGGAAGATTTGCTTGTCCTTTTCTTGCCTACAGTGTCATATCTGTTAAATGTCTCATTCTTCACAACTCTTCTCTCCAACGGATTACTTTTTTTACTGATTCTGATTGCTTGTACAGACACAACAAAAAAAGAGAATAACAAAGAATGTCTATGAATACACTCTGCTTGATAACAAATATTGCACCTCACTATCGCCGGCCAATCTTTGAACAGATAGACAAGAAAATAGGATGTGATTTCTATATAGGTGACCACATTGAGTCTGAGCTCAAAACATTTAATTATCATGTCTTATCCGGCTATAGAAAGACGGTGCATAACATATTTTTCCATCACTGGTATTGGCAGAGAAAGACGGTAAGACTCATATTCAAACCCTATAAATACTATATCCTTGACGGAGAACCATACTGTCTTTCTTCGTGGGCCATATTGTTGTTGGCGAAGTTGCTCGGAAAACAGACCATAGCCTGGACCCACGGATGGTACGGCAGAGAAAGAGGGATGAAGAAGCATGTAAAGAAAGTCTTCTACGCTCTCTTTAGCAAGCTGATGCTCTACAACGAGTATGCAATCGACTTAATGGTAAAGGAGGAATTTGACAAAAACAAAATCTATTGCATCGCCAATTCTTTAGACAGTGATCAGGAATTGGCGATTCGCAAGCAATTACGACCTTCTGACATTTATCAGTTGCACTTTGGCAATGCTTATCCAACAATCATATATTGTGGAAGGATACAAAAAAGAAAGAAAATAGAGCAGATATTTGAGAGTCTCTATATATTAAGAAGTCAAGGCGACATCGTCAATTTAGTGATCGTGGGCAAAGATGTTGACGGGGCTTCTTTAGCGAATGATATAAGAAGACTGAAGTTAGAGAAACAGATATGGATGTATGGTCCATGCTATGATGACTATCAATTGGGAGAACTATTCTATAACGCTACTGTATGCGTGTCGCCAGGCAACGTTGGACTCTCTGCCATCCATTCACTGACATTTGGTTGTCCTGTGATCACTCACGATCATTTTCCAGATCAAATGCCGGAGTTTGAGGCGATTCAACCCAATGTGACGGGAGATTTCTTCAAACAAAATGATGTAAAAGACTTAGCCCGTGTGATCAAAAAATGGATAGAAAAATCACGAGATAACAAAAGTGCTATCCAACAAGCAGCTTTTAAGGAAATAGACAGGAAATGGAATATACATTATCAAATAAAAACGATGAAGGAGGTGATGAATGCCGACTAATACAGATTCTTCATATTTTAAAGTGAGATCTTTCTTCCGTGCGCAAGTTCTCAACCTCCTTGGAATGCACTCGAAGCCCGCTCCTGGTATTCACATCCTGAATGGCCATCGTATTGAGAATGAAGAGGAACCGGAAACATTCAGGAATTTACTAACCGCACTCTCTAAGAAGGTAAGGTTTGTAAAGTTTGAAGATGCTGTTGAAAGGATCGAGAGACACGAGCAACCCAAAGAGCCTTTGGTCGCCTTCTCGTTCGATGACGGTTTCATGGAGTGCTATGATGTCTTTGCACCAATACTTGAGGAGTTCGGTACCAATGCGATGTTCTTCATCAACCCTAATTATGTAGACGGAGACGACGCGTATATTAAAAACTTCAACGAAAATATTGTGCTGACTCATAACAAACGTCCCATGCGATGGCACCATTTAAAAGAGCTGCGTGACAGAGGATTCTTGATAGGAGCACACACCATGGATCACTTTATGATCAACAGCACGGACAAAGAAAAGTTGGAGTACGAAATCATCAACTGTAAAACGACGATCGAACAACATCTCGATATGCCATGCGATTACTTCGCATTTCCTTACGGCAAACTTTCTGAGGCCAATGAGATGTCTATTGACCTGGCGCTCTCAGCATATCGCCACGTCTTCGCACAATCTGAATGGAAAAGATATTATAGTTTTAACGGAAAAGTGATCAACCGGCGTCAGTTTGAAGTGTTTTGGCCTGTCAGTCATGTCAACTATTTCTTAAGCTATAAGAAGCAATATTAGACCTATGCCACGGTTGCTACAAATCAACATTACCGCTAATTGGGGCTCTCACGGCAAAATTGCAGAGATGCTCGGACAAACCGTCATAAAAGAAGGTTGGGAAAGTTATATCGCCTATGGAAGATGGTATAGAGAAAGCAAGTCCCACCTCTTTCACATTGGAAATCAAGTCGACGAGTATATACATGGGCTCGCCTCCCGACTGCTTGACAACCAAGGACTGATGTCGCATGTCGCTACCAAGAGATTAGTGAAATATATAGAGACGATCAAGCCAGATATGATCCATCTGCATAATATCCACGGATATTATCTCAATTACCCGATATTATTTGATTATCTTGCTTCTTCCAACATTCCCGTAGTATGGACATTTCACGACTGCTGGCCATTTACCGGTCACTGTGCACATTACATGTCTGTCAATTGCAAAAAATGGATGACCCACTGCAGCAACTGTCCTCTAAAACATACCTATCCTGAAAGTTGGTTGAGGGACAGGTCGTTTCAAAACTTTGAAGACAAGCAGAGAGCATTCCTGTCGGTTAAACGTCTTACCATCGTACCCGTCAGCAAGTGGTTGGAAAAAGATCTCAAGAGATCCTTCTTCAAGAACTGCCATATACATCAAATCTACAATGGCATTGATACGACCCAGTTCTTTCCGGAAAAGAAAAGGGACGATACGCTAAGAAAATACAATGTTCCAAATGACAAAAAGGTAATTCTTGGGGTTGCTTCTAATTGGTACCAAAAAGGATTGGGGGACTTCATCAGATTAAGCCGCTTATTGGATGACCATTACATCATCGTGCTTGTTGGAGTGAACGATCGGGAGTTGTCTGATTTACCACAAAATATCATAGGTATTAAGCGTACAGATTCTCAAGCGGAACTCAGATCCTTATATTCATCTTTCGATGTATATTTCAATCCAACGTGGGTTGACAACTTCCCTACAACCAACATTGAGGCTTTGGCTTGTGGAACACCTATTGTCGTATACGACACGGGTGGGTGCGCAGAAGCGGTCAGCCCAATGACAGGCTATGTTGTCCAACAAGGAAACATCAAAGATGCAGTAGAAAAAATAAAAGAAATCTGTAGACACCCTAAGGTTCAATATATAGAAGCCTGTAGAAGCCAAACGCTGCAAAAGTATAATTCTGAACAACAATACAAAAAATATTATGACCTATATGCCTCATTTCTATAGGAGATGTGTCCTTTACAAACAAAACAATAGTTTACCGCAATACAACTTATAATAGAAAAGAGAGATAGAGGATCACTTATTATCATAGACAACAATGAAGGTTTCAATCATTACTGTTACCTATAACAGTGCGGAGACGTTGGCTATGGCCATCGAGTCTGTTCTGCGGCAGTCCTATCCCGACATAGAGTATATCGTGAAAGATGGAGGTTCGACGGACAGAACAATAGAAATACTGAAGGAATACGAACCGAAGTTTCATGGTCGGATGAAGTGGGTATCGGAAAAAGACAAAGGCATCTATGATGCCATGAATAAAGGCATCGAGATGGCGGCAGGAGGTATTGTCGGAATCTTAAACTCCGACGACTTCTTTACTGGAAATAATATCGTAAAAAAAATAGTAGATACGATAGAAAAAGAGAATGTAGATGCAGTATATGGAGATGTACATTTCGTTAAGCCTGAAAATCTTCATAAATGTACAAGATACTATTCTGGTTCTATTTTTCGACCATGGATGATTAGGGTTGGTTTTCTTCCACCTCATCCTTCACTTTATGTAAAGAGAAACGTCTATGAGCGATTTGGTAACTATAATGCGTCTTATAAAATATCGGCAGATTTCGAATTCATAGCACGACTCACTCTCATTCATAAAATAAAGATGAAATATATTCATATGGATATGGTTACTATGAGGTTAGGAGGCGCAAGTACAAATAATTGGCGCAGTAGGTTGCTTGGAGCGAAAGAAAATATTATTGCGTGTCGCACTCTAGGAATAAAAACAAACAAAATTCTTGTCCTTTGCAAATTCCCTATTAAAATTTTTGAATCTGTGTTGATAAGAAAATAATTCTCATATTAGTATCTATAAACAAATCGTCTTGTACATTTCTCTCCTTTTAAACAATATTCAAATATCTAAATCGTTTCTACTATAGACTAATATCCAACTATTATGATTTTATCAATGGATAACAGCGTGCAGGAAATAGACACGACTGCCTATACTGGGTCTGCTAAAGACATTATGATGTATGTTGAGCAGGGTAATGATGAAGGGACGCAGAGATTCATCTCTGATGGTATGAATGCTTTCGAGCGTAATACCAAGAGAGTTGGAGACTGCTTGATTGCGGCAGTTTGCCTTGTTATCTTTTCGCCTCTTTTCCTTATCTGCTATATACTCGTAAAGCGTGAGGATGGCGGGCCGGCTATCTTCAAGCAGGAACGCATCGGCTGCTTTGGACGCCCCTTCACCATCTACAAGTTCAGAAGTATGAGGGTAGATGCAGAGAAAGATGGTCCCCGGCTCTTTGGTCATGAAAAGGACGAGCGTATGACTAAGATTGGGCGCTTTCTTCGTGACCATCATCTCGACGAGCTACCGCAGCTTTACAATGTTTTGAGGGGCGACATGGCGTTTATCGGGCCACGACCGGAGCGGAAGTATTACATTGACCAGATTATGCAGCATGATCCACGCTATGTCTATCTGTATCAGATTCGACCGGGGGTGACATCCTACGCCACGCTGTACAATGGCTATACGGACACGATGGAGAAAATGCTCAAGCGGTTGGAGCTGGACCTCTACTACCTCGAACACCGCTCCTGGTGGTTCGATGCCAAGATTCTCTTCAAGACCTTCACCAATATCGTCTTCGGCAAGGTTTTCTGAAGGTGCAGCGTTTTTTTTTCCGTAGGCTTAGGTGAGAGATAATAATCTGTATGCAGTTAGATACGAATGAGGGACAGGAAATGTCGACAACCTTAATGTGATTTGTGATTTGTGATTTGTGATATTTCCTGCCCATGCTAAAGTTCAGATATTTGTTCTTCGCTCAGGCCGGTGTATTTAGCTATTAAAGACGCAGGCATACCATCAGCCTTCATGGCCTTAGCGCTGGCGATAGCTTTGTTGCGCGCACCTTCGGTTAATCCTTCAGCCTTTCCTTGAGCCAACCCTTCGGCCTTGCCTTGCGCCAACCCTTCGGCCTTGCCTTGAGCCAACCCTTCGGCTTTGCCTTTCTCCCGCTCTCTTCTGACTGAAGAGTGGAGCGTGCGCTCAACACTCACCATATCCCAGAAATGGTCGTAGTAGGCCATCTGAGCATCGCTATAGGCCGACTCCTCCACGATGTCAAGCGCCTTTCGGGTCTCCGGATTCTCCATCAGTTCTTTGGGTGCTACCTTCGTGTCCTCGTCTATCTCCGTGAGGAAGCGAAGCCAAAGAACCATCATCTTCTTGTCCTGATAAGAATGAGGCTTAAACTTTGGAAGCTCGATGAAGATAACATGCATATCCTCAATGACATGGTCGGGGAAATTAAACTCTACCAAACCATAGTCATGGTACCACTCATCGGTATCATTCAAGAAAGCCTCATTGATAAGATTCAAAGAATAGACCGGCTGCAGGTCTTCATAATCTTCTTCCTTCTTGAGCTGTTTTACGTAGGCTTTGGAGGAATTGAACAGCACTCGCTTGAAGAAGTCGGCCGTCCAGATCATCTGCATCTCCACGATAAACTGCCGTTTCTGCTGGTCTTCACAACGCACGTCGACAATAGTGTCTTTCTTCAGCGGCATGCTGGGGATAAGCTCAAAAGGAAGGTACTCAATGTCTGTCACCTGTCCGTCGTCAGGCAGTGGCAACAAGGCATTAAGGAAACTAATCATTAAGTCTTTATGGTCTGCAAAGACCTTCTTGAAGGTCAAATCGGCCCGAGGGTTAAGATACTTTCCCATAATCGTAGCTTTTTCTGCAAAGTTAAGATATTTCTCGTTATCTGCAAATGATTGCGGACTTTTTTGGAAGAAAAATGTAACATGTAACATTTTTCCTGTGTGTCCTTCGCATCCTTCGTGTCTTTCATGTCTTTCGTGTCCTTTATGTTTTTCGTGTCCTTCGTGTCTTTCGTGGACCGGACGAAGATGTGTGGTGGTTATGTGATTTCTCCGTCTGTTTCACGATTCCATAAATAATCTCTGGCATCGTAAAAGCGGTTGTTTTACCTTGGCATAAATTATTAGAGCAATGGTTAAACCGACGTGTTAACAAACAAAATAGCTTGCCTGCAATTGACAGACAAGCTACTTCTCATCGTTCAGAGCCTCTTTGTTGTACGTTGGCTGTACAGGATGCCGGTTTACTGACCATTTTCCTTACTCCATGGTGAGTCTGCTGACCAGTTTGATGGTTTGGCAAGCTGTGTGGCGCCCTCGTCATAGCCTTTCCACTCAAAGGACTTTTGTGGACCATCACCGCTACCTGCTAACATACACTCTGTGTCAAATATGTGCTTCTTAATAGCGGGTTTCATGTAGTTGTGTTTATTCTTCATATCCCTGGGTGTTTATTTTTCAATAAGTTATGGTTTTGGTATTTGCAAAATTAGGAAAAATATCAATGCGAAAAAGTGAAGGAAATGCAAAACTAATCTAAAATTTGTGAATTTGAGGCACGAATACCAAGATTTTCTTGGTTTTTGTAACAAGTCATTGCTCCGAGTAGTCAACGGAAGCCTGATGTCGCCACCGCTATGTTATAAATATAGAAAAAATTTACGAATTGAGGGATAAATTATAATTTATCAGATTTTAGGGGTTGTTTGTGGATATAATACCATTATTTTATATGTTTAGGCTTACGAATTGTTATATAAATGTTAAAAGTGCAAGTTATTTAGAATAAACTTCCGGAAAGCCTTTACAATCTGTAAGATATTGTGTACTTTTGCAAACGAATTGATAGGTAAAAAACAAAAACATTAGCAAATGCAACAAAACGGATTGTACAGCAGTGCCAACGAACACGATGCGTGCGGTGTGGGCATGGTAGTGAACATCCATGGCGGAAAGAGTCACCAACTCGTCGATGACGCCCTCAAGGTTCTTGAGAATTTGCGTCACCGCGGTGCTGAAGGCGCCGATGGCAAGACTGGTGATGGAGCCGGCATCCTGCTCCAGATTCCCCATGAGTTTATTCTTCTTCAGGGTATCCCTGTACCAGAGAAGGGAAAATATGGTACAGGTCTCATCTTCCTGCCTAAGGACGAGAAGCGCCAGCAGGAAATCCTATCCATCATGATTGAGGAGATAGAGCGTGAGGGCTTGCAGCTCATGCACCTGCGCACTGTCCCGACGAATCCCGATTGCTTAGGTGATGCCGCCTTAGAGTCTGAGCCTGCCATCAAGCAGGTCTTCGTCACAGGCGTCTCCGATGATAAGGTCCCAGTCTTCGAGCGCACCTTATACCTTATTAGAAAGCGTATAGAGCGCCGTGTCCAGGATAAGGACTTCTACATCTGCTCACTGTCATCGAAGAACATCGTCTATAAGGGTATGCTCTCCTCGTTGCAGTTGCGTCAGTACTATCCTGACCTTACCAACAGCTATTTCACGAGCGGCCTGGCTCTTGTCCACAGCCGTTTCTCCACCAATACCTTCCCCACATGGTCGTTGGCACAGCCTTTCCGCTTGCTGGCCCACAATGGTGAGATCAACACCATCCGTGGCAACCGTGCGTGGATGAAAGCCCGCGAGGCCGTCCTCTCCTCTGATGCTTTAGGCGATATTCACGACATCTCGCCGATTATCCAGCCTAACATGAGTGACTCTGCCTCTTTGGACAACGTCTTTGAGTTCTTTGTCATGAACGGTATGTCGCTGCCGAAAGCCCTGAGCATCATGGTGCCGGAGAGCTTTAACGACAAGAACCCTATCACCGAGGACATCAAAGCCTTCTACGAGTACCACTCCATCCTGATGGAGCCGTGGGACGGTCCTGCCGCCCTACTCTTCTCCGATGGCCGCTATGCCGGCGGTATGCTCGACCGTAATGGTCTGCGCCCGGCACGTTATACCATCACTAAGAATGGTACCATGGTAGTGGCCTCTGAGGTGGGTGTTATGGACTTCGACCCCACTGTCATCGCCGAGAAAGGACGCTTGCAGCCGGGTAAGATTCTGCTCATCGATACCCAGGAGGGTAAGATTTACTACGATGGTGAGATTAAGGACCGTCTGGCTCATGAACATCCCTATCGTCAGTGGCTGAACACTAACCGTATCCAGCTTGAGAAGATCCACACGGGCCGTAAGGTCTCCAATGCCGTTGACCACCTTGAAGCCAAAGAGGTAGAATTCGGTTTTGGTGAGGAAGACATCGCCGACACACTGATTCCTATGGCCACCAAGGGTCAAGAGCCTACTGCATCGATGGGTAATGACACCCCGCTCGCAGTCCTCTCCGACCAGCCACAGATCTTCTTCAACTATTTCCGTCAGCAGTTTGCGCAGGTCACCAACCCCGCCATCGACTCCATCCGTGAGTCTTTGGTGATGAGTCTGACAGAGTATATCGGACGTGTGGGTACCGGTATCCTCAACCCCAACGAGACCAACTGCAAGATGGTGCGCCTCCCCCACCCTATCCTGACCAACGGACAGCTTGACATCCTTCAGAACATCAGATATAAGGGCTTCAACACCAAGAAGCTGAGCATCACCTTCACACCTGCTCCTCAGGGTGCAGAACATCCGGGCGATGCGCTGCGTGAGGCCATCGACAAGTTGTGCCACGATGCTGAGCAGAGCGTTGATGATGGCTTCAACTATATCATCCTCTCCGACCGTGATGTCGACAAGGATCATGTCGCCATACCTTCCCTGCTCGCTGTGAGCGCCGTCCACCACTACCTCATCAATGTCGGTAAGCGTGTGCAGACCGCCCTGATTGTCGAGAGCGGTGAGATTCGCGAGGTGATGCACGCTGCCCTGCTCCTGGGCTATGGTGCTTCTGCTCTCTGCCCGTATATGATCTACGCCATCCTCGACGACCTCGTCAAGAAGGGTAAGATTCAGGAAGACTATGCCACTGCCGAGGCTAACTACATCAAGGCCGTGAAAAAAGGCTTGCTGAAGATTATGGCTAAGATGGGTATCTCTACCATCCGCTCTTACCGCGGTGCTCAGATTTTCGAGTCCATCGGTCTTTCCGAGGGATTGCTGAGAGCTTACTTCGGCACGGAGTCGAGCACAGTAGGCGGTATCGGTCTCGACACCATCGCCCGCGACGCTGTGGCCTACCACGACAAGGCCCTGCAGGAGGAGAACAGCGATGTGGAGCATCCGCTGCCCAACCTCGGACAGTTCCACTGGCGTCAGGATGGTATCAAGCACGCATGGAATCCTGAGACCATCGCCACCCTGCAGCTTGCCACGCGTACTGGCAACTATGATACCTTCAAGAAGTTTGAGTCGCTCGTCGATGATAAGCCGGAGCCTATGTTCCTCCGTGACTTCCTCGACTTCAAGCGCAACCCCATAGACATCGACAAGGTAGAGCCTGTCGAGAAGATTGTCAAGCACTTCGTCACAGGTGCCATGTCCTTCGGTGCCCTCTCTGCTGAGGCCCACGAGGCACTGTGCTTGGCTATGAACGCCTTAGGCACCCGCTCCAACACTGGTGAGGGTGGCGAGGACAACAGCCGCTACCACAGTGAGGTTGACGGCATCAGCCTCTCGTCAAAGACTAAGCAGGTGGCGTCCGGCCGTTTCGGTGTCACAACAGAATACCTCGTCAATGCCGAGGAGATTCAAATTAAGGTCGCCCAGGGTGCCAAGCCTGGTGAGGGCGGTCAGCTGCCGGGCTTCAAAGTCAACGAGATTATCGCCAAGACACGTAACTCTATTCCCGGCATCTCTCTGATTTCTCCACCGCCTCACCACGACATCTACTCCATCGAGGATCTGAAGCAGCTCATCTTCGACTTGAAAAATGTCAATCCTAAGGCAGCCATCAGCGTCAAGCTCGTTGCCGAGAGCGGTGTCGGTACCATTGCCGCCGGCGTTGTCAAGGCTAAAGCCGACCTCGTGGTCATCTCTGGTGCTGAGGGTGGCACGGGTGCATCTCCTGCCTCCAGCATGCGTTTCGCCGGTATCTCTCCTGAGATTGGTATCGCTGAGACGCAGCAGACGCTCGTCAAGAACGGTCTCCGCTCGCTGGCCCGCCTGCAGGTCGACGGTCAGATGAAGTCAGCCCGCGACGTTATCATCATGGCTCTGCTCGGTGCTGAGGAGTTCGGCTTCGGTACAGCTCCGCTCATCACCCTCGGCTGCGTGATGATGCGTAAGTGCTCGGCCAACACCTGCCCCATGGGTGTGGCCACACAGGACAAGCGCCTGCGCGCACACTTCCGCGGCGACTATCACTATGTCATCAACTACTTCACATTCTTAGCTCAGCACGTCCGCGAATATCTTGCAGAGATGGGCTTCACAAGTCTCAACGACATCGTAGGCCATACGGAGCTGCTGACTAAGCGTGATACTTCTAAGATATGGAAGCCCGTTCTGCCCGTCGTTCAGGCGAAGTGGAACAGTCTCGACTTCTCGTGTATGGAGAAAAAGGAGACGGGTGATGTCAGCCTCTACTGCACCAAGACGCAGGATCACGAGATGAATAATCTCCTCGACGAGCAGATCATCGCCGGTGCACAGAAGTCTATCCAGGACAAGGAGGAAGTCAACCTCGACTTCGCTATCCACAACACCAACCGTGCTGTCGGCACCATGCTCTCCGGCATCATTGCCAAGAAATATGGTGAGGCAGGTCTGCCCGACGATACCATCAACGTGCGCTTCAAGGGTTCTGCCGGACAGAGCTTCGGTGCCTTCCTCGTTCACGGTGTCAACTTCAAGCTTGAGGGCGAGACCAACGACTACTTTGGTAAGGGCCTCTCCGGTGGCCGCATCAGTATCCTGCCGCCGATACGCTCTAACTTCAACGCTGAGGACAACATCATCGCCGGTAACACCGGTCTGTATGGTGCCACTACTGGTGAGCTGTATGTCAATGGTCAGGTTGGTGAGCGCTTCGCCGTTCGTAACTCCGGTGCCATTGCCGTTGTCGAGGGAGCTGGTGACCACTGCTGTGAGTATATGACTGGTGGCCGCGTCGTCGTTCTCGGTAAGACGGGCCGCAACTTTGCCGCCGGTATGTCGGGTGGTGTTGCCTACGTCTGGGATAAGGACCACAACTTCGACTACTACTGTAACATGGGTATGGTGGAGATCAACCTCGTTGAGGAGACTACTTACCGCAAGGAGCTCCACGAGCTGATTCGTCAGCACTACCTCTACACCGGTTCGAAGCTTGCCCGCACCATGCTTGACGACTGGAGTCGCTATGTTGAGGACTTCATCCAGGTGGTGCCTATCGAGTACAAACGTGTGCTGCAGGAGGAGCAGGTTAAGAAGCTCCAGCAGAAGATTGCAGACATGCAGAGAGACTATTAAAAAGGTTAAAAGTAAAGACAATGGGAAATCCAAAAGGTTTTTTGGAGGTAGAGCGCAAGGAGGCCGGCTACCGTCCAATACATGATAGAATACACGATTTCGGTGAAGTAGAGCAGACGCTCAACAGCAATGACCGTCGGCTTCAGGCCAGCCGCTGCATGGACTGTGGCGTGCCTTTCTGCCACTGGGCTTGTCCCCTTCACAACAAGACCCCGGAGTGGAACGATGCCTTGTATAAAGGTGATTGGAAGCTTGCTTATGAACTTCTGAGCGAGACCAATGACTTCCCCGAGTTCACGGGCCGTGTCTGTCCGGCGCTCTGTGAGAAGGCCTGCGTGCTGAACCTCATGGAGCATGAGCCTACCACCAACCGTGAGAACGAGGCCGCCATCATAGAGTATGCTTACAATGAGGACTTTGTCAAGCCACATATCCCACAGCGCAATGGCAAGAAGGTTGCTGTCGTGGGTGCCGGTCCTTCCGGACTGAGTGTTGCCACACAGCTCAACCAGCGCGGTTATGAGGTCACGGTCTATGACGCCCGTGAGGATGCCGGTGGCCTGCTGCGCTTCGGTATTCCTAACTTCAAGCTCAACAAGGCCATCATTGCCCGTAAGATTGATGTCCTCAAGGCTGAGGGTATCAAGTTCGTCTACAACACGATGCTCGTACCTGATGGTAGCGACAAGGCTGATCTGAATATTCAGAACGATCCGACGCTGGCCAAAGACAAGACGGTGACCGCCACACAGCTGTCGCAGGACTTCGATGCCGTCGTCATCTGCACCGGCACGCCGCAGGCCCGTGATCTGAAGATTCCAGGCCGCGACCTCAAGGGCGTCTATTTCGCCTTAGAGATGCTGTCTCAGCAGAACCGCGTCCTCGAAGGTGAGGAGTTCAGCAAGGACGAGCTCGTCAACGCCAAGGGAAAGGATGTCCTCGTCATCGGTGGCGGTGATACCGGTTCTGACTGTATCGGTACGGCCCATCGTCAAGGTTCGAAGAGCGTGACACAGATAGAGATTATGCCCAAGCCCGTCGATGGTCCTGATGACCCGAAGAATCCGTGGCCGAATTGGCCCCGCACACTGAAGACGACCTTCGCCCACGAGGAAGGCTGCATCCGTCGCTGGAATATCAACTCGTTGGAGTTCCTCGGCAAAAACGGCAAACTCACGGGTGTGAAGGTACAGGAGATAACCTGGGAGCCTAATCCCGAAGGCGGCAGACCTATCATGAAGCCTGCCAAGGATCCCGAGATTATCAAAGCTGACATGGTGCTCTTAGCCATGGGATTCCTCAGACCGCAACAGCCTGAGTATCCTGAGAATGTCTTCGTGGCCGGTGATGCTGCCAATGGCGCAAGTCTGGTGGTCAGAGCACTGGCAAGCGGTAGAGACATGGCTGCTGAAGTTGACGGTTACTTGAGAAAGTAATCCATCCTATCAATTTATATTTTTTGATTTAGCAGTTTGGCGGGGCATCGGCGGATGCCCCGCTTTTTTAGCCTATGAGAAGAATAAAGAATGCGCCTGTGGTGGTCATGAACTTCTCAGGTGCGTACAATTTAGAGAGTTTTGACAAAGATCCGGAGATTATCCGCATGGACTTCCGTGAGCTGTCAGATACTGATGGCTATTGCTCAAGGGAAGCAGCAAAGGTTATCAAGGAGCAGATACAGCCTTTCGGTCCTCATGGCATCCACTTCCTTGACTCCGGTGACTACCATTATGTATCAAAGTTCTGGACCGACATGATTACGGAGCCTTTCTCGCTCGTCCTTATCGATCACCATACCGATATGCAGGACTCGCGGGTCGACGGCATGCTGTCGTGTGGCGACTGGGTGAAAGCCGTCATTCTCCAGAATCGTTTCCTGAAGCATGTCTTCGTGTTGGGATGCCCCAAAGAGTCTGCGCTTAAGGTAGACGGAAGTCTGCTGGACAAGGTCACTTTTGTTTCCGAGCAGCAATTCAAGGACTTCCTTAGCGGAAAGCTGGAACCTGCTGGTGGAGAGACCATCTACATCTCCATCGACAAGGATGCACTCTCGCCTGCTGACGCTGTCACTAACTGGGACCAGGGTGAGATGCGTGAGGCTGATCTCAGGCGGTTCCTTTATCATCAGGTAGAGCGTGAGAAGGTTATAGGTGTCGATGTCTGTGGGGAATATCAGGTTGTCAGCGACTATTTTGCCGATGCCTTGCCTGCCAAGATTGACAGTGCTGCCAACCAGGACATCCTTATGACGATTATTGCTGCCGTCCAGAAGAAGAAAAAGCAGGACAGGTAATAGAGAAAGTCTGTCCACCGAAAGCATCATCAACAGTCTTGCTGCTGAAAGCCTATTGAGGAAATTGTTCGGAGAATCGTCGCTAAGGCGGCTTCTTTTGTGATTTTTCCTTAAAAGGGACTGGTAAAGGAGACTTGCCGTTTGTAGCGAAAGTTTTTTTTATTAACTTTGCCTGCATTATGCAATTGAATCTTTTAACGGCATCTGATGCCACAAAATTAGAGAATGAGATACAGCAGGGCAACAACATGGTCCTCATCGGTCATTCCCAGCCCGACGGTGATGCAGTAGGCTCCTGTCTGGCATGGGCGACCTATCTGAGAGAGCATTTCGGCAAGCAGTGTTCTATTGTCGTCCCCAATGCTTTCCCCGACTTCTTGCGTTGGCTTCCCGAGGCTGACAAGATAGTCAGATATGATAAGCATCCTGATGCGGTCAAGGCGACGATAGAGAAGGCGGATACCATCTTCTGCATGGACTTCAACGACCTGGCGCGGACCGATGATATCGCACCGATCGTGGAGAGCTGCCAGGCCTCTATAATCGTTATTGACCACCACATGGAACCTACCATTCCTGCCAAGCAGACCATTTCCTTCCCTGACTTGAGCTCTACTTGTGAGATAGTCTTCCGTTTGGTGTGGCAGTTGGGTGGTTTCGAAACATTGTCAAAAAAGTTTGCTGTCTACGATTATTGCGGCATGATGACGGATACGGGTGGATTCACCTATAACTCTTCCTGTCCGGAGATTTATTTCATCATCTGCCAGCTCCTCACCAAGGGCATCGACAAAGACAAGATCTATCGTAATGTCTTCAACAACTATTCTTCCTGGGCCATCCGATTGCGGGGCTATCTGATGTCGCAGAAACTCAATGTCATCGAGGACCTGCATGCCAGCTACTATGCGCTGACAAGTCAGGAGATGAAAGACTTCCACTTCATCCGTGGCGACGTGGAGGGATTGGTCAATGTGCCCCTGAGGATAAAAGGTCTGAAGGTCAGCATCTCGCTGCGTGAAGATGACAGGGTGAAGAACCGGATATGGGTCAGCCTGCGCTCGGTGGACGATTTCTCTGTGCAGGATATGGCTGCCCGATTCTTCAATGGCGGCGGACACCTGAATGCCAGCGGGGGCAGGCTGAACTGCTCCATCGAAGAAGCCGTAGAGATAACGAAGAAAGCTATCGCCTTCTATGCCGATAAATTGACGGGGAAGAAGAGTTAATCACATAAAAGTAAGGATTTAGTACGCTATATTGACTTATTTTCCTTAACTTTGCATCGCAAAATCAAAAATAAAGAGATATGAACAGAACAGAACTTATAGCAAGTGTAGCCGAACGTGCAGAAGTCTCCAAGAATGATGCTGCCAAATATGTCAATGCTGTTCTCGGCGTCATCGCTGATAACCTGACCAAGGGAGACAAGGAACTGGCTCTGCCCGACTTTGGTCGTTTCTTTGTCAAGCAGGTTCCTGAGCGCCAGGGCATCAACCCGCAGACCAAGGAGAAGATTACCATCGAGGCCCACGACAAGATTGTGTTTAAGCCCTCTGATAACATGGACCTCTACACGCGCAAACATTGTTAAGATTTTTACGATCTTTAATAGATTCTGCCGTCACGACTGTTGTTGTGGCGGTTTTTTTATGAAAGTTGCACAGCTATAAAAAAACAACAATTTTTCGGTCAATGTAAAGAGAAGGCAAAAGTTTTTTATAACTTTGCATGATAATAAATAAGTACTTATGCGCAAGTCAGTAATACTGTTCGTCGTCATTTTCATATTGCAATGCCTTCCCTCTCATGCTGTTCTGAAAGAGCGCGACCTGGAGGGCACCCTCACTATGCTCCGTATAGAACTCACCGAAAACCATAACAAGTTGGAGCGGGAGTCCGGAGCTCAGAAAGAGCAGCGTGCCAACATTATGCGTCAGCTCATGACCACTATGAACAGAAGTCAGCAGAACGCTATTATGCTCTATTCACAGAAGAATGGCTATGTCTTTGACCTTACTTATGCCTGCCATGAGGCTACCGAGCAGTATAAGAGTTTTCGTGAATCGGTGGCGCCTTTCCGCAACTATGTGGAGAATGCCAATGTGGAGATAGCCCGCTACGACTCGCTTATCACGGATCTCAGCTCGATGTATACGGAAGGACTGTCGGAAAAGGCTAAAATAGACCGCAATGTGTGTCTGACCCTCGCTGTGAGTATCCGACGTATCCTCAATGAGAACCGTACGGAGAGTCAGCAGTATATTAATATCTACCGGCGCACAGAGAACAGACTGAAAGGGCTCAACGACTATGCTATCAAACGGTATTCTGAGATTCAGACCAGTATCTTCACCAATGGCGGTCAGAGCTTCTTCACGATTCTGAAGAATTTTGAGTCGGAAGTCAAGGAGACCTCAGAGACAGTAGTGGACAAATATAAGCCCATAAAGCAATTCAATTCCGACTGGGACAGCCGCATCATACTATTCTTGCTCGGCATAATTGTCTTCTATGGATTTTTGGCAGGCGGACTGAGCTACCTTGTCATTGGATTTATCGTCACTCGTCTTATCAGAAAGAATAAGGCTGGTTTTCTGCTCAAATGGCTCTTTGGTGGTGAGGAAGGCACTGATGCCAAGGACAACTTCAAGGCGAAGCGCCTCTGCATCATCCTGGCTGCTACTGTCGTCACCTTTGCCGCTGTTCTTGGTGTCGTCAACGCCACTGTGGCTCAGAACTTCCTCATTATGGCCTCTGGCCTTCTTGTGGAATACGCATGGCTCATGGGTGTCATCTTACTGTCTCTGCTGATAAGGCTCAACGGTAAGCAGATAAGATTTGGCTTCCGCATCTACTCCCCTATCATGGCTATATGCTTTATTGTTATCTCTTTCCGTATCATTCTGATTCCGAACATTCTCTCTAGCATGATCCTGCCACCGATACTGCTGCTTTGCACTATCTGGCAGTGGGTGATATTGCGTAAGAGCTCCAACAAGCTGCCAGCTTCCGACCTTTTCTATGCCTGGGTGTCGCTCTTTGTATTCCTGGCAAGTGATATTGCCTCCTTGTTGGGGTATACTCTCTTCTCTGTCGAGATATTGATTTGGTGGACCATGCAGCTCACCTGTATCCTCACTATCACCTGCATGTCGTCTTTGCTCAAGAACTATGGCAATAATCCCAAGCGCAAGTACTTTGACGACAACACGCCTGTGAGCAAGACCTGGTTCTTCCGGCTCATCTACACGGCGCTGCTGCCTATTTTAGGCACTCTGTCTATCTTGCTTAGCATCTATTGGGCAGCCGATGTCTTCAATCTCAGTGATACCTCATTGATAGTCTTCAACAAGCAGCTCATCGCTACCGACAAGTTCTCCTTCAGTATTATGAGGACTGTTCAGGCCATAGTATTGTTCTTCATAGCCAAATATGTCAACCGCGTATCTCTGCACTTCCTTTACTACCAACTGCTGAGCCGTGAGGAGCGGAAAGCCAAGGAGGAGAAGCGAAAGGCCAGCACACAGAGCGTACAGAGCCATATTACAATGTGGAGAAATGTGATTCAGGTCATTGTCTGGGGGGGATGGCTGCTCATCACCATGACCATCTTCCATATTGACAACTCCTGGATTGTCGCCATCTCGGCTGGCCTGTCTACTGGTATCGGTTTCGCTATGAAGGATATCCTTGAAAACTTATACTATGGCATCTCGCTGATGGCCGGACGCATCAAGGTCGGTGACTATATCTCCATTGATGGTATCAGGGGCACAGTGACTAACATCTCTTATACCTCCACGACGGTTGAGGGTCTTGATGGTTCTGTGATAGCTTATCAGAACTCGCAGCTATTCTCCAAAAACTATAAGAACCTCACACGCAACCATGGCCATGTGCTCTCCATCATTCCGGTCGGCGTGGCTTATGGCACCAAGGTCCCCGATGTCAAGCAGACAATTACCGATGCCGTCGTCAAGCTCGACAAGCCGGGTTATCTGAAGTTTCTCAAGGTTGTCTTCTCCGGGTTCGGAGACAATAGCATTGACTTTAAAATCTTGGCTTGGGTCGACTCCCGTAAGCAGACCTTTGCCGAGAGTGACATCATGGAGGCAGTCTACAATGCCCTCAATGATAAGAATATAGAGATACCTTATCCACAACGCGATATTCATATCGTCTCTGATACTGCACATCTCGTCGCTCCTGAACCGTCGAAGATTCAGCATGCCGACTCAGAGAGTGAGGCCGAGGCGATGATAAACAACCAATAAAGAATAAGTTTCGATGAACAATATCACACTGATTGCCGGTCCCTGCGTCATAGAGTCTGCCGAGTTGCTCGATACGGTAGCCCGTGAGCTCACACGTATCAATGCAAGGTTAGGGACAGACATTATCTTCAAGGCCTCTTTTGACAAGGCCAACCGTACCTCCATCCACTCCTTTCGTGGCCCTGGCCTTGACAAGGGATTGGAGATGCTGTCAGATATCAAGTCCAAATATGGGCTGCGCCTGACAACTGACATCCACGAGTCTTGGCAGGCGGCTCCTGTCGGTGAGGTTGTTGATGTCATTCAGATTCCCGCTTTTCTCTGCCGTCAGACCGACCTGCTTGTGGCGGCTGCCAAGACAGGGAAGACGGTGAACATCAAGAAGGCTCAGTTCCTCTCGGGTCGTGACATGCGCTATCCGGTGGAGAAAGCCAAGGATAGCGGCGCTACGGAGGTTTGGCTCACGGAGCGTGGCAACAGTTTCGGATACAACAACCTCGTCGTTGACTTCCGCAATATCCCCGACATGAAGGAGATTGTGCCCAACGTCATCATGGATTGCACCCATAGCGTGCAACGGCCTTCAGCCGGGGATGGCAAGACCGTCGGCGACCGCAAGTTTGTGCCATCCATGGCATTGGCTGCGAAAGCCTTCGGAGCTACCGGCTATTTCTTCGAGGTCCATCCTGATCCCGATAAGGGGCTCTCCGATGCCGCTAACATGCTGGAGCTGGATAAGCTGGAGCCGCTGATAGAAGAGCTCATCAAATAAGTGTTTGTATTCATCAAAGTCTGTCTTAGTTTTTAAGTAATCATAGATATGTCAACGCCAGAGGAAAGATTGGAGTCTTCTAAAAAATATGGTGAGAAATGCCTTCGTGAGGAGGCGCAGGCCATCCTCGATTTAATTCCGCAACTTGATGACAACTTCGAGAAAGCTGTGGATATGATTTACCATTGTCATGGCAAGGTGATTGTTACGGGTGTGGGAAAGAGTGGTAATATAGGTGCAAAGATTGCTGCCACCTTAGCCTCTACGGGCACACCGGCTTTCTTTATCAATCCCCTTGACGCTTATCATGGCGACTTGGGTGCCATGACCTCCGACGATGTCGTCCTTGCCATCAGTAACTCCGGTCAGACCGATGAGCTGCTGCGATTCATCCCCATCTTGCTCCATATGCATGTGCCCATCATTGGCATGAGCCGCAACCCGCAGTCGCTGCTCGGCAAATACTCAACCGTACACATCAAAGTGTGGGTCGACCATGAGGCTTGTCCGCTCAACCTGGCCCCGACAAGCTCTACGACGGCAGCGCTGGCCATGGGCGATGCTTTGGCAGTGGCCTTAATGCAGGTCCGTGACTTCCGTCCTCGTGACTTCGCCCAGTTCCACCCCGGTGGCGAGCTCGGCAGGCGCCTGCTGACGACGGCGGAGGATGTCATGCGCACCGATGACCTGCCTGTCATTCCACAGGATATGCACCTTGGTAAGGCCATCATAGAGGTCTCACGTGGCAAGTTGGGCCTCGGCGTCTCTCTCAACGACGACAAGACCATTGCGGGCATCATTACCGATGGTGACATCCGCCGCGCCATGGAGCGCTGGCAGGCTATGTTCTTCGACCATACCGTTGGCGACATCATGACACGGGAGCCGAAGACGGTATCGCCTGAGACGAAAGTGTCGGATATTCAGCGCATCATGCACAACTACAAAATCCATTCCGTACTGGTCTGCGATCAGGACAGACATCTGCTCGGCATTGTCGACAGCTATGCTTCGTCGTTGATGTAACGGCATCGCATCTGCAGGCAAGGAGGCTGCACATATAATAACGATTATCAGAATGAATTTCTTGAAAAGGGATAACAGATATACTATTTTCTTTCAGAGCCTGGTAGCCATTGCCATGGCTCTCTTTTTGTCATTGCCAACCTCTCTCTCTGCGCAGGAGTTGAACTCGACTTCGGAGAGCGCTGACTCGCTCATTGTCCATCATCTTGAGAAGTTCGGCGTAAAATTCTCTCACGACAATAGTGTCACGCTGCTGATGAATGGTCAGGAGAAGTTCGATGACCTGTTCAAAGCCATTGACCAGGCTCGGAGCTCTATCCACATGGAGTATTTTAACTTTCGCAATGACTCCATCAACCGTGTGCTCATCAGCCATCTCGTGCCCAAGGTCAAGGAGGGAGTTGAGGTCAGGCTCCTCTTCGACGGCTTTGGCAATGTCTCCAACAACCAGCCTATGCGGAAGCGGGACATTGACAGCATCCGTGCGCGTGGGATAGAAATCTATGAGTTCAACCCTGTCCGGTTCCCGTGGCTCGATGACATTTGGAGTCGTGACCACCGCAAGATTGTTGTCATCGACGGCAAGATAGCCTATACCGGGGGCATGAATGTGGCTGACTACTATATCAAAGGCACTGAGCAGGTGGGCTCGTGGCACGACATGCATTGTCGCATACAGGGTAAGGAGGTTAATACGCTGCAAACCATCTTCCTGAAGATGTGGAATAAGGTGTCGGGCCAGAATATCCATGGCGCTAAATACTATCGTGGTTTGGGACTGGATGGATACTTCAAAGGGTTGAAACCGGACACCTGTCAGTCGGCAGGTCATAAAATGGTGGGTATTATCAACCGGGAACCGCATACGTCCAACGAAATCATCCGCGAGTTCTATACCAATGCCATCCGCTATGCCCATGATAGCATTAAGATTATCAACCCCTATTTCACGCTGAACCATGCGCTGAAGAAGGCATTGCGCGATGCTGCGAAGCGTGGGGTGAAGGTAGAGATTATGCTCTCTGTGAAGAGTGACATCCCTTTGACTCCGGATTGTGGATTCTATAATGCCCATAAGCTGATGGAGCATGGCTGCAACATCTATCTTTACAAGCCTGGCTTCCACCATACTAAGATTATCATGGTTGACGGAAAGTTCTGTACGGTCGGTTCCGCCAACCTCAACTCGCGCAGCCTTTCGTGGGATTATGAGGCAAATGCTGTTATCATCGACCCTTGCACGACGCGTGAGCTCAATGACCTCTTCGACAGCGAGAAGAAGGACTCCTTCATCCTCACGGAAGAGACTTGGAAGAAATGGCGGTCTAAAGGCGACCGCTTCAAGGGCTGGTTTGCTTCTGTCTTCCTCACGCCTTTCCTTTAAGTGCTTTTGGTGCGCTGGATTTTCTCAAACTCAGCGAGAGCTGTTCCCATGCTGTGTAAAGTTAAATGATGCCCTTTGCTGCCACTTCCACTATTCGCTTGCTGACGTGCTGCACATGAACGGCTTCTCCTTAGCGGTGCAGGTAGCCAAATAATTTGTAGACATCGCAAACAATGCCTATATTTGTAGCAGAAGTTCTAATGAGCCTATGCCAGAGATATTTAGATTTTTCGGATTTTCTTTCTTCTTCGTAAAGAGCATGACCCTATACACGTGCATGTAGAGGGCAAAGATGGCTTTGCAAAGTTCGAGTATGATGGTGAGAGATTTAATCTCCGCGAAAGTCATGGTATTAAGGCTGGTGACATGAAAAAGATTCAGTTTGTAATTGACGACAATGCTGATATTATTGTCGCTAGATGGAACGAGCATTTTAATAGATAAACAAAGGAGGACGCACTATGACAATCAAGAAGATTTGGTTTGATAAGGACCATATATATGGAGAGGATGAGAACGGAAAATCTTATAACCAATCTCTCCTTTGGTATCCTAAGCTATTGAACGCGACGGATGACGAACGTAATCAATACTGCTTTGGCTTCGACGGCATACATTGGCGTAACCTTGACGAGGACATCAGTTTTGAGAGCTTTGGCTATGAAGATGCTGAGCCCAGTCAGCTTCAGAAGTTTTTCTTGACGCATAAGGAATTGGATATTGATGAGTTTGCCAAGCGCGCAGGATTAGACGCTACACAATTGAAAAATTATATCAATGGTTTCAAGCGTCCTTCTGAGGAAAGTGAACAGCAGATAGTAAATTCCATTCATGCCATAGGTAGAGAATATATCACCGCAACTTTATAAGGACTCAAGCATAGCAATCTGTGCAATGGGGGAAAGCCCCATCTTCACCCACTATCAAGATTAGAAACTGACGACGGCAATACAGATCCGGCGCCTTGCTCGGCATGCTCATGGGATGCGTAAATATCTTCTTATAACGTTTTTAATTGCTGAATCAGATAGTTTTTCACGAAAGTGGAGATTAAATTTGCTATGTAGGAAATTTTGTTTTGTCTTTGTAGCACCAATTGATAAGTTTACAATGATAGTAGAATTGAAAGATCCGCAGGTGGCGAGAGTGCTGAGGCTGCTTGAACGTTTGAAGAGCGAAAACATCAGTTAGGGCATTTCGCCAAATATTTTCCCTGTTTTCGTAGCAAACTTACGAAAAAGAGCGGATTATTTAAAAATAAGGCTTATGATAAGGCATTTTTGGGTGAAGAACCCTTGTCTCATTAAAGAGCGTCAGGAAATGGACGTTGAGGTAAGGCCTAAAGGGTATGAGAGAATGCGGATTGAAGCGACGCCAGGCATGTTTCTCTCGCTAAGCCGCTAAGTTCGCCATGTTTTAAATGCACAATGCAGGCAGTACAGCCATTGCTCTGCGTTCTTTGCGGCTTTGCGAGAAAATCTGTGGAAATCTGTGTTATCCGTGAGAACTTTATTTTCTCTTCTGTCATCTTTTGGCACAATGTCGTCGTAACTTTGCATCAGAAACACGTAAAGCTATGAAAGGAAATAAGAAAAGGCTGAATAAACAGGAAGCGGATAGAAAGCTGTTTGCCGTTTCAATGACAACAGCCTTGGCCAGCACGAAGACGACAGGCTTGGTGTCGTTTGGCAAGGATAGCTTGCTACTCTTTGCCAAGAACTATTGTACTGATAATTGTAAACTTTAAACATAGGAGGAACTATTATGCTTAGAGGAATCAAAACATTTGCCTGCGACAACTGCGGACACAAATTCAAAGGAATGGACATCGAGTGGAACGCGACAATCTTGTCGCAACCGCTGAAGTGCCCTAACTGTGGCAGCTACCACACCTGCCCCGATTCGTTTTTAGGGCTCAACAAGTCAGTCTGCAGGAACATCTGGAAGCAGATGGACGAGGCTCACAAAGCTCCAAACGACCATCTTTCGATTTCTAACTTCTAACTCTATGAATGTTTTCTTTCAGCCCTACGTGGGCAAGGACTATACCACGGTTGGCCTCTTCGGCAAGCGCATCATGGTGCTCGGTGAGAGCCACTACTGTGACGAGGGTTGCGACGATTGCGGCAATGTAAGCAGCCATCATGAGTGCATGGCATTTACCAATGGTGTCGTCGGCGACTACCTCAATGAAGAGAAGCCGCGCGAGCGATGGATGAGCACATTCCTGAAGTTCGAGCGCAGCCTCGTGGGGCATGAGACCGACTGGCCGGAGCGGCAGCGCATCTGGCAGAGTGTGCTGTTCTACAACTACCTTCAGGTGGCGATGGGCGGTCCGCGCAAGGCGGGAACGCACGCGGAGTACCGCCAGGCTGAGCAAGCTTTCTTCAGCGTACTCGACCAATACCGTCCACAGTATATCATCGCCTGGGGCAACCGACTGTGGGGACAGATGCCGGGCGGCGAGCGCTGGCAGGACGGCGACGACATCACCATCGACGGCTATACGGTCTATACCGGCAGCTACGCCCTCAGTGGGGGCGGACGCGTAAAGGTGATGGCGGTCAACCACCCATCCGTCGGCTACTCCTGGGACTACTGGCACAAGGTGATAGAGGCGTTCTTGAAGTAGGAGGATAACGATACCATTAAATATGGAATACTGACTATGGACAACAGGGCAAAGTTTTATTGTTGGCTGATTGGCAAGCTGGAGCGTCGCCGCATGACGATACAAGAGATTTGTGATGACTGGGCGGAGTCGTCGAGCAATATTGACGGCAAGGAACTCAGCGTGCGCACCTTCCACCGCTACCGTGAGGAGATAGCCAACCTCTTCGGCATTGAGATCGAATGCGACAAGGCCGGTGGCTATCGCTATTTCATCCGTCGCGACCGCTATGCGGATTCGGAGGTCTCCGAATGGCTGCTCAGCTCCCTGCGCATGGCATCACTCGGCGACAGGCTGAAATACCACGACAAGGTAATGTTGGAGAAAGCGCCGGAGAACACGCAGTATCTCGACGACATCATCCAGGCCATTGACAAGCGCTATGCCATCCGGTTCCATTACCGCACACCCTATGGCGACGAGATGGAGATGGAGCTCGTTCCCGCTTTCCTCCGTCTGTTCCGCCAGCGCTGGTATGTTATCGGCAATCAGATGCAACAGGATGGTCACGAACCCAAGGCCAACGCTGACGGCTCCGACTACCATCCGCGTGTGCTGCCTTTCGACCGCATCAGTTACTTGGAGATCGTCTGCGAGCGGCAACTGCTGTCAAAGAGGACACAGAAGCTATTGAACCCCGACAACTTCTACGATGGCTGCTTCGGCATTATCCGTCAGCAGAACCTCCCGCCGCAGAAGATACGCATCCGTGCCTTCTACCCGGAGAACAACTACATCGAGGAGGTGCCGATTCACGAGAGCCAGACCAAGATTCGCAATGCCGCCGACGGGTCTTATACCGACTACGAGCTCTACGTCAGTCCCACGCGCGACTTCGAGCAGGAACTGTTGTGGCACGGGCGGAAAGTCATCGTGCTCAGCCCCGATGACTTCCGCCAAGAGATGACAGGCATTCTCAAGGACATGGTGAGAAGTTATGAGACCGGTGAGAACACAGTGGAGGAATAATAAAGCAATAACGGCAGTGCCCAAAATGAGTTGGGTACACTACAACTTCACACTGCTGATGTCCACCAAATTGTTGACGATGGCATAGATGGTGAGGCCGGCAGCAGAGTGGATCTGTAGCTTTCGGGCGATGTTGCGGCGATGGGTGATGACCGTATTGATGCTGATACACAGGTCATCGGCTATCTCCTTGTTGGTCATTCCCTGTACCAATGAGATGATGACATCTTTCTCCCGCTCGCTGAGCGTCTCTGAGGAGGAAGGTGTGCGACTGATCATATTACTAATCTTCACACTGACGTCGTTCTGCTTCGACTTACGCTCTAAACGACGCACGGCAGGGATAAAGATCTGATCTTCCACAGCTGCATGCACGGTCAGCCATTCCTCACAGTTGTAGATATCGTAGAGGGTGGCTGTGAGCTGGTTGTTGTGCAACCCGTCGGAAGGCAAATATTTGATGATGATATTTTTCAATTCCTTCAGCTTCGTCTCAGTCTGTTGATGATGTTTTGAGAAGGTATGAATGTCGAAGTCTGACGGTGTCTCTCCCCGCTCCAAGGCTTCTACATAGGGGAACACCGTTTTCTCCTCAAAGGTCATGTGGTTGCGGATAGAGTGCGCATACTCATCATAGAGTTTCATGATGAGCCTGGCCAGGTTGTCGCTGTCATCGAGGGCTTCGGCCAACTCTCGGCGGATGAAAGGCAACTGAAAATCAAGATAATAAGAGTGACTGGCTTTGAGATAGTGTATCAGCGTAGAGATAGACAGATGGCCGTCGTCGTTGGGATTGCGATAGCGGTTAATCGTGAAATTGACGACGGCAAGGAAAGTATAGGTATCAACTTTCTCGTCCTCGCAGACCTCACGCACCGTCTTGTCTCCAAAACCTAAGTTAATGCCGAAAGCACCAAGGCTTTGCAGCACCGTATAGTTGTCACTGATAATATTGATGAGCTTATCGTCAGGCTCATACATCTTCATATTCTTCATCTTGCCTTATAATTGTTTATAAGTATTTGCAAAATAACAAAAAAAAGTGAGCATTCAAAATTAGTGATGTCCTTTTTGACGTAAATACCTACATTTTGTGATAGTTTTACATGCTAATAACGATTAGGTATGTGTTTCGGAACGTTTCCAAATTGCCCCAATCTGCTTTCTTTACGTTGAGATGATGATGTGTGGCAAATGCCGCAGATATCTGTGGCATTTGCCACAGATGTCGCTGGCATATGCCTCGGATGTCGCTGGCAAATGCCGCGGATATTGACGGCATGTTGCAGATTATCATGTCGTTGCGGCAAGGCACACCTTTATCTATCTTTCCATATACCTATCATGATGGCACTACTTAATGGTTTTTCTGCATTTATAGATGCCATTTGTAGCTTCTACGTGCGCGTTGTGGCGTAGTGACAAATCCACCGAAGGATCCGCCAAAGGATCCACCGCCTGCAACACCGCGATACTGCGCCCATCGTGCCCTGATACGGTTGACATAGTCCACGGTCTCTGCACCCCGCATGTAGCCGCTTCTTACAACAGGGTCGGTGTAGAACTGTGGGCTGCTCAACCGCTGGACAAACTCTGACACGTCATCCCAGCGACGAGGGTTGCGTCCATATTTTCGGGCCAATGCCATAGCATCGCGCAAATGGTTGGTACCGCCATTGTAGCTGGCAAGCTGGAACCAGACTCGCTCTGATAGTGGTACATCAGCAAAATGCTGGCCCAACTCCTGCATGTATTTGGCCGAGGCGGCTATATTCTCCGCCGGATTGAAAAGCGACTCGCGAGACAGCCCGAGGTGGTCGGCAGTACTTGGCATAATCTGCATCAGTCCGCAGGCTCCAGCCCAGGACCTGGCGTTGGGGTCGAAGGTTGACTCCTGATAGCACTGAGCTGCCATGAGTCGCCAGTCGAGGCGTGCTAAAGGTGCGAACTGCTGGAAGTAGCTGTCGTAGCGGGAGATGATACCTTTCGACCGGTTCAGCATCGGGGAATAGACATGTCGCTGGACACTGCGTGTGGAGAGCAGAAACGACTCCTCGCGCCGCATCTTGGACACCATATCTTTTGTGAACCAGGCATCTATGCTCTCTGCCAGCTCCTTATTGTCGGCATTCACGGCCCAGCCATGCTTCAAGGAGTCGACCTTTACATCCGTGTAGTCTACTCCCTCTACGGAATCAGGCAGTTGCATGGCCGCGATGTCAGCATCTCCTGCCTTTATCTTCCTCACGACCTCGGCGGTGTCTTTGCAGACGTCCACCCGCAACGACACGCCAAGCTTCTGTGCATACTTCTCACAGAGCAGATATTGCAAGCCCATGCCGTGACCATGATAGTCATAATAGGTGTCGGGGCCTGAGACGGTGACCATGATCATCTCACCATTGTTGATGATGTCGTTGAGTCCAAAGTTGTCACTGGAAGGTATGGAGTCGCTGCCCATAGGAGTGCCCCATGGTGTCAGCTCCGGCTTTTTCTGCTCGCTGCATGAACCTGCAAAAAGCGCGGAAAAGAGTAATAATATGCCAATAATATGTAACTTCATATATTAATTTGATACAAAATTACTAACTTTATTGGATATATCGGCAAAAGTAGGTAAATTTGCAAAGAATATTTGTACATAAGAGAAGACAAGTAACAAAAGATTAGATATGTTAAGAATAGCCGTCCAGTCAAAAGGCCGTCTGTATGACGACACCATGAGCCTCCTTGAGGAGGCCGACATCAAGGTGAATCCCAGCAAGCGTACGCTCCTTGTCCAGAGCACCAACTTCCCCTTGGAAGTCCTCTTCCTGCGTGATGATGACATTCCTCAGAGCGTAGCCAGCGGTGTTGCTGACATTGGCATTGTCGGTGAGAACGAGTTTGAGGAGCGTCAGGAAGATGCACAGGTCATCGACCGCCTTGGCTTCTCTAAGTGCCGCCTCTCCCTTGCTATCCCTAAGGGTATCAACTATCCCGGCCTTGAGTGGTTCAACGGTAAAAAGATAGCCACCAGCTATCCTGGTATCCTGCGTCGCTTTATGACAAAGAACAACATCAAAGCTGACATACATGTTATCACGGGCAGTGTGGAGATTAGCCCGGGCATTGGTTTGGCTGATGCTATCTTCGACATTGTCAGCAGCGGCTCTACCCTTGTGCACAACAATCTGAAAGAGGTGGAAGTGGTCATGCACAGCGAGGCTCTGCTCATTGGCAACTGGCGTATGGACGAGGAGAAACATGACATCCTCAATGAGATGCTCTTCCGTTTTGAGGCTGTGCGTTCTGCCCAGGATAAAAAATATGTCATGATGAACGCGCCCAAGGATAAGCTCAAAGAAATCACTGAGGTGTTGCCAGGAATCAAGAGCCCGACCATCATTCCGCTTTCCGATCCTAACTGGTGTGCTATTCATACTGTTCTCGACGAGAAGCATTTCTGGGAGATTGTGAACAAACTGAAGGAGCTCGGCGCGCAGGGTATCCTTGTCTCGCCGATTGAAAAGATGATACTGTAAGTGATGAATATTATTAAATATCCTGCCAAGGAGGGATGGGACGCTCTGGTAGAGCGCCCGCATCTCGACCTTACACAGCTCAATGCCACTGTGACTTCAGTTCTTGAAGATGTCAAGGCCAATGGTGACGCAGCTGTGAAACGCTATGAAGAGAAATTTGACCATGTGAGTCTTGAGAGTCTTGCTGTGACAGAGGCAGAGATTGCTGAGGCTATGGACAATATCTCTCAGGAGCTTAAAGAATCACTTGAACTTGCGCACCATAATATAGCTGTTTTCCATGAGGCTCAGAAGTTTGAAGGGCAGCATATTGAGACAGCGCCTGGGGTGACTTGCTGGCAGAAAAGCATCCCTATCGAGAAGGTAGGTCTCTACATTCCCGGTGGCACGGCTCCCCTTTTCTCTACCGTGCTCATGCTTGCCACTCCTGCCAAGATAGCCGGTTGCAAAGAGATTATTCTCTGCACTCCTCCCAATCGTGAGGGAAAGGTCAATCCGGCTATCTTAGCAGCTGCCAAGATAGCCGGTGTGAACAAGATTTACAAGGCCGGTGGTGTGCAGGCTATCGGTGCCATGGCTTATGGTACAGAGACAGTGCCTAAAGTCTTCAAGATTTTTGGTCCCGGCAACCAATTTGTCATGGCTGCCAAGCAGCAGGTTAGCTTGCACGAAGTGGCCATCGACATGCCAGCGGGTCCCAGTGAGGTATGTGTTGTCGCTGACGATACGAGCAATCCTGTGTATGTCGCCGCCGATCTCCTCTCTCAGGCTGAGCATGGTATAGACTCCCAGGTGTTCCTCATCACTACTTCCGAGAACCTGCTTGCAAAGGTGAAGGACGAGGTTGCCCGTCAGTTGGCAGCCCTACCCCGTTGCGAGATTGCTGCCAAGTCGCTTGATAACTCCAAGCTTGTCCTCGTTCATGATGATGACGAGGCGATGGAACTCGCCAACTATTATGCACCGGAGCATCTTATCATAGCTACTAAGAACTATGATGAGCTTGCAGGGAAGGTGGTCAATGCAGGCAGCGTGTTCTTAGGTCAGTGGGCATGCGAGAGTGCTGGTGACTATGCCAGTGGCACCAATCACACCCTGCCTACCCATCAGTATGCCTTAGCGTATAATGGTGTGAATCTGGACAGCTACAATAGAAAAGTCACCTTCCAGCATCTGACAGAAGACGGTATCCGCAGTATAGGCTCTGCCGTGGTGTGCATGGCCGAGAATGAGCAGTTGGAAGCACATGCCAATGCTATGCGACTGCGTATCGAATCATTAAAAAAGTAAACAATTATGAAGCAACTCCGAGATTTAGTCCGCCCCAATATCTGGCGCCTGGCACCATACAGTTCAGCACGTAACGAGTATAGCGGTCATGAGGCTCATGTCTTTCTCGATGCCAACGAGAATCCGTACAATGCCCCTTTCAACCGTTATCCTGATCCGTTGCAGGCGAAAGTCAAGGAGGAGCTGTCGAAGATAAAAGGAGTCCCGGCGGACTGTATCTTCCTTGGGAATGGTTCTGATGAGGCCATCGACCTTGTCTATCGGGTCTTCTGCCGACCGCAGGTGGATAATGTGGTGGCCATTGAGCCAACATACGGCATGTATAAGGTGTGTGCCGACATCAATGATGTGGACTATCGTCCTGTTCTCCTTGACGAGAATTACGAGATGAGTGCCGACAAGCTTCTCGCTGCGTGCGACAAGCATACCAAAGCAATATGGATATGCTCTCCCAATAACCCCACGGGCAACAATATGTCTGTTGAGGAGATAGAAAAGGTGCTGAAGAACTTTGATGGTGTTGTTGTTGTTGACGAGGCCTATAGTGACTTCTCTACGATCCCCGTCTTCCGCACGCGTATCAAGGAATTCCCGAATATCATCGTGCTGAACACAATGAGTAAGGCCTGGGGCTGTGCTGCCATTCGCTTAGGTATGGCCTTTGCGAGCAAAGAGATTGTTGACCTTTTCAATAAGGTGAAATATCCCTATAATGTCAATCTGCTCACACAGCAGCAAGCTCTTAAGGCTCTTAACAGCCGCGAAGATGTGGAGAAATGGGTTAGTCTGTTGCTGCAGGAGCGCAGTAAGATGTTGGTGTCTTTTGCCGCTCTGCCTGTCACGCTAAAGGTGTATCCCACCAATGCCAATTTCTTCCTTGCCAAGATGACGGACGCCCAGGGCATCTACGACTATCTGGTGGCAAAGGGTATCATTGTGCGCAATCGCACACGCGTGAAACTCTGTAAGGACTGCCTGCGTGTTACCATAGGTACTAAGGCTGAGAATACGGAGTTGCTCAGTGCACTCAGGGAACTGAAATAAGGAATCTTGGAAAAGATACTATAAAATTAACGACTTACTGAAGTCGAAGCCATTCCACTCATAATCTCTGTGGAAGACGTAGCCTAACTGGTTGCTCGTAACGAGTGTACCACCAAGATTGACACCAAAATTCAAATGTGAGTGCCCATAGATCCAATAGTCTATGGGCACTGACTTTATGTAGTCAGTGAGGTCGATGGTGAAAGCATCAACGAGTGTGCCGTCCCTGATCACTTTCAGCTTATGGGGTGTGCAATGATATGTAGGAAGATGGTGGGTCACCACTACTCTATGAGCGGCCTTGCTGCTATTGATGGACTTCCTGATGAAGTCGAGGCATAGCTCGTGCTCAGCATTGTAGTCATCGGTGGTGAATTTCCGGCCATGATATTTTATTCGATGGAAGTCGGTGAGGAAATAGCCTACCGATTTTTTGTGTTGCGGAGTGATATGTGACCAGAGTGTGGAAAGAATGAAGTCTGTATCACCAATGGTTACCACCTTATTATAATAATAGCAGACATTGGACATGAGCTTCCATTCCCATTCCGTTCCCATCTGCTTGATGTCGCAACCTCCATAATATTCATGGTTGCCAGGAATCATCAGTACTTGCTCATAATTGTCGGCTGCCCATTTAAGAAAATCTGATCTTATGATGTCGTCATCGCCCAAATAGAAGCTGTCACCGGCGATAAGAAGGATGTCACCGGTGACTTTCGGATGAAGCCGTTGCATGAACAGTCTGTTCTCCGTAAATTCCAGATGGAGATCGGACAGGTACTGAATGGTCATAGCTTAGACACCATAGAGAGCGGTGCGAGCTTTAGCTTGTAATAATAGAACCAGTAAGTCTTGCCGTAGCTGTCTTTGAGCAGCGCATATTGCATTTGGGGATTTTTGGTACCATAGTAAATCTTACGGTAGTCGGCATAGTCGGCATCCATGACGGAGCTATGGTATGCAATACGTGGATGCTCATGAATGTGGGTGTAGAGCACAAGAGCCTCGCGATAGCTTTGTGGCAGATGAGCGTTGAGATTATAGTATTTAGGAAGCGTGTTGACGAAACTGTCGAGGTCGCCATCAAGCAGATAGGCGCACAACAGGTAGTCGGCTGACATCTTGGTAGCGAAACGACTCTTGCAGAGGGTCTCTAAATATACTTTTGGTGTCATCTTATCCACGAAATAGACACCAAGGTCTTTGTAGAACCATACCTCCGGCACCATCATCATTTTCACGGACTTGCCGTTGGGTATCATGGCGTCAGAGCCGCCTATGAGGGGATACTCGAAGAGCGCCTCGCCTAACTGGTGCTCTTTTGCCAATGCATAGATACGCAGACATGTCAGACTGCTGTCAGTCTTCTCCTCGTTGCTGCCTGTCTGTAATGCGTCGGCATATTTGCCTTCCAATATTTTGTGCTCTATGCTCATACGATAATGGAAAACTTCATCATTGCAGCCTATAGCACATACTATCAGTGACATAGCTGTCATCTGCAACATGTTGATCCATGTCATACGAGAAAAGAATCCTAAAGACGTTGCGGGTAACTCGATGGGTTCCAGTTGCCTCACGATCCACACGACTCCGGCATAGACAATCATCAGCAATGGAAAAATCCACAGCCAGTTGCCAATATAATTATTGGGCGCTATATCGCGTGAGATATCTGTGATGATACCTAACAGAAGCAGAGAGGGAACATATGTCAGAGCGTGACCACGCCGGCAGAGACCTGTAAACTTATAAATTCCGAATTGGATAAGCCACAGCACAAGGGTGATGATAAAAGTACCTATCACCGGATTGTAATGTGTCGCTCCATGAGAGAGCACATGTTGGGCTACGGCAAGAATGTCGGCCTGATAGCAGTACAGGTAGACAATCGTGAAAAGTAAGAAGAAAATGGCACAGGTTACACGCATTATCCCTGTGCCGCCTTTATTCATATCTGACATCATACAAAAAACGGTCAGGAGGACAAGCCTCCTGACTTCAAAATATTATTTCTTTCTCAGAACGACAGCCGACCGGGCTGGTATATAGAGTTTGAGCCAGCCTTTGCCGTCCTTGGCATAGAGGGCATCGTAGTTGGTGAAATGCGCTACAGAGTCATCGGCGAGTCCATTGCCGCCAAAGGCCTTAGCATCGGTATTCAATACCACATTGTATTCGCCTTCCTTCACTAGGAAGCCATAATCTGCAAAGGATTGTGTCGGTGAGAAGTTGAAGACAAAAACGAGATTGCCACGCTCGAAGGCGAGAATCTGGTCGCTGTCGTTATGCCATATCTCCTGGACAGGCGTGGTGTTGAACTTCGGCTCACTCTTGACAACCTCCAACATTGCTTTGTCGAAGTCACCAAGGAAATGATAGTCGAGGTCAGGATTGTCGACAAGATTCCACTGGCGGCGTGCGTACTTGTAGCTCCATCCGTTGCCTTCGCGTGGGAAGTCTATCCACTCAGGATGTCCGAATTCGTTGCCCATGAAGTTGAGGTATCCACCGTTCATGGCAGCGCAGGTTACGAGTCGTATCATCTTGTGCAAGGCTATACCCCGCCAAACGGTATCGTTTTCGTCTCCGTGCTTGAAATGCCAGTACATGTCAGCATCGATGAGTCGGAAGATGATAGTCTTGTCGCCTACGAGCGCCTGGTCGTGACTCTCACAGTAGGAGATGGTCTCTTCATCGGAACGGCGGTTTTTCACTTCCCAGAAGATGCTGCTGGGCTTCCAGTCCTCATCTTTCCGCTCCTTGATGGTCTTTATCCAATAGTCGGGGATGTTCATAGCCAGTCGATAGTCGAAGCCATAGCCGCCATCCTCGAACTTAGCTGCCAGGCCCGGCATGCCACTCACCTCTTCAGCGATGGTGATGGCATGAGGATTGACTTCATGAATCAGCTTGTTGGCGATGGTGAGGTAGGTGATGGCGTTGTCATCTTCGTGGCCATTGAAATAATCACCATAATTGGTGAAGGCCTCGCCTAAACCATGGCTGTAATAGAGCATGGAAGTAACACCATCAAAACGGAAACCATCGAAATGAAATTCTTCAAGCCAATATTTGCAGTTGGACAGCAGGAAGTGAATAACATCATCTTTACCATAGTCGAAGCACAGGCTGTCCCAGGCTGGATGCTCATGGCGATCGCCGGGATAGAAATACTGGTTGGGGTCGCCGGCTAAGTTGCCAAGACCTTCTACCTCATTCTTTACAGCATGGGAGTGAACAATGTCCATAATGACAGCAATACCCTGCTTATGGGCAGCGTCGATGAGCGCTTTCAACTCCTCGGGAGTACCGAAACGGCTTGACGGTGCGAAGAAAGAGCTGACGTGATAGCCAAAGGAGCCATAATAAGGATGTTCCTGGATGGCCATCACCTGGATGGCATTATATCCGTCTTTGACGATACGTGGCAGAACATTATCTTTAAACTCTGTATAAGTACCCACCTTCTCAGCATCCTGAGCCATGCCGATATGACATTCATAGATAAGCAGTGGATCACGAGAAGGTATGAACTTGTCTTCTTTCCAATGGTATTTCTTAGGAGCCCATACCTGTGCAGAGAAGATCTTGGTCTGGTCATCCTGTACTACCCGCGTAGCCCACGCTGGGATGCGCTCTCCTTCGCCACCTTTCCATTTGACGTGCATCTTGAACAAGTCTCCATGCTTCATGGCCTTGGCGGGAAGTTTCAGCTCCCAGTTGCCTGTGCCCTTGACACGTTTGCAGCGGTAGTCTTCCAATTCTTTCCAATCATTAAAATCACCGACCAGATAGATGTCTGTAGCATTAGGTGCCCACTCTCTGAAGACCCATCCGCCTCGCACTTTGTGCAAGCCATAGTAGTCGTAACCACTGGCGAAGTCGGAGAGACTCTGCTTGCCATTTTGAGTTAGTTGCCCGATTTTCCACACAGCATGATCGTGACGGCCACGGATGGCACCCTCGTAGGGCTCAAGATAGTTATCATGAGCCACAATACCAATGTGTTTTTCTTGTTCTGACATATCTATTCTATGTTATTAGTTATCATTGAATCTTCTTCCGCTCTCGTAGTGTCCGGTAGATATAATGTTGCCATTTGCATCTTTCTCTACAAAGCGCCCGTCCCTGATATCATCAAGGTAGTTGCCCTCGAACCTTTTTCCGTCTTTTGTCTCTTCTATGCACTTGCCATTCCGCTTCCCATTTTTGTAAGTACCTTTAAACCGGGTGCCGTTGGAGTAATGGATGATGACTTCACCGTCTATCTTTCCGTTAATGAAGTTACCTTCGAAGATATCTCCGTCTTTCTTTGTCAGTTTGCCATGACCATTGGGCTGGTCGTCTTTCCACATACCGTCATATCTGTCACCATTGGCCCAGAGGAATGACCCTTGACCGTCCCTGTCACCCTGATTGAACTGTCCGGTATATCGGTCACCATTCGCATATTTGAAGATGCCTTCTCCGGTGCGCTCGCCTTGGTCGTAGTCTCCCTGATATTGGTCACCATTCTGGAAGATATAGATGCCGCGCCCTTGTTGGATATCGTTGGCCCATTGGCCTTTGTAGATGTCACCATCTGCATATTTATTTATTCCATAGCCAGAACGCTGGTTGTCGGCCCACTCTCCCTGATAGGTGGTGCCGTCGTTCCAGTCGAAGAAGCCTTTGCCTTCTTTCTTATCGTTCTTCCATTGCCCGTCATAATAGGCCCCACTGGAGTAGGTGTACTTTCCTTTTCCCTGCCGCATGTCGTGATACCAGTCGCCATCATAGACATCGCCATTGAAATAGTACATCACGCCATGCCCCTGCTGATAGTCGCGGAACCATAGCCCCACATATTTATTGTTGTTGCTGAAATAATAGGTTCCTCTTCCGTGCTGCTGATTGAGTACCCATTGCCCGTCGTATTTCTCACCGTCGGCAAAGGTGTACACTCCCCTACCCTGTCGCTTTCCTTTGACGAACTCGCCCTCGTAGGTGTTTCCATTCTCATACAGCACCGTGCCTTTGCCTTGCGGCTTACCAGAGGCCATCTCTCCTTTGTAGGTGCCCTTAATGCCCATCTCCTCTATGATGCATGTACCAAGCGAGATCTTCTGTGCAGGTACTGAGGAGACAGACAGAGCCAAGAGTATTGTAAATATATATTTTTTCACTATTTTTAGCTTATGTCCTATTATTTGGGTCAAAGATAGTAATAAAAAATGAAAGTGGAGCGTTATATCGATTTTTTTAACTATTTTTGCCGACAGAAATATCAACCAATCGTTGCGTCATATCACACAGCGAGCTAAAAGTGAATAGATAATGAAATTTATTGCAGTTATTCCTGCGCGTTATTCTTCATCGCGTTTTCCTGGCAAGCCGTTAGCTGTCTTAGCCGGTAAGCCTGTCATTCAGAGGGTCTATGAGCAGGTCACGAAAGTGTTGTCTGAGGCTTGGGTAGCCACTGACGACGAGCGTATTTATAATACAGTGTTGGATTTTGGCGGTAAGGCCGTCATGACCCGTCAGGACCATAAGAGTGGGACCGACCGCATCGAGGAGGCGGTGGAGAAGATAAAGACAGATGCTGATGTTATCGTAAACATTCAGGGGGACGAGCCGTTTATTCAACCCTCGCAGATAGAGACGGTATGCAAGCAGTTTGATAACCCATCAACACAGATTGCTACTATCGGTAAGCCCTTCACGTCTATGGAAGCTGTGGAAAATCCCAACTCTCCTAAGATAGTAACTGATGTCAACGGCTTTGCCCTTTATTTTTCCCGTTCCGTGATACCTTATGTCCGTGGGGTGGAAGAAAAAGAATGGCTTTCCCATTTTCCCTTTCTTAAGCACTTAGGCATCTACGCCTATCGTCGCGAGGTTCTTCGTGAGATAACGCGTCTACCCCAATCACCTTTGGAAAAGGCAGAGAGTCTGGAACAACTTCGCTGGCTACAAAATGGCTATCGCATTCGTGTGGGAATTACCAATGTTGAGACAGTCGGTATCGATACGCCGGATGATTTGAGAAGAGCGGAAGAATTTCTGAAAAAATAACCGATAAAGGGCGAGAGTCATCCTCCCGCCCTTTGTATTTCTGTGAAAAATTACTTGAAATAGTATAAGAATTGCGCTTCACCTTTCAGAGCAGGCTTGCGTTGGCCTTCTATCTCAATTGTGAAATCAATATAAGCCTTTGTGATACCGCGCAGGTTCTCAAGATTAGCCAAAGAGGCCTTCATCCGGATTCTGCTGCCAGTGATGACAGGGATGCCAAAGCGCATCTTATCCATACCGTAGTTGACCATCATTTTCAGATTGTTCACCTCCACAATCTGATTCCACAGATGTGGCAGTAGAGAGAGCGTCAAGTATCCGTGGGCAATGGTGCTCTTATAAGGACTCTCTTTCTTTGCGCGCTCTACATCAACATGTATCCACTGATGATCGAGGGTGGCATCTGCAAAAGCATTGATGCGGTTTTGGTCTACCTCTATCCAGTCAGAAGTACCTAAAGGCTTACCTATGTAAGTGGCAAACTCATCATAGGAATTGATAACTGTCTTCTCCATAAATTAGATATTAAAAGTTTTGGCTGCAAAATTACTCATAATTTGCACAATACGTTAAGCTTTGTGCTAAAAAAAGTATTTTGAACGAACTTTTGAGTCTATATAAATAATGTGTACGTTTGTGTTTTGATGTTTTCGGCCTATGAATATGATAAAAAGCAATTATTCTGTCGTTTTTTCTGTCATATTTATAGTTTTATTGAAAATTATGATTATCTTTGCAGCGTAAAAGAGATATCAACCAATAAAAGAAAAGATTACTTATGAAAGCTACAGAAGTTGTTGCAGAGCTTCAGCAGAAGTTTCCCAACCAGCCGGAGTACATTCAGGCCGTGAGCCAGGTGCTTGGTACTATTGAGGATGAATACAACAAGCATCCCGAGTTTGAGAAGGCTAACCTTATTGAGCGTCTTTGTATTCCAGACAGAGTCATTCAGTTCCGTGTCAACTGGGTGGATGACAAGGGCAGGGTGCAGACAAACATGGGTTATCGTGTTCAGCACAATAACGCCATCGGCCCTTATAAGGGTGGTATTCGTTTCCATGCTTCTGTCAATGTCTCGATTCTGAAATTCTTAGCCTTTGAGCAAGTCTTCAAGAATTCATTGACGACTCTCCCGATGGGTGGTGCTAAAGGTGGTTCGGACTTTTCTCCCCGTGGTAAGTCAAATGGTGAGGTGATGCGCTTCTGTCAAGCTTTCATGCGTGAGTTGTGGAACTATATCGGTCCTGACACAGACGTCCCAGCCGGAGATATTGGTGTCGGTGGACGCGAGGTAGGATACATGTTTGGTCAGTACAAGGCTCTGACCCACCAGTTCGTAGGAATCCTCACTGGTAAGGGTCAGGAGTTTGGCGGATCTTTGATTCGCCCTGAGGCTACTGGTTATGGCAATGTCTACTTCTTGGAGAACATGCTTAAGACCCGAGGCATTGACATTAAGGGCAAGACGGTTCTTGTCTCCGGTGCTGGTAATGTGGCTCAATATACTATTGAGAAACTTATTCAGTTGGGTGCAAAGCCGCTGACATGTTCTGACTCTGATGGTTTCGTCTATGACCCTGATGGTATCGACGCGGACAAGCTCGCCTATATCATGGAGCTGAAGAATGTAGACCGTGGCCGAATCAAAGAGTATGCTGAGGAATATCCCAACGCTCAGTACTTCCCTGGAGAGAAGCCCTGGGGCATCAAGGCAGATATTGCTACGCCTTGTGCTACTCAGAACGAGATTAGTGGAGAGGCGGCTCAGAAACTTATTGATAATGGTGTTATCGCTGTCAGTGAGGGTGCAAACATGCCTTCTACTCCTGAAGCCGTTAAGATTTTCCAGGATAACAAGATACTTTATTGTCCGGGTAAGGCAAGCAACGCTGGCGGTGTAGCCGTCTCTGGTCTGGAGATGAGTCAGAACTCTGAGCGTCTGAAGTGGACGCGCGAGGAGGTTGACAACTACCTGCACCGTATTATGAATGACATTCATGAAAATTGTGTCAAATACGGAACGCAACCAGATGGTTATATCAACTATGTCAAAGGAGCCAATGTTGCAGGATTCCTTAAGGTAGCCAAGGCCATGATGGCTCAGGGCGTCCTTTAAGCAAAACGATCAATACGATGATATGCGATGTTTACGCATATCATCGTATTTTCATTTTCTGTAGTTAGAATTGTATTAACTCTTGGGGGATGATGTCCTTTTCTGTTATCTCTCTTATTAATCGGGCAGGAACACCTGCTACAACACTGTTTGCAGGAATGTCTTTTAGTACGACAGCTCCGGCTCCGACCACAACATTGTTGCCAATGTGCACACCACCGCAGATGGTAGCATTGGCGCCTATCCAAACGCCATTGCCGATAGTTATAGGCTTAGATATCTCTACCCCATCATCCCGTTGGGTTGAGTCGATAGGGTGTGAGGCACAGGAGAGAACAACACCTGGCGCAATGAAGCAATGGTCGCCAATGATTATAGGGCTTGTATCGAGGATGGTGACGTTGAAGTTGACGAAAGCCATGCCGAGAAAGTGGGTGTTGAATCCGAAGTCGAAATGGATGCCATTCTGAATAAAGACTTTGTCGTTGTACGTACCCAAAATCTTTCTCAACAGTTCGCGTCGATGGTCAATATCGGTAGGTCTTGTCTGATTGTAATCCCATACCAAGGCCTGAGCCTGGCGTTGCCAGTCGGAGGGAATATTCCTTGCATTGCCGACGAATCCGTCACGGCCAATAACAAGCTGCATGATTTCTTTTTGGGTCATCTTATAACAATATTAAGTTCTTGCTCCAATCGCTTGCCCCAAAGTTCGCCATTTTGCGGAAGAAAGGTGTGTAACCCCAAAGCCTGTGCGCCTTTTAGGTTGATTTCTCCATCATCGATAAACAGCGTCTCGTCGGCGTTGAAGCCTTCATGCGCTAACACCATTTCAAAGATTTCCTTTCGAGGTTTCATGTTCTTGAGTTCAAAGCTCAGGTATTGGTGCTCACGTGGGATATAATAATCAAGGCTGTTGCCGAGCCCATCGAAGTCGGTGCTGCGGAACCACGATGCCATGAAAGGGTTGATGTTGGAGAGCATCGCAATCTGATAGCCTTGGGATTGAAGACGTTGTATCTCTATAAGGTTTTCATGTTCTACCCCAACAATTATCTTCAGCCAAGCTCGCTGACAGTCATCCCACGTGACCTCATGTCCGCAATGTTCAGAAACGGCCTTTCGGAAATCTTCATCATTTATGACACCTCCCTCCAGTTTGCCAAAAAAGCCCTTCTGAACATACGGGTCCAATTCTTTATCTACATCTGTGAAGCCTAAAGCTTTAAAAGCCTCTATAGCTTTGAATACGTCAATTTTGACCAGCACGCCGCCAAAGTCGAAAAGCAGATTCTTTATCTTTGCCATAGTGTTGCGCTAATATTATGGTCACATTAATAATTACCTTCATCAACAATAGGATAGAGTTCTATGAACTCGCCATTGTGAACTTTGCCGTCATCGATGATTTGTTCAATCCTCTGTTCATAGCTGGGGACAGTCATATCTCCAGGAATGCCAGCATTGTTGACAAGTAGTGAAAGGTCAGGATACCTCTCAGCTATCTCCTTAGCGGAAGTTTCTATCTCTTTGTTATCAGACAGGCAGACATACTGCCAACCGATAACATCAGCACCATCAGCTTGTAGTGTTTTTACAGCTTTTACAGCACGCTCTTTGTTACGCGCTCCTATGACGACCTGCCATCCGGCTTTGCCGAGATGGCGCGCAATCTCATAGCCTATGCCTTTATTGGCACCTGTCACCAAAACTTTCTTCATAACAATTACTGTTTAATCTGTTATATTTATCACGTCAGCAAAATGATCTATCATGTAGTCGGCTCCAGCTTGGCGCAGCTCCTCTGGCTTGCCATTGCCATAGGTGACAGCGCAAGTCTTTGTCCCAGCATTCTTGCCCATCATGATGTCGTAAGGTGCATCGCCAATGACAATGGCTTCTTGGGGACTAAAACCGAGGCGTGTCAGAATCTTATTTACGGGTTCCGGATTAGGCTTGGCATTGATGACATCGTCGGCACCAATGATACATGAGAACAAGTCAGTAATACCAAAATCGGCGATAAGCAGATCTAAAGACTCATGACGCCTACTGCTGGCCACCGCAAGGGTCTTGCCCTGTCGGAAGAGGTCCTTGAGGGTTGGTATGACGCCATCGAAAGGTTTAACAGCTCCTTTGATGTTATTCCGCTTGAATATTCCCCGATAGGTCTCGGCACATCTTTCGCCCTGTTCACGGCTCAGGTTCGCAGAGACAATGAAGCAGTCAGCAAGTGGCAATCCAATGGTATTGATGCATGCTTCAACGGAAGGTTTGTCGATTCTCATTGCTTTAAAGGTGTCCATCATTGTGCGTACTATCAAACCACGGGAGTCACCTAAAGTGCCGTCGAAGTCAAAGATATATAATTCCATAGTGATTAACGAGATACTTTACTTCATATTTCTTCCTGCAAAGTTAGCCGTTTCCAATGAAATCAGCAAGTTTTTCCCAAATATAAAATCTTTACGTTGCTTAGTTCCTTCCTTCGAGCGAGAATCAAGAGTGGTTTTGAGTGCCCTTTCTATCTAATATTCTGTCTGTTTGCAATGAACACACCTGTCAAGATAAAGAAAGAACCCGCTATCGCCATTGGTGCCATAGGCTCCTTTAGGAATATAGCGCTAATGATGACGGTTGAAATAGGGTTGATATAGACATAGTTCGCTGTCTTCAAAGCGCCTATCTTTTTCGTCACCCAGCTCCAAAGGAAAAAGCACAGGAAGGAAGCCACGAATCCTAAAAAGAGCAGGTTTCCATAAACAGCAGGTTCGGTGAACTTCGTCAATGAGAAAGCCCATGGCTTTACGACAAAAAACGGGAACATTGTGACCAACCCGTAGAAGAATACCTTCCTGGTGATGAATACCGCGCCATATCGGTTGCTGACACCGCGAAGTAGTAGGCTGTAGACAGCCCAGCACAAACAAGCGCAAAGAGCGAGAAAGTCGCCCAAAGGACTCAGGTGCAAGACGAAATGCCCATTGAAGATGACTAAGGCAACTCCCAGCAAAGACAGCAGTGAAGCAGAGATTATCTTCCAAGTGGCATGCACATCCTTGAAAATGGCAATGGCCAACAACGTGGTAGCGAGCGGCGCTGAGCAGACAATAAAAGAAACGTTATTCACATAGGTCAGACCTATAGCTGTATTTTCTGAGACAAAATAAAGAGAACCACCTGTCAGCCCTAATAACAGCATCCGCATCTCATCTGCGAGACTGTCTGAAAACAGCTTGCGAGGCGAGATGAACCAAATGCAAAGGTAGGCGATGATGAATCGGACGGTAAAGATCTCCTCCGGTGTCATGCCGTGAAGGATGAGAATCTTACTGCTTACGAATGTGCCGCCCCAGATGAGGACGACGATGATGGCGATAATATGGTAAATGGTATCTTTCACTGTGTTGACGCGAAGAAATAGCTTGCAAATTTAGTTGTTTCCTGCGAGATAGACAAGAAATCGTACAAATATTTATTTTAACCTGCTTTTAAGAAGATAATTTTCGTTTTATCATGTTGAAGATGGAATATTATTACTACATTTGCATCAAAATCAGACAACAAATGAAAAAGCGTATATCTAATATTCACATAATGAAGAACGTAACTTTTCTTTTCATGCTTGGCATAGCAATGCTCGGCACATCCTGTGGTGGCAAGAAGACTCAGGGTGTCACTATTGAGGACTCTACGAGAATAGAGAAGCAGGACACACTATCCAACGATACCACGTATTGCGGTACGTACAAAGGAACACTGCCCGCTGCCGATTGCCCGGGCGTAAAGACCGTGCTTACACTGAGGACAGACAGCACTTACGATCTTTCCAGTGATTATATTGATAAAAAGGACGGCCAGTTTATGACAAGTGGCATCTACCATAAGCGTGGTCAAGTCATTGAGCTTGTAACACCATCGTCGGGTGATAAAACGTATTATAAGATTAAGGACAGCAAGTCGGTTATCATGACGGATTCTATCGGCAATGAGCCGGAGGGAGAGATGGCTAAACTCTATGTCCTCACCAAGAATGGTAAATAAGTTATCTGTAAAGGGCTGAATATCATGGGAAACATGTATGGCAAACGACTGACTCGCTCAACTTCTGACAGGTGGCTTGCTGGTGTTTGTGCCGGTATCGCCAACTACTTTGGTTGGGATATCGCTATTGTCAGACTGATATATCTCGGCCTGACGGTATGCACAGCTTTTAGCGGTATCATCATCTATATCATTCTCGCAATCTGCATGCCTGAAGATCATAACTCGTAATTTGAAGGACGATGAATAAAATGTTGCTTATTGTCGACCCTCAAGTTGACTTTATCACTGGCACCCTCCCTGTCAAAGGGGCTGTAGAGGCAATGGATGCTTTAGCAGAATACGTGAAAAGCCATGGTGATGACTATAGTGTTAAAATCGTCACCTCTGACTGGCATCCATATCATCACTGTTCCTTTAACCGTGAAGGGGGGCAGTGGCCTCCTCACTGTATCCAGCATTCCGTAGGAGCTGCCATTTGGCAACCGCTGTTGGTAGCACTGAATGAGTCGCGAGGTGGCTACACATTATTGTATAAAGGCGATAGCATCGACAAAGAGGAATATTCTATCATTGACAATGAGAAGTCGTCAGCGGTGTTGCTGCGTCTCATCTTTGCATTGCAGATAGATAAAATCGATATCTGTGGGCTGGCAGGAGATGTCTGCGTTCGCAATACCGCTAAGGATTTGCAGACGATTCTGGGTGAAGGAAAAGTTAATGTGATGGAAGAGTTCTCGCCTTCGATAGCATAGTCTTATCGGTAGCTTTTCCTGTCCAACTTGCCGTTATAGGTATGGCGCAGGAAGGGAACTTGTTCAAAGACTCTTTTTAGTGAATCCTTGTGCTTTAATCAGATTGTCGCTATTGGCGTTGATAGCGCGATAGCTCTCCATGACCCCTTTCTGTTTTCCTGTAGAGCCTGTGGTAAAGAGAACATCAGCAATGTTCTCCAAAGGCTCCTTCGCTTGAGGCAAATGCTTATGCCCATAGCTTTCTTTGATGAGCTTAATGGTGTCTTCAGGACAGTCCCTTTTCAAAGGCACAGCCACTGCTCCTATGATGTGAACAGCCATATAAGTTATTAGGAAATCGGGCGACTGTGACGATCGGAAGATATACAGACTTCCTTCTTTTACACCATTATTCTTCAACGCCGTGGCTTTCTGCCCTACCCTATCCCAAAACTCACTATAAGTAAGGACCTCTTCTCCGCAGATGACGGCCGTCTTCGATGGCTTCGTTTCTGCATACTGGCGGACACGGGCCTCAATCGTATCTTCAATGACCATCTTTCTCTGATAATTTCTTTTCCACAAGTGCGGTGAGACTGTCTATATTCTTAAAATTCTTCGGAGTCACATCTTTCGACTCTAAATCGATGCCATAGGCGTTAGACAATGTCATAAGAATGGCTGTAATGCCCAAAGAGTCTAATTCTGCAAAAAGAAAGTCAGAGTCGAAGTCGACAAGCGGAAGGATGTCTTCCAGCATTTTCTTAATATCTTTTACACAAATATGAGTCAGGATTCGGCGCATCAGATTAAGAAAAGGAGAAGATTGTCTAATGCCAACCAAAAAGCTGCTTAAAGCATTATCCATGCATTACGAGTTAGATTCAGCAGACATCACCCCAGATTCTCTCCCTGTGCCAAAGGTGTTTTTTGTTAATGACACGAATGATATCACTGTCTATTACAAAATGCCGCCAATAAAGTTGGAGAAGAAATAAGTGTGAGAAGAGTTTTTTGTCTCTATTGACTAATAATTGGTAGAATTTATCTAATTTTGTGCCACGATATGTAAGAGAACAAAGCAGAAGTATTCAAAAATACAACATTATGAAAGTTTTATTAGTTAGCGCAAGCCCCCGCCGTGGTGGCAACACGTTCACAGCCCTTAGCGAGGTACAGCAGACGTTAGAGAAAGATGGCATAGAGACGGAGTTAGTGGAAATCGGTGCCAAGCCCATTCGTGGTTGCATCGCTTGTGGATGGTGTAAGGCTCATCCCGAGGAGCACAGATGTACTTTCGACGATGACATCACCAATAAGATAGCCGCTAAAGCAATGGACGCTGATGCCTTCGTATTCGGAGCTCCTGTCTACTATGGTGTTCCCAATGCCACAGCCATGGCTCTCATCCAACGTCTCCTCTACAGCAATGGTGACGCTTTCAGATACAAGCCTGTGGCCAATGTCTGTGTTTGCCGACGTGGCGGCGCTGATGTTGCCTACCAGACGATGAACATGATGTTTGAGATGTGCAATATGCCCATTGTCACCTCTCAGTATTGGAACATCGCCTATGGCCGTGAGAAAGGAGAAGCCGCTCAAGACGTAGAGGGCATGCAGACCATGCGCACCTTGGCACATAATATGTCATGGATGCTGAAAAAGTTTCATGGCGTAGAAACTACCGACAAGCCTGCGTCTGAACCATGGGCACCAATGCATTTCATCAGATAAACGATATGAAAGCATCACACCAAAACGCTGTGGCGCAGCTCATGCGTCTCGCCATGGAATACGACCATGGCGATGCCAAGCGCATACACCATTTCTTAAAGGTCCATAGCTTCTCTGCACTGATCGGACGTTTAGAGAATATCGACGAAGAGACGCTATTTCTGCTGGAGTCCGCTGCCGTTGTCCATGACATCGGTATCCATAACGCGGAAAAGAAATGGGGAAACAGCCACGGACACTATCAGGAGATAGAAGGTCCGGCCGTTGCCAAGAAATTACTGCTCCAGACCGGAGCCTATTCCGAAGAGGAGATAGAGCGTATCTGCTTCCTTGTCGGTCACCACCATACCTACACCCATGTGGAAGGAATGGACTATCAGATTCTTCTGGAAGCAGACTTTTTGGTCAATGCCTACGAGGACGAACTGTCAGAGAAGGCGCGGAAGACGTTTGCAGAGAAGGTTTTCCGCACTGAATCAGGCAAGAAACTGCTTACGCTCGAGTTTGACTGAAATATCATTATAAGGCTTTTCTTAATGCACGGCATATGCCACGGATATCGTTGGCAAATGCCGTGCATTTCGTTGGTATATGCCACGGATATCGCTGGCAAATGCCACGCATGCTTTGGTCAAGGCTACTGGTACTGAGACGGAATACTTTGAGCTTGACAAGGTCAAACGTAAGAAGGCTGAAACATGGAAGCTGCCCATAGAAAGTCAGGAGAGGCGTGATGGCAAGCAGAAGGCTGCCTACGATCAGCTGATGGAAAAGGGAGTGACAGCTTTCATCACTGATGCCCCCAAGGCCTTCAATACGATGTTGGGTATCAGTCATGTTATAGCCTCACAGACGCTGAGCCGTGTCTATGGTGACGGTCAGAAGATAGCAAATATTGTGGTACGCTATGACGATGCCATTGATGGTGCCTCTGTTAGCAAAAATACCTATCAGGTGAATGGTTATGAGGTAGCAGACGCTTTTACTTCCGCTGATGAGATGCCGGAAGACAGTGCGGCAAGTGATTTCACCGCACTAGCCCGTTTCCTCTTGTGGTAGAGCAGAACTATACTTCGGCAATGCACTCAATCTCTACCTTGGCATTCTTCGGCAGCGTCTTGATGGCTACCGCAGAGCGTGCAGGGAAGGGAGCGGTGAAGAAGGTGGCATAGACCTCGTTCATAGCGGCGAAGTCGGCCATGTCGGCAAGGAATACCGTTGTCTTGACGACATGTGCCATGTCTGTGCCAGCCTCTTTTAGGATGTTGCTGATGTTGGTCAAGCTCTGCCGGGTGAGGTCCTTGATATCGTCACCAGCAAAGTTACCCGTTGCGGGGTCGATGGGCAGCTGACCGCTGACAAAGATAAGATTTCCTGTGCGGATGGCCTGACTGTAGGGACCAATGGCAGCAGGAGCGTTCTGAGTGTTAATCTGATTCATAATTAATACGTTCTTTAGAATGATATTTATTAGTTGCGAGCAAAGATAGCTAAAAAAATGAAAAGGCCCCATTGTCTGGCGGAATATTTTTACGGAAATGTATAACTTTGCAGAAAATTCATTATCGTAATGACAGAAACGCTCAGCAACCTCCGCCTTGTCGCTTTCGATGCCGACGACACCCTCTGGGACTGCCAGGGGCATTTTGATGCCGTGGAGGAGGCATATTGCCAAATTCTCTCTCCCTACGGCGAAGCTTCTGCTATCTCCAAGTCGCTCTATGACGAAGAGACCTCCAACATGCCGATTCTGGGCTTTGGCAGCAAGGCTTTTACCATCTCCTTGGTGGAGAATGCCATCAAGGTGTCAAAGGGCACTGTCAGCAATCAGACCTTAGGCGACATCATCAAGTTGGGTAAGTCATTGCTGCAACTTCCGGCCACTCCCCTGCCGGGAGTCAGCGAGACGTTGGCCGAACTGAGGAATAACCGGAATTACGATATGGTGGTGTTTACCAAAGGTGATAATCTCGACCAGGAGAACAAATTCCATAATTCGGGTTTAGACAAATATTTCGATGACATCATCGTCGTCTCTGACAAGAATGAGACTGCCTACGAGCGCCTATGTCAGCGATTTGGCATAGGTATAAACGAGCTCTGCATGGTGGGCAACTCGTATAAGTCGGATATCAAACCAGTCTTGGACTTAGGAGGCAATGCCGTTCATATCCCCTACTCTATCTCTTGGGAGTATGAGCATATTGATGAAGAACCTGATGAGGAGAACGCCCGCCTGAGTATCATCAACAACTTCTCTGAGCTAACCGATATTTTGTAGGATGCGGCTGAGGACTACAGCATTGTTGTGATTCTCATCCTTAGCGCCGAAGAGCAGGGTGATCACATCATGCGTCCGAATTTCCTTGAGGAGCGTCCCGGCTTCTGCGTTGGCGGACAATTCTTCTTCATAGCGACGCGCAAACTCCTCAAAACGCTCGGGATCATGACCAAACCATTTTCGTAGTTCTGTAGAGGGTGCCAACGCCTTTGCCCACATGTCAACGTGAGCATTCTCTTTCTTGATGCCGCGGGGCCAGAGCCTGTCAACCAATACCCGGAAACCGTCAGTATCACTGGCGGGGAGATAAACTCTTTTACAATATACTTGTATCATAATTGTGCTGTTTTGTCCTTTTATCTGCAAAAGTAGGCACTTTTTTAAAATATTGGCTACTTCTCTCCTTCTTTTTTGCTAACTTTGTACACAATTTATATTTAAGTATTATTTCGACATTGACAGGCATGAATATCACGAATATATTGACAGATAAAAATCAGGGTCATGGGTTCTCCATAGAAGTGCTGCCACCGCTGAAAGGCAATGGCCCTGATGTGCTGTTTCGGAATATTGATAAGCTAAAGGACTTTGGTCCGCACTATATCAATATCACGACCCATCACTCTGAATATGTCTACCGCGAGGTCGCCGATGGACAGTATGAGCGTCTCAGTGTGCGCCGTCGTCCTGGCACCATCGCCATTGCTGCCGCCATCCAGCGGAGATATGATATTCCTGTCATTCCTCACGTCATCTGTTCGGGAGCAACAAAAGAAGATATAGAATACGAGCTCATCGACTTGCAGTTTCTTGGCATCAGCAACATCCTGCTCCTTCGGGGCGACAAAGCCAAGGAAGACCGTATGTTCACTGCTACTCCCGGAGGGTGGAGCCATACCACGGAGCTTATCAGCCAGGTGAACCGCTTCAATGAGGGCTTCTTTGCTGATGACAGTCCGATGAAGCATCCTGGCGCCAAATTCCATTATGGCGTAGCTGCCTATCCCGAGAAACATGAGGAAGCGCCAAATATAGAGATGGACATGCAGTATCTCAAGGAGAAACAAGACCTTGGGGCTGAATATGCCGTCACACAGCTCTTCTACGACAACAGCAAATATTTTGCTTTTGTGAAGCGCGCGCGGGAGATGGGTATCACTATTCCTATCGTGCCGGGTATCAAGCCGTTTTGCAAACTGTCGCAGATAAAACAGGTTCCTAAGACTTTCCATTGCGATATGCCGCAGGAGCTGGCTCAGGAGGCGGTGAAATGTAAGAACGATGACGAAGCCAGACAGCTCGGCATAGAATGGACCACCCACCAATGTAAGGAGCTCTATGCCGCTGGCATCAACGATATTCACTTCTACACCGTATCGGCTTTCAACGCGATGGCACCGATACTAGAGAACATTCTTTAAGCGAGAGAGGTCGGGATTATATAGTACGCTCTGAAAGTTATGCAATTCTCAAAAGTCATAGGTCAGGAAGAGGCTAAGCAACGCTTGCGCCAGCTCTACGATGAGCACCGTATTCCTCATGCACTCATGTTTACCGGACCTGAGGGTAGCGGGAAGATGGCGTTGGCGCTGGCTTTTGCGTCATTTCTGCTTGGTGAGCGATGGGACGGTATGTCGGTCCTTGAAAATAAGGCGTCCATAGCCAATGCCGAAGCCATGCTGTCTAACTGGCAACATCCTGACCTGCATTTCTCTTATCCTGTGATTAAGCCTAAGGGTGCGGGCAGCGACAGGAAGATTACGAGCGAGGACTTTGCCACGGAATGGAGGCAGCTGTTAGGCAATGGCCCCTATTTCAACATGGAGCAGTGGATGTCGCTGATGAATGCGGAAAACCAGCAGGCCTATATCTTTGAGGCTGAGAGCGACAGACTCATCAGGAAGCTTAACATCAAGTCGAGTCAGGGTGGATACAAGGTCAGCCTAATCTGGTTGCCTGAGCGCATGAACCTCACCAGTGCCAATAAGCTGCTGAAGCTGCTTGAGGAGCCCCCACAGCTGACTGTCTTCCTCCTTGTCAGCGAGCATCCGGAACAACTCCTGGAGACGATACGCAGTCGTGTGCAGCGATTCGACATTCATCGTATCAGCGATGACGACATACAGCAAGCGCTCGAAGAGAAGCGTGGCGTAGCTCCTGAAGACGCGAAGCGAGTGGCGAGGACAGCAGCCGGCAACTGGCAGATAGCCTTGCAGGAGCTCGATGCCAGCGATGAGAACAAACTTTTCCTCGACCTTTTCATCATGCTCATGCGTAAAGCGTATGTCAGAGATGTCAAAGGTCTGAAGGCTTGGACGGAGACAATAGCGGCTTTCGGACGAGAGCAGCAGAAGAGATTCATCTCTTATATGCTCAGAATGGTTCGTGAGAACTTCATGTACAACTTCCAGCAGCCTGAGCTCTGCTATATGACAAGGGAGGAGGAGAACTTTGCCACCCATTTCGCACGCTTCATCAATGAGCGCAATGTCTTGCTGCTGCAAGCACGCCTGCAACGCATGATGCGCGAGATATCACAAAACGCCAATGGCAAGATACAATTCTTTGACTTCGCCTTGGAGGTGGTCATTTATTTGAGACAATAGTAAAGGGAAGCCGACAGACATCGGTTGCCCATGATAATAAGATATATTAAATACATGAGAGACTATAAAATATGTACCGGCTGCAGCCGTGGCCTTTCCCACAGCGGTGTAGGACGCCAGAACAAGCAGCTCAACACCTACGACTGGCTCGCTGATGTCCCCGGCAATGCTGAGTCGACGGACCTTGTCGAGGTACAGTTTAAGAATACCCGTAAGGGATATTACCACAACGTCAACAACATCGACTTGCAGAAAGGCGACATTGTGGCTGTGGAGGCAAGTCCCGGCCATGATATTGGTGTGGTGACGTTGACAGGACGACTCGTAGGACTTCAAATCAAGAAAGCCAATATCAAGTCGCCGGACGACATTAAGCGCATCTACCGCATCGCCAAGCCCGTGGACATGGAGAAATACAACGAGGCGAAGAGCCGCGAATATGATACCATGATTCAAAGCCGGCAGATAGCCAAGGGATTGGGCTTGCAGATGAAGATTGGCGATGTGGAATATCAGGGTGACGGCAATAAGGCTATTTTCTATTATATCGCCGATGAGCGTGTGGACTTCCGAAAGCTTATCAAGGTCCTTGCTGAGACCTTCCATGTGAGGATTGAGATGAAGCAGATTGGTGCGCGCCAGGAGGCTGGTCGTATTGGAGGTACCGGCCCTTGCGGTCGTGAGCTCTGCTGTGCTACCTGGATGAAGAATTTCTCCAGTGTCTCTACCAATGCGGCCAGAATCCAGGACATCTCGCTGAATCCTCAGAAGCTCGCCGGTATGTGTGCAAAGCTCAAGTGCTGCCTCAACTACGAGGTTGACGACTATATAGAGGCAGGACGTAAACTTCCGCCCAAGGACGCAATCCTGATAACGCAAGACGGGGAATATCATTTCTTCAAAGCTGATATTCTGGCTGGACTCTGCACCTACTCCACCGACAAGAATCTCGGTGCCAATATGGAGGTGATAACAGCCAAGCGGGCTTTAGACATCATCGCGATGAACAAGCGTGGCGAGAAACCGCTGTCCTTACAACAGGATGACAAGCCCAAGGAGACAAAGAAACCGAACGATCTTTTGGCTGATGCCGACGTGAGCCGATTCGATAAAGCCAAAAAGAAGAAAAAGAAGAAGGCGAAGAATGGCAATAAGGCGAAAGACACTAAGCCTAAGCCGGAGACTGCTCCAAAGGAAGACACTGGGGCAAATACGAATGAGTAAAGCATCAGAAAGATGAAACGTCTGATATTCATTTTACCGATGGCATTGTCTATCCTTATGGGATGTAAAGACAATAAAGTCTATGACAGCTATGACCATACGCTGCTGACTGGTTGGGACCGGGCTGACGAACTCAGCTATGACGTCCCGCCAGTGAGAACAGCGGGAAGGTATGTGACGACGCTTGGCGTGCGTATCACGGATGACTATCCTTTCCAGTCGCTGACGCTTATCGTGGAGCAGAAAGTCTATCACAGACTAAACCCGGTTGTGAGTAAAAACAAGTTTGTGAAGCCCAAGGCAGTGAAAGCAAAGTTCAAGACAGACAGCTATACGGATACCATCAACTGCGTGCTTTTCGATACCAAGGGAAAGATAAAGGGGCATGGCATCAATCACTACCAATACAGGTATCGCGTCTCTGAACTGCCGCTCAGCGCCAACGACTCCTTGCATGTTACCATACGCCACGACATGAGACGGGAAATCATGCCCGGTGTCTCTGACATCGGCATCTCAGTGGCTAAGCAGTAAGTTTACGCTCCCAGAAATTATTTATGCCGGGTCAATCCCGACGGTTTTGCATTGCCTAAAATAATTTATTCCAATGAGTTATGAGCGCTCTTGGAAATATGCTCATGTATGTTAGCATGCCCATAAAGCGATAAAACGTAACAAATCACATTATCACACTTTCGTGACGCATAGGTAAGGCCGGGATATCTGGCTACGAAAGTGTGATAATGTGATTTGTTATATTTTCCGGACTGTCCGTCTTAGCTTCTCACCAAGTTTCTGCCTGCATCTATCCTTAGGAAGATGAAGAGCAAGATGGTGAAGCCCCATAGCGAGGAACCGCCATAGCTAAAGAAAGGTAGCGGGATACCGATCACAGGCGTCAATCCCAGTACCATGCCTACGTTGATGAAGACATGGAAGAGGAAGATGCTTGCAACACTATATCCATAGACGCGCCCAAACTTGAAAGGTTGTCGCTCAGCGAGATGTATGAGGCGTAATATCAATGCTAAGAAAAGCAGCAGCACGCCTGCCGAACCGACAAATCCTTCCTCCTCTCCCACCGTGCAGAAGATGAAGTCGGTATCCTGCTCCGGAACGAATTTTAACTTTGTCTGCGTACCGTTCAGAAAGCCTTTTCCTCCCAAACCGCCTGAGCCGATGGCGATCTCACTCTGATGGACATTGTATCCGGCACCTGCAAGGTCATCGTCGAGACCAAGCAGGACGTTGATGCGGACCCGCTGGTGCGGCTCAAGGACATCATTCAGCACATAGTCGGCGCTATAGAAGAAGATGATACTTCCTATAGAGAAGAGAGCGATGAGTAGATAGTGGATGATACGGGTCGACAAGCCTTCATAGACAAGGAAACCAATGAGTACGGCGCAAACGATGGGCTGAACCCACACGATATCGAAAGGAATCACGAACTCCGAGAAGAGAAGTATCAGCAACGTCACGCCCACACAGAAGGCAGACAGACGCAGCGCTTGCAACCGGTTGCGCGCATAGACATAGACCATGCCTGAGGCAAACAGCTGCACGAGCAATAGGACAATGAATTTACCCACTGAGGTCGGTGTATCCCATAAGAACACCTGCTCATATTTGATGCCCACGACGAAGTATACGACCATAGCAGCTCCCGTAAAGAGAATGCCCCCCGGCATACCCTCGCGATAGAACATCAGGAAGAAAGCTAAGTAGACCAGTGCCGATCCCGTCTCACGCTGACAGACAATGAATACCATTGGTGTGAGGATGACGGCAGCGGCGGCTGCAAAATGCCTGGGTTGGCGCAAGTCAAAGCCGTAGGTGCTCATCAGCTTCGATACCGCCAAGGCCGTGGCAAACTTAGCGAACTCAGCTGGTTGTAAGCGTAAGGGGCCCAGAACGAGCCACGAGCGAGAGCCCTTAATCTCGTGAGGATTGAATATCGTCAAGAATAGCAATAGCAACAGCACTGCATAGATGACATAAGCAAAGGTGTCGTAGAATCTGTCGTCAAGCATGATCAGCACGAAGCCCAATACGAGCGACGTACCAATCCAGACGATCTGCATACCTGAACGAGTGGAGAGACTGAAGATGTCGGTCTCACCATAGGTATAGCTGGCTCCACAAACACTCATCCAGCCTAATACCAACAGTGCCATGTAGATGCCTATTGTCCACCAGTCCAGGCTTTTGAGCACGCTGGGCTGTCTCTGACTATCTTTCTGCGTCTCCATAGGAAATTCTGCGTTTCTGCATCTCAGCGGCAAGATTCTGTCCTGCCTTGCTAAGCTTGCCTGTTATATATTGTTCCATCAGCACCTTGCCGATAGGTACACCATAGTCGGCGCCCCATCCACCATTCTCCACATAGACAGCAATGGCTATCTTGGGATGGTCCATCGGTGCAAAGCCCATAAATACGGAGTGGTCATGCCCACGGTTCTGCGCTGTACCCGTCTTACCGCAAGCGGCGAAAGGCAGAGAACCCAACATGCGGCATGTGCCGCCCATAGCCGAAGAGCGCATACCGGCGACGATATAGTCATAGGCACGGCTTGAGGCTTTGGTATAATGACGACGAGTGAACATCGTGTCGAGAGGGACACCCTGAATCTTCTTCACTACGTGGGGAACATAGTAGTAGCCTCTGTTGGCAATGGTAGCACCAAGGTTGGCAATCTGTAGCGGGGTGAGGTTGACCTCGCCCTGACCGATGCTGATACTGATAATCGTCAGTCCATTCCAAGAACCATGGTAAGCCTTGTCGTAGAACTTGGCATTAGGAATCAGTCCTAGTTTCTCACCAGGCAGGTCTATGCCGAGTTTGTATCCGAAGCCCATAGAGACCATATAGTCGCGCCATGTATTCATCGCATCTTGCACTGTAGGATACTTCTGGCGGTTGCTCATCATATAAAAGAGTCCCCAGCAGAAGAAGGCGTTGCACGATGTACTGATAGCCGGCACAAGGGTCAGTGGTGACGGATGGCTGTGGCAGCCCACGTGTAAGCCCTTGTAATAGAAGCCTCTATGACAAGGGAATGGCGTCTGTGGCGTTATGATGCCCTCGGTGAGGAAGGTAAGACCCTGAGACGTCTTAAAGGTAGAGCCAGGAGGATACTGACCCATGATGGCACGGTTGAGCAGCGGCTTCCGATTGTCGTGGGTCAGGAACTTATGGTATTTGCTGCGATTCTTGCCTTCCAGGAGTCGCGGGTCATAGCTTGGAGATGACACCATACAGAGGATCTGTCCTGTAGAAGGCTCGATGGCCACGATGGCACCGATCTTGCCTTCCAACATCCGCTCACCAAGAGCCTGAAGCCGGACGTCAAGGCCCAAGGTCAGCTCCCGGCCTGGCACAGGCCGACGGTCGTATTTGCCATTCATATATCTGCCTTGCACACGTCCATGAGCATCGCGCAGAAGAATCTGCACGCCCTTCTCACCGCGGAGATATTTCTCATAGCTGCGCTCAACGCCCAATTTGCCAATATAGTCGCCGGGCTGGTAGTAATTGTCCTCGTCAATATCCGACTGTGAAACCTCGGCTACCTCGCCCAAGACATGCGCACCATAAGGATACTGATATTGCCGGACCGTACGCTTCTGGATGTAGAAACCTGGGAAGCGGAACATCTTCTCGCGGAAGACGGAGAAGTTCTTGTCATCAATCTGGCTCATAAAGAGCTGCTGCGTGAATCGGGAATAGCCAGGATTCTTTGAAGGGTCCTTGATGTCATTCATCCGCTTGATAAACCAGTCTTTGGTGATACCTAAAGTCTGGCAGAAGTCAAGGGTATCAAGATGTCCGTGCTCCTCGTTCATGACAACCATGATATCATAAGAAGGCTGGTTGAAGACGAGAAGGCGCCCGTTACGGTCGCGGATGATACCACGGCTGGGGAACTCCACCTTCTTCAGGAAAGCGTTGGAGTCGGCACTTTTTCGATAGTCATCGCTCATCACCTGAAGAGCAAAAAGGCGGATTATATACAGGGTTACGATAATGACTGCTATACCGCTGATGACAAATCGTCTGTTATCAAGATTGAAATTCTTCATGAACCTTTATGCTCTGATTGAACAAATCACAAAATCACAATATCACACTATTGGTATTCAGTCTTTACGCAAATTGTCGATAACAACCACCATGAAGAGTGTAAGGGTTGTACTTCCTACCACTGACAAGAACCACTTCCCGAAGTTGAAGAAAGTAAATGTCTCCATGGTGAAGAACGTCAGGCAATAAACGAAGATGAGTATCAGTGCATACAGTGTGTATTTGTTGATTCCGAGGGCAAAGATGCTTGGCTGTATGTTGTCGTCGTTGTCGCGCTGGATAAACAGTCTGAGGACATAAGGCTGTATGACAGCAACCAATGTCATGGAGAAGGCTGCTACTCCGGGCGTGTTAGAAAAGATGTCTATAAAGAGTCCTAACAGGAAGCTCCACACCAGCGCCCCGTTACGGGAATAGTCGCGGGGGAAGCTAAGGACAAAATATACATATAATAAAGGTATTGCCACGCCAAAGAGATGGACATGGTTCAGTACAAGCACCTGTGCCAACAGAAGCCCAAAGAAAAGTAACAACCGTTTTAGAAAATCAATGCTCATTCACCAATACCTATTAACTTGTTATTATCCATCATCTCTACTCTCCATTATCCTGCTGATTCTTATCTGCTTTCAGCGAATCCTGGGCTGCGCGCAGTAAGTCAAGCCGTTCCTGGACAGGCGCATTGTCGACGACACAGACATCACGAAGCCGCGAGAAGTCAGTTGACAACTTTATCTGCAAGCGATAAGAAATACCGTCAACGGAATTGTACACATGGAGAATCTTTCCCACAAGGATGCCCGGGGGGAAGACAGACGAATAGCCACTTGTCTCCACCTCATCATACAGACGGAAGCGGGCATGGCGGGGCACATCCTCAACATAGGCTTTCTGGGAGTCGCCGCCAGTCCAGTGCAAATAGCCGAAATAGCCGCGGCCACGTATCTGACAGCTGATATTAGACTGTGCGTTGAGTACAGGTATGACGACAGAGTAGTGGCTGGCTGCCAGATAGACAATGCCCACGACACCATTGCCGCAGACTACACCCATATCTTTCCTCACACCGTCGCTCGTACCACGATTGATGGTGATAAGGTTGTCCGTGCGGGAGATAGAGTTGCTGACAACTTTTGCAGGGATGAGATGATAGTCCTTTAGCAAAGCGAGTTCATTACGATGCACCCATCCTGTGTCCTTGGTGGCCTCCGTGAGTTGACCAGACAGTTTGCTCACCTGCTGCTCAAGATACAGATTCCGCTGTGTGAGCTCCTGGTTGACTTTTCCCAACGAGAAGAAACTCTCTATCTCAGCCTCTACGCTCAGGACCTTGCCCGCTACATAATTGGCTGAAGAAAACCACACGCTGCCCTGGTAGCTGTTGTATTGGAACAGCAATACCAGACTGATAACCTCTAGAAGGACGAAGAGAAACCAGTGGTTGTAATTTCGTATAAACTCTACTAAGTTATGCATTGTCAGAAAGAAGTCCGGCACTCCGCTGAGATGCTTATGCACGCACAGAGTACCGGACCCCTAAGTATTTTATCTCATTAAGAACGAGAAACGGTCAACATTCTTCAAGGCGATACCCGCACCCTTTGCCACACTGTGGAGGGGATCCTCAGCGATATGGAAAGGAATGCTGATCTTGTCTTGCAAACGCTTGTCAAGGCCACGGAGAAGGGCGCCACCACCGGTGAGGTAGATGCCATTCTTCACAATGTCGGCATAGAGCTCTGGCGGTGTGGCCTCAAGGGCTGAGAGCACGGCATTCTCTATCTTTGCCACTGTCTTGTCGAGGCAGTGAGCTATCTCCTGATAGCAGACAGGAACTTCCATCGGCAGAGCTGTGATGCGGTTAGGACCATGAACGATATAGTCCTCGGGAGCCTCGTCGCCAAGGTCGGTAAGGGCAGAACCCACATGAATCTTGATGCGCTCGGCCATACGCTCTGAGACCTTCACATTGTGCTGGCGGCTCATATACTCCTGAATATCAGCTGTGAGGTCGTCACCGGCGATACGGATAGAGTTGTTGCTCACGATACCACCCAGCGAGATAACGGCAATCTCCGTAGAGCCACCGCCGATGTCGACAATCATATTGCCCTCCGGGGCCTCTACGTCAATACCGATACCGATGGCCGCAGCCATAGGCTCGAAGATAAGGTAGACATCACGACCGTCAGCATGCTCGGCTGAATCGCGGACAGCACGAAGCTCCACCTCGGTAGAGCCTGACGGCACACCGATGACCATGCGCAACGACGGGGAGAACAGACGGCTACCAGTATGAACCATCTTAATGAGGCCGCGCATCATCTGCTCGCAGGCTGTGAAGTCGGCGATGACACCATCACGCAACGGACGGATTGTACGGATGTTGTCATGGGTCTTCTCGTACATCATCTTTGCCTTCTCACCCACGGCAATCATCTTGCCGGTGCGGCGGTCAAGGGCAACGACTGACGGCTCGTCAACAACAATCTTGTCATCACTGATAATGATGGTGTTGGCAGTGCCAAGATCCATTGCTATCTCTTGAATGAATGAAAACATTCCCATAATTTCTTTTTGGTCTTATTAAAATTGTGCAAACCACTCGTGGATTGCGGTATCGTAATGACTGCTCACGCCAAAGGCTCTCTCAGCCAGCATGCGGCGGTCTTCAATGTCTGTCTCGGCGCCCTTTCTGTTGAGCAACTCTAAAAGGACGGGATACTCTGCCTTGCTCGGAATGATAACCACGTCCTTGAAGTTCTTTGCTCCAGCACGGATCAGAGAGATACCGCCGATGTCTATCTTCTCGATGATGTCCTGCTCCGAAGCACCGCTGGCCACTGTCTGCTCAAAGGGATAGAGGTCTACGATGACGAGGTCGATAGCCGGAATATCATATTCCTTCATCTGCTCCTGGTCACCGGCGTTATCACGGCGCGCCAGAATACCGCCGAATATCTTTGGATGGAGAGTCTTCACACGACCGCCGAGGATAGAGGGATATGTTGTCACATCCTCAACCTTCTCGCAGTCATAGCCCAAACTCTCGATAAATTTCTGTGTACCACCTGTGCTAAGGAACTTCACACCTTCCTCGTTCAGTTTCTTAAGGAGATCCTCCAGTCCGTCCTTATGGAAGACGGAGATCAGAGCTGTCTTGATTTGTCTTGTTTCAGCCATTTTAAGATATTTATTTTGTATCTTGATCTTACCTAAATTCTGTTTTAATCCTTTTGGAATGCAAAGTTACTTGATTTTTTGGGAATTAATACCAAAAGAGAGAGTTTTTTGAAGCGGGCAAACGTTAAAATGTCACAAGTCAAGTGATATTTTTTCTTTGGACAGATATTTTTTGCTATTTTTGCATTGTAAAAGATTGTAGCATATGAAGAAGATTCTTTTCCTTCTGTTGACATTGCTCTCTGTGCATATCGCTTCAGCACAGCGGCATGTGATGGTCTTCGACCCTGAGCTCGGACGACCCATACAAGGTTTTACCGTGTGGACGGACAGTCATGCCCGGCCCGACTCCACCAATGTCTTGGGAATGGTGTCACTGCCTGAGAAGTTCGACACCCTGCTGCTCACCAAGCCCGGATATATGGCTCTGCGTATCCCGGCTAAGTTGGTGGAAGATTCTATCCCTGTTATCAAAGATTATAATAATGTGGGAGAAGTCGTTGTCTATGCCAGCCGTCAAAGCGACTTTCAGGAGGCCGTGAAGCGATGGACTAAAGCTGACAAGACGGAGGTGGAGCTACGCAACCCCATCACGGGTATCGACTTCAACCTTTCCGAACTGCTCAGCAAGAAGAAGCGGCGCGACAAACGAAATGCGAAACGCTTGGCGAAGATATTCAATGCTATGGATGCTGACGACAACGACCCTATCATCCACTCTTACCGCAGAGCGATGAATATTCCACCGAAGCACTGACATTCAGCATATTCACAAAAACAATAACACAGATATATTATGTTCAAGACAATTCTACTTATTGCCTTTTCTCTCTTTGTCTCCTCCGCAACTGCCTTTGCGCAGTCGCCGGAGCTGAATATAGAACGACCTTTCCGTAGATGCGGAACGTCAATATTATTGGAAAAGCTTCAGAATGAAGGTGATACGAAGACAAGGGCCATAGATGCGACAAAGGAATATGTGCCCCACACCGGCACTATAAACATTCCTGTCATTCTTGTCAATTTCCAGGATGTAAAGTTTACGGTCAACAACCCGACTAAAGCTTTTGATCAGTTCTTCAATTGTACTTCTCAGGAAGATCTTGGTAACGGGAATGGCTATAACCATGGCTCCGTTGCGCAGTATTTCAGTGATATGAGCAGTGGTACATTTAAAATTAACTTCAAAATCTATGGTCCTGTGACTCTTGACCAAAAAGAGACTTACTACGGGGGGACAGCAGATGATGGTTCTGACGAGAACACTGATCAATTAATCACAGATGCTATAGCTAAACTCCAAGCTTCTGATGAGAAAATTACTGATGCTTCGTTTTTTTGTAATGGCTTATCCTCCGTCGACTGTGTCTATATTCTTTATGCTGGTATAGGACAGAATGATCGAGGTCCAAATACGGCAGTATGGGCTAAGACAGGACAGCCTTCTGCAACACTCGCAGGGAAGAAAGTTAGATGGTACAGCGTTGCCGGAGAGAAAACAAAATATTATGTTGATGCCAAGGGAAAAGTTGCTAAAAGCGGGTCGCCACTTATAGCAGGTATAGGTACAACCTGTCACGAGTTTAGCCATGCACTTGGATTACCAGACTTTTATCCGACAGCTAATTCCGCAAAGGTGGACAACCAAGAAATGGAATATTGGGATCTGATGGATGGCGGAGAATATGCAGGTGGTGATGGCTTTTGTCCTACCGCTTACACAGCTTTTGAGAAAGAAGAAATGGGATGGCCGGTCGATATTCAGGAGTTGACAGAGAACCAGACGGTAACGATGAGTAAATCAACTTTAGACGGCGGTACCGCATATAAAATAGTCAACCCCAAAAATAGTAATGAGTATTTCATGTTGGAAAACATTTATAATAAGACCGGTTGGAACAGTGGTCAATATGGCAATGGACTGCTCATCTATCATGTAAAACGACCATCTGAAAATATGACTATATTTACAAGATACAACAATAAGGCAAATTATCCTGGCATGGCTGTTGTTCCTGCCGATGGAGCTTGTTTGTCGAGTTATCTTGCAGCCAACGAATCAACTTATGAACCGAGTCTCTATGGTGACCTCTTCCCCGGCACTGGCAACATGTCGCCCGATACGCTGAATGTCACTGAGCTGAGCGACGCCAAGCCGCAACCGAACTTCTGTTGGTATAACAGCAATTTGACGCAGAAGCTGCCCACCAACAAGGCGCTTCAGAATATCAAGTACAGCAATGGTGTCGTGACGTTCAACTACATCCATGACGTAGCAGCGGGCATTAACGATATTCGTATCAACAAGCCGGCCGACAACAGAATATTTACTGTCGACGGCGTCTATATGGGCACCAACCTCAACGCCCTACCCCACGGCGTCTACATCATCAACGGGAGAAAGATAGTCAAATAAATGAGGCGATAGCTAAATAAAAATACGGCCGCGGGCATCACTGCTCGCGGTCGTATTCATTTAACAACCAATCATTATCAAACTTTCAACCAATCTATTTATATTAACCAATCTCTATTGTTCTACCATTCTTAGCTTCCTCCGACTTCTTTATCTTCGGCAGCGTGATGGTAAGGATACCGTCCTCCACCTTAGCGGCGATGTGCTCCTTGTCGACATCATCGGGCAGAGAGTATGTCTGCTGGTAGTTGCTGTAAGAGAACTCACGGCGCAGATAATGCTCCTTGTGCTCCTCCTTCTTCGAATCCTCTTCCTTGTGCTCAAGCTTGTTCTCAATAGCAAGCTCCAGCTCGCCGTCCTTATTGAGGTCTATGCGGACATACTCTTTCTTGATGCCTGGAACGGCAACTTCCATCGTGTATTTATCGGCATCTTCTTTCACGTTCACTGCAGGAGACGTGGTGTTGACGCGGGAAAGAGCACCATTGAAGAAGTTGTCATTAAAATCATTGTCAAACCAACCATTCAATACTGGAAACAACATAGTCATTACCTCCTATTTATATCTTTAGTTTATATTCTTTTCTTTCGTTCTTCCAAACTCCTTCAAGGCTTCTTGCAACCTCTTGGAGTTCTTCTGAACCTCACCCACTCTATTGCAATCTTTATGCCCGTGCGTTCTTTGTGACATCTTGGCCGAAGACTGTGCCAAATCGTCAGTATGGGTCTATAAAACGACATCTCCCAGGGTAAGGGTGGAGTTGGCTCCGTCCCTTATCCTGGGAGACGAATGGTTGTTTCCCTCTTTTTACTGGAATATGAAATTGGCGACGAAGATAAGGCTGAGGATGATGAGCGTGGCATTGAGCTTATCCCACTGCCGTGTGCAAATCTTGAGGATGACATAGCTCAGGATACCCAAGCAGATGCCGTCGGCAATGGAATAGCAGAGCACCATTGTTATCATTGTGATGAAGGCGGGGAAAGCCTCACTGACATCGGAGAGGTCGAGGAGCTTCACGGAGTCGAGCATCAGCACGCCGACAAGAACCAAAGCGCCACTCGTGGCTGCTCCGGGGATGAGGAGGAAAATGGGCGACAGGAAAAGTGCAACAAGGAAGAGCAGCCCCGTAGTCAGGGAGGTCAGTCCGCTGCGTCCGCCCTCCGCGATTCCCGACGCACTCTCCACATAGGTGGTCAGCGTACTCGAACCGAGGAAAGCACCGCAGGTTGTGCCGATGGCGTCGCTCATCATGGCTTCTTTGATATGGGGAATTGTGCCGTCGGGGCGTACGATATGTGTCTTATAAGCCAGTCCTACGAGAGTGCCGACGGTATCGAAGATGTTCACCAGCAGCAGTGAGATGACGACCATGACGGTGCGGAAGTTCATAAGACCGGTAAAGTCGAACTTGCAGAATACGGGAGACAGACTTTGTGGCAGCGACCCGGGCAGCCAGCCATTAGGAATCTGCGTCACTCCCAATGGAATTCCTACTATCGTAGCGATGATGATGCTGTAGAAGAGTGCTCCTTTCACCTTCCTTGCCATCAGAATACCACTAAGGACGATGGCAATAACACCGAGGATGCAGGTCGGGGTAAACTTACCTAAGGTAACGAAGGTTGCCGGAGAAGCCACGACGACACCGGCATTCTTGAGTCCAATAAAAGCGATAAACATACCGATGCCCACAGAGATAGCGTAGCGCAGATTGGTAGGAATGGCATTGAGGATGGCCTCACGGACGTTGAGAAAGGTGATGAGCAGAAATACGATACCCTCAATGAGCATGATAGCCAACGACTGCTGCCAGCTATAGCCCATTGTCTGACAGAGGGTATAGGCGAAGAAGGCGTTCAGACCCATGCTGGGAGCCTGCGCAAAGGGCAGCTTGGCCATGAGGGCCAAGAGCAGTGTGGCAATGGCTGAAGCAATGGCTGTGGCTGTGAAGAGGGCGCCCTTGTCCATACCGGTGGCGCCGAGGACAGTGGGATTGACGGCTAAGATATAGCACATCGTGAGAAAGGTAGTAGCGCCGGCAACGACCTCCGTGCGGCGGCGCATAGTCTGAGGATTGAATCCAAGGAGCTTTTCCAATATCATGGTAATGATGAAATAAAAACAAACAATTTGCAAAGTTACCAATTTTTCTCATCATGGCAATCCAATCTTAACGATTTGTTCACGTTAATGACATCGAAGATGCAAAGAGCGTTAAAAGGGAAGTCAAGAGGCAATAATAGTAGCTCGGTGTCGTTTGAAGAATATATGAACGACATGAAGATTTTTAAAAAGATACTATTCACTGTTCTGTTTTGTACTACGACCGGCTTGGCTTGGTCGCAGGCTCCTATTGTGCCGGACGCGCTTCCTGCTGCGGCTAAAAACGATCAGAAATCGGATACACTGTGTGAGATGCAGCTACCTTTAAGCATGGCTGATGAGGACTTCGCTGAATATGAGGACCTTAATATTGACAATCTGATTGCTGTCTTGGAGAAATATAATGTCAAGGAGAAGAAGATAGTCCTGGCTCAGGCGCTCTTGGAGACCGGTTATTTCTCAAGTCCTTTGTGCATGGAGAGTCATAACCTCTTTGGCTTGAGGCATCCCAGTGACGGGAGTTACTATACTTTCAACAATTGGGAGGAGTCAGTGAAGGCCTATGTCGACGATGTACAGTACAAATATAATGGTGGTGACTACTATGCTTTTCTCAAGCGCATTGGCTATGCTGAAGACCGCAACTACACCGCCAAAGTGAGGAAAATAGCTGCTAAACTTAACAACTAAACGCGAACTTTCTTTCTACCAGATACATGCAATATAGAATATACCTGAATAGAGTGAACACTATGGAGACATTCAGAAATCTAAAGGAACTGATACGCTGGCTTGGCCGTGGACAAGCTTTGCTTGCCGACATGTTCAGCAAGCGAAAGACCATGGCCATACGCTATGACGACGCAGTGGAGGTTCTCGATGGCAACGAAGGCTATCTACAATTCCTTATCAACCATGGCGTTATCATTCAGAATGCCGATTCTCTTGAACTCGACGACACTTATCAGAAGTTCTTCGAGAATGTCCTTGCCATCAACGAGGATATCAATGTGGCCTCTGTCGAACAGTATGTGAACAGCCTGAAGCTGAACATCGAGTCATGGCTCACGACTGACTCCGACAAGCGAAAGGCGCAGTTCATGCGTGAGGTTAGGCATACGTTCCGAAACATCGACATTGTTACCCGTAAGAATGTCATCGACCTGAAACGTAACATCGACACGACCTACAAACAGGAACCCGACTTCAAACTCAAGAAACTCCGGCTGAAGGACTTCGACGAGAAGCGCAAGCAAATAGTGGCACTCATAACCGAGACCGATAAGATAATCGACACACAAACTATCTTCTTCAAGACTGCCATGGACGTTGACCTCCTAACGACCATTGCCGAAGTGAGGGCAGGACTTCGCGAGACCACTCATGGGCTCATTGCCATTGGCGCGCAGATTATCGACTATCTGAACCGTATCGACTATCAGAGCCGCATCGTCCGCAAGATACGTCAGTTGAAATACATGCGCGACCAGCAGATGCTCACCGAGAGCTCCGACATTGAGACCTTGCTTGCAAATACGAATGACGTGTGGATGGAGCCGCGGACAAAGTACCGCACTTTTGTCTCGCTCGACTTCCTGAGAAATGACGACGCATCCATTGACATCCTCGAAAAGGTCCGGAGCCGATTGTCGAAAAAGACCCTTATCCGCTCGAAGCTTGCAGGACCTATCGACAGCCATTACCTTCGTCAAACGAGCGATGGACGGAGAGTGTTCAACCACCAAGAACTCATCAATGGCTTTTTGGCACAGAGCGCGGATCTGTTCACATACGTCTGGAACTATCCTTTCAGGACGGAGACAACACCGGAAGAGTGGCTTGTCCTCTTTCTGCAGCTCGCCTCACAGTATGACCGTGACGAACGGTTCGACGAGCAGACATCATCCGTCGATGTTGAGGGGCACACTGTCATCGTTCCAATCATATTTCCAAAGACAAACTAAAAACTAAATAACCAACACACTTACGATGAAACATACCAGTGAGATATTCCAGCGGTTGTCAAACGGCAAGTTCATATCGGCGAATTCCATCGACCCGGCGTCCCGTTCCCTCTACAACGACTTGGAGGAGAATCAGCAGGACTATGCCGATTACTTCTCACAGATAGACTTCCAGCTATGTGCCGGTGATGGGTACTTCTACTTTGCCCGCAAGGAGGCGAAGATAAATGTTGAGAACAAGCTGCAGGGACTTCTCCAATGGATTGACTATCTCGACTTCCTGAAGGCTTATGACACAAGCTTCGATGTAGGCACACAATTCAACATCGCACAGATGGAGGTACAGCTCCGTAGCAACCTCGAATTGAAAGAAAAACTCCAGGGGCTGTTCCCGGAGAAGTCGTCGAACCGTGACAAGCTTGAGGCGCTTGTCGGCAAACTCGTCGATATGGGATTTGCCGAGCAGATAAGCGAGATAGAGGGAATGTACAAGGTGATGTCGGCATTCCATTACATTGAGAATATCATCGACTGTATTAATATTAGCGAGGAGGTCAGCAATGAGATACCTGAATAAGATAGTTTTCATAAACAGTGCCAATATAAAGTACGCCGAGATAAACCTCGACGGCAACGTCCATTTTATAGGTACGCAAGGAGTTGGTAAATCGACAATCCTCCGCGCTATCCTCTTCTTCTACAATGCCAACAAGCAACGTCTCGGCATCCGCACGCAGCAGGGACAGAAGCCTTTCGACGACTTCTATCTTCCTAATCCCAACTCTTTCATTATCTATGAAGTGACACGTGAGAACGGCAAGTTCTTCATAATGGCGTTCCGCTCGCAAGGCAGGGCGGCATTCCGCTTTGTCGATTGCCCCTATCAGAGGGAGTTCCTCATTGATGGGGAAGGCAATGCAGGGTATGAGTGGGGAAAGATTAGCCAGAATATTGGAGTCCGTGTATTCAAGAGTAATATTGTCCGCACCCAGCAGCAGTACCTCGACATCCTCTATGGCAACAACCAAGCCGTCAGCCGTGAGCTGAGGCGGTTCTCCATCATGGAGAGTGCAAAGTATCAGAATGTGCCACGGACCATACAAAACATCTTCCTCAACCAGAGCCTTGAGAGCCAGGTCATTAAGAACATCATCATCGACTCGATGGACTTCGCCGACCACAGCTTTATAGACCTGAACCAGATACGCACGGAGGTGAAGGACTTCCGAATGCAATATGATGACATCAGTAAGTGGTACCGCAAAGAGAAAAACGGGACTGTTAAGGTGCGTCATGAGGCTGACCGTGTGCTTGACACCTATGGTACCTATGAGGCTTGCCGGAAGATGATTGCGGAGTTGACGGGACAGACGCTCTTCGCCATTGGCCGTGACCGTGAGGTGTTACCGAAGATCAATGACAAGATCTCGGAAACAAAACTGTTGCTTGACAGCAAACGCCGTGCGGCTGCTGAGGAAACATCGAAATACAACAAGCAACTGGCTGAGCTGAACAAGCAGGACGGAGCGCTGAAGCACATCCTTGAAGAGACACACCGTAAGCAGCAGCATTATGCCGAGATTGGCATCAATGAGATTATAGACAAGATCTCGCATGAAAATGAGTTGCACATCCGCCGTGATACCCTCAATGGACAAATTGACCAGCTGACAAGCAAAAACAAGGACGTTAAGGAAAAGTATGACCAGCTCAAACTGAAGGTGACGGAAAGCCGGAAGCAGCGCGAGACGGAGTGCCAACACCGCATCTCCGACCTGAAAGTCAGTGAGGCAAAGGAAACGGGCAATCTGCAAAGTAAATTTGTTGATGACTCCGAACGCATCGACAAGGAGTTCCAGAGCCGTCAGCAAAGCGTGCAGGAAAAGAGGAACCTTCTACAGAAAGAGATTGCAGACATAAAGGTAACCCGCGAGAAGATAAAGACCGCCAATCCCTTTGCCGAACAGATGGAGGAGGACAAGAAACGCATTGACTCCCTCCGTGCTGACAATCTGCAACTGCAAAAGGATTCAGCACAAAAGCAACGCACCATTGACCAGATAACCCATGAGACGGAACTGCAACGCAAGGAGCTCGAAAACAAGGCTGAAGCCGACATCCGTGAGATGGAGCATGAGATGGAATCCATCAACAAGCGAATCGTCAGTCTGAGCCAGTTGCTTGAGCGGCAGAAAGGTTCGTTCATTGAGTGGCTCGGCAACAATGTTCGTGGTTGGGAGAAAACAATAGGCAAAATTGCCGATGAGGAATCGGTGCTCTATAACACTGCACTCAATCCGTCAAAGGAAGGGAAATCAGATTCTCTCTTCGGAATTCATATTGACACAGACAGCATTGACCGCACAGTCCGCACGCCATCTGACATTCAGAAAGAGAAAGCCGCTGTCGAGGACAAGCTTGCTGAATGTCAGAACCGCATTGTCATGCGCCGCAAGCAGCTCGAAGGTGATATTGAGCAGATGGAGAAGAAACCGAGCAATCAGCTCCGCCAGCTTCGTGCCGAGAAACGGGATATGGACGCTGAGATTCAGAGTATCCCTCCAAGGATAAAGGCTGCCGAGGATGACCTTGCCAAGTTGCAGGAACAACTGCAGAAACATCGTCAGGAACAGCTGGACGCGAACCTACATCAACTCGATAATGCCAATGAACAGTTGCAGAAGGTGGAGAGTGAACTGAGACTGATGGAAGCCGATCATGCTAAGGAACAAGACAAACTACGGAAGAATTTCTCTCACGACAAGAAAAAAATCCAAGCTAAGTATGCGGCTCTTGAAGATGAGATTGACAAAGAGATAACCGCCATAGGAGTTGAGTCGGAAAAGCGGATGAAGGAACTCGATGCGCTGATGGACCGTGAACTGCATGGGCTTGGCATCGACACAAGTCAGTTGTCGCGATTGAGGAGCATGCTGCAAGATGTCGACTCACAGCTGAGTTTCATCCACCAGCACCGCAACGACTACACTTATTGGCTGAGGGATAAGGTAGAACTCTTCGACCACGAGCAGGAAAACAAGGACAAACGGAGGGCTCTGAAGGTGAAACTCGACGACCTCGACGACAAGTTCGCCATCCGCAAGCGGAAACTCGACGAAAGCATAAAGATGATTACCGATGAATGTGGACGTCTCAGTGAGCAGAAAAAGAGCACGGAAACGGCCATCCACGAGACAGAGGGGTTCATGGCATCGGAGTCGTGGCCTGCGGAGTTCGCCGATAATAATGTTATAGAGACTGTCAAGCCGCTTGGCGAAATCCTTTCCGAACTGAAAAACAAGATGATGATCCTCGGCCGCAACCATGAGTCTTTCACCAATGCTGTCAAGCAATTCAAAGGGAACTTCACGGCGCAGAACACATTCCACTTCCCCACGGAGTTCAACACGGAAGCCGACTACACCAACTTTGCCGCCAACCTCTCTGAGTTCGTAGGCAACGACATGATAGAGAGCTATCGCCAGCGCGTCAGCGACCAGTATGCACGCATCCTCCGCACCATCGGCTATGAGACGGGCAACCTGATGAGCAACCGCAGCCAGGTGCAGGCAACAGTCAACGAGATAAACCGCGACTTCCGGGAGAACAACTTTGTCGGTGTCGTCAAGGATATTGAGCTGAGGCTTTCCGATAGCAGCGACCGCCTTGTCCAGCATCTTTTCGTCATAAAGAAGTTCAACGACGAGCACGCCGACAGTATTGGCGAGATGGATCTGTTTACTGATGAGAGCCAGCGCGTGCAGAACAATCGCCGTGCTGTAGAGTTGCTCACCCTGCTCATGGATGAACTGGATGCCGACCAGAAGCGTGACATGATAACGCTTGCCGATGTCTTTAAGCTGGAGTTCCGCGTTCGTGAGAATGATAATGACACGGGATGGGTGGAGCGCCTCTTCAACGTGGGCAGCGACGGCACCGACGTGCTCGTGAAGGCGATGGTGAACATCATGCTCATCAACGTGTTCAAGAAGAAGGTCAGCAAGCACTTCGGCGACTTCCGCCTGCACTGCATGATGGACGAGATTGGCAAGCTCCATCCCGACAACGTAGCTGGCATCCTTGACTTCGCCAACAAACGGAATATCTATCTTGTAAACAGCAGCCCGACGACCTATAACGCCACGGCATACAAATACACTTACTCTCTGAGCAAGGACTCCGACAATATCACCGTGGTGAAAACTCTGATGACGATTATTTAGTCTTTCTGGAAAGTCTATGATTTTTCTGAAGTGACTATAAACCCAAAATAAATGAATATAACACAAGGATTAATAAGAAACTTCATCAGCCTTGCCAATGGCGAAATCGTTCCGGCAAGCAAGTTGCGCTCCTTCCGTGGGCTCGGCGAGATGATGGATGATGGGATGCTGTCTGTCATTGCTCATGGAAGCAAGCGCGCTTATAAGGCTGCCGACCGTCAGCAATTCTGCAATTATCTTGCAGGGAAATATCATCTCATCGATTTGGAGGAGACACTCAGCATGCTTGTCAAGAAAGAAGCCGACCGCGCCAGGCAAGTGCAACTGACGGGTGACAGTAAGTTCGTCCATCACAGGGTAATGAAAGGATTCCTGGTCAACAGCTATGAGCCTGTAAATGCATTGCTGAATGGCAAGACGTTTATAATCCTGCCGCCTGACGGCTCGTACTTTTTCATCTATGACTATGAGCGGTTTTCCATTCCAGAAGACACTTTGGTGATAGGCATTGAGAACAGTGAGAACTTCCGTAAGATAAGTCAGCAAAAATGGTTGTTTGATGAGATGTTCCCCAACCGGACCATTCTTTTCGTCTCACGATACCCGCAGAATGAAAGCCGCGACTTGGTAAGATGGCTGCAATCCGTCAACAACGAATATGTCCACTTCGGCGACCTCGACCTTGCAGGCATCCGAATATTCCTCACCGAATTCCACCGATATCTTGGCGACCGTGCTTCATTCCTCATACCAACCGACTATGAGGACAGAATCCGTCAAGGCAGTAGCGACCGCTATAATGCCCAATTGCAATCAACAAAGAATATGGTCATTGACGACCCGCGTCTCCAGGCTCTCGTCGACTGCATCCATAAATACCACCGTGGCTATGACCAGGAAGGATTTTGCAAACCATAGAATTGTTTGTAGCAACCTTCAGAACCACCGCTTGTTCATCTCTTTCAGAAACTCCTCGGTGATGGGATAGCCGGAGGCATCGCCGAGGACGGAATCGGTATAGCAGTAGGGGCAGAGGGCGGTGGGCTCTTCGCGCGAGGCATAGTCGGTCACCTCTGAGGCAGGGAAGATGCGGCGGCAGAAGAAACAGCCGCACTGCTTCGACTGCTCTATCTGTTCACGGTTGGCGGGGACTGTCGTCGCGTGCCCACTTCTTGGACTGAAGTTCACGAAAGAGCCCGTTAACCCTCGGATAATGACTTGGCGAGAAGATCCCGTCCCGGCAAGGCTCTGAATATGGCTCAGGCTTCTCGTCGAACTTATATCTGAATGCTAATGTAACTTTTATCATCCCACCACCCATCCGTACCTTTTTTGTGAATGTGTAATGGCATTTCAAACTTTGTCCCATACAGTTTTTCGGTGTGTCCTCCATCATTGTGCTGAGTATGTTTCCGATGTCGTCGTTTTGGGTTTTGAGTTCGGCATCGATGCATAGAATGTTGGCTTCCCGATTCGTTGGGACGCCATCAGCTTGGTTCTTAGGGCTCTCTACATGGTCGCGGTTATAATCGTATTTGAATTGCAGACTGCCAATCCCTGCGCAGTGTTTGTTGATGTGCGCTTTCAGCAACTCACAAATCTTCGCAATCACTTCCGGTTTGCGATAGTAAGTGAACTTGTAGCGGATAGTACATACATGCTCCATAATTGATTCGGTTTGGTTTTACCTATATTCTACTAACGACATAATATAGTAACGATTGCCCCAAAGTTCATTTTTTATTTCACTTGCGTCTTATTCCGTTCTGTTTCAAATAGATAGAAAGTAAAGAATCAGCCGTCGGAAAAAAGTTGCCGCAGAAATTGAATTTTCTTTCCTGCGATACTATAATATATCTATAATCAAAATGAATGCAATGACAGAAGAGATATTCAATCTTTGCGAGTACAATCGAGAACATTTCCCTTGATTTTTATCAAGATTGTTTTGGAACTTTAAACCTGAGTTCGGGATAAGAAAAGAGTCTTAAAAGTTTGGTAATCTCGCATGAT
>UQRP01000002.1 GCA_900543585.1 uncultured Prevotella sp.
CAATGCAATGCGGGAGAGTAGGTAGCCGCCTCCTTTTAATGAGACCTCAAGGACATTTGTCTTTGAGGTCTTTTTTTTATTTATTCATTACTCATTACACACTATCCATTACACATTATACACTATCCATTACACACTATCCATTACCCATTATCCATTATACATTATTAATTTTGCACACTTTTGTGTCAATTTCTGTTACGGATTGAGCTGATTATCAATTATTTTTAGTACCTTTGCAATAGTTATTTAGGATAACGGTACCTTTTTGGCAACGCTTCCTATCATGTTTAACGGAATGATGACCTCGCGAAACTGTTTCTCAATCGCGTTGTCACGGCAGTTGGAAGAGGCTGTGTTGTTCCATAAAATGATTGTCATGGAGAAATTTGTGAAGATAGTATTTGTTTTTATTTTCGGTTTGTTCTTGATGCCGTTGCATGCGGCTGCCGCTGATAACGATTATGATTATAGTGATTCCGATTCAGAATGGAAACCTGTTGTCGAGGCGCTGATTAAAGTGGAGAGTAATGGTAATAGCAATGCCAAGCACGGGGCTTCGGTCGGTGTGCTTCAGATTACTCCTGTTTTAGTAGCTGAGTGTAACAACATCTTACGCAGAAGAAGGATTAATAAGCGTTATACTCTTTCTGACAGAAAGAACCGCAGCAAATCCATAGAGATGTTTCTGCTTTTCCAGTCTTGGTTTAATCCTAAGAAAGACTTAGAGTTAGCGATTCGTTCATGGAATGGAGGACTTCACTACAGTGTGAATAAGACGCAGAAATATTTTGAGAAAGTAATGCGAATACTTCGTAACAATTAATTGGATTCATCCCAACTTTTCATAGGGCATTTGTCTCTCAGAGGCAGATGCCTTTTATTTTTCCTCTTTTTTTCATTTTACTTCCGATTTTCTTTATAACTTTGCCGTCATGAAAAAGTTGATGGCATTTTTAATTCTGCTTTTCAGCAGTCTGGCGGCTTTTAGTCAGCAGTCTTTGTATCAGGAGAAACTTGCTGAGTTTTCTAAGATGCGTGCTGTAGACAGTACAGATATTGTCATGTTGGGTGATGAGTTTACCGAATATTGTGGCGACTGGAATGTCCTCCTTCGTTGGAAGCATATCCGCAACCGTGGCATCGCCGGCGACAACATCTCCGGCCTCTCCTCCCGACTTTCTTCTATCCTTCATGGCCATCCTAAGGCCGTGTTCATCATGATAGGTGCGCGCGATATCCTTGACGGTGCTTCTACAGAGGCTATGCTTGCCAACTACAAGTCGCTTCTTCATCATATCCGCCAACACTCTCCCCGCACAAAGATTTTTGTGCAAAGCATTCTCCCTGTCAATGAGAGCTTTGGCAACGACAAGGTGCAAGGAAAGATGGCGGCAGTAGCGCATTTCAACCGTCGGTTGCGTATTTATTGCCAGGCCAATGGGTATGCTTATATCAACCTTTTCAAGTCCTTTGTCCGTCGTGGCACTAATGAGCTCCGTCGTGAGCTGACGCAGGACGGTCATGCGCTGTCACCTTTCGGTTATAAACTCTGGGCCTTCGAATTGAAGAAATATATGATTGAATTATAGTCCTTTTTAAACATACATATTAAAAATGAGAAATGTTATTTTATCAGCAGCTCTTTTCTGCTGCCTGATGTCTTTCCCAGCTATGGAAGCCACTGCTTCTGTCACTGAGACCCTGGCTCCTGCCAAGAAGACCACTAAGAAGTCTACAAAGAAGACGACAAAGTCTACAAAGACAACGAAGAAGACGACTACCACAGCTACCAAGGCTGCAACCGCTACTTCTGCCGCTTCTACTCTGACAGATGCTGCCGAGGCAGCCACGACAACCAAATCTTCTTCCTCTACGGGATCCAGCCTCCTTGGCGGCCTCCTCTCAGCCATCGGCGGAGAGGCTTCTTCTAACTCCGGTTCGGACATCATCTCCGGTCTGACCTCCATCTTCAACTCCTCAAAGGTAGCCACGAAGGACAAGCTTGTCGGCACGTGGACTCACACCGAGCCCGCTGTCGTCTTCTCCAGCAGCAACGTGCTGAAGAATATCGGCGGTAAGGTGGCCTCCAGCACTATTGAGAACCAGTTGGAGAGCCAGTTGGAGAAGTTAGGTGTCAAGAAAGGCAATCTGAAGATGACCTTCGACAAAGACGGCAACTTCACGCAGACCCTCGGTGGTAAGACCTTATCGGGCACCTATACTGTCAGCGGCAAGAATGTTTCGCTGAAATATGCGGGCAGCATTCAGCAGATTGTGGGCACGACGCAGCTCGACGGCAACGACCTGCTCATCGTCATGGACGCTACCAAGCTTCTGAAGTATGCCAAGGTCTTGGGTGCACTGACTGGCAATAGCCTGCTCTCTACGGCTGGTTCGTTGTTCAGTTCTATGGACGGTATGGAAGTTGGATTAAAGCTCAACAAATGATAGTCTTAGTCCAACCTGTAGACAGCCATGACATGGAGGAGATGGACCAGGAGCTTGCCTATATCCATCAGCATACCGACAAGCCCTTCCGCCTCCTTCCTGTCAGAATCAAACGTTGGAATGAGGAGCTGACCCCTTGGCCAGCCCCTCCTGTCTTTGGCAAGATACCCTTTGGCGATGGCGCCGTGGCGACCTTGCAGTCTATCCGAGAGTTGGTAGCGGGTCAGTCTGATGCCGACGCCGTCATCCTTGGCGGCTACTCCCTTGCCGGTCTTTTCTCGCTGTGGGCGGGCACACAGCATGCTTTCGACGGCATTGTGTCGGCTTCGCCGTCGGTATGGTATCAGGACTGGCTGGCTTTTGCCGAGACCCATCCCATGCTTTCACAGCATATCTATCTGAGCCTTGGCGACCGCGAGAGCCATTCCAAGACAAAGATAATGTCGACGGTGGACGACTGTATCCACAGACAGTTGGAAATGCTTCAGCACCAGGGTATTGACAGCATCTTAGAGATGAACCCTGGCAATCATTTTCAGGACAATGGTGTCCGGACTGCCAAAGGTTTTGTCTGGGCCATGAGCCGGTTAAGCGTGTAGAAGCATCTACACGTTTATTTTATTATTCTATGGTCTGTTTTTCACATATTGGCATTGATTTTGCACGCTGATGTAAAATAAATATTGTCAATTATGCAAAAAGGACCGATTCGAAACTCCAACACCGATAAGCCCCGGCCGTCGTGGTCGAGTTGGAACAGTGTCTTATGGCTTGTCGTCTTGTTGTTGTTGCTTAACAGCTTGGTATATCCTTTCTTTGGCAAGCCCGAGGTGAAGGATGTAGACTATGTCACGTTCATCCAGGATGTAAACCAGGGGAAGGTGAAGAAGGTGACCATCAAGGATGATGTCGTCTATTTCACCATGAATGAGAAGGTAGCCGCTCCCCAGATAAATATCCCCGTGCGGAAGCAGACAAAGCCGAAGACACAGATAGCAGAGGTCACTTACAAGACCACGGAGGTCAACGACCCACAGCTTGTGGACAGACTTCTCAATGCCAAGAGCCCGAACAAGTCGGGTAGGGTAGAGTTTACCAAGGAGCTACCTCAGAAGAACTCCCCGTTGATGGAATTCTTCCTCTGGTGGATTCTTCCGGCTCTTCTGTTCTATGGCATCTGGCAGTATGGATCACGCAAGCTGATGAAGAGTGGTGCCGGAGGTTTCCTCTCGGTAGGCAATAGCGGTGCGAAGATCTATGCAGAGAATGATGTCAAGACGACCTTTGCTGACGTGGCAGGACAAGACGAGGCTAAGGCTACCTTGAAAGAGATTGTCGACTTTCTGCACAACCCGTCGCGCTATACCCGCTTAGGTGCCAAACTGCCGAAGGGAGCTTTGCTCGTAGGACCTCCGGGCACCGGCAAGACCCTCATCGCCCGTGCCGTGGCCGGAGAAGCAGGGGTGCCCTTCTTCTCTATCTCAGGTTCAGAGTTCGTACAGATGTTTGTGGGCATGGGCGCTGCTAAAGTCCGCGACCTCTTCCAGCAGGCTCAGAAGAAAGCGCCCTGCATCATCTTCATAGACGAGATTGACGCTATCGGCAAGAGCCGTGATGCTGCCATGGGCAACGACGAGCGCGAGCAGACCTTGAACCAGCTTCTCACCGAGATGGATGGTTTTGATGCCAATAAAGGTCTTGTCATCCTTGCCGCCACCAACCGTCCTGAGTCGCTCGATAAGGCCTTACTACGCCCCGGACGCTTCGACAGGCGTATCATCATGGAGCTGCCCGATTTGGAAGGTCGTAAAGCTATTCTCCGCGTCCATTTGAAAGATGTCAAGCATGGCGATATTGACCTCGATGCCGTCGGACGCGCCACAGCCGGGTCCAGTGGTGCCGATATTGCCAATATTGTCAATGAGGCTGCCCTGCGTGCCGTGCGTTTAGGGAAGAAAGAGGTTGAGACAGAAGATCTGGAAGAGAGCGTGGAGACCGTCATCGCGGGAGAGCAGAAGAAGGGTGCTGTGATAGCTCCCGAGGAGAAGCGCATCATCTCTTATCATGAGATAGGCCATGCCATGGTGGCAGCCTGTCAGACCCATTCGGCACCGGTACAGAAGATTACCATCATCCCCCGCACCAGTGGAGCCTTAGGCTATACCATGCAGGTGGATGCCGCTGAGAAGCACTTGATGAGCCGCGACGATATGCTCAACCAGATTGCTACGCTCTGTGGTGGCCGAGCCGCCGAGGAGGTGATGTGTCATACCTGTACGACCGGTGCCAGCAACGACATCGAGAAGGCCACACAACTTGCACGTGCCATGGTGACGACTTATGGCATGAGTGAGAAGTATGGCATGATGCAGCTTGAGCGCCCCACCAACCGTTATCTCGGTGGCAACGCATCGCTGACATGCTCTGCCGAGACGGCGCGCGATATAGACACTGAAGTGCGTGATATCATCCGGCAAGGTCATGAGAAAGCTGTGAAGATTATCACTGAGCATGCCAAGCAGATGGACGCTGCCGCCGCTATACTCCTCAAGAAGGAGACCATCACGGGCGCTGAGTTCATGCAGGTCTTACAGGATAATCAGTAGCTCTCAATACGCCATCTCATTAGTTGTCATTTTTCATACTCCACCTCCCACAGGAATAGGCCTTTGGCAGGCATCGACTCGCCGGAGTCGGAGCGGGAGCCGTGGAGGACGGTGTCCTGGAATTGTTCTAAGGTCATTCTGTGGCGACCGACATCAAAGAGTGTACCCACGACGGCTCGCACCATGTTGCGCAGAAATCTGTCGGCGCTGATTTCAAAATACCAGTTGCCGGGTGCTGTCTCCACCCAGTGAGCTGCAAAGAGGTGGCAGATGGTGGTCTTGTTGTCGGCTCCCGCTTTGCAGAAAGCTTTGAAGTCGGTGATGCCAAGGAGCCATTCTGCCGCCTTGTTCATCAGCGGGAAGTCGAGGTCGTAGTGCGTCTCTACAGAGAAATAGCGCTGGAAAGGGTCTTTCTTTGTATGAATGAAATAGCGATAGGTGCGTTTCTTCGCTGAGAAGCGGGCATGGAGGTCGTTGTCCACAGGTCTGGCTTCGCTGCATGCCATGTCGTTGGGCAGGATCTGGTTCAGCCGGTAGACGAGCTGCTTGCCGTCGATGCCTTTGACGTCGTCGAAATGGCATACCATGACGCGGGCGTGGACGCCGGCATCGGTGCGTCCGGCCCCCGTTACCTCCACCTGATGCCGAAGTACGCGCGACAGACATTCCTGCAACCGCTGCTGCGCCGACATGCCGTTGGGCTGGATCTGCCAACCGTGGTAGGCAGTGCCGTCGAAAGAGAGGGTGAGGAAATAGCGCTGGAGGGGAGATGTGGAGAAGCGGATATAGGCGCGGTCGTCGAAGGAGACATTACCCTCCATGAGACCTTTGGTGGCCTTGAACTTCCCGATGTTGAACGGGTCGTTGGTCAACTGCTCTTTCAGCTTGCGCTCACTCTTCTCCAATGAAGAGCAGAGAAAAGGGTAGCCGTCGGAGGCCAACACCACCTCATGGCTGTCGACGCTGCTGGGAAGGTCGGCGAGGCGGATGACGCGCACACCTTCTTTATAAATAGAAAATCCGTCGATGACAGCATAGTCTTTGTTCTCCCCTTTCATCGCTTCCACGAGGTCGGGGAGGATGGTGTCGCGGGCGTAGTCGTGGACGATATACCCATTGTGCAGCATATCGCCATGTTCGCTGACCGTCTGGTTGAAGACCTCAGCACGGCGGCGGGCAATGACCTCCTCATAAGGCTTGTCGTTGCTGTATCGCTTGCCGTCTATCATGCACTGGCAGTCGCCTATCATCCACACTTCCTTCCGCTTGTCGCTGTAGACGACGGCGCTGGCACAGAGCCGCTCCTCGGGATGCTCGCGCTGTAAGGTGTCGGGAGTGGGGTAGCAGGCATGCACCGCTTCGGTGGCGGCCTGACAGAAGGCGTCGACATCGATGTCAGCATCCAAGCGGCTGATCAATTCCTTCAGGATATTCATGCAGTAGCGGCCATTGCGGATGCCGGGGCGGATGCGATGCTGCGTCTTGCTGGTGCTGCCGTCGATGACGGCTATGAAGTCAGATGTATGGACGATGCCGTCCTCACAGTCGGCCATGGTGTGCTTGCCGACGATATTTTGCTCAAAAACAATCATGATAAGAACCTCGGATTGATGGATGATGTTTACAAAATTACGAATAATTATCGACAATCCTTGATAAATGTAAGAGATAATCATATTTTTCTTTCAAATTCTTTGTGTAGTAGCAAAACATTATTACCTTTGCAGTCAAGTACAGACATTGCCCTCCCGTATTGGGGATGCCCGTGCAATATAACCAATATCATCTGAGAAATGAAAGTATTAAAATTCGGCGGAACATCGGTAGGTTCCGTAAAGAGCATTCTGAGCTTAAAACGCATTGTTGAACGAGAGGCCAAGCGGCAACCCATTGTCGTTGTCGTCAGCGCGCTCGGGGGGATAACAGACCAGCTTATCGCCACCTCACATTTAGCCCAGGAGGGCAAAGAAGAGTGGAAACGGTCGTTTGAGGAGATGGTAGACCGCCATCACAAAATGATTGACACCATCATTACCGACACCAGCGACAGAGAGGAGCTTTTCAACAAAGTCGACGCCCTCTTCGAGCAGCTTCATTCCATCTATTTCGGTGTGTACCTCATCCGCGACTTGAGCCGTAAGACGGCCGACGCCATCGTCAGCTATGGCGAGCGTCTGAGCTCCAATATCGTGGCCACCTTGGTGAAGGGCTCACGCTGGGTAGACTCCCGCAACTTCATCAAAACCTATCCTTTCAATGGTAAGAACACCCTTGACAGCGAGCTTACCAACCGCCTCGTCAAGGAGACCTTCAAGGACATGGCGCGTGTCACCCTCGTCCCGGGTTTTATCTCGTCGGATAAGGTGACGGGTGAGATTACCAACCTCGGACGTGGTGGCTCCGACTATACCGCTGCCATCATCGCTGCCGACCTCGACGCAGAGATGCTGGAGATATGGACCGATGTCGACGGTTTTATGACTGCCGACCCGCGCGTCATCAAGACAGCCTACACCATCGACGAGCTCAGCTATGTCGAGGCCATGGAGCTCTGCAATTTCGGTGCAAAGGTCATCTATCCCCCGACCATCTACCCTGTCAGAATCAAGAATATCCCTATACGGGTCAAGAATACTTTCAACCCCGATGCTCCCGGTACGATCATCAAGGATAAGATAGAAAACGACCATAAGCCCATCAAGGGTATCTCGAGCATCAAGAATACCACCCTTATCACTGTCTCTGGCCTCTCCATGGTCGGTGTCATCGGTGTCAACCGCCGTATCTTCACGGCCTTGGCCAACAATGGCATCTCCGTCTTCTTGGTCTCGCAGGCTTCTTCCGAGAACTCAACGTCTATCGGTGTCCGCGACCAAGATGCCGATGCTGCCGTGAGAACCCTCAACGAGGAGTTCGCCTCAGAGATAGAAGATGGCGCCATGTTCCCCATGCACGCCGAGAGCAACCTTGCCACGGTGGCTATCGTCGGTGAGAACATGAAGCATACGCCGGGTATCGCCGGTAAGCTCTTTGGGTCGCTGGGCAGGAGTGGTATCTCCGTGATAGCATGCGCACAGGGTGCCTCAGAGACCAACATCTCCTTCGTCGTGGAAGGGGAGAGCCTCAGAAAGACCATGAACGTGCTCCACGACTCCTTCTTCCTCTCCGAGTATAAGGAGCTGAACCTCATCATCTGTGGTGTGGGCACCGTGGGCGGCAAGCTCATCGAGCAGATCCGCAACCAATATGAGAACCTCAAGGAGCATTCCCGTCTGAAGCTCAATGTCGTCGGCGTGGCAAGCTCTCACAACGCCATCTTCTCGCGCGATGGTATCGACCTCGACAACTATCGTGAGCTGCTGAAGCAGTCAGAACCGAGCAATCCGGAGATTCTCCGCGACAAGATCATCGGAATGAATATCTTCAACTCCGTCTTTGTCGACTGTACGGCGTCCAAGGAGATAGCAGCCCTCTACCAGTCGCTCCTCGACCATAACGTCAGCATTGTGGCTGCCAACAAGATAGCTGCCAGCTCGGCCTATGAGAACTATTCCCGCCTGAAGGAGACGGCTATGCGGCGTGGCATCAAGCTCCTCTTCGAGACCAATGTCGGTGCCGGACTGCCTATCATCGGCACCATCAACGACCTGCGCAACTCCGGCGACCGCATCCTGAAGATAGAGGCCGTGTTGAGCGGTACGCTGAACTTCATCTTCAACAAGATTTCCGCCGACTGTCCTTTCTCCAAGACCGTTCTCGCTGCCAAGGAGGATGGCTATTCCGAGCCCGACCCGCGTGTGGACCTCAGCGGCACCGATGTCATCCGCAAGATTGTCATCCTGGCCCGTGAGGCAGGCTACAGGGTAGAGCAGGAGGATGTGGAGAAACACCTCTTCGTCCCCGATGCCTTCTTCAATGGTTCGCTGGACGACTTCTGGAAGCATCTCCCGGAGCTCGACGCTGACTTCGAGGCGCGCCGCAAGACCTTAGAGGCTGACGGCAAGCGCTGGCGCTTCGTCGCCACCCTCGACCACGGCAAGGCCAGTGTAGGCCTGCAGGCTGTAGGGCAGGATAGTCCTTTCTACAACCTCGAAGGCAGCAACAACATCGTGCTGCTCACCACAGAGCGCTATAAGGAGTACCCCATGCTCATCCAGGGTTATGGTGCCGGAGCAAGTGTTACGGCAGCAGGAGTATTCGCCAACATTATCAGTATTGCCAACGTATAATCCAGTTGCATGGCAACAGACGATTGACATAAAGGTTCAAAGGATTATGAAACATATTATTATCTTAGGTGACGGCATGGCCGACCATGCCGTAGAGCGCCTTGGCGGCAAGACACTCCTTCAGTATGCTGATACCCCCTATATGGACATGCTCGCCCGCAAAGGGCGCACGGGCCGTCTGATGACAATTCCGGATGGTTTCCATCCCGGTTCGGAGGTGGCCAACAGCACCATCTTAGGCTATGACCAGAACAAGGTCTATGAAGGCCGCGGACCCCTTGAAGCTGCCAGCATCGGCTACGATATGGCCCCCGAGGACTTCGCCCTGCGCGTGAACATCATCTGCGTGGGCGATGGAAAGATTATCACACACAACGGCGGCAACCTCACTACGGCCAATGCCGATATGCTGATACAATATCTCAATGAGAAGTTGGGCAATAAGAATGTCAGGTTCATCACCGGCATACAATATCGCCACCTCCTCGTGGTGAAATATGCCAGCAAGCACATCGTGTGCGCACCCCCTCACGACCATCCCGGTGAGGAATGGCGCCCGCTGCTCGTCAAGCCGGAGAAAGGCTGGGAAGACAAGCACGAGCCCGTCATCGGCTTCGACGGAAAGCCTACGGGCGAGATGAGGATGACGGGGCAGGAGACGGCAGACCTCCTCAACGACCTCATCCTCAAGAGTTTCGATATCCTTAAAGAGCATCCTTACAATAAGGAAAAGGCAGCCAAGGGGGAGCGTCAGGCCAATATCATCTGGCCGTGGGGCGGGGGCTACCGCCCGTCGATGAAGACGCTGCCGCAGAAATACCCGCAGATAAAGACAGGAAGCTGCATCTCCGCTGTCGACCTCATTAGAGGTATCGGTCAGTATGCCGGCCTCGACGTCATCAAGGTGCCTCGCGCCACAGGACTCGCTAACACCAACTATGAAGGTAAGGTGGCCGCAGCTCTGACAGCACTCTACAACCAGGACTTCGTCTTCGTGCATTTCGAGGCCAGCGACGAGGCCGGACACGATGGCAATCTCGAACTCAAGCTCCGCACCATCGAGAATCTCGACCACAGGGTCGTGGAGCCTATCTATAATGAGGTGAAGCAATGGGACGAGGATGTCGCCATCGCTGTCCTCCCCGACCATCCTACGCCGGTGGAGATACGCACGCATGTCAAGGAGCCCGTACCTTTCCTGGTCTGGCATCGTGGCATTGAGCCCGACAGCGTGCAGGTCTACGACGAGGTGTCGTGTGTGAACGGTTCTATGGGTATGCTCCACCTGACGGAGTTTATGGATAAATTCATGGCATTATGAAATATTACAGCACCAACCAACAAGCTCCCCAGGCCTCTCTGCGTGAGGCTGTGGAGAAAGGTCTCGCTCCTGACAGAGGCCTTTATATGCCGGAGCAGATTAAGAAGCTCCCACAGGAATTCTTCGATAATATTGACAAGCTCTCTTTCCAGGAGATAGCTTTTGAAGTGGCTAAAGCTTTCTTCGGTGAAGACGTGGAGGCTGAGGATCTGAAGAAGATTGTCTTCGACACCTTGGCTTTCGATACCCCCGTTGTCCCCGTAGCGCCCAAAGGTGGCAAGGGTGAGCCTTCCATCTATGCTTTAGAGCTCTTCCATGGTCCAACACTGGCTTTCAAGGATGTCGGTGCCCGCTTCATGGCCCGACTGCTTCAGTACTTCATCCGTAAGGACAGAGAGAAGACAGGCGACAACCGCACCGTCAACGTCCTTGTGGCGACGAGCGGTGATACAGGCTCTGCCGTGGCCAACGGCTTCCTCGGTGTCGACGGTATCCATGTCTATGTGCTCTATCCGAAAGGAAAGGTCAGCAAGATTCAGGAGAGCCAGTTTACAACCCTTGGACAGAACATCACAGTTTTAGAAGTCGATGGTGTCTTCGATGACTGCCAGGCCCTCGTCAAGTCTGCTTTCATGGACAAGGAGCTCACTGAGCATATGATCCTCACTTCGGCCAACAGCATCAATGTGGCCCGCTTCCTGCCCCAGGCTTTCTACTATTTCAACGCCTACGCACAGCTGAAGCGGCAGGGGCTTGTTGATACAACCAACAGCAACCTCGTCTTCTGTGTGCCCAGTGGCAACTTCGGTAATATCACAGCCGGACTCTTCGGTTGGAGGATGGGCTTGCCTGTGAAGCATTTCATTGCTGCCAACAACGCCAACGATGTCTTCTTCAATTATCTCCAGACTGGTGAGTACCACCCTATGGCCAGCAAGCAGACACTGGCCAACGCCATGGATGTCGGTGCGCCGAGCAACTTTGCGCGTATCCTCGACCTCTATGCCAACGACTGGAAGGCTATCAAGGCCGACATCAGCGGTGCTACCTATCCTGATGACCGTATCCGCCAGACGATGAAAGCCTGCTACGATGCTACCGGCTACGTCCTCGACCCTCACGGTGCTTGTGGCTATCAGGCATTGAAAGAGCAGTTGACAGACGGCGAGGTCGGCGTATTCCTTGAGACTGCTCATCCGGCGAAGTTCAAGGAGAAGGTCGACGCCATCCTTGGCACCGACATCGCCATCCCCGAGCGGCTTCAGGCTTTCATGCGCGGCAAGAAGCAGAGCATAGAGATGCCCAACAGTTTTGGTGAGTTTAAAGATTTTCTCCTTAAACAGTAATGCTCAGTCAGGCTAAACTCAAACTCATCCGCTCTCTCGACCACAAGAAGTCGCGCCGGGAGAGCGGGCTGTTCGTCGCTGAAGGCCCGAAAGTCGTCGGCGATCTGATGGCTGTCATGTCTCCCCGATTCGTCGTGGCCACGGAGACGTGGCTGTCCAGTCATGATGTTAAGGGCGCTGAGGCTATCGAGGTCAGCGAGGCCGAACTCAAAAAGGCTTCTTTCTTGCAGCATCCGCAGCAGGTGTTGGCGCTCTTCCCCATTCCCACAGCGTCCGCGGACGAGGGCCTGGAGACGGAGGCTGCCAAAGTTCAGAACCGGCTCTGTCTGGCCCTTGACGGCGTTCAGGACCCTGGCAATCTCGGCACCATCATCCGTATCGCCGACTGGTTTGGTATCGACACCCTCTTCTGCTCTCATGAGACTGCCGACGCCTACAGCCCTAAGGTGGTGCAGGCCACCATGGGGTGTCTGGCAAGGGTGCGCCCCCGCTATGTGGACCTGAAGGCGCTGATTTCGCGGCTGCCTGAGAATGTCCCCGTCTATGGCACGCTCCTCGACGGTGAGGATATCTATGCGCAGCAGCTATCCTCAAACGGGCTCATCGTGATGGGCAATGAGGGCAATGGTATCTCACAGGCCATCCGACCACTCATCAGCCACCGCCTGCTCATACCTAACTACCCGGCTGGGCGCACGACGACCGACAGCCTCAATGTAGCCATCGCTACGGCTATCACATGTGCCGAGTTCAGGCGAAGAGGGTAGGGCATGGCATGAAAACATGGTAATAATCTATCTTATCTATATCTTTCAGAATAATGGAAAACGATTTATACAAGATTCGCAGTCTTGGCGGCTGTCTGAAGGCAGCCTACGACCTGTTCAGTAGCAATCTGCGGCATATCCTTCGCCGCACGTGGCTTCCGGCCGTGTTAGTAATGGTTTTTGAGAGCATTCTCGTCATTGCTGCCACACTCGTCAGTGGGCTCATGGCAGTACCGATGCTGGGCTCACAGCCTATTGGTCAACCAGCACCGGCTTCCGAGTTCATCGTACCGGGTGTGGTGCTGCTGGTCGCGTTGTTAGTATCCTTTGCAGTATCAACATGGCTCTATACCATCGTCGTGAGTTTGCTCAACGGTGAGAGCATGAAGGTCAATCTGCCGAGAATCATTCGGCTGGCGCTGCTCTTTCTGGCGGTGGTGATAGGCGTCAACCTCATCACCTATTTCGTCAGCCTCATCCCGATGGTCGGCGCCAAGAGTATGGCGGAGGTATCGGCGAAGTCAATGGTAGGAGCTATTATCAATGTTGTTCTAACCATCGTCTTTTTCATCGTCCTGCTGCCCCTCGTCTATTCTTTCATGAAGTACAGCATGGAAACGGGCACCAAACTGGCATCTGTCTTCAAGAGACCTTATGCCGTAGGTTGGAAGCACTGGGGCTATATCTTCATGGTGGTGCTGCTGGCAGCCATCATCGTTACCATTATTTGCTGTCTGGCCGGCTTGCCTTTGATCGTGTGCTCTTTGGCATATCAGTCCAACCTATTCAGTAAGATGCTGGGCGACGGCGATGGTCTGCCATGGATGTACTATCTGCTTTTCTTCCTCGCTGCTGCCATCTATTCCCTTGCTTCCACCTATGCCAACGTGTGGATCACGATGACCTTCTATTATGCTTACGGACATATCGAAGCCAAAGAAAAGGCCAAGGAGCAGGCAAAGACGGAACTGGCACAGGCTGGCATGGAAAAAGAGACACCCACATCCAAACAACCTGATTTTGAAGAAATAAAATAAAGATAATGAAGCAACGCATCCTTTTCATAGATCGCGATGGTACCCTCATCGAAGAGCCTTTAGACGAGCAGATAGACAGCTTTGCTAAGCTGAAGTTTGTCCCCGGGGTCTTCCGGGCCCTCTCGTTTATCAAGCGTCATTTAGATTTTAGGTTTGTCATGGTGAGCAACCAGGATGGCCTTGGCACCAATGCCTTTCCTGAAGATGATTTCTGGCCGGTCCACCATTTTGTGCTCCAGACCTTGGAGGGCGAAGGCATCACCTTTGACGAACAGCTCATTGACCGCCACTTCCCCGAGGATCATTCCCCCATGCGCAAACCGGGCACAGGTATGGTGGAGAAATACATGCATGACGAGAATATCGACATTGCCAACAGCTATGTCATTGGCGACCGCGACAGCGATGCCCAGCTTGCTGCCAATATGGGCTGTAAGTCGCTTATTCTCGGCAAGGATGGCATGACCTGGGACAAGATCGCCGAAATCCTCTTTGCCGGCGAGCGTATCGCTGAGGTGCACCGTGTCACCAAAGAGACGGATGTCTATGTCAAGCTCAACCTCGATGGCTCCGGAAAATGCGATGTGTCGACAGGTCTCGGGTTTTTCGACCACATGCTGGAGCAGATAGGTCATCATGGCATGATAGACATCACCGTTCATACCAAGGGCGACCTCTATGTCGACGAGCACCACACCATAGAGGATACGGCCATCGGATTGGGCGAGTGCATCGCACAGGCCTTAGGCGACAAGCGTGGCATAGAGCGCTACGGCTTCTGTCTGCCCATGGACGACAGCCTCTGCCAGGTGGCACTTGACTTTGGCGGGCGTCCATGGCTCGTCTGGGATGCGGAGTTCAAACGGGAGAAGATTGGCGAGATGCCCACGGAGATGTTCTTCCATTTCTTCAAAAGCCTCAGCGATGCCGCGAAGATGAACTTGAACATCAAAGCCGAGGGGCAGAATGAGCACCACAAGATAGAAGGCATCTTCAAGGCTTTGGCACGCAGTCTGAAGATGGCGGTCAGACGTGACATCACCCATTTTCAGCTGCCATCGTCAAAAGGTGTGCTGTAAACGCATATTTCCTGGTTTTGCTGCCAGCTATCTTGACGAAATGAAAAATAGTTGTAAAAAATAGATACATATTGTCGAATATCGCAATACTTTGGTTATCTTTGCACGACAAAACCAGTTTTTATATAAAAAACAAAGACACACATTTATGAAACCTACATTGTTATTGCTTGCTGCCGGCATGGGCAGCCGTTACGGAGGACTGAAACAGCTTGACGGCTTAGGCCCTAATGGTGAGACGATTATGGATTATAGCATCTTTGATGCCATCCAGGCCGGTTTCGGCAAGATTGTATGGGTCATCCGTAAGGACTTCGAGCAGGATTTCCGTGAGAAGATACTCTCCAAATACGAAGGTCATATCCCATGTGAGATTGTCTTCCAGAGTCTGGATAAGATTCCTGAGGGCTATAGCGTTCCCGAAGGCCGCACCAAGCCTTGGGGCACCAATCACGCTGTCATGATGGCCAAGGATGTTATCAAAGAGCCTTTCTGCGTCATCAACTGCGACGATTTCTACAACCGTGACTGCTTCAAGGTTATCGGTAAGTATCTCTCTGAGCTTCCTGAAAACAGCAATGGCAAGTATGCCATGGTGGGCTTCCGTGTTGCCAACACGCTCTCCGACAATGGTAGCGTGAGCCGCGGCGTTTGCAGCAAAGACGACAACGACCACCTCACTTCCTGTGTGGAGCGTACTGAGATAGAGCGTCGCCCTGACGGAAAGGTTGCCTACAAGGACGAGAAAGGTGAGTGGACAAACATTCCTGACACCACACCGGTATCAATGAATGTATGGGGCTTTACACCGGAGTATTTCGAGTATAGCGATAAGCTCTTCAAGGAATTCCTGGATATGCCTTCCACAAAGGCTAACCCCAAGGCTGAATACCTCATTCCATGGGTCGTAGACAAGCTCATCAAGAGTGGAAAAGCTACCTGCGAGGTCCTCGACACCACCAGCAAGTGGTTTGGCGTCACCTATTCCGCTGACCGCCCGGGTGTGGTGGCAAAGATTCAGAAACTCGTTGATGAGGGTGTATATCCTAACAAGCTATTCTAAAAACTAAAACATATACAAATGTCTAAGACAAACAACAATGGTCGCGTCATTGCGATTGTGGCATGTATCTTCCTCTATGGAATGATATCTTTTGTCACCAATCTCGCTGCTCCTATCGGTGTTATCTGGAAGAACCAGCCTGAGATTGGCGGTAGTAACATGCTCGGTATGATGGGTAACTTTATGAACTTCTTCGCCTATCTGTTCATGGGAATCCCTGCTGGCAACCTCCTTACTAAGATTGGTTATAAGAAGACGGCTCTCTTAGGTATCGCTCTGGGCTTCTTCGGTGTGCTCATACAGTACGCTTCTGGCTTCCCCACCGGTATGGCTGGATTCGTCACCTATCTGTTAGGTGCCTTCATCTCCGGCTTCTCGGTGTGCTTGCTCAATACTGTTGTCAACCCGATGCTGAACCAGCTCGGTGGCGGTGGTAACCGCGGTAATCAGCTGAACCTCATCGGTGGCACCTTCAACTCCCTCATGGGTACCATCACACCTATGCTCGTGGGTGCTCTCATCGGTACGGTGACAGCCTCGACAACAATCGTCGATGTCAACCTCGTACTCTTCATGGCCATGGGTGTCTTCGCGCTGACATTCTTCATCCTGCTCTTCGTGCCTATTGAGAATCCGAAGCAGATGGGTAGCAATGTCACCTTCGAGCACTCTCCGTTCGCTTTCCGCCACTTCACCTTTGGCGTCGTCGCCATCTTCGTCTATGTCGGTGTGGAGACAGGTATTCCAGGAACTCTGAACTTCTATATCTCCGACACGACAGCTAATGGCGCTGGTGTCATGGCTTTGAACCCAATGGTCAAGGCCGCTGCCATCGGTGGTTTCGCTGCCGGTACCTATTGGTTGCTGATGCTGGTGGGCCGTCTCGTCTCCAGCTTCTTCGCTTCTAAGGTTTCCAGCCGTGCGATGATGATTGCAGCCAATGGCATCGCTTTCCTGCTTATCCTCATCGCCATGTTCTTGCCGAAGTCTATCACGGGTTCTATGCCAGTCTTCACGGGTTCCAGCTTTGAGGTCGTGCAGCTGCCGCTGAGCGCTATCCTCATCGTCTTCTGCGGACTGTGCACTTCCATAATGTGGGCGTCAATCTTTAACCTCGCCACTGAGGGATTGGGTAAATATACGGAGAAAGCTTCCGGCATCTTCATGATGATGGTGGTCGGTGGTGGTGTCCTGCCGCTGATTCAGAATGCTATTGCTGATGCTACATTAAACTATATGCTCTCTTACATCATTCCATTGATAGCTATAGGTTATATGTTCTGCTATGCAGCCTTCCTGTCGAAGAATGTCAACAAGGACATTCCTGTGGATTGATTGCTTGCATGAGATGATTGTTTATTAGATTTGTGAGATAACGTGTCGCCCCGTCGTCAGATTCCTGATGGCGGGGCGATTTCGTTGTCGGTCATGAATGGACGGTTGAGGGATGCCTTTATGCGCCGGATGGTATTAGGGTGCAGTGCCTTGTATTTGTATTGCTCGTAGTTGCTTACGAGCTGGTCATCATATTCGAATGTTTGTGGGGCTATCCGATTGTAGGATAACTTTATGATGTTTGTTAATTTTTACACAACATGTGTTAGTAAAAAAGAATTATTTAGGAGAGCTCGTAAAAGTTTTATAATTTTGAACTAAACTATGGGTAAATGGTGTATGAACAGAAAGGATGTGAATATGGCAACAGATTTTCGGACTCTTTATGGGAGAAGTCTTTGCCTATGAGTTCATCCCTGCCATCAATGTTAATCTGGAAAACAAATATTATGCCGCAGCGTCATATCGATGAAATAGACTTCCAACGGGCGATACTTATCTCTCTTGTCATCTTGGTGCATGTTGTCAACTTTGGCAATATACACCCAAATATCAAAAGCGGCATCTTGTCGTTTCTCATGCCTACGTTTCTTCTCGTCACGGGTTATCTCTTGAACGTGGAGAAGCCAGTGGACAAGTTTGCTGTGTATTTGATGAGGATTTTGTTGCCTTACGTCATCATGGTCACGGGCTATATGGTGTTGTCGCTGTATCTGCCTGTTAGGGACGGCATCCAGCAATTAGACTGGTCTACTGTATTCTCTGTGTTGTGCATCCATTCCATTGGACCTTATTGGTTTTTCCGTGTTATGCTGATCTGTAGTTTTCTCTGCTATGCTACCTTCCACGGTCTGCACAAACAGTCCAACAATGTCAAGCTTGTCACCTATGGTATCGTTCTGCTATGCGTGGCACTCTTCACGCCTATCATGCGATGGGACCAGGCTTTCTATTTCTTCTTAGGTGTAGTCTTGCGCACTACAGCAGCCGATTACAATAGGCTGTTCGCACCCTCAGGTCTTTCTGCTGCTCCACTGCTGTTGCTGCTTATTATCTCCCCACAATGGAATTGGGACAATTTGATGGTGCTTGTTATGGTCTTCTGCTTTCTCTCGTTTGCCTCATTCCTCAGAAAATTCTGTTATGGCAAGCCGCTCAAGAGGATTCTTTATATAGGGCGTAATACCCTGCCTATCTATATGTTCCACCCTATCTTTACCATGGCAGGGAAGTTTCTCCTTCCTCTTTTCCCATTCGATAGTAGTGGTATTGCTCATGCCATGGTGGTCGTTGTCATTGGTCTTGCAGGTTCCCTGTTTTTGGCTAAGAGTCTGGACATGCTTCACTTGTCATGGATATTTGGAAGACCACAGATGCTAAGATAAGTCAAAAATACTGAAACTTAAACATTGAAGTTTCCATGCAAAAATAAAATACTATTTGATGATCAAACAGTTATGATATAAATGGTAAAAAATATGCATGAAGGAAAAGCTGTGTTTAGCGACTACTAAAGCAGTTACTCTATTTTATGTCATAAGATATAAAGAAAACGAGTCTTGTCTTTGACTTTTTATATGAAGACCTCTTAAGTTATATTATTGTTCACTTTTGTATAGAAATTTTAATACTAACTCTTCGATGATGAACAAAAATAATCCTAATGCTATGTAAAATGGAGCCTCATACGGCATGTAATCCATACAATCAACCCAAGTACATATATACCAAACCATGTAGATAGCACCTATAATGGAAGATATCCATTTTCGCATCATTGAAATTCCATACATAAGGAAAGTAACAATGAATCCTGTTAAATATAATGTATTACTGTAGAAGTAAAGAATACCTTCTCCAACATCAAAACTATTTTTGTATCTATACTGAACAAAGGATGTCGCGATAATATAAGCTAAAGACGACAAAATAATGGATAATATTTTTTTTACTTCAATCTTCATTTCATTGAACACCTTGGAAATACAATTCTGTCGCACCCAAACCAAACGATACCCTATAACGATTCATCTTGACGGCTCTGTTTGCAAATTTAAGACAAATATCATAATCTTCCAATTGTTTTCCAATAATTTTGTCAAGCAGATCCTAATTATTCTGTCAGATGTCCTCAATCTTAGTTGAGATAACATGAAAGATGAGCCAAATCGGGTGCTTCCGTTATGTCGCATGTTTTCTATTGAGAGAGGAAATTACAACGGTGCGAAGATAGAAAAGAGATTATTTCTTTTTTAATAAGTATAGTTGGCAGAAAATGCTTATCTTTGTCGCGGTTTTCTGATATGAGCACGGAATATAAGGTCTTACGCCTGTTACGGCAGAGAGTAGAGAGAGTCAGCAGGTATTATTTACCTTTATGTATTCTTCTTGTCACCGTCCTTCTCGCTTCATGCGACAGGAAGGGAGATGTCGCTGTGGATGCGCTCAACGAGAAGGCCTATTATTATCACTACCGAAACCTTGACTCCACACGTATTTATGCTGACAGTGCTTTGCAGCTTTCTATTGCGGAGGACTATTCCGACGGACATGCTGAGGCCCTCAACAACCTTGCTTTTGTAGAGACGGCAGCTATGAACTACGGCAAAGCCGAACGATACCTCGAAGCTGTTGCTGATATTTCCGACAACCAGTTGGAGCTGCTGGTAGCGGGGGTTCAACAGATGAAGTTGTGCCAGAAGCAGTCACGCAACCAGGACTTCTATACCTTCAGGGAAATAGCTGAGAAGCGCCTCTCACGTATTCATGCCGAAGAATCTACGCTCTCCGAACATGAGCAGAAGCGCCTGACCTACGCGCGCTCGGAATATTACATCGTCTTTTCTGCATACTATTATTATGTGGGGCTCTCCCGTCAGGCTATAAAAATGCTCAACGGCATCGACCCCTATGGCGAGATAGAACGCGACACGGCACAGCTGCTCAACTACTGGTATAATATCGGAGCCGGTGGTGTCATCACTGATAAGGACAAGCAGAAGGTTGCGGAGAGAGAGTTTGAGTATCTGATTGATACCTACAGTCTGGCGCAACGCGCTGGTTTCCCTTACTGGCAGGCGCAGGCTCTGCAGGCAATGTCGGAACATCTGCAAGACCCGGTGCAGCGCGACAGACTCATCCGCGACAACTATGCTGCCATCGTCTATGTCAATACCGATAATATGCCCGACTCGCTGTTAGCGGGCAATCTGGCGCAGCGTGCATTATCGCTCTTCTCCGATTATGGCGATGTCTATCAGACAGCGGGCGCTTACCGCACGTTAGCGGAGTGTTACTGGCATATTGGCGACGACCGGTCGGCTCTCATCTGCCTGAACAGGGCCTTGGATGCAGGAAAAGATTCTACGAAGCATAGCAAGACACCGACTCCTCAGACGGTAGCCATGACATCGCTCATCGCACAGGCTCCTGACCTTGTGGCTTCCATACGAGAAGATTTGTGCCTCGTCTATTCGGCTGTCAACGACAAGCGCAACAGTGATTTGAACAGAAATATCTATCTCGACCTTCAGGAGGAGACTCGTCAGGACCGACTCTTAGAAGCCCGCGCTGCCCAACTTGACAACTCCGTGAGATGGCTCAACATCATGATAGCCACGGTGGCCTTCATGATAGTCCTTGTCATTGTTCTCCTTATCATCTTTGCACGTATGCGACGCCGTAGCGACAGCCGATTCTCTATCAACAGTCTGCTCAGTCCGTTGAGTCGTTGGCAGAAACAGACTGAGGCTGAGGCTGCTGAGCGAAGGGAACATTATGAGGAAATTGTAGAGCAGGCTGATGTGGCTCGCCTGCATATCCGGCAGAATGAGGAGCGTAACTTGGAACAACGGGCAAAGGTGCAGCTCGTCGTCAGTATCATGCCGTTGATAGACCGTATGCGGAACGAGGTGCGACGCCTGACAGCTGCCAACGCCTCCGATGGCAATTTCGCTAAGAAAACGCAGACATATATCGCTGAACTCTGTGACTCTATCAATGACTACAATAATGTGCTGACCCAGTGGATACAGATGCGTCAGGGCGACCTCTCTCTGCGCATCGAGTCTTTCCCCTTGCAGTCCGTTTTCGACATCGTGGCCCACAGCTCCACAGGGTTTGCACTGAAAGGTATCACACTGAAAGTGATGCCTACTGATGTTTCTGTCAAGGCTGATAAGACGCTGACTCTCTTTATGGTCAACACCATCGCTGACAACGCACGGAAGTTCACCCCTAAAGGGGGAGTTGTTATCGTCAAGGCCGATGAGAAGGCCGAGGGCGCTTCTCACTTCGTGGAAATCTCCATTACCGATAATGGACCGGGCATGACAGATGAGACCATAGCCCATGTCTTCGACCGCACCTATACGGGAGGACATGGCTTCGGCCTGAAGAACTGCAAGGGTATCATAGAGAAGTATAAAAAGATTTCTTCTATCTTCAATATCTGTGACATCAAGGCAGAGAGTCCTGTTGCCGAAAGCCCTGTCGCTGATAGCGTATCAGCACCATCGCAACGCCGCGGAACCCGTATCTTCTTCCGTCTGCCCCTCGGACGTCTGCGCATGGTCATCGCTACGATTTTGCTGTTAGCCGCTTCTTTCTCAGCCAAGGCGGCAAGCAAGGCCTCAGCTTTTGCTGATTCAGCTTATCTCTCCAACCTCATGGGCAACTATGAAACCACCCTGCGCTATGCCGACTCTTGCCACAAATATGTCTCTCCATCCGATACGGCTATCATCCTCGACATCAGCAATGAGACGGCCGTGGCTGCCTTGGCGTTACATCGATGGCAACTCTACCGACAGCAGAATGAAGTCTACACGCGACTCTTCAGAGAGGCCAGTGCCGATACGTCGCTGCCTTCCTATGTCAGGGCTATGCAGCGCAGCAAGACCAACAGAACAGTGGCCGTGGTGCTCCTTGTAATGATGCTCTTGGTCATCTTCCCGGCTTACTACTTCCTCTACTATCGCCATAAACTGAATTATAAGTTCTGCGTAGAGCGTATAGAGCGCATGAATATCATCCTGTTGTCTGATGTCTCTGATGAAGAGAAGCTGAAGGGGATAGAGAGTTTGGCTGATTTCTCCCGCTTCCATCTCACGATAGAGCAGAAGAGCCGGCTTAAGGAGGTTGTGGAACGCATCATTGATGCTTTGCAGCAGAATATCCGGGCCAACTCGGTGATGGATACCGAAGCCGAGCTCGCTACCGACGAGTGCCATCGCCTGGAGCTTGACAACAGTCGGCTGCATGTCTCCAACAGTGTCCTTGACAACTGTCTCTCTACTTTGAAACATGAGACCATGTATTATCCTTCGCGTATCCGGCAGATGATAGTCCATGGCGATGTCGACCTTGGGGCCGTTGGCGAGATTATCAACTATTATCATGACCTCTATGCCATCTTGGCTGAACAGGCTTTGCGCCAAGTAGTGCCGCAGCGTATCACGAAAGATACTGTGGCTTACATGTTTGAGATTCTGAAACGATGCAACAACGGGAAGCCTGTGGCTGTCTCCACAAGCTTGCGGTCTGAGACGCCCGACGGCAAGGCGCTCTACGTGGAGGCTGCGGTGACGCTGACCGATTTGGTGGTGCCTGACGAAAAAGTCGCGCAGCTGTTCACGCCTTTCACTGCCAATCTCGACTTCATGCTTGTCAGACAGATAGTCAGGGAGATGGGAGAAGCCACCAACCTGCGGGCTTGTGGTGTATCGGCAGAGAAGAATGGTGAGGGGGCTGTAGTCGTGCATATTCTTATGCCGCGACGCTTCCTGCCTGAGGCAACAAACTCCAAACCGAAGTCTGATGTCAACGAAGTATAATGAATGGAGGACATCATCTTAGTACAGAAATATGAAAGACTTTAATATTATCATTGTCGAGGATGTGCCCCTCGAACTAAAAGGTACAGAGGGAATTATCGCAAGTGACATTCCTGAGGCACATATCATCGGTACGGCGTCTGACGAGCAGCAGTATTGGAAACTGATGCGAGCCCAGCAGCCTGACTTGGTTCTTCTGGATTTAGGTTTGGGCGGTTCCACCACCGTAGGTGTGGAGATTTGTCGTCACACCAAGAACTCTTACCCAAAGGTGAAGGTGCTTATCTTCACAGGTGAGGTCCTCAACGAGAAATTGTGGGTTGACGTCCTTGACGCTGGATGTGACGGTATTATCCTTAAGACCGGTGAGTTGTTGACACGCAGTGATGTTGAGGCTGTGATGTCTGGGAGGCGGCTGGTCTTCAACGAGCCTATCTTGGAGAAGATCGTGGAGCGCTTTAAGAAGAGTGTCAACAGCGAGATTATGCGGCAGGAGGCGCTCATCGACTATGATATCGATGAATATGACGAACGTTTCCTGCGCCATCTTGCTCTTGGCTATACCAAGGAGCAGATTACTAATCTCCGGGGGATGCCTTTTGGCGTGAAGAGTTTGGAGAAACGTCAGAATGAACTCGTGCAGAAACTCTTCCCTGACGGCAACGGGAAGATAGGTGTCAACGCCACGCGCCTTGTTGTCCGGGCCTGTGAGCTTCATATCCTTGACATCGACAATCTCAGACCTGACGAGGAATAGTTTTGAAGCGATGAGCGATAATCGTAATAAACACTTTTATAGGGGTCTTCTCTCCCGTTGGCGTGGATGGTCGCTGCTTGTCATCATCCTCAGTGGGGCTCAGGTAGCCCTAGTCCTCGGCTCCTGGCTCTGGTCGGCAGCTAATCCTGAGTCATCGATTCGCCCAATTCTCAGCGATGGTGGCATTCGCTGGTTTTTCGGCTCTTTTGTGGCCAACCTCTCTTCGCCGCTGTTAGCATGGATACTGCTTCTTGATATAGGAGCGGGGGCCTGTGTCTATAGTGGATTGTGGAAAGCCGTCTCGTCCGTGGTATGCCGTAGCGGATGTCCTAAGACGGCAGAAGCGACGAGATACCGCTCCGGTATCATCGCCGCTTCTGTAGCTGTTGCCGTTGAGGCTGTTGTCATATTATTGCTCGTGCTTCCACGTCATGCTATCCTGCTCAGTGCCACGGGGCATCTCATCCCCAGCAGCTTTTCGGTGAGCCTGATACCTATTGTGGCCTTCATGCTCCTGACGGCAGCCATTGCCTACGGCTTGTTTTGTGGCATCTTCCATTCCTATTCGGATGTGATACGCTGTGTACTCCATGGCGGCAACAACCTTAAGGTTGTGCTTGCTGTTTACATCTTGGCTATGGAACTCTGGCAGATGGCTGTCTATGTGTGGAACTAAGGGCAGCTGAATGCTGAGGACTGCTTAGGACAGCAGAATGTTTAAGATTCGCTCCGCGGTGCGTCCGTCCCATCTGTCGGGCAGCTCTCCCGATTTCCATTTGTGGGCTGCGATGTCCGCCACACCCTGTCCGAGTTTGTCGGCATCTTCTCCTACGAGAACGTTGGTGCCCACGCGCACGGTTTCGATATTTTCAGTGTAGCTGTTCAATGTGATGCACGGCACATGGTTGAAGGTGGCTTCCTCAGCAACGTTGCCAGAGTCGGTGATGATACCGGCCGCATGGGCTATGAGCCATTCAAACTCCATATACGGCAATGGGTCTACGACATGGAACAGCAACTTGTCGTCGTCGCTGAGGCAGAGGCTGACGACGTCGGCGGCTTTTCCTCGCAGTGGAGCGATAACGTGCAGGCTGCCGGCATTATGTACGATGGCTTTCACCATGGCTTGCAGATTGGCCTCGTTGGCGATGAGTGCCTTACGGTTGAGTGTGAAGACGATATAGTCCTTCGCTGTCTTCGCGTCACCATTACAGATGATTTCAGAACCTTTTATCTCAAGGCCTTTGAGGCAGGCGTTTATCTTTGCTTCGATGTCTGCATCTTTGTACTCTTGGCTTGCTGTCTGCTCATGGATAAACCGAAGGTTGTCCATGAGAATATTTCCTACCATATACACCTTTGACAGCTCAGCACCTTCGCGGTTGGCGATGGAGTTGTTGCTGGCTCCTGCTGTGAAGAGAATGTCCGACAGTCCGTCGATGACGAGACGGTTCACCTCTTTGGGCATGTTGATGTCGAAGGACCTGGTCCCTGCAGCAATGTGGGCCAGTCTGATGCCACGCTTCTTGGTGACAATGGCCACGGCCATGGTTGATGCCAGGTCGTCGACGACGACGACAATGTCCGTTGTGTGCTGCTGGAGATAGAGCTCAAACGACTGCATGACCTGCCCGGTAAGCTCGTTGAGGTTGGAGCAGGTAACGCCGAGGCAGACGGTGGGGTGGGGGATACAAAGGTCATCGAAGAGGGTGCCTTCGATGGTCTTGTCATCGGAAGAACCGGTGTACAGAAGGTCGTAATGGATATCAGCCCCCTCATGTTGTCTTTTTTCAATAGTGCGGACCAGCGGGGCAACCTTGATGAAGTTGGGACGGGCGCCGCAAACGATGCATATGTTCATAGCTGTAAAAGTTATCTGTGTCAGTGTAATGTTTCGTTGATGTAAAGTTAGGTGATTCTTGCGAACTATGCAAGTAAAAAAGAATAAAAATGTTTGATGATGTTAATTATGTGCACAGAGCTGTTGTTTTTGAATTAAATTGCTACCTTTGCACAGAAATTATATAGCACAAGATGAAGAAAAATTCGATACAGGGCAACGTGATGAGTGTTGTCGGCTTCTTGGCTCTGCTTTTGAGCGCCTCTTTTCTATCCTCATGCAGAGACGATGTGACCTATGCTGACCAGGTAAAGCGTGAGCGGTCGGCCATCAGTGCATACATTGCAGACTCTGCTGTCACCGTCATCTCTGAGGATCAATTCCGCGACCAGAACTATACCACCGATACTGCCAAGAACGAGTTTGTCCTTTTCCAGTCCAGTGGTCTTTATATGCAGATTGTCAGAAAAGGAGCCGGAAGTCCTATTGCACAAGGGGAGAAAGCACGCGTCGACTGTCGCTTTACAGAGCGTAACCTTCTGACGGATTCTATTCAGGCAACAAACACAACTCCAGCCTCACAGAAATATTGGGAGGTGATGAATGTCACCAACAACTCGGGGACTTTCCAGGGAAGTTTCGTGAATGAAGAAAATCACGCTAGTCTCATGTATCTATTGTATGGCTCTACAAGTATTCCCAGTGGCTGGCTGGCCGCTCTGCCTTATGTCAATATCGGACGATATGTCAATGCCGGCGACGAGGTGGCGAAAGTCAGACTGATTGTACCACACGACTTAGGACAGACCTATGCCATGCAGAGCGTCTACCCATGTCTCTATGACATCACGTTCCAGCGTGGTAGATAATTAATCTGCCCTATCGCCTTATTTATCCATTATACATTACACACTATACACTATACATTAAACATTATACATTATACGCTACCATGACACTGATTAAATCTATTTCTGGTATTCGCGGCACGATAGGTGGTACTACCGGTGACACACTCAACCCTCTTGACATCGTAAAGTTCACATCGGCATATGCTACGTTCATCCGCCGCTGCCATCATTCACAGAGCAATACCATTGTGGTAGGCCGTGACGCCCGTATCTCCGGCGAGATGGTGAAGAATGTTGTTTGTGGTACCCTCATGGGTATGGGCTATAACGTCATCAATATCGGCCTGGCCACAACGCCGACCACCGAGCTCGCTGTCCGTATGAGCCAGTCGGCAGGTGGTATCATCATCACTGCCAGCCATAACCCACGGCATTGGAATGCCTTGAAGCTCCTCAATGAGGAAGGGGAATTCCTTACCAAGGCCGATGGCAATGAGGTGCTGGCCATAGCTGAGAAGGAAGATTTTGAGTATGCTGATGTAGACCATCTGGGTCATTATTCGGAGGACAACAGTTATAACCAGCGCCATATCGACTCTGTCTTGAAACTTGCCCTCGTGGATGTGGATGCCATTCGTAAAGCTCATTACAAGGTCTGTGTGGACAGCATCAACTCAGTCGGTGGTATCATTCTCCCCGACCTTCTCAAAGCCTTGGGCGTGGAATATAAGTTCCTCAATGGCGTTGCCGATGGTAATTTCGCGTATAATCCCGAGCCTTTGGAGAAGAACCTCGGCGGTATCATGTCAGAGGTGGCCAAGGGTGGCTATGACTTAGGCATCGTTGTCGACCCCGATGTAGACCGTCTGGCCTTCATCCAGGAAGATGGTAAGATGTATGGTGAGGAATATACTTTGGTCACTGTTGCTGACTATGTCCTCGACCACGTCCAGGGCCCTACGGTGAGCAATCTGAGTTCTACACGTGCTCTGCGTGATATCACAGAGAAGCATGGCTGCAAGTACTACGCTTCCGCGGTCGGTGAGGTCAATGTCACTACGAAGATGAAAGAGGTGGGTGCCGTCATCGGTGGCGAAGGTAATGGTGGCGTCATCTATCCGGAGAGCCACTACGGCCGTGATGCCTTAGTGGGAATTGCTCTCTTCCTCAGCAGTATGGCGCAGAAGGGCTGCAAAGCCTCTGAGTTGCGCGCTTCCTTCCCCAACTATTTCATTGCTAAGAACCGCATCGATTTGCAGCCGGGCACTGATGTCGATGCTATCCTTGACCGTATCAAGCGGAAATATAGTGGCAGAAAGGATGTGCAGGTGACGGATATCGACGGTGTCAAGTTAGACTTTGCTGACAAGTGGGTGCACATGCGCAAGTCTAATACTGAACCCATCATCCGTGTCTATAGTGAGGCTAAAACGATGGAGGAGGCTGATGCTTTAGGCAAAGATATGATGTCGGAAATCTGATTCCTTTTCAGAGAAAAATACAATTGATATTCCACGTTAGGGTGACAGAGAGTCCCTTAACGTGGAATAATTGTTCATATATGGCTTATGTTGTGCACGTTTCTCGTCAATACCAAATGCATCCGGGGCATTTGCCGCGGAATTCGTTGGCAAATGTCGCGGAATTCGTTGGCAAATGTCGCGGAATTCGTTGGCAAATGCCACAGAAGCTGTAAGCATTGCAAAGGTCGGGGCGGGTGCACTACTCACAGTAAAAAATCACTCGTCATTGCCCGCCTTGTGGATAATATAGGTGACGACGCCCCACACATGGAAAGAGTCGGTGGGTTTGATTTCTATCCTTGGGAAGTCGGGATTGGCCGGGATAAGGAAGCCATGGTCACCGTCTCGCTCAACGCGTTTGACGGTGTATTCGCCGTTGAGCTCACAGATGGCAATATCCCTTCGCATCGGATTTTTGTTGTCTTTGTCGACGACGAGGACATCGCCGGGATGGATGTTGGCGTCTATCATCGATTCACCTTCGACACGTATCATATAGGTTGACTCTGGGTGAGGGCAGAGCGTAGCAAGGAGGTCCACCTTGGGTGCATACGAATCACTTTCCAAGGGCTTGGGCTTACCAGCAACGATCCTCATGTTTTCAAATGGCACTTTGATCGTTTCCATTCCTGCAACAGGGATTAATTCTCCCAATTTTTGGCCAAGGTTGTTATTCTCTTGTGCTGCCATGTTTCGCTCTATACAGGTTTGTATGAACTTGGACTTGTTAGGATGCTGCTCAATGTATGTCGCCAATTCCTTTGGGACACGGAAAGCCATCAGCTTACTGTAGGTTTTTGGTCGGCCTGCGCCGGGGCGGTAACCGCCACGCTTGCTTTTCTCGTCTGACATAGTGTGTAAGTTTTGTTATGTATGCAAAGTTACGGAATTTATTGAAATACGTATAACTTTATGCAGGCTTATTTTCGCGTAAATACAAAATATTTGATAGTAATATTTGATATGCAGACAAAAATGCTTAATTTTGCGGCTATAAAACTAAATTTAAAACTACTCAGTAATGACAAACAAAAGAAAAGTGGCGCTTATCACGGGAGTGACAGGTCAGGACGGCAGTTATCTCTCAGAGCTGTTGCTGGACAAGGGCTACGATGTTCATGGTATCATCCGTCGTTCATCCGTTGACTACCGCGAGCGTATTGCACATCTTGAAGGACTGCCCAACTTCCACCTTCATTATGCCGATCTTGGCGACTCTATGTCCATCGTCAATGTCGTGGGCGAGGTGCGTCCTGACGAGATATATAATTTGGCTGCTCAGAGTCATGTCCAGGTCTCTTTCGATTCTCCCGAGTTCACCGCTGATGTTGATGCTGTGGGTGTGCTTCGCATCTTGGAGGCTGTCAGAATCTGTGGGCTCTCGCAGACCTGCCGCATCTACCAGGCTTCCACGTCAGAACTCTACGGAAAAGTGGAAGAGGTGCCACAGAATGAGAATACTCCGTTCCATCCTTATTCTCCCTATGCTGTGGCAAAGCAGTATGGCTATTGGATCGTGCGCGAGTATCGTGATGCTTATCATATGTTTGCTTGCAATGGCATACTCTTCAACCATGAGAGTGAACGCCGAGGTGAGACCTTCGTCACGCGTAAGATAACATTGGCTGCCAACCGCATCAAGCAGGGCAAACAGGATAAACTCTATTTGGGCAATCTCTCCAGCCGTCGTGACTGGGGCTATGCCAAGGACTATGTGGAGTGTATGTGGCTCATCTTGCAGAATGAGAAGCCGTCGGATTTCGTCATTGCCACAGGTGTGCAGCACACCGTGAGGGAGTTTGCCACACTGGCTTTCCATTACGTCGGCATAGAACTGGAATGGCGTGGCGAGGGCATCGACGAGAAAGGTGTTGACAAAGCTACGGGCAAAGTTCTCGTAGAAGTGTCGCCGGACTTCTATCGTCCTACCGATGTCGTCAATCTCTGGGGTGATCCTACCAAGGCTAAAGCCGAACTGGGATGGAATCCTAACAAGACATCCTTTGAGGAGCTGGTGAAGCTTATGGTTGTCAGCGATATGAAGAAAGTGGCCGCTGACGATGCCGCATCAAGAGTACGTGTCAACCTTGAGGAATACCTTGAGAAAGGAATTGTGAAGTAATCATCGTGCTTGTTGTCCTAAGTTCCTGAGAGTATATGCCATAATGGGAATGGTCAGCAAGAAGCCTAAGACGTCACTGACACATTGTGCAGACTCTACTCCTGTCATTCCTAGCCAGAGCGGCAGGAGCATGACGGCAGGGATGAAGAACAGACCACGGCGGGAGCAAGCCAACAGGTTGGCTCTCCAGGGGTAGCGGCAGGTTTGAGTGAGCATGTTGCTCACGGTACTGAAGGCATTGAGAGGGTAGGCCATAAGCTGCCATCTTAGTGCTCTTGCACCAATCTCGATGACAGTGTTATCGTTGCGGAAGAGCCGGACGATAGGCTCTGCGTAGATACTCCCGACGATGCAACAGACGAGGAGAAAGACAGTGCCAACCTTGACGGTGAACCAGAACGCGGACTTCAGCCTGTCGAAGAGACCGGCACCATAGCAGAAGCCACAGGTGGGTTGAAATCCCTGTCCCAATCCTATTACGGCGGCCATGATGAGCATGGTGATGCGTGTCACAATGCTCATCGCTGCGATGGCCTCGTCGCCGTAGTTTCCAGCAGAGACATTCAAGGCGATAGTGGCGATGCACCCCAATCCCTGACGCGACAGAGATGGACTTCCACCATAGAATATCTCTTTGACAGCTGTCCAGGAAGGAGAGAAGTTTCTCCATGAGATTCCAATGTTCTTACGGCTGTGGCTCAGGCGCAATAATAGTAAAAAGGAGAGAATTTGGCCAGTGACCGTTGCGATGGCAGCTCCGGCAACACCCATGTTGAAGACGAAGATAAAGAGCGGGTCCAGCCCCACGTTGACGATGGCACCTGCGGTGATGCCTATCATTGCCAGACGGGCATTTCCTTGCAGGCGCATTTGGTTGTTGAGGGTGAGAGAAGCGGTCAGGAAGGGGGCACCGAGAAGGATGATGCCCATATACTGCTCTGTGTAGGGTCGGATAGTGGGTGTGCTTCCCAGCCAAATGGTCAGCGGGTCAAGCAATAGCTCACCGACTATGGTTAGGAAGATGCCAAAGAAGAAAGAAAGGAAGAAACCGTTGGCTGCCATGCGGCGAGCCGTGTCATGTCGCTGAGCTCCCAACTCTCGGGAGATGTAGTTGCCGGAGCCATGTCCGAAGAAGAAGCCAAAAGCCTGAATGGCGAACATCACGCTGAACACGATACCTACTGCGGCTGTAGACTGGGTGTCAATTTGTCCGACGAAGAAGGTGTCAGCCATATTGTATAGGGAAGTTACCAACATCGTCACGATTGTAGGCACGGCCATGGTGAGCACGGTCTTCGATACGGGAGCGTGAGTGAGAAAATCGTAGTTGTCTTCCTTGCTGTTGTTTTGGGTACCCATTCTTCTTATTTTATGTAGTCTGCGTAACTTCTTGCAAAATTACATATTTTTCCTGTGTGTACCCAGCCTTTTTTTGTACTTTTGCATTATTCAGACATCGTTTATGGAAACAACAAAGATAAAAGCAGTAGTGGATAAGTTGTTGGCGACAAGCTCTCTGCCAGCGGCAGCCATAGCAGAAAAGCTGGATACGGAACTACACAACCATCATGGTGCTGTCATTGTTGCTCCCCCAGGAGCGGGCAAATCCACCTTACTGCCTCTTGCCATGTTACACACCCTGTCCGAAGGACGTATTGTCATGTTGGAGCCGCGACGCCTGGCCGCACGCCAGGTCGCCATGCGGATGGCACGGCTGTTAGGAGAGGAAGTGGGACATACCGTGGGCTATCAGATACGATTTGAGCGCAAGGTTACGGCAGAGACCCGTATAGAGGTTGTCACAGAGGGCATCCTCGCCCGTCGCCTGGCAGCTGATGCCACCTTGGACGGCGTGAGCTGTCTTATCTTCGATGAATTCCACGAACGCAGCATCTCTTCCGATTTGGCTTTCTGTCTGGCCCGGAAAGTGCGGGAAGTGCTTCGGCCCGAGTTGAATATTGTGGCCATGTCAGCCACTATTGACACTGGCGAACTGTGCCAGTCGCTTGGTGTCCACGAGGTGAGTTGTCAGGGCCGGATGTTTCCCGTAGATATTATTTTGTCAAAGGACGACACGCAACCTTCAGAGATTGCCGCTGATGTTGCTGCCGCAGTCTGTCGTGCCCATCGTGAGCATGATGGTGATATTTTGGCTTTTCTCCCGGGGCAGGCAGAAATCGAGCGCTGTGCGGATATTTTAGGTGACAGTCTGGCTCCAACCAGGGTATGTTCTCTCTATGGGAATCTTAGTATGGACAAGCAGAATGCTGCTATCGCTCCGTCTACTGATGGCAGACGCCGAATAGTGCTCGCCACTCCTATTGCAGAGACGTCGCTGACGATTGAGGGTGTGCGGGTTGTGGTGGACAGTGGATACTGCCGCCGTCTTGTCTACGATGCCACCAGCGGTCTGAGCCACTTAGAGACCATGCGCATCAGTCTTGATATGGCGCGGCAACGATCCGGCAGAGCCGGGCGTGTGGCCCCGGGAGTCTGCTACCGACTGTGGACCTTGGCGACAGAGCAGCGTATGGCGGCACAGCGGCAGCCGGAAATAGAGGATGCGGACCTCATGCCAATGGTATTGTCTGTTGCCGCTTTTGGAGAAACGGACATTATGGGCTTACCTTGGCTCACACCGCCTCCGATGGGAAATCTTAGACGTGCTATAGATAGTCTGCGACAACTTCGGGCTATAGACAAGGATGGTCGTATCACGTCCGTAGGACGCCGTATGGAATCGTTGCCTTGCCATCCCCGAATAGCAAGAATGATGATAGCAGCGGGAGACCATACTCGGAAAGCCTTAGCCTGTGATATAGCAGCTATCATGGAGGAGAAGGATGTAATGAATACCGATGAAGTCCATGCCGATATGTTACCCCGCGTCACAGCGCTGAGGGACGCCCGTCGCTCACATCATATAGGGCGGTGGGGGCGTATCGCGAAGGTGGCCGGGGAGTATGCCCGCATGATAGGAGTGGAGACCGAGGATACTTATGTCAGCGGTCAGGATATAGGAGCACTTATCGCTGTGGCATGGCCTGAGCGTATTGCTAAAGCATTAGACCATAACGGGAACTATCGCTTGGCCAGTGGGGAGAAGGTCAAGGTGGAACCTGAGGATGCTTTAGCCGGTTACGAGTGGCTTGCTGTGGCTACGCTGCATGCCGGGAACCGTAATACGGGAAAGATATTCTTGGCTGCGCCTGTTGAGAAAGAGGCTGTCATGTCCTTGGCCACGTGGAAAGACAACCTTACGTGGATGACGCGGCAAGGGGGGCTTGTCTCACAGAAAGAGCTGCGTATAGGTGTCCTGACTTTGGAGACACGGCATCTTGATGATGTTGATAGGGATAGTGTTGTGTCGGTGGTTTGCGATGCTGTTTCCCGTGAGGGGCTAAGTCTGCTCGATTGGAACGAGAATGTGAAAATGTTACAGCGGCGTGTAGAGATGGTCAGACAGTGGCATCCGGAAATGGATTTGCCTTGTTTGGATACCGAATATCTTTTAAAAACTGTTACCGACTGGCTTCCCTTCTATCTTGACAGCGGTGGACATATGGTGACGTCCGTCGAAGGACTTCATAAGATTCCACTTGTGACAGTGCTTTGGAACCTTTTGCCATACGAAAGTCAACAGGCAGTGGACAGACTGGCTCCCGAGCGCATTCGCGTGCCTTCGGGAAGCATGATTCGGCTCAGCTATCGGATAGGTGCTGAGGAGCCCGTGCTCAGTGTCCGTCTACAGGAATGTTTCGGGATGGCAGATACACCTCGAATAGACGATGGACGTGTGCCGGTGCTGATGGAACTGCTGAGTCCGGGATTTAAGCCGGTCCAGCTTACCAAGGACTTGGCGAGTTTCTGGGATTCGACGTATTTTGAAGTAAGAAAAGAACTTCGTCGTCGCTACCCTAAACATTACTGGCCAGACAATCCGTTGGAATCAGAGGCTACGCGAGGTGTACGCAGACGCCAGCCCTCATCTCGTCGATAGGGCACCATAACCAACAAGACGGTCGGTACGACCACCCTGTGGGCGGAAGTAGACCAAAGCCTGGTAGCTATTTTCCGTCTGGTAGAAAGAGCCTTCAGAGGGAAGAGGGTGCAAGGTGCCGTCAGCGGTTCTCAGAAGGTACTGATAACTGTAGTAGCCTTGCTTCAACATTACTGACGCTTTGTAGAGGCTGTCCGTCTCGTCGTATACCATCCTGTATGCCGGTCCAAAACTATCGTGCGTCCAGGCTCCGTTGAGAAAAATGTCTCCGTTGATACGGGGAGCCCGTAGCCGGAAGTGTGTCATGATATAGTCGCTCTCGGTATCGTTGTTCACATCATCAGAGTTGCGAATGCAGAAAGCGCCGTTGGCGTCCTCATCATAGACATAACTGGGACGGGGCTCATCCGTGAAGACCCATGCCTGATAATGCTTGCCGTCCCAGCCCGTACGTTCGAGTCCCATTGTGGTATGTGTAGGATCGAGCAACTCAAATTTTCTATATTCGTTTCCAGCAGGGAAGATAAGGTCGCGACAATGGTCCCAGGTAAGTCCATCGGCACGGACATATTGTGGGGTGGCATTGACAACGGCGTTGTCCCATCTGCCATTCTGCATGACGATCGTTTTTATCTGAGTAGCGGGGTTGGTGACACGGAGACCGTCATAGGTAATGCTCATCCCAATCTGCTGGTGACGGTCGTTAATGTCGATGTCGGTGTTGGACGAACAGGACATAGACACTTTCATACCTGTCTCAACGACCATAAAACAGATCTTCAGTACAGGTTGGTTGTTGTTGTCCTCATCATAGACAGTGACCACATAGTTGCCGCTCAGTTTAATACGGCATTTCTCATTGGGAAGGGTGAGGGTATAGTGTGTGTAGGCGACATTGGTGTTGATGGACTGCTCATAGTCGTCGATAGTGTTCTCTCTTGCGAATCCATCAATATAGTCGCTCTCTATGAGTTGCGTAGAAGGGGTCCAGTCAGCTTCACAGTGTTGAATGGAATAAGAGTACCGGTGATAAGAATGTGAGAGTTCGTCGAAAGATATATTTATGCCCTCTTCGCTACCGAGCTGCATAATGGGCACGGGCGCCGTCCAGTCATTGCCGACGATACTTTCTAATGAGGCAATGTCGGGAGACAGAATCTCGTTGCGCTGTGCCAACATAGGCATGCAGAAGACAAGACAGATGAAAAACGATGCTACAAAGCGTCTACAAAACTTGAGCAATGGGCTGTTGTTCATAATTAGAAAAAAGAAGAGCTCCACATGTGGAGCTCTTCGTATTTGTTAATATGACATTCTCTCCGAAGAGAGTGCATCATAATTATTCGCCCTTGATAGCAGCCACACCGGGGAGCACCTTGCCCTCGATAGCCTCAAGCATAGCACCACCGCCAGTAGAGACGTAGCTGACCTTGTCGGCAAGACCGAACTTGTTGATAGCAGCAACAGAGTCACCACCACCGATAAGTGAGTAAGCACCGTTCTCCTGAGTAGCCTGAGCAACAGCCTTGGCAATAGCACCTGTGCCGTGTGCGAAGTTCTCGAGCTCGAACACACCAACAGGACCATTCCACAGGATGGTCTTAGAGTTCATGATGATGTCCTTCCAGATAGCAACGCTCTCATAGGAAGCATCCATGCCCTCCCAGCCCTCTGGGATGTTGTAGATAGGATATACGGTACGTGGAGCGTCGTTGGAGAACTCCTTAGCGCAGAGCGTAGCAACGGAGAGGCTGATGTTGACACCCTTCTCCTTAGCAGCCTTCAGCACCTCCTGAGCCTCAGGGATGAGGTCGTCCTCGTGGAGAGAGTTACCAATCTGGCCACCCTGAGCCTTGATGAATGTGTAGCCCATGCCACCGCCGATGATGAGGTTGTCGACTTTGTCGAGCAGGTTCTTGATGACACCGAGCTTAGAGCTGACCTTAGAGCCACCGATGATGGCAGTGAAGGGATGCTGAGCGTTCTTCATCACGTTGTCGATAGCCTTGACCTCTTTCTCCATGAGGTAGCCCAGCATTTTGTGATCCTTGTCGAAGGAGTCAGCGATAACAGCTGTAGAAGCGTGCTTGCGGTGAGCAGTACCGAAAGCGTCGTTGACATAGACGTCAGCGTAAGAAGCGAGCTTCTTAGCGAAAGCCAGCTGGCGATCTTTCATCTCAGCCTTTGCAGCGTCGTACTCGGGAGTGCCTTTCTCAACGCCTACGGGCTTGCCCTCCTCCTCAGGATAGAAACGGAGGTTCTCGAGCAGCAGAGCCTCACCTGGCTTCAGTGCAGCAGCCTCTGCATCAGCCTTGCCGCAGTCGGCAGCGAACTTGACGTCCACACCGAGAGCTTTGCTCACGTTGGGAACAATCTGCTTCAAACTCAGTTTAGGATTGACTTTGCCCTTAGGCTTGCCCATGTGGCTCATCATGATAAGAGCGCCACCATCAGCCAGAACCTTCTTCAGTGTAGGCAGAGCACCACGGATACGGGTGTCGTCAGTGACGTTGCCATTCTCATCCAATGGCACATTGAAGTCTACACGTACAATTGCCTTCTTGCCGGCAAAGTTGAACTCATCGATAGTCATTTTTTTAACTCTTTATAGTTATGATAATAAAAATCTTTAGGACGATGCAAAGATAGCAAAAAGAAATGAATGCTAAAAGGTTTTATGCTTTTTTTGCATTATCTTTGCACCTGTCTAAACACGACAAGAATATGAAGAAGATAATTACGGCCATGGACAGCTTCAAAGGTTGTATGACCTCGCATCAGGCCAATGAGGCTGTTAGGGAAGGACTGTTGGAGACCCTTAATAATAATGTGGAGGTGATCAGTTTCGATGTCAGCGATGGCGGCGAGGGCTTCCTTGAGGCCATGCGTCCTGATGAAATCGTACATTGTCATGTCCACGATGCTATGATGAGATGGGCCGATTCCGCTTTTGGTATTAAAAACGGTGTGGGTGTTATTGAGGTAGCACGCGCCGCCGGGTTGACGATGATAGAGCCAGAATATCGCAACCCGCGCGTTGCTACGAGTTATGGTGTCGGTGAACTTATAGCCAATGCTTACCGAAGGGGGTGCCGTGAGTTTGTAGTTGGACTTGGTGGGAGTGCTACCAGTGACTGTGGACTTGGCATGCTACGAGCCTTGCGTCAGGCCTGGCAGACAGCAAATGGTAAAATGTGGTATGACAACTTCGACACTTCTGTTCTTAAGGAATTGAAGGTGACGGTGGCTACTGATGTCAGGAATCCGCTGTATGGCAGCAATGGTGCGGCAAAAGTTTTTGCGCAACAAAAAGGCGCAACGCAAGACATGATAGAATTGCTGGACCGTCGAGCCAAAACTTTCGCAAAAATGGCTGCACTTCACCAGGGGTATGATGCGAGTGGTGAGGCGGGAGCCGGAGCAGCCGGTGGGTTAGGATATGCTTTCATGGAGTTTATGACAGCCGAGGTGAAACGAGGTGCTGATGTGGTGCTGGATGCTTTAAACTTTGATGATGCATTGAACGGTGCCGAGGCGGTTGTAACTGGAGAAGGAAGTTCTGATAACCAAACACTTATGGGAAAATTGCCGAGTGTGGTCTTGCAGCGGGCAAAGGAAAAGAATATCCCTGTCTACCTTTTAGCGGGCAGAATCGCAGACAATGAGCCTCTCAAGGCAGCAGGCTTCTCGAAGTTAATAAATATTAACGACGGATGGGATGCTGCAGATGATGTTCTGCGAGAAGATGTAGCGGAGAAACGGCTGAAAGCGGCTTGTAAAATGATATAGTGCAACATAGAGATTACATTTCCGTTTCATTGTGCAAAAAAAATGTCCCCAAATACGTTAAACGTGTATAAAAACTCGAACTACTCTTGCAAGTTTTAATATTAATCTTTAACTTTGCCAATATAAAACATAGAAGCAAAATATAGAAACCACTTCATAGAAACCAACATTATGTCAAAGATTAAGACTATAGGTGTATTGACATCAGGCGGCGACGCTCCCGGTATGAACGCAGCTATCAGGGCTGTAACACGCGCTGGTATCTGCAATGGATATAACGTAAAGGGTATCTACCGCGGATACGATGGCCTTATTGAAGATGAAATCAAGCCTTTCACCACGGAGAATGTCTCCGGCATCATTATGCAGGGCGGCACCATTCTTAAGACAGCCCGTTCTAAAGCGTTTATGACGCAGGAAGGTCGTGACAAGGCTTATGAGAATATTAAAAAGGAGGGTATTGATGCTCTGGTCGTGATAGGAGGTAATGGTTCACTGACAGGTGCTAAAGAATTTGCTGAGGATTATGACCTCTGTTGTGTAGGCCTTCCCGGAACGATTGACAACGATCTCTATGGTACAGATACAACCATAGGCTACGATACTACCCTTAATACTATTGTAGATTGTGTAGACCGCATTCGTGATACTGCTCAGAGCCATGAGCGTATCTTCTTCGTTGAGGTGATGGGACGTGATGCCGGTTATCTGGCTCAGAACTCAGCTATCGCTTGCGGTGCTGAGGCTGCTATCATTCCTGAGGATTCCACGGATGTTGACCAGTTGGCAAAATTCATGGAGCGTGGAATTCGCAAATCCAAGAAGAGCTGCATTGTCATCGTCTCGGAGAGTCCGAAGTGCGGTGCTATGTACTATGCCAACCGTGTGCGTAAGGAGTTCCCGGAGTTTGACGTCCGTGTGTCTATCCTTGGCTATTTGCAGCGTGGCGGCCGTCCTTCAGCCCATGACCGTATATTGGCCAGCCGCACGGGTGTGGGAGCAATAGAGGCTATCAAGCAGGGACAGCGTAACGTCATGGTAGGTGTACGCAATGAAGAAGTCACTTATGTACCTTTCTCTGAGGCTATCAGGCCCGATAAGCCCTTCGACCGCAAGCTCATCCAAGTGCTTGACGAACTTTCAATCTAAAGAAATAATTTAAAAGATATTTTATGGCAAAGATTAACGGACACATCTCTCAGATTATTGGACCTGTTGTCGATGTATTCTTCGACACGAAAGGCCAGGATGCTGACAAGGTGTTGCCAGAGATTTATGAAGCTCTGACCGTGAAAAGGCCTAATGGCACCCAGCTCGTTATCGAGGTGGAGCAGCATATCGGTGAGGATACTGTACGCTGCATAGCCATGGACTCAACTGATGGATTGGAGCGCGGCATGGAGGTCGTTCCTACGGGAGCTCCTATTCAGATGCCTTCCGGAAACCAAATCCGTGGCCGCATGATGAACGTTATAGGTCAGCCCATTGATGGTATGGCTTCTCTGGATATGAAGGGTAGCTATCCTATCCATCGTCCGGCTCCTAAGTTTGACGAGCTCTCCACCCATAAGGAGATGCTGCCTACGGGTATTAAGGTCATCGACTTGCTGGAGCCCTACATGAAAGGTGGAAAGATTGGCCTCTTCGGTGGTGCCGGTGTTGGAAAAACGGTGCTTATCATGGAGCTGATGAACAATATCGCCAAGGGCCGTGCAGGATATTCAGTCTTCGCCGGCGTCGGTGAGCGTACACGTGAGGGTAATGACCTGATCCGTGATATGCTTGACTCTGGTGTGATACGCTATGGCGAAAAGTTCAAAAAAGCCATGGAGGAAGGTAAGTGGGATCTTTCTCTTGTAGACCCGGAAGAAATCGCTAAGTCTCAGTCCACCCTTGTTTATGGTCAGATGAATGAGCCGCCAGGGGCCCGTGCCCGTGTTGCTCTGTCAGGTCTGACGATTGCAGAGGAGTTCCGTGATCATGGTGGTAAGGATGGTGGTCCTGCTGATATTATGTTCTTTATCGACAACATCTTCCGCTTCACACAGGCAGGTTCTGAGGTTTCTGCTCTGCTTGGTCGTCAGCCTTCTGCCGTAGGTTATCAGCCTACGCTGGCATCAGAGATGGGTGCTATGCAGGAGCGTATTACTTCTACAAAGAAGGGATCCATCACATCAGTGCAGGCCGTCTACGTGCCTGCCGATGACTTGACCGACCCAGCCCCTGCCACGACATTCTCTCATCTGGATGCTACTACAGTGCTTGATCGTAAGATTACGGAGCTGGGTATCTATCCTGCTGTAGACCCATTGGCGAGTACCTCCCGTATTCTGGATCCGCTGATTGTGGGAAAGGAGCACTATGATTGCGCTCAGCGTGTTAAGGAGACCCTTCAGCATTATCAGGAGCTTCAGGATATTATCGCTATCCTCGGTATGGATGAGCTCTCGGACGATGACAAGCTCGTTGTGAGCCGTGCACGTCGTGTCCAGCGCTTCCTTTCTCAGCCTTTCGCTGTTGCCGAACAGTTCACTGGTGTTCCTGGTGTCATGGTAAGTATAGAAGATACCATTAAAGGCTTCAATGCTATCCTTGACGGAGAGGTTGACGACCTCCCCGAGCAGGCATTCATGAATGTGGGTACTATCGATGACGCTATTGCCAAGGGCAAGAAGCTCATGGAGGCAGCCAAGGCATAGTCGGTTCCAGAGTTTTTAAGTTCTTGAGTTTTTGAGTTTTTGTGTGCAGATACATATCAAGAAACTTGTCAAGTTAAGTTTGATACACATCAAAAGCTCATGAACTCATTAGCTCATAAACTTATAAACTTGCGAAATTATGTTGAAGTTAAGAATCGTATCTCCAGAGAAAGTCGTTTATGACGGCCCTATTGAGAGTGTTAAGGTGCCTGGAAGTTTGGGCAGCTTTGAGATACTCGACAATCATGCGCCGATTATATCGTCACTGACAAATGGAGTAGTGGAATATAAGAACAATGGGGGCGTTCATAACCTCAATATAGAGGGTGGCTTCGTAGAAGTAAAAAAGAACGAGGTGAGCCTTTGTGTTGAAATCGGTTAATCACGCCTTGCAACATCAATAACTGTATGCAACTGAAGCAAATTAGGAAGATAGGATTGTGGGTGATTGTGGCCTCAACACTTGTGGCCCTTGTCGTGCTCAATGTCACTGGAAATACCGATTCAGCGCATGTTAATACAGTTGTACTCGTTGCTGTCATTGCACTCATAGTTTGGCTCTTAGTCTCTGTAGTAGCTTCGCTGATATGCCATCGACGTTGACAGTTTGCCTATGCCTTCTTATCTTTTCTGCGCTTGGCACAGGTTGGGTAAAAGGTTATGACATTGTGAAGGCTCGGGCTCCATATCAGCTCCCGAAGTTCTACATGGCTTATGCCGCTTTTAGAATGATTTCTGTGCTCCTCATGGTTGGGGTATATGTGTTTTTCATTTCTGAGAGTCTGGCACAGTCTAAAGGCTTTGTTATCATGGTTTTCATCATGTATGTCGCTATGATGGCATTGACATTAGTAATAAAACATTAAAAGTTCTTGTTCGGAATGAGATATTTAAATCATATAATCTGCATGCTGCTGGCAATGCTTCTCTCCGTACCGGCTATGGCAGCCGATAAGGCTGAGCCTTTCCATGCCTCGGAGGTTGTATTGGGACATATCAAGGATTCCTATGACTGGCATGTCACCGATATAGGCGACAAGCACATTGTCATCAACCTACCGGTCATTGTGAAGAGTTCCACGGGGTGGCATGTCTTCAGCACGGCTCGCTTTTCTGAGGAAGCTGATGCCAATGGCTATCGCCAGGGGCCTTACCATCTCGCCATCGCCTCCAAAGGTGAGCATGCCGGTAAGATTGTAGAGTTGCAGAATGGTAAAGAGGTGTTACCTTTTGACATCTCCATAACTAAAACAGTGGCAGTGCTTTTTATCAATGCCATCATTCTTCTACTCTGTATTCTGATACCCGCAAGATGGTATAAGCGCCACAAGGCCAGTGATGCAGCCCCAGGCGGGTTTACAGGACTTGTGGAGATGCTTGTGGAATGGGTTGAAGACAGTATTATCAAACCCGGAGTAGGAGAGGTAGGCTACGAGAAATATTCTCCCTATCTGCTTACCTGTTTCTTCCTCATCCTGGTCTGTAACCTCATGGGCGTAGTGCCATTCCCACCGGGCGGAGGTAATGTCACGGGCAATATTGCCGTAACTTTCTTCCTGGCTCTTTGTACTTTCGTCATTACTCAGTTCAGTGGTTCTAAGCACTATTGGAAGGATATTTTCTGGCCAGATGTGCCCATTGCATTGAAAGCTCCATTGCCATTGATACCCTTCATAGAGTTTATAGGAATTTTCACTAAGCCCTTTGCTCTGATGATTCGACTTTTCGCCAATATGATGGCGGGTCATGCTATAGCCATCTCTCTGTCGTGTATCATCTTTGTGGTGGCTACGATGGGAGTAGGCATTGCTATCGGCATGTCAACCTTGAGTGTTGTCATGAGCATTTTCATGATGTGTTTGGAGTTCTTGGTTTGCTTTATCCAGGCCATGGTCTTCACGATGTTGAGTTCTATCTTCATCGGTCTGGCACGTGCAAAGGAGTAAATGCTTTTGCGTAAAAGTCAGTTAACTAATTAGCAATAAGTAAAAACAAATAAAAAATTTAAAACATTACAACTATGATTTCAGCATTATTATTACAAGCCGCAGCAGCAGGTATCGCTAAGTTGGGCGCAGGTGTAGGCGCCGGTCTCGCAGCCATTGGCGCAGGTATCGGTATCGGTCGCATTGGTGGTCAGGCTATGGACGCTATGGCCCGCCAGCCGGAGGTGATGAGCAAGATCTTCACCAACATGATTGTGGCAGCAGCTCTTATTGAGGGTGTTGCTCTGTTCGCTGTGGTGGTTGCATTCCTCTGCATCTAATATTAATCAGAAGTTTTACAACTGCGTATGGATTTGTTAGTGCCAAGTACGGGCTTGCTCTTTTGGATGACGCTTGTCTTCCTCATTGTGCTTGCCATTCTTTGGAAGTTCGGCTTCCCGGCCATCACAAAGATGGTCAAGGAACGCAAGGACTACATTGATGACAGTTTGAGGAAGGCGCATGAGGCCAATGAGAAGCTCGCCAACATACAAAAAGAAGGAGAATCCATTCTGCAGGAAGCGCGCGAGAAACAGGCAGAGGTCCTCAAAGAGGCCACTGCCACCCGCGAGGCTATCATTGCGAAAGCTGAGGATCAGGCTAAGGCCCGTGGAGCACAGCTCATCAGCGATGCCAAGGCAGAGATAGAGCAGGAGAAACAGCAAGCTATTCGCGACATTCGTTCGCAGGTTGCTGAACTCTCAGTAAAGATCGCAGAGAAGATTGTCAGACAGAATCTTCAGTCTGACGACAAGCAGATGGATTTGATAAACAAATTGCTCGACGATGTAGCTGCTGAAAAAGCGGCACCCACCAAATAATGTTTGTTTATGGATACAGGAGTAATATCTGTCAGATATGCTAAGGCTCTTTTAGAGTCTGCTGTACAGCAGAAAGTGGACGAGGCCGTCTATGGTGAGATGCAGTCTTTGGCTGTGAGCTATCTTGAGGTGCCTCAGCTCCGCTATACGATAGATAATCCTACACTCGATAACGAAAAGAAGTTGGCGTTGATGACGACTGCATGCGGTGGTAGTGTGACTCCGCTTACTGATCGCTTCTTGCATATCGTTTTCCAGCAGCAGCGGGAGAAATTCCTGCAGTTTATGGCAACGTCGTACATCACCCTTTACCGTAAGCATAAGAACATCATTCGTGGCACTCTTACTACAGCTGTACCGGTATCACCGGAGACAGAAGCTAAGATGAAGGCTATGGTTCAGGCCAGGACCAATGGCAATGTGGAATTCAACACAGCGGTTGATCCTAACATTATCGGGGGATTTATTCTCGAATACGATACTTACCGCATGGATGCCAGTGTAAAGACTAAGCTTGCTACTGTGCTACATGACTTGGAAAAGTAACTAAAAGAAATTACAACAATGAGTGATAAATTAAAACCAAGCGAGGTGTCGGAAGTGCTGCTCAAGCAGCTCGAAAGCGTCAATGCTGGCGAGGAGTTTGATGAGGTCGGCACCGTTCTCACCGTTGGTGATGGTGTTGCCCACGTTTATGGTCTTCGCAACGCAGAGGCGAGTGAGTTGCTCGAGTTTGAGAACGGCGTCATGGCTGTCGTTATGAACCTTGAGGAGGACAACGTCGGCTGTATCCTTCTTGGCCCTACTTCTGGTATTGAAGAGGGTATGAAGGTGAAGCGCACACACCGCATCGCTTCTATTCGTGTCAACGACAACTTCCTCGGACGTGTCGTTAACACTTTGGGGCAGCCTATTGATGGTAAGGGTGACATAGACCTTACCGGTGCCTTTGAGATGCCTCTTGACCGTAAGGCTCCAGGTGTTATCTACCGTCAGCCGGTGAAGACCCCTCTTCAGACGGGTCTGAAAGCTATCGACTCCATGATTCCTATCGGTCGTGGGCAGCGTGAGCTTATCATTGGTGACCGTCAGACGGGAAAGACCGCTGTAGCAGTGGATACCATTATCAACCAAAAGGGGAACTATGAGGCAGGACATCCTGTCTATTGTATTTATGTTGCTATCGGTCAGAAAGCAAGTACGGTGGCAGCCCTCGTCCAGACACTGAAAGACCATGGGGCTCTGCCTTATACAATCGTTGTCAGCGCAAGTGCCGCCGATCCTGCTGCCATGCAGTATTATGCCCCGTTTGCGGGTGCTGCTATTGGTGAGTATTTCCGTGATCGTGGCCTTGATGCACTTGTCGTTTATGATGACCTTTCAAAGCAGGCTGTTGCCTATCGTGAGGTGTCTCTGATTCTTCGTCGTCCTTCTGGACGTGAGGCATACCCTGGTGATGTGTTCTATCTTCATTCTCGTCTGCTTGAGCGTGCTGCCCGTATCAACGACCAGCAAGAGATAGCAGAGCAGATGAATGATCTTCCTGAGTCGATGAAGGGACATGTCAAAGGTGGTGGTTCGCTGACTGCTCTGCCTATCATTGAGACACAGGCAGGCGATGTCTCGGCTTACATCCCGACGAACGTTATCTCCATCACGGATGGTCAGATATACCTTGAGACTGATCTCTTCAACCAGGGTTTCCGGCCGGCTATCAACGTAGGTATCTCTGTGAGCCGTGTGGGTGGTTCTGCTCAGATTAAGAGTATGAAGAAGGTTGCCGGTACGCTGAAGATTGATATGGCTCAGTATAGAGAGCTGGAGTCCTTCTCTCAGTTCTCATCTGATATGGATCCTGTTACGGCTATGACAATTGACCGTGGTAGAAAGAACAATCAGCTGCTGATTCAGCCTCAGTATACTCCTATGCCCGTAGGCGAGCAGATAGCCATCCTTTATTGTGGTGTTCATGGTTTGCTCCGTGATGTCCCCGTAGAGAGTGTTCGTGCCGCTCAGGATCAGTTCTTGGAGCAGATGCGTACACAGCATCAGGACGTCATTGATACACTGGCTTCCGGAAAGTTAGAAGATAGTTGCACAAAGACCATCGAAGAGGTGATGGCCAATGTTGCAGGGCAATTCAAGAAATAGTAGCTTATGCCTTCATTAAAAGAGATCAAGACCCGTATAGCGTCTGTTCAAAGCACGCGTAAGATAACGAGTGCCATGAAGATGGTGGCATCGTCAAAGCTTCATCATGCACAGACGGCAATTCAGAATATGCTTCCTTATGAGAATTTGTTGGAGCATATCCTGAAGTCCTTTCTTGTCTCCACTCCTGATGCCAATTTGGCATTTACCAAGGAGCGTAAGGAGATAAAAAGTGTGGCGCTTGTTGTCTACTCGTCAAACAGTTCGCTGTGCGGCGGTTACAACAATAATGTCATACGCAAGATGCAGCAGGCAATAGATGGGTACAAGGCTCAAGGCATCAGCGATATTACCATCTATCCCATTGGCCGAAAGGTAGCTGAGAAGGTGGAAAGGTTAGGGTATAAGTCAGCGGGCAATTTTGTTGAACTTGCTGATAAACCTAATGCTAATGGTTGCAAGGATATTGCGGAAGAACTCATTGCAAAGTATTCCAATCATGAATATGATCGTGTGGAACTTATCTACCATCATTTTAAGAGTGCTGGCTCACAAGTTCTCACTCAGCGTGGGTTCCTTCCCGTTGACCTTTCAACAGAAGCGATAGGAGCTTTCAATGACCGTGACCTCTCATCTAATCTTGTTACTGCTAAGGCAAAGGAGTATTTACGGAAGAATGGTAAGGCTCAAGACCAGCAACAGGCTGGCGCTGTACCACTTAATGACGACTTTATTGTAGAGCCGGATCTGAAGTCTGTACTCTCGGTATTGGTTCCGAAGCTTCTGAACCTGATGGTCTATACAGCGCTTCTTGATAGTAATGCGTCGGAGCATGCAGCGCGCATGGTAGCTATGCATGCTGCTACTGATAATGCTGACTCTTTGCTTAAAGACTTGAATTTGCAGTATAACAAGAGCCGTCAGGCTGCTATTACGAGTGAATTGCTTGATATTGTTGGTGGTAGTGCTAATAATAATTAGTGCTTATACCTTACGGATATAAATAGGAAGGAAATTATTCGTTTCCTTCCTATTTTTTTGTTAACTTCGCAACTGTTATGAGAAGAATATGCTTCATATTATTTCTTTTAGTGATTACTGTTGTTCCTTTGTCAGCTCAAAAGAAAGAGATTTCAGCAGCTGAAGACCAGGTAAAAGCAGGTAAGAATCTTGACAAGGCTGAGCTTGCCATGCGGAAACTTCTGTCTGATTCTGCCAACCGCGGAAATGAGAAAATCTGGAGTGTACTTTTCTCCTCTTTAGAAAAACAATACAGCCAAGGTAATGAGAAATTGTATTTGAAGCAGAAATATGATACAGCATCTTTGTTCAGTATTGCTTCAAGGATGTTTACTTATATGGAGGCTTATGACAGTATTGATGCCCTTCCTGACCGAAAAGGCCGAGTGAGACCCAAAATGAGGAAAGAAAATGCAGCAAAACTAAATATGTTGCGTCCTAATCTCTTTAATGGTGGATTGTTCTTCTTGGGCAAGCAGAAGTATAATGACGCTTACCAGTTCTTTGATCAATATATTTCAGCAGCTGAGTTGCCAATGTTTAAAGAATATAATTATTCCTCTACCGATCATCGGCTTCCCCGCGCTGCTTTTTGGGCTGTTTTCTGTGGATATAAGTTAAAGGACGCAGGGAAGGTTTATCATCATACTTATCTTGCACTGAAGGACACGGCAAGAAATGAGTCGATGTTGCAATATCTTGCAGCTACCTATCTGCTTGATAAGGACACGGTCCGTTGTCTGAAAACGCTGACGGAAGGTTTCAGCAAATATCCTCGTTCCGATTTCTTCTTTCTACACCTCATAGATTATTATTCAAGGAGGTCGGAGTGGAATGAAGCCTTGAATATCTCTGATAGAGCTATCAGAGCCGACAGTGCCAATACAGTGGCCTGGCTTACAAAAAGTACTATCATGCTTAACACAGGAGACTATGCTGCCTGTCTTGCTATTAGTGATTCTCTTGTAAAGAAGAATCCTAAACTTGCTGATGCTCTTCTCAACTCTGGACTTGCACGTTTTAATCAAGGAGTGAACCTTGATAAGAATACGCAGACATTGAGAAGAAAGCGACAGGAAATCCTCACATTATATCGGTCGGCTCTTCCTTATCTTGAATCTTATCGGTCGTTGCGTCCGAATGCCTCTGACAGGTGGGCGCTACCTCTCTATACCATTTATCTCAACCTCAATATGGGGGATAAGTTTGACGAAATCGACAAAATACTAAAGAAATGACAGTATCTGATATCACCTCTTCCCTTGGCATTACAGTAAGCAATATGCAGCAGACTGCTATTGATGCCTTTACTAAGTCCAACTCCAATATTGTCCTGCTGAGTCCTACTGGTAGTGGTAAGACACTTGCTTATCTCCTTCCTTTGTCGCAGATGATAGACACGAGCCGAGATGATGTGCAGGCGGTTGTTATTGTACCTGGTCGTGAACTGGCTAATCAGTCCTTGGATGTGTTGAAGCGTATGAAGTGCGGCATTAGAGGATATGCTTGTCATGGTGGACGTCCTACGATGGATGAGCACCGGGAGATGCGAAGTGTTCAACCGCAAGTCATTTTTGCAACGCCGGGGCGCTTGAATGATCACCTTGATAAGGATAATTTTGTGTCAGATACTGTGAGATTCATCGTTATCGATGAATTCGACAAATGTCTGGAGATGGGATTTGCTGATGAGATGAGTCGGGCCGTCAGTAGGCTGCCCTCCACAGCGCGCCGTTTCTTTCTCTCTGCAACGGATATGACCGATGACGAGCGTATGACGGCAGTACTTTCTACTGATGGTTTTTCTACTCTTGACTTCCGTGAACAAGGAGATGGTGACAGACTGGAAGTTTCTATCGTACGAAGTCAGGATAAAGATAAGTTGCATGCGCTTGCCTCCCTACTTAAGAAACTTAGTGGAAGCACAATCGTATTTCTCAACTATCGTGACAGCGTTGAGCGGACAGCTGCTTTTCTGGCAGGAGAAGGTTTCATAGTTTCCACATATCATGGTGGACTTGATCAGCGCCAGCGTGAAGAGGCTGTCTACAGGTTTGCGAACGGAAGCACTAATGTGCTTGTGTCTACGGATCTTGGTAGCCGAGGATTGGATATCCCGGGGGTAGAGAATGTCGTTCATTATCATCTTCCAGAAACAGTAGAAAATTATACTCACAGGGTTGGTCGGACGGCCAGATGGGATAATACGGGAAGAATCTTTTTCCTATTGGGGCCTGACGAGGTAATACCCGATAATATAAGAGAGGCCGTCTACAACACAAAAGGAAGGGTCGATGCTGAAGAATTGCATATTGATGAGGACGAACATATTCATTCTGTGGTTCCTCTTCCTGTCAATACGACTCTTTATATTGGCAAAGGAAAGAAAGATAAAATCTCCAAAGGGGATATTGTAGGCTTCCTATGCAAAAGTGGCGGATTAAAGGGAAACGAAATAGGACGCATTGATGTCTTTGACTATTACGCTTATGTCGCCATTCCGCGAGCGAAGTTGAAAGCTGTATTAAACAATGTTCAAGGGCTGAAGATAAAAGGTCACCGCACGAAGATAGAAGAGATGCGATAGCTCCTATTCGGCGACCTCAACGTCCTCTTGGTTTCCTATCGTCAGTTTCATCAGGTCATAGTAAGAACCATTATAGATGTTGAGGTCCACATTTCCTTTGATGCCGGGAAGAACACCGGTATCGGTATGCTGCCAGAACTTCCATTTGCCTTTATACTCGACCTTATCAACATAGTAGTGGGCTATCCAATATGGGTAATCATCGAAGACGGGGGCTGAGAGATACGACTCTTTAAAATTATGATATGTATATATGATGGGCTTGACATGATACTTGTCTTCTACAATATGTAGCCATGTCAATACATCGGTCTGGAAATCCTGTGTGCTCTGGTTTTGTGGCTTGTGCTCTATGTCAAGGACTGGTGGAAGGTCGCCCTCCTGAAGGTGCACCTTGCTGAGGAAGAAGTAAGCCTGGTCACGTGCAGAAGACTTTGTGCTCCAGAAGTGATAGGCGCCTCTTATAAATCCATATTCCCTAATCTGATAGAAGTTATCCTCGAAATTCGGGTCTACTCTCGTAGATCCTTCCGTAGCTTTTACGATGATGAAGCGCAAAGGACAACCGTCAATGAGTGCATTGGAACGTAGACGATCCCAGTTGATTTTTCCTTGATAGTGTGAGATGTCTATACCATGTATCTCATATCCTTCCGGATACTTAGCATCTCCATAGAAAGCACGCCACCTGAAGCCTGTGGGGCCGACGAAAAAATAATAGAAAGCAAAAATATAAAGTGCAATGACTACAAGGCCTCCAAAAATCCAAGCCTTACGATTGCCGTTCTTGAGAAAATGAAAAGAAGCCAACCCATGGCGGTGATAAGACCTCTGGCGATATTGAGAGGACCTTTTGGAACGTCTACGGGTTGGCTGCTTTTTATTCATATAACGACATAGAGTAATGGATTACTCTTTTATCTTCTGTTTACTTCTTTGCTGCATTCTCCAATGCCAGGGTTGTAGTCTCACGGTCACAGACCTCAGCAGGACCCCAATACTGAATAGGACCAGGATAGACAAAGCATGTCTTCTCAGCCCATTCGTCTCTGTGGGCAGCAAACTCCTTGAAGGGAGCACCATCGAGCTCTACGAGTGCTTTACGGATAACAGGCTTCATCTCACCATTGCGACGCTCCATGTTCATCATCATCGTGATAGGCACGCCACCGGCTTTCCATTCATCAGTAGGAGCAGAGAGATTCTTTACGATAGCCATATATCCTGTCTTGCCATTGGCAATGAGGTTGGCAGCGCTAACACCTAATGCGTAGCAGTAGTCGGCATCGAAGTTAGAAGGAGCTGCGCAACGGCCTTCGTAACCGAAGAAGTGGTGCTGAGCGGCAAACTTGCCTGTATACTTGCCTTCCTTCTTCCACTCGTCGAGCTTGGCACCTACCATGTCAGAGATAAGCTTCTCTGTCTCAATGAGTGATACCTGAACGTTTCCGTGAGGATCGCGGTCGAGTGACAACTGGCGAGCCACACCTTCGGGAAGTGTAGAGAAGGTCTCTGCATTTTCCTTGCTCAGGTGAGCGAGGATATACTCTCTCTGCGCATCCTTGTCCAGATCCTTATAGTCAGCACCGTGAGCAGCGAGAAGATCGTTGAGCTCATCGATGAGACGGCCAATAGCAGGAATAAACTCGATGAGACCCTCGGGGATGAGGACAACACCAAAGTTGTTTCCCTCCTCAGCACGCTTGGCGACAGCTGTGGCAATCTGCTCCACAATCTGGTTCAAAGTCATATCCTTCTTCTCTATCTCCTCAGAGATGAGACAGATGTTAGGCTGTGTCTCCAGGGCGCACTCCAGTGCGATGTGAGAGGCTGAGCGGCCCATGAGCTTGATGAAATGCCAGTATTTGCGGGCAGAGTTAGCATCACGCTCGATATTGCCAATCAACTCGGAGTATACCTTTGTTGCGGTATCGAAACCGAATGAAGTCTCAATCTGATCGTTCTTAAGATCACCGTCAATTGTCTTGGGGCATCCGATGACCTGCACACCATAGTTCTTTGCGGCATAGTACTCTGCCAACACACAGGCGTTGGTGTTGGAGTCGTCACCACCGATAATCACGATAGCCTTGATATTGAGCTGGCGGATAATCTCCAGACCCTTCTCAAACTGGTCTACCTTCTCCAGCTTTGTGCGGCCGGAACCAATCATATCGAAGCCACCAGTGTTACGGTATTCGTTGACGAATTCTGTGGTGAGCTCGATGTAGTTGTGGTCAACCAGGCCACCAGGACCCATGAGGAAGCCATAAACCTTGTTGTTGGGGTTCATCTTCTTGACAGCATCAAAGATACCGCAGATAACGTTGTGACCGCCAGGAGCCTGACCGCCAGAGAGAATGACGCCGACGTTAATCTCGTTGGTTGCCTCTTTGTCACCAGGGACAAACTCAATGAGAGGCATGCCATACGTGTTAGGGAAGAGCTTCTTGATTTCTTCCTGGTCGCCTACGCTCTGTGTAGGCTCTCCTTCCTTTACTTTGACGGCACCTTGCAGGCCCTTGGGGAGTTTGGGCTGATACTGGGCACGTGCTTGCTGCAAAAGACTTGTTTTCATTGTTGTTGGTAATTGAAATAAATGAATATTTTCTAATTGCAAAAGTACCGATTTTCCGCGATATAAGAAAGCAAAAACAAAATAAAACGAGATTTTATAACTTTTTATGCCCTAACAACGTGTTCAATCCACCTTTTTTGCTTATCTTTGGACTTGTATATAAATTCAACCCCTTATTTCAATTACTATGGCAAAGAAAAGAGACCTTAAAAGGTCAATCAATTACATCTGCAGCGACCTCTTTGCTGAGGCTATGGCAGCGGCTATCTATGGCAACTTGGAGAACAAGGAGTCGGCAGACAATCTGCTCTCAACAATTATCATCACAAGAAATGAGTTTGTGAGCCGCATCTCTCACCCGGAGCCGGGTATGAAAGCCTCGAAATATTATAGGGCACTGATAGATGATTTCAACCAGAGTGCGCTGGATATCGTTGATAAGATAGGCAATCTGGGATGATGAGAAAACTGTGCTATTGGCTTTTATTCAAGTGCTTGGGATGGAAGGCAAACGTCACTGTTGACCATCCGGAGAAGTTCATCATTGCTTTGGCCCCGCATACGAGCAACTGGGATTTTATCATTGGCCAGCTGTATATGAGGTCTCAAGGTATGAAGATAAACTTTCTGATGAAGAAAGAGTGGTTCTTTTGGCCATTGGGACCTATCTTCCGGCATATGGGAGGTATCCCTGTGTTCCGTTCCAAGCATACGAGTATGACCGACAACTTAGCAAAAGAAGCGAATAGTTTGTCTTCTTTCAAGTTGTGCATCACACCAGAGGGAACCCGGTCACGTAACCCGGAGTGGAAGCATGGTTTCTATTATATTGCCATGAAAGCGCATATACCTGTACTCCTTTATGGCGTGGATTATGAAAAGAAGTTGATTCAATGCACTGAGAGCTTTGTCCCTAATGGCGACATTGACTCGGAAATGAGAAAAGTAAAACTCTATTATAAAGATTTCAAAGGCAAGCATCCTGAGAATTTCACAATAGGAGAGCTGTAAGTCGAATGAAGAGATATCTGATTTTATGCTTCTGTGTGCTGCTGGCCTCGGAATGTCTCATGGCACAGCACCGCGATGACAAGGCACAGGCGGAGCGTAACCTTTCAGTCTATTTCTCCGCTTATACTTCTAAGGATAACGCATTCTCGCATCAACCCAAGCTTGAGAAGCTTGATATTGATGCTGGAATGCGGAGAGTTACCGTGAAGGTTAGCAGCAGTTTTGCACAGCAGACTTTCACTGATAAACTTGTGGGTAAAATTTACAAACGCGTAAGAAAAGCCCTGCCGAAGTCAGTCAGCAAGTATCAGATTTCCATCATTACCAATGGTCTTCCTATTGAGGACTATGTTCCTGGTCATGCCCTGGCCCGTGATAACGGAAATGCTCTTTGGGGAACCGTTGATTACAAAGGCGAGCCATGGGTGACAAACGTCTCTAAGCCAACAGAACCTTCGCATGGCCTCTTCGGCCGGGTTGTTAGCTTGTGGGCATCTCATGGCCGCTACTACAAGAATGACAGACACCGGTGGGAGTGGCAGCGGCCTATACTCTTCGGAACCACAGAGGACCTTTTCACACAGACAATTGTGGTGCCGTTTCTTATACCGATGCTGGAAAATGCCGGGGCCATCGTCTTTACGCCTCGTGAGCGAGACTGGCAGACTGATGAATATGTTGTCGATCCAGACGGCGGACTCTTTACGAAGTCTTCGGATTACAAAGAGTTCTGTGATGGTGCTCGATGGGCTGATACTCCACTTCCTGGCTTCGCAGCCCATGCGGGCAGTTATGCTGATAGGGAGAATCCGTTCGTTGCAGGTAAGGCGAGACAGATAAAGGCTGTAAAAAAGTCGGGAAAATCTTTTGCCGTTTGGCAGCCTACTTTCAGTAAGAAAACGCGTCTTGCTGTATATGTCAGCTACCAGACGGTTGACAATAGTGTTGACGATGCCCACTACACCGTCTTCCATCAGGGTATTGCTACCGAGTATACTGTCAACCAGCGTATGGGTGGTGGTACGTGGGTCTATCTTGGTACTTTTACTTTCGATGCAGGAAACAGCATTGATAACAGTGTAATGCTGACCAATCAGAGCCGTCGTAAGGGTGTTGTCACGGCTGATGCCGTGCGCTTTGGTGGTGGTATGGGAAATATTGAGCGTGGGGGAGTCGTCAGTGGCTATCCTCGAGCGCTTGAAGGCGCGCGCTATGCTGCCCAATGGGCTGGTGCTCCTTACACTGTTTATGGTGGAAGGGGAGGCAGTGATGACTATGCTGACGATATCAATACGCGCTCGTTGATGACGAATTGGCTATCGGGGGGCTCTGTCTTCAATCCTTCTCAGGAGGGTAAGAATGTTCCAATAGAGCTTTCGCTTGCAGTGCACAGCGATGCGGGCTATGCCAAGGATGGTCAGAGTCGATGGGGGTCCTTAGCTATTTGCACGACAGATTTCAACGATGGGCAACTGTCATCAGGCGTGACACGGCAAACTTCCAAGTTTTTTGCCTCTGAGCTTCTGAATGGGGCTGTCAGAGACTTGGGTTACAAATATGGGAGTTGGCCGAAACGCTATCTGTGGGACCGTAATTATTCTGAGACTCGGTTGCCTGCTGTGCCTTCAGCTATTTTAGAGACTTTGTCTCATCAGAATTTCCCAGATATGCTGTGTGGACAAGATCCTAACTTCAAGTTTGACCTTGCTCGCTCAATATACAAGACCATTACTCGTTTCGTCAATTCTATGCATGGGCATCCTGCCATCATAGAACCCCTTCCCCCGCAGAATATTGCTGTGAGACTTGACAAGGACGAGGCTGTCTTATCGTGGACCCCGCAGGAAGATCAGTTGGAACCGACAGCACAACCTACACATTATATTATATATACTGCTGTGGGAAGCGGTAGCTTCGATAATGGCGTCAAGGTTAGCGGGACTTCATTCTCGTGCCATCTTCAGCCTGGAGTACCTTATCATTTCCGTGTAACGGCGGGAAACAGAGGTGGCGAGAGCTTTCCCTCAGAGGTTGTATCGGCTGTTTACGAACCTCAGGCCGAGAAGACGGTTCTTATTGTCAATGGTTTCCATCGACTTTCTGCTCCTGCCGTCATCAATGAGAATGGCCGACAGGGCTTCGACCTTGATGATGACATAGGCGTCTCTTATGGACTCACAGCAGGTTGGAATGGTCGTCAGACTGACTTCTCCACTTCCGCCATGGGGCGCGAAGGCCCTGGAGGATTGGGATATGGCGGTAATGAACTGGCTGGACACTTTATTGCCGGTAACGATTTCAACTATGCTTCCATTCATGCTGACGCCATTGCTTCTGCACATAAATATAATGTTGTCAGTTGCTCGTCAAAGGCTGTGGAGATAGGGAAAGTAGACTTGAAAGGTTATGACGCTGTTGACTTTTTATTGGGACTCGAACGGTATAAGCCTGAGCAGTTGGTCTATTACAAAACATTCTCACAAGCTATGAAAGAGAAGGTATCAGCATATCAGTCTGCTGGCGGAAAGGTCCTCGTTAGTGGGGCATACGTGGGTGTAGACAATGATGACGGCCCTGCAGACCGTTCATGGTTGGGCGGCACGCTGCATGTGTCGTATGCTGGTTCTGTCAAGACGGATTCCATCTCGGGTGTTACAGGTATGGGTATCAGTAGCTTCGACTTCAGTCGGTCGCTGTCCTCACAGTTCTATGCTGTGCAGCATGCGGATAAACTCCAGCCAATGAGCGATGCTTTCTGTTCTATGCAATACAGCGATGGGAGTCCGGCTGCAGTGGCTTATAATGGTCAGCGTTACCGTACCTTCACTATGGGCTTTCCCTTTGAGAGCATAACGGACAGGGAGATGCGCTGCAATATCATGCGCGGGATACTCTCTTTCTTATTTAAATAACATCAAATAAAACATACGATTATGAAGATTCAGGCAAATCCATCTGGAACACGAAGCATTGAGGTTACTGAGAAGCATCTTGAGACCATTGACAAGTATTCCCTCCTGCGTAACCTTGTTGACAGCAATGGTATCATCGATGAGGCAGTTCTTGACAAACTGAGACTTAACCTGCGTTCTCTCCTTGAGGGGCAGGGTGGGGGCGACCGTGACCTGCTCGACCTCTGCCTTGATGTCATCTACAACAGTAATATGAAGGCTTATGGTCTCCATGAACTCGTGCTGCTCTATATTGACTGGAAGACGAAGAATCAGCCTAAGGAGGAAGTAGACCCTCAGAATATCTCAGATTAATCATTCTAATCATTCGTAAATCATAACGCTCTATTTCAGAAGAACATGTTGCTTACCGATTTTCTGCCAACAACAAAGAAAGAATGCCAACTGCGGGGCTGGGATCAGCTCGACGTCATCATCTTCTCTGGAGATGCCTACGTTGATCATCCTGCTTTTGCAGCGGCTGTGATAGGCCGCATCATAGAGGCAGCGGGCTATAAGGTCGGTATTGTGCCACAACCTGACTGGCATGGCGACTATCGTGATTTCAAGAAGTTGGGGCGTCCACGCCTCTTCTTTGCCGTGTCGCCGGGCAATATGGACAGTATGGTCAACCGCTATACTGCCAACCGGCGTATGCGCCATGATGATGCCTATAGTCCTGACTCTCGCCATGACATGCGCCCTGATTATCCAAGCATCGTCTATACAAAGATCCTTAAGCAACTCTTCCCGGATGTACCGGTTGTATTAGGTGGTATAGAAGCATCCCTGAGACGCTTTGTCCACTATGACTATTGGCAGGACAAGCTCATGAAGCCCATCCTCTGTCTCAGTGGGGCCGACTTCCTGCTCTATGGTATGGGAGAGAAAAACACCATAGCCTTATGCCATGAGTTGGAGAGCGGTAAGACCATCAATGAAATCGGCGATATTCCTCAGACTTCTTTCTTGCGGCGCGAGGAAGATATTCCCGGGGGCATTAAGGATGATGATATCGTACTTCATCCCTATGAGGAATGTCTCAGAAACAAGAAGGCTCATGCTGAGAATTTCAGACATATAGAGGAGGAATGCAACCGTATGCATGGGCAGCGGATGCTGCAAAAAGTCGGCAATATCTATGTCGTTCAGAATCCCATGTTCCCGCCGTTGACGAGTCAGGAACTCGATGCTTCTTTCGATTTGCCTTATACGCGGTTGCCGCATCCTAAATACAAGGGTAAGACCATTCCTGCTTACGAGATGATAAAGTTCTCTATCAACATGCATCGAGGCTGTTTTGGCGGCTGTGCCTTCTGTACGATATCGGCGCATCAGGGTAAGTTTGTCGTATGCCGTTCTAAGGAGAGCATCATCAAGGAGGCAAAGAAGATTATAGCCATGCCGGATTTCAAAGGTTATATCTCTGACCTTGGAGGCCCCTCTGCAAACATGTATGGCATGCATGGGCGTAATCTCAATGCCTGTGAGCATTGCAAGAGGCCTTCTTGTATCAACCCACAGATTTGTCCCAACCTTATCACGGACCATTCCAAGCTCCTTGACATTTACCATGCTGTGGATGCCCTCCCAGGAGTGAAGAAGAGTTTTATAGGCAGCGGGGTGAGATATGATCTTATTCTCCACAAGTCTAAGGATGAGAAGTCTAATGAGGCTGCCATGCAGTACGCACGTGAGCTGATTACAAAGCATGTCAGTGGCAGACTGAAGGTGGCGCCGGAGCATACTTCCGACCGGGTGCTGAAATTCATGCGAAAGCCGTCTTTTTCCCTCTTCTATGAGTTTAAACGACTCTTTGACAAGATAAACCGGGAGGCAGGACTGAACCAGCAGATTATTCCTTACTTCATCAGCAGCCATCCTGCTTGCCACGAAGAGGATATGGCGGAGTTGGCTGTGCTCACAAAGGATTTGAATTTCCATCTTGAGCAGGTGCAGGATTTCACACCTACGCCGATGACAGTTAGTACGACGGCTTTCTATACAGGCTATGACCCCTATACGCTGGAGCCCGTCTTCTGTGCTAAGACTCCGCGTGAGAAGCTGGCGCAGCGGATGTTCTTCTTCTGGTACAAGCCAGAAGAACGTACCAGTATCGAACATGAGCTGAAACGGATAGGACGTCCTGACCTCATCAAGAAACTCTACGATGGCGCTCCCTTCCGGGGCAGGGTGAGATACGATGCCAAAGCTGTGGGAAGTTCGCCAAGATACAAAAGTAAGGACGAGAATCCGCGCAAGCGGCATAACGAAGGGAATAGGAAGGATGGCAAACGTAAGTCGTTCAATCCAAATTTTAGATATAAGCATAAATAAGCTTTCCTAAGAGGTAAATATTTGACAAGACGATGATAGAAGAATATCAGCTGAGGGTGCTGCCTGAAACAGCAAGTTCTGAGCAGAACATCATTAGTTATATAGCCAAGGATAAGGGTATAGATGCCAGAACCTTGACCCACGTGCGTGTATTGCGTCGGAGTATAGATGCAAGACAGAGGACAATCTATGTCAATCTTTCAGTGAGAGCTTATATTAATGAGATGCCACAAGATGACGAATATGTCCATACAGACTATCCCAACGTGGAGGGTCGGCAGCGGGTCATCGTTATCGGCGAGGGCCCGGGTGGACTCTTCGCAGCTTTGCGGCTCATAGAGCTTGGCTTGCGTCCTGTCATTTTGGAGCGGGGCAAAGATGTCAGAGAGCGTAAGAAAGACCTGGCACTTATCACGAAGACACAGAAGGTGGATTCGGAGAGCAACTACTGTTTTGGAGAAGGAGGTGCCGGAGCTTACAGTGATGGAAAGCTGTATACCCGAAGTAAGAAGCGGGGCAATATTGAGAAAATCCTCAATGTCTTTTGTCAGCATGGTGCCTCAACGTCTATTCTCTCTGATGCCCACCCGCATATCGGCACTGATAAACTGCCGCGCGTAATAGAGAACATGCGCTTGCAGATACTGAAGAGTGGGGGAGAGGTGCATTTTCAAACAAAGATGACGGAATTGATATTCGACTCCCCCTTGTCTCCCGCTGGGGCAGAGACTCCTAAGGTTGTGGGTGTTAAGGCTGTCAACCTTGCTACTGGTGCTGAAGAGGAGTATCGGGGGTCTGTAATCTTAGCCACCGGACACAGTGCCAGGGATGTATACCGCTATCTGGCAAAAGCCAATGTTGACATCGAGGCAAAGGGCCTTGCTGTGGGAGTGAGGCTTGAGCATCCGTCACATCTCATAGACCAAATCCAGTATCACAACCGCAATGGCCGTGGAAAGTATCTTCCGGCAGCAGAGTACTCGTTTGTAACGCAGGTGGAGGGACGTGGTGTATACAGCTTCTGTATGTGTCCGGGCGGATTCGTCATCCCGGCAGCAACAGGGCCCCAACAGATTGTCGTCAACGGCATGTCGCCAAGCAACCGTGGTACGAAGTGGTCAAACAGTGGTATGGTCGTGGAGATTCATCCTGAAGATCTTGCTTCTTTCGAATGGCCGGATAAAGACGCTGAGGATGAGGCTCCAACTTCTCTTACCATGATGCGCTTTCAAGAGGCGTTAGAGAAGATATGCTGGCAGCAGGGTAATATGAGTCAGACGGCTCCTGCCCAGCGTATGGCGGACTTTGTCAACAACCGTCTCTCTTACGATTTGCCGTCAAGCAGTTATGCACCTGGACTCGTTAGTAGTCCGCTTCATTTCTGGATGCCGCCATTCATTTCGCACCGCTTGCAGGAGGGCTTTAAAGTTTTCGGAAAGCGGAGTCATGGGTTCCTTACCAATGAGGCTGTTCTGATAGCTACGGAGACGCGAACGTCGAGTCCCGTGAGAATCCTGCGTGATAAGCTGACATTACAGCATGTGCGTGTGAAGGGACTCTTCCCTTGCGGGGAGGGTGCCGGATATGCCGGAGGTATCGTCTCGGCCGGTGTCGACGGTGAGCGATGCGCTGAACGATGCGCTGAATATGTAAATTCATTATAAACAACATAATTCACAAAAAGTGATTTATATTAATCAACATTATTATGAAACAGACTAAGATAGTATGCTCCATAAGCGACCTGAGGTGCGATGTGGACTTCATACGTGGCCTTTTCAATGCGGGTATGAATGTGGTGAGAATGAATACCGCCCATGCCACTCCAGAGGGGCTTCGGAAGATTATTAACAACACCCGTGCCGTCTCTCCACACATTGGTATCCTCATTGATACCAAAGGCCCGGAGGTGAGAACGACAGATGTCGCTGATCCCATCACTTACAAGACTGGTGAAGTCGTCAAGATTTTCGGACGTCCTGGAATGGATACCAGCCATGATATCATTAATGTCTCCTATCCCGATTTCGCCAATGATGTGAAAGTCGGTGACGATATTCTCTTTGATGATGGTGCTATTGACATGAAGGTTCAGGATATTGTTGGTCCTACCGTCTACGTCGAAGTGCAGAATGATGGCGTGTTAGGGGCTCACAAGAGTGTCAATGTGCCGGGAGAGCATATCGACCTCCCTGCTCTGACGGAGAAGGACAAGCGGAATATCCTCTTAGCTATCGAGGAGGATGTGGACTTCATCGCCCATAGCTTTGTGCGCTCTGCTGAGGATGTCAAAGAAGTGCAGAAAATCCTTGACGAGCATCACTCTGACATAAAGATTATCTCTAAGATAGAGAATCAAGAGGGTGTTGACAATATTGACGAGATTATCAAAGCCAGCTATGGTGTCATGGTAGCCCGTGGCGACCTTGGCATAGAGGTTCCTGTCGAGCGCATCCCTGGCATACAGCGCATGATTATCCGTAAATGCGTTGAGCACCACAAACCCGTCATCGTTGCCACGCAGATGCTGCATACAATGATCAATAATCCGCGGCCTACACGTGCTGAGGTGACGGATATTGCCAATGCCATCTACAGTAACACCGATGCCCTCATGCTGAGTGGTGAGACGGCTTCCGGAAAGTATCCTTTGGAGGCTGTCCAGACCATGGCGCGTGTTGCCGAGCAGGCTGAGAAGGATCGTCAGAGCTTTGATGCTATCTATAATGTGCCACTCAACGAGAACTGCAGCCAGAGGGAGTTCTTGGCCCATGCGGCTATCGACTCGACGAGACTTCTTGGCGTAGAAGGCATCATCACGGCATCAAAATCAGGGTATACGGCCCGTTGTCTGGCTACTTACCGCGGTCCTAAGCCTATCCTTGCCATCTGCTATAATGAGAAGACCCAACGGTGGCTCAACCTCTCGTATGGCATCATTGCTGTCTATCAGAAGAAAGACTCCACGCCGGACGAAATCTTCGAGGCTGCCCTGCGCATGCTCCGGCAGAAAGGGTATCTGACCAATGACGATAAAGTCTGCTATCTCTCGGGTTCTATGGACAGTGTTGGAGCCGGCACTACCTATCTTGAAATCAACAAGGTAGGAGAGGTCTTTGACAAAAAATACAAATTCCATTTGCTGCCTCATCAGGGGTAACGGGCGCTTGCCTTCATTACTTGTGCTGGCCGATGCCTTATTGGTATCGGCTGGCACTTGTCCTTTGCTATGGTCGAAAATAGAACAACTAAAAAATAATCTAAAGATGATTACCTTCCCTTGTGCAAAGATTAACCTTGGTCTCAATGTTATAGCTGAGCGGTCTGATGGCTATCATGATATCGAGACCGTATTTTATCCCATACCCCTAACCGATGCGTTGGAGATAAAATACATGAGTGATGAATTCCCTTCTGACGTCTCTTGCGACCTTAAGATTACAGGTAACAGCGTCGACTGTGACGAGCGTGATAATCTCGTCGTCAAAGCCTATAATCTTCTTGCCGCCGACTACACCATCCCACGAATCCATGCCCATCTTGTAAAGCGCATTCCTTCGCAGGCGGGGCTTGGCGGTGGCTCTTCAGACGGTGCTTATATGATACGTCTCCTTGATGAGCGTTTCCGGTTGAATATCGGTATTGCAGAGATGGAGCGTTATGCAGCGCGATTGGGCTCCGACTGTGCTTTCTTTATCGAGGCGGAGCCGATGTTTGCCACCGGCCGTGGTGAGATTCTTGAGCCTGCCGACGGTCCCCGCGGCAACCTTGATGGTTATTTCCTTGCCATTGTAAAGCCCGATATTGCTGTCTCCACGGGTAAGGCCTATGCCGAGATAGCTTGCCACCGTCCAGAGAAATGCTGCCGTGATGTTGTGCGGCAACCGATAGATACCTGGAAGCAGGACCTTAGCAATGATTTTGAGGCCCCCGTCTTCAAGGCTCATCCTGAGCTTGCTGACATCAAGTCAAAGCTCTATGATATGGGGGCGGCCTATGCACAGATGTCTGGAAGTGGCAGCGCTATCTACGGCATCTTCCGTGAGATGCCGACAAAGGTGAAAGAGGCTTTCCCTGACTACTTCACGTTTACTTCAGCATTTTAGAAATCTCTTCGTAGACACGCTCCACGGGAAGTCCCATGACATTATAGAAGCTACCATTGATGCCAGTGACACCCACGTAGCCTATCCATTCCTGGATACCATAGGCCCCGGCTTTGTCAAAAGGCTGATAGTGAGAGATGTAATAGTCTATCTCTGCATCTGTAAGCTCTCGGAAGGTTACTGCAGTGACTTCCGAGAACTTCACCTGTTTGTGCGTTGTGGTCAGGCAAACGCCGGTCACTACATGGTGGGTATGTCCACTCAGCTTGCGAAGCATGCGGTGGGCTTCGGCTGCGTCGTGGGGCTTGCCCATGATTTCTCCGTCGAGGGCTACAATGGTGTCGGCAGTGATGAGTAGTTCTCCCTCGGCGACATTGTAAGCCGATGCCTTCTCGCAGGCTATATACTTAGGAACCTCTTCTGTGGGCAGCTCCTGGGGATAGTTCTCTTTGATACCTTTGATAATCTCCACCTGAAAGTCATATCCAAGACCGGAAAGAAGCTCCTTCCGGCGGGGAGAGTTGCTGGCTAATATTATCTTCATGTCAGTTTTTTATGCAAATTTACGAAAAAATTGGCATTTCTATAAAAAAAGACTTACCTTTGCGCCTTGAAAGCCTTTTTTAATGATTTAAGGTACGCAGAAAACATAAAAAGCTATGCCAGAAATCTCCATACGTGGCCTTGAGATGCCACAGTCTCCTATACGTAAACTCGCTCCTCTCGCTGCCAAAGCTAAGGAGCGCGGCATAAAAGTGTATCACCTTAACATCGGTCAGCCCGACCTCCCTACACCGCAGTGCGGCTTGGATGCCCTGAAGCATATTGACAGGAAGGTATTGGAATACTCTCCTTCTCAGGGCTACGCCTCCTACAGACAGAAGCTGGTGAAATATTATGCCAAATACAATATCAATGTAGACCCTGATGAGATTATCATTACCTCTGGTGGTAGCGAGGCGGTGCTTTTTGCTTTCATGAGTTGCCTGAATCCCGGTGATGAGATTATTGTCCCGGAGCCTGCTTACGCCAACTATATGGCTTTTGCCATCTCTGCCGGCGCCAAGATTCGGACCATTGCCACGACCATCGAAGAAGGCTTCTCACTTCCGAAGGTGGAGAAATTTGAAGAGCTTATCAATGACAAGACGCGGGCTATCATGATTTGTAACCCCAACAACCCTACGGGCTACCTTTATACGCGCCGGGAGATGAACCAGATTCGCGACTTGGTAAAGAAATACGATCTCTATCTCTTCTCTGATGAGGTCTACCGTGAATATATCTATACGGGCAGCCCTTACATCAGCGCCATGCATCTCAAGGGCATAGAGAATAATGTCATCCTTATCGACTCTGTTTCCAAGCGCTATTCAGAGTGCGGCATTCGTGTCGGTGCCTTGATTACCCACAATGCTGAGGTGCGTAAGGCTGTGATGAAATTCTGCCAGGCCCGTCTCTCGCCTCCTCTCATAGGTCAGATTATTGCTGAGGCTTCCCTCGATGCGCCGGAAGAGTACTACCGTAATGTCTACGATGAGTATGTGGAGCGGCGTAAGTGTCTGATAGATGGTCTGAACCGCATCCCAGGTGTCTACTCCCCGATTCCCATGGGCGCTTTCTATACCGTTGCCCAGCTCCCTGTTGACGATAGCGAGAAGTTCTGTCGCTGGTGTTTGGAGGAGTTCAACTACGAGGGCGAGACGGTGATGATGGCTCCTGCATCTGGCTTCTACACCACGCCGGGAGCTGGCATCAACCAGGTGCGTCTGGCTTATGTCTTGAAGAAAGAAGACTTGCAGAGGGCGCTCGTCGTTCTGAGCAAGGCTTTGGAGGCTTATCCAGGCAGAACAAATTAATAAGCATGAATCTTCCACTTTTCTTAGCACGACGTCTCTATAGCGATGACCAGGATGCGGGTCAGAAGGTCTCACGGCCTGCTATCACCATAGCCACAGCTGGTGTGGCTATCGGACTGGCTGTGATGATTGTGTCGGTCTTTGTCGTCTTGGGATTCAAACATACCATCCAGGGTAAGGTCATCGGCTTTGGTTCACACATTCAGGTAACCAATTTCGTCTCTCAGTCCCAGGCGGAGCAATATCCTATCGCGATGACGGACTCTATGATGACAGCCATAAGAGGCATCAGTGGGGTCAGCCATGTGGAGCGCTTTGCCTATAAGCAGGGTATTCTGAAGACGGACAGCGATTTCCTCGGCATCGTGTTGAAAGGTGTAGGACCGGAGTGGGACTCTACTTTCATCCATCAGAATATGGTATCGGGAAGTTTGCCTAAATTCTCTGATACTGCTTCCTCTAATAAGATTGTCATTTCTCAGAGCATCGCTGACAAGCTGAAACTGAAGCAGGGACAGCGCATCTTTGCTTATTTCATTGACAATAATGGCGTCCGCATTCGTCGTTTCACTATTCAGGGCATCTACCAGACAAATCTGAGCCAGTATGACAGCTACATGTGCTTTACAGACCTCTACACGACTGTCAAACTCAACGGTTGGAATGCCGACCAGGCTTCTGGTGCTGAAGTCAGTGTCAAGGACTTCAATAAGGTTGACGACGTAGAGCGGTCGTTTATCAAGAAGATAAACAAGAGAACCGACCACTATGGCGAGACTTACACCTCACAGACCATCAAAGAGATTAATCCCCAAATCTTCCAGTGGCTGGACCTCCTTGACATGAACGTGTGGATTATCCTTGCGCTGATGGCGGCAGTGGCTGGTGTGACCATGATTTCCGGCTTGCTCATCATCATTCTTGAGCGTACCACCATGATAGGTATTCTGAAGGCATTGGGGGCGCGTAATACGACCATACGCCACCTCTTCCTTTGGCTTGCTACATTTATCATTGGCAGGAGCATGGTGATTGGCAATATCATTGGGTTGGGCGTGTGCGAGCTACAGAAATATCTTGGTATCGTGAAGCTCGATCCAGCTACTTATTATGTCAGCACGGTGCCCATAGAGATAAACATCCCGGCATGGCTGCTTCTAAATGTGGCAACCCTGTTCATCAGTGTCTTTGTGTTGATTGCACCGAGCTATCTCATTTCCCACATACATCCTGCAAAGAGCATGAGGTATGAGTAGAATTACACTATGTTTATATTGTAATATCTAAGAAGAAATGGGAAAAATGCTTGGGAAAACAAAATAATGCACATTTTTTTTTGCTAATGTGCATTATTGATATTACCTTTGCACAGATATTTGATTTTTGTGCAATGGTACAGATACCAAGTTTTAATAGGCAGATAGAGGATACAATAAAAAACAACTGGGTCAAGGATGCCCTTACGGACTATAAAGGCGCCACTCTGCAATATCATGATGTAGCCCGTAAGATAGAGAAGCTGCATATCATGTTCGAGAGCATAGGTCTCAAAAAAGGAGACCGAGTGGCTCTCTGTGGGCGCAACAGCGCAACATGGGCATGTGCTTTTCTCGCAACGCTTACCTATGGCGCCGTGGCGGTCCCTATACAGCATGAGTTTACGCCTGACCAGATTTATAACGTCGTCAACCATTCTGATTCCCGAATCTTGTTTGTGGGCGATGTCGTTGCCACTCAGCTCGATTATGATAAGATGCCTGAGTTGGAGGGTATTATTTATCTGCCCGACTACTCCATCGTTGTCAGCCGTTCTGAACAGATGGATTATGCGCGGGAGCATCTCAACGAGATGTATGGAAAGAAATTTCCTAAGTATTTCCGCCAGGAGCATGTCCACTATTATGTCGACGCTCCCGAAGACTTGGCAATGATCAACTATACCAGCGGCACAACGGGATTCTCCAAAGGTGTGATGCTCTCTTTCCGAGTATTGTGGAGCAACATCGATTACCTCACCCATGTCTTGGGCAGTAAGCTCCCTAAAGACAGTGATGTATTGTCCATTCTGCCTATGGCTCACATGTATGGACTTACCTGTGAGTTCCTCTTGGAATTCTTCTTGGGCAACCATATCTTCTTCCTCACCCGCCTGCCGAGTCCGACCGTGATTCAGGCGGCTTTTGCGGAAATCCATCCGGATCTTATCGTCTCTGTGCCCCTTGTCGTGGAGAAGATTATCAGGAAGAAGATCTTCCCCCGTCTAAACAGCCGCATTCGCTTGATGATGAAGATGCCGGGTATTATCGGTAAAAAAGTTCGTGCCGCTGTCTGCAAGATGGTGATGGACGAGATGGGTGGCAAAACCTATGAGATTATTGTCGGTGGTGCCGATCTGAGCAAGGAGATAGAAGCCTTCCTTGTGGAGATAGGCTTCCCGATTACAGTGGGATATGGAACTACCGAGACCGGACCTATGATTACCTATAGCGACTGGCATGACTTCGTGCCTGGCTCGTGTGGCACGGTGGCAGAGCATATGGAGATGAAGGTGCTCAGCCCTGACCCAAAGAATATCCCTGGTGAGGTTGTCACACGTGGACTCAACGTGATGAACGGTTATTACAAGAATCCGCAAGCCACAAAGGCGGCTCTTGACAGCGATGGCTGGTTCCATACCGGCGACCTGGGGACTATCAGTGACGACGGACATCTCTTCCTCTTAGGACGCATCAAGAACATGCTGCTCGGCTCCAATGGTCAGAACGTCTATCCGGAAGAGATTGAGGACAAGCTCAACTCCATGGCCATGGTCGGTGAAAGCCTTATCGTGCAGCGCGGGGATAAGCTTGTGGGGCTCGTTCATCCGGATATGGATGCCGCTCATGAACTTGGCTTCACGCAGGCCGATATTATGAATGTTATGGAGCAGAACAGACAGGAACTGAATCATGTCCTTCCTTCGTTCTGTAAAATCAGTGAGATACAGCTCCAGGAAAAGGAGTTTGAGAAGACGCCGAAGAAGTCTATCAAGAGATATCTCTATAAAGAAGCATAAAGTTTAACAACTGAAGATATTTACCATCATGGAGAAAATTCCAAGCTTCAACCAGCTCATCCAGGACAGTATCGTCCGAAATTGGGACCGCGATGCGCTCACCGATTATAAGGGTGCTACCTTGCAGTATCATGATGTGGCTCGCAAGATAGAGAAGCTGCACATTATGTTTGAGAGCTCCGGTGTCGTCAAGGGTGACAAGATTGCACTGTGCGGCCGCAACAGCTCTGCCTGGGCGGCTGCCTTCTTGGCTGTGCTCACCTATGGCGCCATCGCAGTGCCTATTCTGCATGAGTTTACGCCAGAGCAGATTCATAACATCGTCAACCACTCTGATGCTAAAATTCTCTTTGTCGGCGATGTCGTGGCCACACAGGTGGACCTTGAGAAGATGCCCAAACTGGAAGGCATCATCTATATCCCTGACTATTCGCTCGTCATATCCAGGACGGAGAAGCTGACCTACGCCCGTGAGCATCTCAATGAGATGTTCGGGCATAAGTATCCTAAATATTTCCGGAAGGAGCATGTACACTATTATATCGAGCAGAGCCCTGATGAGCTTGCGCTGATCAACTATACCAGCGGTACAACAGGCTTCTCGAAGGGTGTCATGCTGCCTTACCGCTCGCTGTGGAGCAATGCCGACTTTGCACAGCATGTCTTGGGTAAAAGTCTGAACCCTGGCGACAACGTCATCAGTATCCTCCCCATGGCGCATATGTATGGCATGTCTTTTGAGTTCATCTTTGAGTTTCTGAAGGGCTGCCATATCTATTACCTGACGCGCATACCCTCACCCGCCATCATCGCCGCTGCTTTTGCTGACATCCGGCCGCGTATCATCATCTCCGTACCACTCATCATCGAGAAGATTATCAAGAAGAAGGTGTTCCCCAAACTACAGGATAAGCGGCTGAGGTTACTGTTGAAGATGCCCGGTATCAATCATAAGATTTACGAGCGCATCTGCCAGCAGGTCACCGATGCCTTTGGCGGTCGTTTCTTGGAGGTCATCGTTGGCGGTGCCGCATTCTCACAGGAAGTAGAGGCTTTCCTCCATCGTATCGGCTTCCGTTATACGGTAGGTTATGGTGCCACGGAGTGCGGACCTATCATCGGCTATGAGGACTGGTCGCGCTTCGTCCCTGGCTCCTGTGGTAAGGCGGCTTACCATATGCAGGTGAAGGTGGTGAGCCCTGACCCGGCTAACATCCCTGGTGAGATTCTTTGTAAGGGCCCTAACGTCATGTTGGGCTACTATAAGAATGAGGAGGCTACCAAGGCGGCTATCGATGATGAGGGCTGGTTCCATACCGGCGACCTCGGACTCTTGGATGCTGATGGCAACATCTTTATCAAGGGCCGCTCTAAGAATATGCTCCTCGGTTCCAACGGACAGAACATCTATCCGGAGGAGATTGAAGACAAACTCAACTCACTGACGCTTGTCAATGAAAGTGTTGTCATTCAGGAGGGCAATAAGCTTGTCGGTCTGGTGCATCCTGACTATGATGCTGCCAAGACTATGGGGCTCTCCGACAGTGACATTAAGCAGATTATGGAGCAGAACAGAGCTACGCTTAATGCTGAGCAGCCTGCCTACTGCCATCTATCTGAGATAAGAATCCATGAGGAGGAATTCGAGAAAACACCTAAACGGAGCATCAAGCGTTTCCTCTACACAAAATAATTTCGCTTTCCTTGCTCAATAAAGGGCATCTTTAGCATGGTAGTATAGGGGTTAGGGAGCAATTCCCTAACCCCTTTTGTCACTTCTTTCAAATAGATAATATTTGAATTGATGCCTTAGGCATTGTTATTTGGCTAAAATTCTTTCTACCTTTGCCGTATACAACTTAGATTGATTTCAAACAATGACAATACGCACAGCAAAGGAGATAACCGACAAGCTGCTGTCGTTGCGTGATGACAGGCAGCGCGCTGTCTTGATGCGATTTTTCAAGACAGGACCTGGGGAGTATGGCGAGGGCGACGAGTTCCTCGGTATAAAGGTGCCCACGACTCGCCAAGTGGTGAAGTTGGCTGATAAGGACTTCCCGCTTTCAGAGACGGAATTGTTGTTGAACTCGCCGTGGCATGAGGTAAGACTCTGTGGACTTCTCATCCTCGTGAAGCAGTATGAGCTTCAATCCCGTCGTACGGAGGATGAAGCGGTGAAGCGTCGCAATGATATCGTGGCATTCTATCTGCACCATGCCGACAGTGCCAATAATTGGGATCTTGTGGATACCTCGGCACCGAAGATTTTGGGACACTGGCTGATGAATCCTACCGTTCTGGGTGACCCCCAGACCATCCTTGACGAACTGGCCCAGAGCGACAGTCTTTGGCGACGGCGCATCAGTATGGTCTGCACGCTCACGCCCACACAGCATGGAGATCCCTCCTGGTGTCTGCGCTATGCAGAGATGCATCTCCACGACCGTCACGATCTCATGCAGAAAGCCGTGGGCTGGATGCTGCGCGAGATGGGAAAGCACGTCAGCATGGAGCTCCTACGCTCCTTCCTCCATCAGCATGCCCAAGAGATGCCGCGCACGATGTTGCGCTACGCCATAGAGAAGTTTGATGAGGCGGAGCGGAAGCGGTTTATGGCCCCAAAATAGTGCTTCTTAACCGGTTTGGGCGTTTACCTCATATCATCGTCAGTGAAAGACAGCGGCAGGATGTCCTTGACGGACTGGATGCGATAGACCCCGTCGTTGCCGAAGAGCAATATTTCCACAGGGACCTTATACCTGTCCTCCATCTGCAAGATGACCTGGCGGCAGGAGCCACAGGGCGATACCGGTTTGTCTCGCAGCCCGTTCTCGTCAGCAGCGGCGATGGCAAGCATCACGACAGGCTGGTCAGGATAGTTGGCCTGAGCGGCAAAGATGGCGGTGCGCTCGGCGCAGAGACCGGACGGAAAGGCGGCATTCTCCTGGTTGGCACCGCAGACGATAGTACCATTCTGTAAGCGTACTGCTGCTCCAACATGGAAGTGGCTGTAGGGAGCGTAGGAGTTCTGGGTGGCCGTGCAGGCTTTCTCTACGAGACTGCGCTCCTCAGCACTTAGCTCCTCTAAAGAGCAGAGCTCTATTTCTGTGTTCAGTTTAAGGTGTTTCATATTTCAAAAGATTGGATTGCTATTTGGTATATTCATACGCACCGATGTCCGGTTTGTCATCACGGCGGATGCCATTGCGGTCGTCGGATAAGGCCGTCGCTTCGTTGCCTTTGTTGACAGCGGCAGAGGTCTCTTTCAGGCGGAAGTCATAGACGAGGTTGTAGATGTCTATCTTCTGGAAATGTTTCTCGCCCATCGTTGTCGTATCTTTCACATTCTCATAGATGACGTTGGAGAAGAGCAGACTGTCGCGTGTGGTAGGCTTTGGTGTACGAACGATGCAGTCCTCAAACTTCCAGTTCTTTACTGCTGCTGTGTCTTTGACGGTAGCCATGAAGACATCGTCAGCATAGCCTGTGACAAGCGAGTTGCGCATGATCATATTGAGAATAGGCTTGGCATCGCTCATGGCGAAGGCAGCACCACAACGGGAGTCGAAGGGATAGAACTGGGCCAGGGTGCAGCCGTTGATCTCAGTATATCCGCCATCGATATGCAGACAGTCGTAGAGCGTATTGGTCAGCTGGCTGTCTTCTATGGTCAGTCGGGCGTTGACGGCATGGAGACCATAGCCTTGACAGTTATGGATGGTAGCATGCGAGAGAGTCAGCTTCTGTTTGGAGATGTCGGAAGAGTCTATTTCTATACCATTATTCGTACTGTGAATGTCGGTATATATGATTTCGTTGTCATACGAGGAGCTGTAAAGATGCACGCCCATCCACTGTGCCGGCACGCGGTCGTAGGGCAGATAGTCGAACATCCGGTCGATACGGTCGCCACGCAGGACAACGTTGTTCTCCGCCGTACCCCTTGACAGCAGTCGGCCATAGACATTAAGAGCGGCGTCAGCGTGGAAATAGAGTTGTGTGCCGGGGGCTATCGTCAGTGTGGCACCGCTGTCAACCCTCAGCCCACCGTAGATAACGGTAGGTGTCCCGTTGGAGCTGATGGTGGAGTCGCGGCTGATTCTCACATTCTTGAGCAGCCTTGCATTCCATGCAAAGGCGGTGAGGTTGACCTTCTGCTCCACACCACTCTCTAATGTAAACACCAGATTGTCGGCTGTCAGGGTCGGCTCTGCCGCACTAACGGTAGGCAGCGTGGCCTCCACCAAGACCCTCACGCTGTCTTTATTGCGAATCTCCACCTCGTCGGTCTCGTAATTGCGGCCTTTGCCTAAGTAGATGCCGTCGACGTTGACTCTGAATCCGGAGCTGCTGCCATTTTCCAGCCGCACACTTTTGCATCGCAAGCCGTCGCCGGAGAAGTTGTAGACCCAGAAAGATTTGGTGGCTGAGGGCACATTACTGAACAGTGTGTCCATACGCACCGTATCGACAGAGAACGTCAGCCGATTGACGGGTGACGTCGTAAAACTGTCCTCATCAGCACATGATACGCTGAGGAGGGCGGTTATAAACAGGAGTATGATGGTTATCTTCTTCACGCTATTTAAACGAAAAGAGATCGTATTTTATTATTGTCAAGGTAATTTTCTATCACGATGTCAGCATATTTGGCCACTGTCTGCCGTGGGTTTGTCGTAGCCAGTCCCACACAGAACATCTTAGCGGCTTCAACGGCTTTCAGCCCATTGATGCTGTCCTCAAAGCCTACGCAGTCCGCTGGCGAGAGCGTGAAGCGCTGGGCAGCCTTCAGATAGCAGTCGGGGTCGGGCTTGCTGCATGCAAAGTCTTCACTGGTCAGGATGGCGTCAAAGAGGTCCTGAAAATGAGGGTGCGCATGGTAGACATTCTGCATCTTCGCCTGGTTGCTGCTGGTCACCACAGCTGTCTTTACGCCCGCTGCCTTGAGCACCTTCATGAAGTCCTCAAAGCCGGGAAGATAGTCATAGTTCATGTGCTTCTCGAAGTCGTTGAGCTCAGTAGTAATCTTATCTTGCAAATCGGTCTTGCCGGCAAAGAACCGGTCATAGATTTGCACGAGCGTCATTCCTTTGATGGCATTGGCAAAGTCGGGGAGTTCAGGCACATAGGTCTCCCCGATATGACTCCAAAACACTGAATATTGTGTCTCTGTGTTGATGACGACGCCATCTAAATCGAAAAGTGCAGCTTTATACATTATTGTTCTTATTATCAGGTATTTATATCATGTGTTCAGTAGCAGCTATCTATCGCCGCGTCAGCCTCTCAACGGCTTCTGTGAGATATGTGGCAAATGCCACAGATGTCGTTGGCAAATGCCACGGATGTCGTTGGCAAATGCCACGGATGTCGTTGGCAAATGCCGTGCATCTTCCGCTGCTATAGCCGGATTCTTCTGAGCCTTTGAATTTTTTCACCTTTAAATATTCCGGTTGTCTGCAAAGTTACGGGAAAATATTGTAACTTTGCAAAATTCGAAAAGAAAAACACAACGATGGAATTGATAACACGATATTTCCCCGACCTGACAGCAGCCCAGCAGCGGCAGATTGACGCCCTTGACGCCCTTTACCGTGACTGGAATGCCAAGATAAACGTTATCTCGCGCAAAGACATCGACAACCTTTACCTTCACCATGTGCTTCACTCCCTCGCTATAGCGAAAGTTATCCGTTTCAAGCCAGGGACGAAGGTGCTCGACTTTGGTTGCGGGGGTGGCTTTCCCGGTATTCCGCTTGCCATCCTTTTCCCTGATTGCCATTTCCGACTGATTGACGGGACGGGCAAGAAGGTCATGGTGGCATCTGAAGTTGCTAAGGCGATAGGTTTGAAGAATGTGGAGGCTGTGCACCGCCGCGGAGAGGAAGAGAAAGACAAGTTCGACTTTGTCGTCTCACGTGCTGTCATGCCGTTGCCTGACATGGTGAAAATTGTCAGAAAGAATATCTCTACCCAGCAGCACAACGCCTTGCAGAATGGCATCATTACCCTCAAGGGCGGCAACTTGGATGCCGAGATAAAACCATATCGCAAGATCATAGAGATTACAGCCATCTCAGACTTCTTCAGCGAGGAGTTTTTCGAGGAGAAGAATGTCGTATACCTTCCCGTATATTGACACGTGTTTTCTGATACCATTTCACCCTAAAACAAAACAATAAGATGTTTGAAGTCAAGACTTTTATTTGCAATCCCATCAGAGAGAACACCTATATCGTGAGTGACGAGACTAAGGAGGCTGTCATCATCGACTGTGGTGCGTGGTATGATGCTGAGAAAGCTGCTATCAAGGAATATATTACAGCTAACGGTCTGAAACCTGTCCATCTGATCGCTACTCATGGACACGTGGACCATCATCTTGGCGACAAGTTCGTGTTTGATACCTGGGGTTTGAAGCCCGAGCTTCATGGCAGTGATGAGCAGCTGATGAAGCAATTGCCCGAGCATGCCGCTGCCATCTGTGGAATCAACGGACTTACTTCCGCTGATTTTGCTCCTGTCGGCCGCTATTTTGATGGCAGTGATGTGATTATCTTTGGCAATCACAGCTTTACCATTCTTGAGGCTCCGGGTCATTCTCCCGGTGGTGTCGTCTTCTACTGTGAGGCAGAGAAGGCTGCTTTTACCGGAGACACACTCTTCCGTGGCAGCATTGGTCGGACGGACTTTGAAGGCGGGTCGATGTTCATGATTATCCAGAGCCTGCGCATGCTTTGTCAGCTGCCGGATACCGTCACCGTCTATCCGGGTCATGGCGAGCCCACCACGATAGGTGCTGAGCTGGCTGCCAATCCATATCTTGACAGATAGATGGAGAAGATTATCCTTGGCATAGACCCCGGCACCAATGTGATGGGTTATGGCGTCTTACGGGCTAACGGCAACAAGGCCCAGCTTGTGGCCATGGGCGTTATCGACATGCGCCGGATGTCAGACCCCTATCTTCGTTTGGGCAGAATCTTCGAGCGTGTCACTGGCATCATCGATGAGTACCTCCCCGACGAAATGGCTATCGAGGCTCCCTTCTTTGGCAAGAATGTGCAGTCTATGCTCAAGTTAGGTCGCGCCCAGGGGGTGGCCATAGCGGCAGCCATCCATCATGATGTGCCCATCCATGAGTATGCGCCGCTGAAGATAAAAATGGCTATCACAGGTCAAGGGCAGGCATCTAAGGAGCAGGTCGCCGGCATGTTGCAGCGGCTGCTGAATATTGACGAGAAAGATATGCCGAAGTTTATGGACGCTACCGATGCCTTGGGCGCTGCCTACTGCCATTTCCTGCAGCTGTCGACACCGGAGACGGGGGCTCGCCATTACAATTCCTGGAAGGACTTCGTCACAAAGAACGCCAATCGTGTCAGTCGATAGCGGAGGTTTGTTTAGTAAACGCATAAAACACAAGAATATAAGTTATGCAGAAGATTATCAACATAGTGAACGGTGTTGTCCGTATGCCATCATGGCGTATGGCGGAGCCAGTCAATTTCACGACTCTCGACGGTGAGCAGCTCGCCATCGTCGGTCCTAATGGTGGTGGCAAGACGATGCTGGTCAATATCATCACGGGCAGTCATCCGCTTCTCATGCACGACCCTGAGTATGATTTTGCACCGAGCACACAGAAACTTGTCTCTGACAACATCAAATACATCACCTTCCGTGATGCCTATGGTGGCGATAACGACCGCACCTATTATTTGCAGCAGCGTTGGAACCAGACAGAGATAGACGACAGCACGCCGACCGTGGGTGAGCGCTTGGAGATGGCCTACCGCTCGGCAGGCGCCGATACCCCAGAGCGGCAGGCGCTGCGTGAAGAACTCTACGACATGTTCAATATGCGGGCGCTGCTTGACAAGCACATCATTCTGCTCTCCAGTGGTGAGCTGCGCAAACTCAAGCTCACGGAGACGCTCTTCTCCCGACCGCGTGTCCTTATCATGGACAACCCCTTCATCGGACTTGATGCAGGTACGCGAGACCAGCTGAAGCAGCTCTTCGCCACAATCGTCAGCCGTGAGACCTTGCAGATTATCCTTGTGCTGTCAAAGACCGATGACATTCCCGACTTTATCACCCATGTCGTTGAGGTGCGCGACATGAAGGTGGGCGAGAAGATGACGCGTGAGGAATATCTCGCCCGTCGTCAGCAGGTGCCAGCCCATGTCCTGTCCGATGACAAGCGTCAAGCCATCCTCAACCTGCCGTACAGCGATGAGGAATACCACACGAAGGAAGTGGCTCACCTCAACCATGTCTCCATCCGTTATGGTGAGCGCACTATCCTCAAGGACCTCGACTGGACGGTCCTCAACGGCGAGCGTTGGGCTTTAGGAGGTCAGAACGGTGCAGGAAAGTCTACACTGTTGAGTTTGATTTGTGCTGATAACCCCCAGAGCTATGCCTGCGACATCTCCCTCTTTGGTATACCCCGTGGCAGTGGAGAGAGCATCTGGGACATTAAGAAGCATATCGGCTATGTCTCACCGGAGATGCACAGAGCTTATCAGAAAGATATTCCGGCGATCCGCATTGTGGCCAGTGGTCTGAAAGATTCCGTGGGGCTCTATGTCAAGCCTACGGGGCAGGAGATTGACATCTGCCGCTTCTGGATGGACGTCTTTGGCCTGGAGGGCTTGGAGAATACCACCTTCCTCAAACTGTCGAGTGGCGAGCAGCGCCTGGTGCTCCTGGCCCGCGCCTTTGTCAAAGATCCGGAGCTTCTTATCCTTGACGAGCCGTTGCATGGACTTGACAACGCCAACCGTCAGCTCGTCAAGGATGTCATAGATACTTTCATGCAGCGCCGCAACAAGACGCTCATCATGGTTACCCACTACGAGAATGAACTGCCAGAGTGCATAGACCACCGGCTGCGTCTCATTCGTCATATATAAATAATGTGCAACATCCAACGATGAAAAAGATTTTTTTCTTCCTCATGCTACTGTGTTCCTCTCTCTGCGCTTCTGCTCAGCGTCTTGAATTGCGTGTCATAGAGACCAGTGATGTACATGGTTCCTTCTTCCCTTATGATCTCATCGAGCGTAAGCCTAAGGCCGGGAGCATGGCGCGCGTGAGCAGCTATGTGAAGCGCTTGCGGCAGCAGTATGGCAACCGTCTCCTGCTCCTCGATAACGGGGATATTCTGCAAGGACAGCCTGTGAGCTACTATTCCAACTTCATGGATACAACGGATATAAATATTGCCGCCCAGGTTATCAACTATATGCACTATGATGCCGAGACCATCGGCAATCATGATGTGGAGCCTGGACACAAGGTTTATGATAAGTGGCTCTCCGAGGTTAGCTGCCCTGTCTTGGGGGCTAATGTGATTGATACGCGCAGTGGCAAGCCCTATCTGAAACCTTATGCTATCCTTGAGCGCCAAGGCTGCCGTATCGCTGTCTTTGGTATGATTACACCGGCCATTCCCAACTGGCTGGCACCGAATATCTGGTCGGGTCTGCGCTTCGACGAGATGGTGTCGACGGCCAAATACTGGATGAAAGTGATGCGTGAGAACGAGAAGGCTGACGTCGTCATCGGCCTCTTCCATTCTGGTAAGTCGGGTGGTATCACCACGCCAACCTATGAGGAGGATGCCTCTGAGAAGGTGGCTCAGGAGGTGCCGGGCTTCGACCTTGTACTCTTCGGCCACGACCATACGCGGCATTGCGACAAGGTGGCCAATACCGCCGGCGACAGCGTGCTGTGTATGGATCCTGCCAATAACGCTATAACAGTCTCTGATGCGACCATCGCCCTTGAGAAAGAAAATGGTAGATGGGGCGTGAAGAATGTTGACGGGCGTCTCTATGATGTCACGCAAGAGCCTATCGATGAGGACTATATCAGCCATTTCAAGACCTACACGGACAAGGTCGACTCCTTTGCCAACGAGAAGATCGGAGAGTTTAAGAATACCATCTCTACCGCTGACAGCTATTTTGGCAACTCGGCCTTCAATGACCTTATTCTGAACCTTCAGTTGCAGATAACACATGCTGATGTGGCATTCAACGCACCATTGTCTTTCAATGCCACCATCAAGGCTGGTCCCGTCTATATGAGTGACATGTTCAAGCTGTACAAGTATGAGAACATGCTCTATGTGATGCGCCTCACGGGCGACGAGATTCGCAAGCACCTTGAGATGAGCTACGACTTGTGGATGAACACGATGAAGAGTCCTGACGACCATCTGTTGCTCCTTGACAAGCGTACCAGCGGAGACGCACAGCGCCTTGGCTTTAAGAATTTCTCATTCAACTTCGACGCTGCGGCTGGTATCGACTATACGGTAGATGTCACAAAGCCTGACGGACAGAAAGTTACCATTCTGCGTATGAGCAATGGCGAGCCTTTTGACCCGCATAAATGGTACCGTGTGGCTGTCAATAGCTACCGTGGCAATGGTGGTGGTGAGCTGCTTACCAAAGGTGCGGGAATCCCCAAGGATAGTCTGGAGAGCCGTATCATCTGGCGGAGTGACAAAGATCAGCGTTACTATCTCATGCAGGAGATTCGCCGGCAGAAGGTCCTGGACCCTCAACCCAACCACAACTGGAAGGTGATTCCGGAAGCATGGACAAAGGCTGCTGCCAAACGCGATTATGAGCTGCTCTTCGGAAGCAAGAAATAACGGCTTCGCATACGAACAGTAAGATTCGGTAATAAAACTTTGAAGTAATGACTGACGCTATAAACGCTTCACCCGCATCTTGTGGCGGGACGCTCTTTTTTATTTTTTCTAAGACTTCGTTGCTTCTCCAGCGGCAGTCCGATGGCTCCTACACTATCCCGTGTACTGCTGAGGTACCTGTCAAGGTCCATCCTTGGACGCTCATTATGAATGTCACGCCCATGGAGGATGGCACACTCGTCAAAACGCTGAATATAGAGAGTCCCGGTACGATAGAGATTACCGATGAAGGATTGCGGAGTGCGGGGTATGAGTTTATCGGTCTGCGTGCGTCTTTCGACTACCTGCCTCTCGACCTCTATCTCAAGGCCGGCAAGTGTCAGGAACTGCTCTACTGGGATCACAACACCCAGTTTTGTGGAGTCTGCGGCGCACCGATGAAGATGCATACTGACATCTCCAAACGTTGTACGGCTTGTGGTAAGGAGGTGTGGCCGCAACTCGCTACAGCCATCATCGTCCTCATCCATCGTGGCGACGAGGTTCTGCTGGTTCATGCCCGCAACTTCAAAGGCGATTTCTATGGCCTTGTGGCCGGTTTTGTCGAGACAGGCGAGACCCTTGAGCAGGCTGTAGCACGCGAGGTGATGGAAGAGACGCATCTTACCATTAAGAATCTCACCTATTTCGGCTCACAGCCGTGGCCTTATCCATGTGGCTTGATGGTGGGATTCATGGCCGAGTATGAGTCCGGGGATATTCACCTTCAGCGTTCAGAACTCTCTCGTGGAGCTTGGTTCAGGTATGACAAACTACCACAGATTCCTCAGAAGCTGAGCATAGCGCGGAAGATTATCGACAAATGGCTCAAAGGCTATGGTCTGAAATATGTTGACTCTACCGGTAAAGAAGAGAAGATCTGAAGTCGGTCTGCAATCACCATTTCTAAATAGTAAAAACAGATGACAAAGAGATATGCGCTTTATATGTTAGGCTTGTTAAGCTTCTGGGTATCATCAGCAATGGCACAGTCCGTTATGCCGATGATTTCTCCGGTGGCGACCTACACCGACAGTGAAGGTAATGAGCAGTCGGGAACGAGCATCACTGAGTCGGCACCGCTGACGGTCACCTTTTCCAGCGGTGTGGAGAATGCTGACGGGTGGTCGGCTCATTACGAGTGGCATTTCTATAAAGAGGGGCAGCGCGATGCTCCTTATGTCGTCAGATATGACGAAAATACAGAGCTGACCTTCTCTGACTCTGGAAATCATTATGTCGAGTTGTGGGCGACCTTTGTCAATGGCACTGATACGGTCGCCTACACGGATGAATACTGGTCCACGGAGGCTTCGCCGATAGTGGTCTCCGTCTATGAGAGTAAGTTAGAGTTTCCCAATGCCTTCTCACCCAATGGCGATGGCATCAACGACATCTATAAAGCCAAGTCAGGCTACAGAAGTATTGTGGAATTCCATGCCACCATCTTCAACCGCTGGGGACAGAAGCTCTATTCCTGGGATGATCCGGCAGGAGGATGGGATGGAAAGTTTCATGGCAAGGATGTCAAGCAAGGCGTCTATTTCGTGCTTGTCAAGGCAAAGGGTGCTGATGGACGTACATTCAATATCAAAAAAGATGTCAACCTGTTAAGAGGGTATACAGAGGATACTAACAATACAGGCGATTAGACGTTGCGTTTTTAATGTCCAACAAGAGCAATCAACATGATAGATAAGAATACAGAATGGATAACAGTTGAGGGCGCGCGCGTCCACAATCTGAAAAATATCGATGTGCGCATTCCCCGCAACTCTTTGACGGTTATCACGGGGCTTTCTGGCTCCGGAAAGTCATCACTGGCCTTTGACACTATCTATGCCGAGGGTCAGCGCCGATATATAGATACTTTCTCGGCCTATGCCCGCAACTTCTTAGGCAATATGGAGCGTCCGGATGTGGATAAGATTTCGGGTTTGAGCCCTGTCATCAGCATCGAGCAGAAAACGACGAACAAGAACCCTCGCTCCACGGTGGGTACGACGACGGAGATCTACGACTATCTCCGCCTCCTCTATGCCCGTGCCGGAACGGCCTATAGCCATCTCAGCGGTGAGAAGATGGTGAAATACACCGAGGAGAAAGTCATCAGCCTTATTCTGGAAGAATATGCCGACCGCCGCGTCTATATCCTTGCGCCCCTGGTCAGACAGCGTAAAGGCCACTACCGCGAACTCTTCGAGAGCATGCGACGGAAGGGCTATCTATATATGCGCGTTGATGGAGAAATCAAGGAGATAACGCGGGGCATGAAGGTGGACAGATATAAGAACCACAACATAGAAGTTGTCATTGACAAGTTGCAGGTCTCTGCCAAGGATGACGAGCGACTTCGCAAGACGGTCGCCGTGGCCATGAAACAGGGAGAAGGTACCATCATGGTCCTGGATAAGGACACGGGAGAGGCACGCAACTTCTCCAAGCGGCTTATGGATCCTACCACAGGACTGTCGTATGGTGACCCAGCTCCCAACATCTTCTCTTTCAACTCACCGGAGGGCGCCTGCCCGAAATGCCATGGCTTGGGAGTTGTCAACGAAATTGATTTGAAGAAGGTGGTGCCCAATGAAAAGCTTAGCATTCATGATGGTGCCATCGTGCCGTTAGGGAAATACAAAAACCAGATGATTTTCTGGCAGATTGATGCTATCTTGCAGAAATACGGGTGTACGCTCAAGACACCTTATGCCGACATCCCTGATGATGCCCGTGATGAGATTCTCAACGGGTCGGTGGAGAACGTGCGCATTGACAAGAGTATCGTGCATACCACGAGTGATTATTTTGTCACTTTCGATGGTGTGATAAAATATCTCACCGATGTCATGGAGAATGACGACTCCCTTGCCAGTAAGAAGTGGGCAGCCCAGTTCCTTGCCACAAGTCCATGTCCGGACTGCCACGGTATGCGGTTAAAGAGAGAGTCTTTGTCTTATCGCATCTGGGACAAGAATATCTCGGAAGTTGCCAACCTCGATATCTCGGAGCTCGATGAATGGCTCTCACAGGTTGAGGAGCATTTAGAGCCTCAGCAGCAGAATATAGCCCATGAGATATTAAAAGAGCTGAAGACACGAGTCAGCTTCCTCTTGGAGGTTGGTCTTGACTATCTCTCGCTGAACCGGCAGTCAGCAACGCTCTCTGGAGGTGAGAGCCAGCGCATCCGTCTGGCCACACAGATAGGCTCCCAGCTCGTCAATGTCCTCTATATCCTCGACGAGCCCAGTATCGGTCTGCACCAGCGCGACAACGAGCGCCTCATCAACTCTCTGAAGGAGCTACGCGACCTTGGCAATACCGTTATCGTGGTCGAGCACGACGAGGATATGATGCGGGCTGCTGACTGGATTGTAGATATAGGACCTAAGGCCGGACGAAAGGGTGGGGAAGTGGTCTTTGAGGGCACACCCGCCGAGATGCTCAAGACACATACCATTACGGCCGAGTATCTGAACGGTGAGCGGAAGATTGAGATTCCTGCACAGCGGCGTACTGGTGATGGAAAGAGTATCAAGATATTCGGAGCGTCAGGGAACAATCTCAAACATGTTGATGTGGAATTTCCTTTGGGAAAGCTCATCGTGGTCACCGGCGTTTCAGGCTCGGGAAAGTCTACGCTCATCAACGAGACGTTGCAGCCCATCCTCTCACAGCACTTCTATCGGTCGCTGAAGAAGCCTATGCCCTATGAGAGCATTGAGGGGATAGACAACATTGACAAGGTCGTCAATGTGGACCAGAGTCCTATCGGACGCACTCCGCGCAGCAATCCTGCTACCTATACGGGTGTCTTCAGCGACATCCGCAGCCTTTTCGTCTCCCTTCCCGAGTCACAGATTAGGGGCTACAAACCGGGACGTTTCTCCTTTAATGTCAAAGGCGGACGTTGTGAAGCTTGTGGAGGTAATGGCTATAAGACTATAGAGATGAACTTTCTGCCCAATGTCATGGTGCCGTGTGAGGTATGCCATGGAAAGCGCTACAACCGTGAGACCCTTGAGGTGCGGTATAAGGGAAAGTCTATCGCTGATGTCCTTGACATGACGATTAATCAGGCGGTGGAGTTCTTTGCCAATGTCCCCAATATCTTGCAGAAGATAAAGACGTTACAGGACGTAGGTCTGGGATATATCAAGCTTGGCCAGAGTTCTACAACACTCTCCGGTGGTGAGAGCCAGCGTGTGAAACTCGCCACAGAGCTTGCTAAACGGGATACGGGTAAGACCTTATATATTCTTGATGAGCCGACGACCGGACTGCATTTCGAGGACATCCGCATTCTGATGGATGTGCTGGAGAAGCTTGTTGACCGCGGAAATACGGTTATCATTATTGAGCATAACCTTGATGTCATCAAGCTTGCCGACTGGATTATTGACATAGGTCCGGAAGGTGGTCGCAATGGTGGTGAGATCCTTGCTGCCGGTACCCCTGAGGAGGTGGCTCTCAGCAAACGCGGATACACCCCGCGCTTCTTAAAGCCGATGTTAGAAAAATAATTTTTTCGATTCAGACGTGGCATATCAAGAAATATGTGTATTTTTGCACAAACATAAATATTAACACAGACTTATATGAACTTGAAAGTACGCTTGGCGCTGATGAACTTCCTCGAGTTTGGAGTTTGGGGAGCTTATCTGACGTGTATGGGCAATTACCTCGGAGTAGCGGGGTTGGGTGCCGAGATATCCTGGTTCTATGCCATCCAGGGCATCGTTTCCATCTTTATGCCAACACTTATCGGCATCGTTGCAGACAAATGGATTCAACCGCAAAGGCTGCTCGGCATCTGCCATCTGCTTGCCGGTGCCTTCATGGTCATGCTCTGGCAGCAGGGTATGGCAGCGGGCTTCGGTAATGAGGTAGCTAACAAGCCGCTTTTTATCACCCTCTATACGCTGAGTGTTGCTTTCTATATGCCTACCTTGGCGTTGTCTAACACGACGGCCTTCACCATTCTGAAAAACAATGGCGGCGATACCGTCACTGATTTTCCTCCTATCCGCTCGTGTGGTACTGTGGGGTTCATCATTGTGATGTGGTTTGTCAACAGTGCCGTGTGGGATAATGGTTCTTTCTTCCTGACTTTTGCCCAGGACACACATAAGTTCCAGTATACTTATAACCAGTTCCTTGTCTCGGGCATCCTCAGTTTTCTGCTCTTTCTCTACACTTTCTCATTACCTCCTTGTCGGCTTGTCCGGTGTGAGAACCATCAGAAGCGTACCATCTCACAGCAGATGGGTCTTGATGCCTTCAAACTTTTCAAGGATCGCCGTATGGCGCTGTTCTTTATCTTCTCGGCACTGTTAGGTATGTCGTTGCAGGTTACCAATAGTTTTGCAGGCCCTTTCATCTCCAGTTTCCAGGGAAGCAGTGATCCGGCTGTGGCCACGTCTTTTGCTGCCAGCAATGCCACACTCCTTACTTCCATATCGCAGGTGAGTGAGGCATTCTGTATCCTTCTCATACCTTTCTTCCTGAAACGGTATGGCATCAAGGGTGTTATGCTCATCGCTATGTTTGCATGGGTGCTGAGGTTTGGGCTCTTTGGCATAGGCAATCCCTCTATGCCCGGAGTGCTGCTCTTCATCCTATCCTGTATCGTCTATGGTGTGGCATTCGATTTCTTCAATGTCTCCGGTGGTATCTTCGTAGATAAGGAGTGCGACCCGTCGATAAAGGCGTCGGCACAGGGATTGTTTATGTTGATGACCAATGGTCTTGGCGCTACTATAGGAACTCTCTCGGCAGGTGCCATCGTCAACCATTTCTGTAGTTGGACGCAGGTGGGCGACACTTCCTACTTGATGGGCGACTGGACAACCTGCTGGTTCATCTTTGCCGGTTTTGCTTTGGCAGTGGGCATCGCCTTTGCCATGTCTTTCCGGTCGGCAAGAAAACAGAAATAAACTCAATGGCAAGATTACAACTCTTTTTTCATCAGGCTACAGAGGTCGTTGACAGCGACAACGAGGGCCTTATCATTCTCACGGACCCTTTTCAGGAACGGCAGATAGCTGTGCCCTGTGATGGTGCGGCACTGGAAGAGTTTAAGAAACATGATGATAAGGTCGGGGCGCAGTCCAATCAGCTCATTGATGTGTTGCTGAAGGTCATTCGTTGGCAAACGAATCTTGATCTGGAGGTAGTCATCACAGGGTTGAATAAAGGCAACTACACAGCTATTCTGAGCAATGTCGACACCCTTGACCAGGTGGCTATTTCTGCTCCCGACGCCATCCTGCTCAGTTATGTCAGTAAGAATAAGATACCCTTGTATATTGACGAGACTTTGTTCTTAAAGCAGAGCTCTCCTTTTGATATTCGTTCTGAGGGTGTAGCCTTACCTGTCAACACGCTATCTATGTCAATGTTGCGCAAGGCACTCGATAAGGCCATCAGCGATGAGAACTATGAACTGGCCTCTCAGCTTCGGGATGAGATGGAGCGACGTAAAGAAAAAGATCAGGACAAGTCATGAAAGAGGAGCGATTTTTCTATGTTCCCGATGCCGGCAATGCCGAGGAACTTCCCGAGCAGGAGGCTCAGCATGCCGTGAAAGTGCTTCGCCTTTCAGAGGGCGACCCGATATGGCTGATAGACGGCAAGGGTTGTTTCTACCAGGCTGAGGTGGGTATGGCAAATAAGAAAAGGTGTTTCTACCGGATACTAAAGGCATTACCTCAAGAGAAAACATGGCGGGGAAGTATTCATCTTGCCATAGCGCCTACGAAAATGATGGAGCGTGTGGAATGGATGGCAGAGAAGGCCACGGAGGTGGGCTTCGATGGCATAACCTTTGTCGACTGTAAATTCTCTGAACGTCATATCGTCAAAACGGAGCGAATCGATAAGATTGTCGTTTCCGCCGTGAAGCAGAGTCGGAAAGCTTTTATGCCTCATGTTGTTGGTATGACGCCTTTTGCTGACTTTGTCTCCTCATGTGCCGATGATTTTAAGTTCATAGCCCATTGTTACGACGACCGTCCGCGTGTCGACCTCTTAGACAGTCTTCAGAAACTTCCTGCCAAAGCCTCGGTCTGTGTTCTCGTGGGGCCGGAAGGCGACTTCTCTACCGATGAGGTGCAGCAGGCGCTGGCTCACGGTTTCCAGCCCGTGACATTAGGAAACAGCCGGTTGCGCACTGAAACAGCAGGGCTGATGGCGGTGACAATGGCTCAATTAGTGAAACGCATTTAGCATAAAATATTTCTTTTACCAATGAAAAGATTTAGGATAGCAACAGTCTTTCTGATGGCTGTTTTTGCATTATTCTTCTCTTCCTGTTCCAACAGTGATTATATCAACGCCATACCGCGTGAGAGTTCGCTGCTTATCTCTTTTAATCCGGCCAAGCTCAGCGGCAGCAAGAGTCCATTGATATTGAAAACATTGTTGCATGTAAGCAATCTTGATGACACAGGCCTTGACCTTTCTTCGCAAGTCTACTTCTTCGAGGACGAGCAGGGTAATCTGGGATTGTGCTCAAAAGTCAGCGATGATGACAAACTCGCTGATGCACTTACAGCAGCAAAACTTACGGTCAGGGAGCGTCGGCATTGCCATTTCTCAGCGCTGCCTTCAGGATGGGTGATAGGATTCTCCGATAAGGCAGCACTGCTTATGGGACCTGTTGTCCCGGCCCAGCAGGACGACCTCATCACATTGATGGCACGTTATCTCAACGCTGATGAGGATAATGGCATTAAGGGAACGCCTATGTTTGACCAACTCGACTCCATCCAAGCTCCTATGGCACTGGTTGCGCAGACGCAGGCACTGCCACAGCAGTTTGCAGCACCTTTCACAATAGGAGCGCCAAAAGGCACTGATCCCTCTGACATCGTATTGACGGCAGGCATGGAGATTAAAGGTGGGAGGCTGCTGATGCAGGGCAGAACCATCTCTTTTAAGAAACAGATTAATGATGCCCTCACAGCCTCACGGAGTGTCTATCGACCTATCAAAGGAGACTATGTCAAGTCGATGGCTGCCACTGACGTCTTAGGTATGTTTATGAATGTTGACGGCAATAAATATCACAATATCATCAAGCAGAGTGCCGCTATTTCTGCTATGCTCAATGGTATCAATGCTGCTATCGACATGGATAATATCATCCGTAGTGTCAACGGTGACCTCTCACTGACGAGTTCTTCGCTTGGTAAAGGCACTTTTGATATGAAAATGGCAGCACGTCTTTCTGGTGCACCGTGGCTGAAGGATGTGGACTACTGGAAGCAGAGCGTTCCGGCGGGCGGGCGCATTGCTGACTGGGGACCCAACTGCTTCTATTATACCAGTGATGGCACTACTTATTACTTCGGTGTTACGGCCGATAATCAATATATGAGTGGAGGGTCAGCCCAGGAGGCTTTGCAGAGCATTAAGCCGGCAACCAAGCCTATCAGTCAGGACTTGCAGAAGATGATCGTAGGCCAGAAACTTGTTATGATTGTCAACTTTGCTGCACTTCAGGGAACAAAAGCATCAGCAGTGACAGCTTTGTTGAAGCCGATGTTTGGAAATATCAATACTATCGTTTATACATTGAAATAAAAGTCTGTAATATGCAGTCAATAACTTTCAAACAGGTTGTTCCTCACGTCTTCTCCGAGCATATCGCTGATATGGAGTCTGACATCTGGAACAACGACATTACATTCGAGAAAGGCCATCTCTATCTTGTTGAGGCTGACTCGGGAAAAGGTAAGAGTACTTTCTGTAGCTATGTTGTCGGCTACCGCCATGACTACGACGGTAATGTTCTCTTCGACGCTGACAATACTCATAATTATACGGTGAGCCAGTGGGTTTCTATGCGTCGCACACATATCAGTCATCTTTTTCAGGAACTTCGTCTCTTCCCTGAACTCACTGCTATGGAGAATGTGCAGATAAAGAACAAACTCACGGGTTTTAAGTCAGAGGAAGAAATTTTGCAGTGGTTTGACATGCTTGGCATCGCTGATAAGGTCAATGCCAAAATCGGCCGGATGTCTTTCGGCCAACAGCAGCGCGTGGCCATGATACGAGCACTGGTGCAGCCTTTCGATTTTATTCTCGCTGACGAGCCCATCTCTCACCTTGACGATAATAATGCGCGAATCATGGGTGACATCATGATGACAGAGGCGAAGAAGCAAGGAGCCGGTGTCATTGTGACAAGTATTGGTAAACACATGGACCTAAACTATGAAAGGGTGGTAAGGCTATGAATCTCGTTTGGAAACTTTTAAGGCAACATATCAGCATCGCCCAATTTACGGGCTTCTTCTTTGCCAATCTTTTTGGCATGCTCATCGTTCTCCTCGGATACCAGTTCTATCGTGACGTCATGCCGGTGTTCACAGCCGACGATGCGTTTATGAAGTCAGACTATATCATCGTGGAGAAGAAGGTAGGAACAGGTAACACCATCTCAGGCAGTTCCAACGCCTTCACAGCTGAGGATGTCAGCAATCTTAAGAATGCTGGCTTCACCCTCAAGACAGGTGTCTTCACACCTAACCAGTATACGATTACAGCACATATGGGTGTAGGCGGTACCAATGTTCTGAACTCTGAGCTCTTCTTTGAGAGTATTCCTGATGAGTTTGTCGATGCTCCTAAAGGGGAATGGCGCTATACTCCTGGTGAGCATGTGGTACCTATCATCTTGCCAAGGAGCTATATAGCAATGTATAACTTTGGCTTTGCCCAAAGCCGCTCGCTGCCAAAGATTAGCGATGGCTTGGTGGGGATGATTGATTTCGACATCTTTATTCAGGGCGATGGCAAGAGCCAATCGTTTAAGGGAAAGGTGATAGGCTTCTCCAATCGTGTGTCGTCTATCCTTGTGCCACAGGCCTTTATGGATTGGAGCAATGAGACTTTTGCACAGGGCAAGACCAGTGACCCGACTCGGCTTATCATAGAACCGGATAATAGTAAGACGGAGCTGATGACATCTTATTTTGACCGGAAAGGTTATGAGGTGGAGAATGATAAGCTCGATGCAGAGAAGACAACTTATTTCCTTCGCCTCATGGTAACGATGGTGATGGCTGTGGGACTTGTCATCTCAGCGCTGAGCTTCTATATCCTTATGCTGAGTATCTATCTTCTCGTGCAGAAAAACTCATCAAAACTTGAGAACCTCTTACTCATCGGATATAGTCCTGGGCAGGTGGCTAAACCTTACCAACTCCTCACAGTGGGTCTCAACCTGGGAGTGTTGGTTATAGCCCTCGTCGTCCTTGTCTTTGTCAGGTCTTACTATACAGGCGTTATTTCTGCCCTCTTCCCTGATGTAGACTTAGGCACTATGCTCCCTGCTGTTTGTCTCGGACTGATACTCCTCGTCATTGTGAGCTTGTGTAATATCTTTGCGATACGTCATAAGATCACCAATATCTGGAAACGAAAGGAATAACTCTTCGGATAGTTAATTTGTTAATGGATAAGCAATACAACTCTTATACCGTCAAGGAGGATGCTCTCCTTCTTGACTGGCTTCTCGCCAACCTACACACGAGCCGCACTAAGGTCAAGGCCACACTCTCCGGTCATGGCGTGAGAGTAAATGGGAAGACGGTGACACAGTTTGATTTTCCGCTGAAGCCTGGCATGAAGATTACCATTAGCCGGTCGAAGCAGAATGACGAGTTCCACAGCCGATACCTTCGTATTGTCTATGAGGACCGTTATATCGTAGTCATAGACAAGCACCAAGGCATCCTCTCCATGGCAGCGGGGCACAGTTCACTCAATGTCAAGACAATCTTAGACGACTATTTCCGTAAGACACGCCAGCATTGTCAAGCCCATGTCGTGCATAGACTCGACCGTGATACCAGTGGTCTGATGCTCTATGCCAAGGATAAGCAGACGGAGCTGGCGCTGGAGAGTGACTGGCACAACATTGTCTACGACAGACGCTATGTTGCACTTCTCTCAGGAATGGTGGAGCAGGATGAGGGAACGATTGAGAGCTGGCTTAAGGATAACAAGGCATACTTCACCTATAGCTCTAATTACGATAATGGTGGGAAGATAGCCATCAGCCATTACCGTGTCTTGCAACGTTCAGATAATGGTAATGGTTATTCTCTTGTAGAGTTTCGGCTTGAGACCGGACGCAAGAACCAGATCCGTGTTCACGCTGCCGATATGGGACACCCTGTCTGTGGCGACATTAAATATGGCAATGGTGATGACCCTATAGGTCGGCTGTGCCTGCATGCTTATAAACTTTGCTTTTATCATCCTGTCACTCATAAGCCGTTGGAGTTTAAAACGGATATTCCGCAGGCTTTTCAACAACCATTATTATGACACCACAACTTATCGCGTCAATTCAGAATGGCGTTCTCGCAGCTTCTGTCGTCAATGATTCTGCTACTTATTATATCACCATTCTTCTGGTCATCATTGTGGCGGGCTTTGTTATCAAGAAAGTGGCTGGTTGCCTGCTGCGACTTGTGATAACTGCTATTGCGTTGGCTATCATAGCTGCAATAGCCTATCAAATCTTAGGATAGGCTGTCGCTACTATGATTCATGGTGTTATCTGACAGTGATATGCCAGCAGCCTTGGTTTACCTCATATTTGATGTAGCACCGGTTCTGTTCGCGCATATCACGCATAACCTCTGCCAGCACCCATTTCAAGGTGTCGTTGCGCACCTCCCGGCGATGTTCGCCAGGTGCCTCTACAGTCTTATATCTATTGTAACAGACGTCAAAGGTAGTGCCGTAAAGGTGGCAGCTGTTGGCTTTAGCATTGGGATTTTTCTTCTGCAAGCGCTCTACATCGGCCTTGGTGCGCAAGACGCTCGTCACAATAATCTTATGGAGAGGGATGTGCTTCACTTCCAAAGAATCGAAGAAGTTGCGGCCGATGTCCTGCAATAAGACAGCGGCCCTTGGAACGAGATAAGGGGAGCTGTCACGAAGCCGGTCCACATAAAAGTAAGGGTTGGCACTGATATAGACGAGTTGTTTCTTGTTCTTGGAAGCCTCTGTGCTGTCAGCCACCGGCTTAACGCCCCATCTGGCCGCTGCGATGAGCTGGACATCGTTTTGGTCAGGGAAGGAAACTTCAAATCCCGGGACACTGTAGATGCGGCTTTTCACTTCCTTACCGTCGGCACCAAGATAGATGGTCTTCATATCTTTGTCGCTCAGCGCCACAGGTAAAGCAGCGACGTGACTGGGAGCCTCTTTCTTTGTGTCCAACGATGCAGCTTTGGCATCTTGGCTGCTGCCCTGCGCTATGGATGGAAAGATGAGCCTGATGGCAGCCAACAAGGCTGTGGCGGCAAAAAATCCTAATGTAAATCTCTTTTTAGTTATCTTCATTTCTTTACAAAATCAAGCTCGTCTGGCATTTTTACCCATTTGCGGTTACGGGCAATTTTTATCGTACTTCCCTTACCTTGTTTGAGCCGGAACGTGGAGTCGTTAATCTGTGTCAGTGTAGCAGTAAGATCCTCACTGCCATAGTCGTTGATAATCTGAATCTCGGCTGTCTTGGCATCTTTTATGGTAGCGTCGGTAAACAACCACTTTCTACCATCCTGCTTATCCCCAAAGAATCCGGGCATGGGACCATAGATCTCCTGATAGGGGACGGTGACGTTGTTATGATAGAAATCCATACGGATATAGACGTCGTATTGGGCATTGTAGAGGTATCCCTTGAAAGTTGTTGAATCTTTTCCATTCTCCAACTCTTGCGCAGATGCTGCAATGGCAACAAGTACGAAAGCCATTGAAATAAAGAGCTTTTTCATGCTAATACAAATTGGTATGTGCAAAGTTACTGTAATAATGCAACAAAAGACTCTTTTTTGAAAAAAATATCGGCTATAAAATCTGTTTTTATATTTTTTGTAGTAACTTTGCGGGTATTAGAAATCATTTATGGCACAGAAAGGATTGTTTCCAGATTATATTTTTGAGTCAAGTTGGGAAGTTTGTAATAAAGTAGGAGGCATTTACGCCGTACTCTCCACACGTGCAAAAACATTGCACGACAGACTGAATGATAACCTCATTTTCATCGGCCCGGACTGTTGGAAAGAGAAGCCATGCCCGTATTTCTCAGAAGACAAGACGCTCTTTGTCCAGTGGACAAAGAAAGCAGCGTCCGAGGGGTTGCGTGTCAAGGTGGGACGCTGGAATATTCCAGGTCAGCCTGTGGCAATACTCGTAGACTTTACTCCTTATTATAAAATCAAGGATGAGATTTATGGTAACCTCTGGAAGGAATATCAGGTTGACAGCCTGCATGCCTATGGCGACTACGATGAGGCTTCCATGTTCTCGTATGCAGCAGCTCTTGTGGTGCAGAGCTTCTACTATTATAATATCGATCCTTCCAAGAAAGTCGTCTATCATGGCAACGAATGGATGACAGGTCTTGGATTGCTTTATATCCACAGACATGTGCCTGAGATAGCAACGATATTCACGACCCATGCTACAAGCATTGGGCGCAGCATAGCTGGCAACAACAAACCGCTATACGACTACTTTGAGGGTTACAATGGTAACCAGATGGCAGAGGAACTCAATATGCAGAGTAAGCATTCTATTGAGCATCAGACTGCCAAGTATGTCGATTGCTTCACCACTGTGAGTGAGATCACAGCTCGGGAATGCAAACAACTTCTTGATAAACCTGTTGACGTGGTATTGCCTAATGGCTTTGAGAATAACTTTGTGCCGAAGGGCGCTGAGTTTACTCGAAAGCGTAAAGCTGCCCGAGAGAAGCTCTTGGCCATAGCCAATGCACTCACCGGTGAACAGTTTGGTAATGATACGCTCATCGTCTCTACGAGCGGGCGTTATGAGTTCCGTAACAAAGGCATCGATGTTTTCATTGATGCTATGAATATCCTCAGAAACGACGCACGTCTGAAGAAGCGTGTCGTGGCCTTCATCGATGTACCAGCTTGGGTGCGTGAGCCGAGAAAGGACTTGCAGGAGAAACTGAACTCTGCGATGCAGTCTGCTGGAGCTTTGGAGCAGCCGGTTCTCACACATTGGCTGAACAATATGGATAGTGACAATACGCTCTGCAAGTTCCGTAGCTTAGGTATCAATAATGCCAATGGCAGCAAGGCCGACGTATTCTTCATACCTTGCTATCTCACTGGTGATGACGGTATTGTCAATCTCTCATATTACGATGTCGTCTTGGGTAACGACCTCTGCGTATTCCCATCTTACTATGAGCCATGGGGATATACACCTTTAGAATCCATTGCTTTCAAAGTGCCTTGTGTGACCACTGACCTTGCAGGCTTTGGCTTGTGGGTCAACTCGGAACTTGGTCATTATGGAGAAATCGTGGATGGCGTGAAGGTTGTTCATCGCACTGACAGCAACTATGGTGATGTGGCCAATGCTATCGAGGAGACTATCTATGAATATTCAGAGATGTCGCCTGCCGATGTGAAGGCTTCGCGTACCAACGCCGAACGCCTTTCCAAGAAAGCACTCTGGAGCCATTTCATTAAATATTATGAGAAGGCTTACAATTTTGCACTTAAGAAGGCAATAGAGAGGCAGAAAAGAGCATAAGTTTACACATTATTATATAGTTAGAGGATAGGAAGAAAGGAGAAGATAATCATCCTCCACTTAATAGACGGATAATAAAATCAACTGTATAATCCAAACATTATGAAAATTAAAGCTGATTACGCCAATGAACCTCAGTGGAAATCGCTGAACATCAAATCCAGCCTCCCTGAGCAGTTGGAATGTCTCAACGAGCTCGCACACAATATGTGGTGGGCTTGGAACTATGAGGCACGCAATCTCTTCAAGAGCCTCGACGAAGAGCTCTATGAGGAAGTGGGCCATAACCCTGTTTTACTCCTCGACCGTTTAGGTTACGATCGTAAAGAGGCCATCGTCAAGGACAAGGTCCTCATGAAGAAGGTGAAGGACGTCTACGCTAAGTTCCGTGCGTACATGGATGTTAAGCCCGATGCTACGCGTCCCTCTGTTGCTTACTTCTCTATGGAGTACGGTCTGAACCAGGTGCTGAAGATTTATTCTGGTGGTCTGGGTATGCTTGCCGGCGACTATATGAAGGAGGCTTCTGACTCCAATGTCGATATGTGCGGCATTGGTTTCCTTTATCGTTATGGCTATTTCACCCAGAGCCTGAGCATGGATGGACAACAGATTGCCAAGTACGACGCGCAGGACTTCAACTCTCTGCCTATTGAGCGCGTCCTCGATGAGAACGGCAATCAGGTTGTTATCGATGTTCCTTATGTGAACTATCAGGTGCATGCTCTTGTCTGGCGTGTCAACGTTGGCCGTATCAAGCTCTATCTTCTTGATACCGACAACGATATGAACTCAGAGTTCGACCGTCCTATCACCCACAGCCTCTATGGTGGTGATTGGGAAAACCGCCTGAAGCAGGAGATTCTGTTAGGTATGGGCGGTGTGTTGATGCTTAAGAAGTTAGGCATCAAGAAGCAGCTCTATCACTGCAACGAGGGTCATGCTGCTCTCTGCAACCTCCAGCGCCTTGTGGACTATGTCAAGGACGGTCTGACATTCAACCAGGCTCTTGAGCTCGTCCGCGCTTCTTCCCTCTACACTGTTCACACTCCTGTCCCTGCCGGTCATGACTACTTCGACGAGGGGCTCTTTGGTAAGTATATGGGTGCTTATCCTGCTATGCTTGGCATCTCCTGGGATGAGTTCATCGGTATGGGTCGTCAGAATCCTAATGACCACAGCGAGCGTTTCTGCATGAGTATCTTTGCTTGCAACACCTGCCAGGAGGTCAATGGTGTGTCGAAGCTCCACGGATGGGTGAGCCAGAAGATGTTCGCTCCTATTTGGAAAGGCTACTTCCCCGAGGAGAACCATGTAGGATATGTGACCAATGGTGTCCACTTCCCCACATGGTGCGCAACAGAGTGGCGTAAGGTCTACGACAAGTACTTTGATCCTACTTTCATGAGCGACCAGAGTAATGAAAAGATCTGGCATGCCATTTATAATGTGCCTGACGATGAGATTTGGAAGACTCGTATGGCTCTTAAGGAGAAGCTCATCAAGTATATCCGCGACAAGTTTACCAAGCAGTGGCTGCGTAATCAGGGTGATCCAGCACGTGTGGTGTCTCTTCTGGAGCGTATCAACCCCAATGCACTGATGATAGGCTTCTGCCGTCGTTTCGCTACTTACAAGCGTGCACATCTGCTCTTCACCGACCTTGATCGTCTGAGCAAGATTGTCAACGACCCTGAGCATCCCGTTCTCTTCTTCTTCTCTGGTAAGGCTCATCCTGCTGATGGTGCTGGTCAGGGCTTGATTAAGAGAATCTACGAGATCAGCCAGCGTCCTGAGTTCCTGGGTAAGATTATCTTCCTTGAGGACTATGACATGCAGCTCGCCCGTCGTCTTGTCTCTGGTGTAGACATTTGGATGAATACACCGACTCGTCCGCTCGAGGCTTCCGGAACATCAGGTGAAAAGGCTGAGATGAATGGTGTTGTCAACCTCTCCGTCCTTGACGGCTGGTGGGTTGAGGGCTACCGTAAGGATGCCGGTTGGGCACTGCCTCAGGAGCGTACCTACCAGAACCAGCAGTATCAGGATGCACTGGATGCAGCTACCATCTACTCTCTTCTTGAGCACGATATCGTTCCTCTGTATTATGCTAAGAATAAGAAGGGCTACAGCGAGGGCTGGATTAAGGTCATCAAGAACTCTATCGCTGAGATTGCTCCTCACTATACAATGAAGCGTCAGCTCGACGACTACTACAGCAAGTTCTACGAGAAGGAGGCTGAGCGTTCTGCTAAGTTGCAGGCCAACAACAACCGTCTCGCTAAGGAGATTGCTCAGTGGAAGGAGACTGTTGCTGAGCGCTGGGATAGCATCAATGTTGTCAGCAAGGAGGTAGAGCCTCTGACAAATGGTGGTGAGACTGGCAAGAAGTATACACTGCGTTATACCATCGACGAGCAGGGCCTTAACAACGCCGTTGGTCTGGAGATGGTCATCCTGAAGCCGGATGCAGATCCAAGCGATCGCCGTATCTACGATGTTGACGAGTTCAAGATGGTTGGTCACAATGGAAACAACTATAAGTTCGAGCTCACAATTGAGCCTGAGCACGCTGGCACTTTCAAGACATGCGTACGCATGTTCCCGAAGAATGCCAAGTTGCCCCATCGTCAGGATTTCTGCTATGTGAAGTGGCTTGACTAATCACTGATTATGATATTTTGCGCCTGGATTCTGATGGTATTCCATTGGAGTCCGGGCGTTTTTTTTATCTAAGTTTTTGCATGTAGTGATAACTTGATTATAGTATGTGTTTGGTAATTTTGTTTCGGAAGAAATTGCAATCCAAATGTATTATAATATAAGCTGTTAGAAATGTAGAGGAATTATTTTGGCTTGATAGAAATCAATTCTGACGGCTCTTTTCTTTGACCTAAATCAAAAAATACCACAAACGGGCGGAAAGCGCGGATTTTTTCGGTTTTTCTTTCTTCTTTTTCTATCTCCATTAAAATTAAATGCTTACATTTGCAAAAAATAAATGAGAGAGTTTCCAAAAAGTCCGAAAATATAATTATAAATTTACTAAATTATGGCAGGAAAGAAAGCTACTACAGAAGCTGCTCCTAAGGCAACAGCAAAGAAGACAACAGAGAAGAAAGTTGTAAAGGCAGCTGCAAAGAAAGAAGAAATCTTCGTAGATGCAGAGAATGCAGGATTCCGCGCTGGTGATGTATACCAGGCTCTTTATGCTGCTGGTGAGGCAAAGTCTGTTGAAGAGCTCGTCTCTCTCACAGGCAAGACAGAAGTCGAGGTCCTTTTAGGTATCGGCTGGCTCCTGAAAGAGGGTAAGGTGAAGGGTGATGCAGGCAAGGTTGTTCTCGCCTAAGACCTTTAAATCTTACTGACAAAGATATTATTAAAACGCAGTCTACATTTCTGTAGGCTGCGTTTTTTTCTTTATGAAGTCTCTTTATGCGTTTTTGTTGGCTAAGGGTGCTGCCTGGGTATACACGCGTGCGGCGAGATCTTTGTCAAGGGTATACAGACCATACCCGTTGTCGCCTATCATTTTCAGGCTGTCGATGATGGTCTTGGCATTTTCTTCTTCTTCAACCTGCTCGTCGATAAACCATTTCAGCATGCTCTGTGTGGCAAAGTCGTTGTCGGCAACAGCGGTAGCATAGAGCTCATTGATGAGCGAGGTGACTTTCTGCTCATGCTTGAGGGTGTTCTCAAAGAGGTCAAGCGGAGACTTCCATTCTGTAGGTACGGCGTCGATGGGTTTGAGAATGACACGGCCGTCGCGCTGGAGCACGTAGTCGAAGAAAATCTTTACGTGGTCGAGCTCTTCCTGGTACTGTATTTCAAACCAGTTGGCGAAGCCAGGATAGCCGTTGGAGTTGGCGAAAGCTGCCATGGAAAGATAAAGATAAGCCGACCAATATTCGGCGTTGATTTGCGCATTGATAGCGTCTTGCATTTTTGCTGTTAACATGCCATTAAGATTTAGATGTTACTTTTGCAAAGTTAGCATTTTTCTGCAATAGCGAGCGGAAATAATAGTATTTTAACGTGAATTATATCTGGCCTTCAGAGAGGGCCCTGATTGATGAAAATAGGGCAAAAAGCAATTTATTGTGTTTTGTCACGTCTTTTAGGATTTTTCGGGAACCATCCTTTTTCAACGCGTTTCTTCTGCTCGAATAGTTCGCCGATAGACCAGAGGAAAGAAGCCCCCAGAACACCTATCAGCGAAGAGGCAATAGGTTCGGCGACGCAGATGGAAGAGACGATGCACAGGCAGCCGGCTACAAGGAAGATCCACCAGGGGCGTGTGCCAAAATAGTATTCTGTCTTGATAACCAAGGGATGAAAGAGCCCTATTATAAGAAATGTGCAAACGGCAATTGTTATTCCGGTAAAGTACATGCTTGTTGTGGTTTTTAAATGTCTGAGAATATGAACTACAAATCTTGTGCAAATTTACAAAAATTAATTTGCACAACTATAGTAATCAAAAAAAATATGCTATCTTTGCCACAAAAAGAACGTATAAACAATTTTTAAACAACAACAATCACTATGGAGAACAACAAAGAGTTGATTGCGCAGTGTGAGGCCAAGGCCAAGCAATGGCTTGATCCTGCTTTCGACGCTGACACCCGCAAGGCCGTCCAGGCTATGCTTGACAAAGAAGACAAGACAGACTTGATAGAGAGCTTCTACAAGGATCTGGAGTTTGGTACGGGTGGTCTTCGCGGCATTATGGGTGCAGGATCCAACCGTATGAATATCTATACAGTAGGTATGGCTACTCAGGGCTTTGCCAACTATCTGAAGAAGAATTTCAAGGATCGCGACGAGATTTCAGTCGTTGTCTGTCATGACTGCCGCAACAACAGTCGTTTATATGCTGAGACGGTAGCCAATATTTTCTCGGCCAACGGCATCAAGGCTTATCTCTTCGATGACCTTCGTCCTACTCCTGAGTGCTCTTTTGCCATTCGCTACCTTAAGGCCCAGGCTGGTGTCAACATTACAGCCAGCCACAATCCGCGTGAGTATAATGGCTATAAAGCTTATTGGGAAGATGGTGCTCAGGTGCTGGCTCCTCATGATAAGGGCATCATCGACGAGGTGAATAAGTGCACTATCAAGGATGTCAAGTTTGAGGGCAATAAGGATCTCATTCAGATTATCGGTGAGGACATCGATGAGCCATATCTGCGTCAGATCCGTACCATCTCTATTGACCCAGAGGTTATCAAAAAGCAACATGACCTGAAGATTGTGTATACTCCTCTCCATGGAGCTGGTCGTGTCATCATTCCTCGCTCTTTAGCTTACTGGGGCTTTGACAATGTCTGGTGTGTTCCTGCCCAGATGATCAAGGATGGCAACTTCCCCACTGTGGATCGTCCGAATCCCGAGTTTGCAGAGGCTCTTACTCTTGGTCTGAATCTTGCTAAGGAGATAGATGCAGATATTCTGATGGCCAGTGACCCTGATGCTGATCGTGTGGGCATGGCCTGCAAGAATGATAAGGGTGAGTGGGTGCTGATTAATGGTAACCAGACCTGCATGATATTCCTGTGGTACATCATTTCCAACCGCAAGGCCAAGGGCTTGCTGAAGCCTACCGACTTCATTGTCAAGACCATCGTCACCACAGAGCTTATCAAGAAGATTGCCGACAAGCAGGGCGTTGAGATGCGTGACTGCTACACAGGCTTCAAGTGGATTGCCCGTGAGATTCGTCTCTCAGAGGGTAAGCAGAAATATATCGGTGGTGGTGAGGAAAGCTATGGCTTCCTGGCCGAGGACTTCGTTCGTGATAAGGACGCCGTCTCTGCCTGCTCGCTGCTCGCTGAGATTTGTGCCTATGCCAAAGATAAGGGCAAGACGCTTTACGACATTCTGATGGAGGTCTATAAGGAGTACGGCTTCTCCAAGGAGTTCACTATCAATGTGGAGCGTCCTGGTAAGACCGGAGCTGAGGAGATTCAGAAGATGATGGCTGACTTCCGCGCTAATCCTCCTAAAGAGCTTGGTGGTTCTAAGGTGGTGCTTTGGAAGGACTATAAGACCCTTGAGGCCACTGACGCTCAGGGCAAGAAGACCAAGCTCGAGATGCCGGAGACCAGCAATGTGCTGCAGTGGTTCTGCGACGATGACACAAAGGTCAGCGTCCGTCCTTCTGGTACGGAGCCAAAGATAAAGTTCTACATAGAGGTCAAGGGTGTCATGCACGATGCTTCAGAATATGAAGCACTCGACAAGAAGGGCATGGAGAAGATTGAGGCTATCAAGAAAAGCCTTGGTTTGAACTAAGCCTCTATATCAGACCAAAATAAAAAGCCTCGCCGATATCTCTTCGGCGAGGCTTTTCTATGATATTAAAGTTATTACAAAATTAGAAGACTCCCATTTTTCCAGCCACGATGAGAACGCTGAATCCGAGAACGAGTGTAATAATACCTACACAGAGTCCTGTTTTGGCCATATCTTTCTGCTCGATAAGTCCGGTAGAGTAGGCGATGGCATTAGGCGGTGTGGAGATTGGCAGACACATGGCTGCTGATGCTGCGACGGCAATGCCGATAAGAATGGTGGAGTCGCCACCGATAACATTGAGCTTGTCGCCCATGCCATTACAGACGACGGCGAGGATAGGTATGAGCAAGGCTGCTGTAGCCGTATTACTGATGAAGTTGGAAAGGAAGTAGCATACGAGACCCGCGATAATTAGCATCACGATGGGGCTCCATTCTCCGAAAGGAATAGACTCTACTGCTACCTGTGCCAGTCCAGTACCGTTCATGGCCATGCCCAAGGCAAAGCCACCGGCTACCATCCAGATAACTCCCCAGTCAATATCCTGTAGGTCTTTGGCTGTGATGACGCCCGTGAAGGCAAAGACGGCGATAGGAAGCATGGCAACGGTATTGGCATTGATACCTACTTGTTTTCCACAAATCCAGAGGATGATGGTGATGGCAAAGGTGATGCCTACCACTGCTGTGCGCCAGTTGCGATGCATGTCGCCTTCGATATTGAGCTCTATCGTCTTCTGTGAGAAGGGGAAGAACTTGCGTAGAAGCAACCATGCAATGATAAGCAGAATGATGACGAGGGGGCCCATGATGGCAAACCATTGACCAAAGCTGATGTCGAGGTTCATGCCAGCTGGGTCGTTGAGAACTTTGAAGGCGAAGGCATTAGGAGGTGTACCTATAGGTGTGCCCATACCGCCGAGATTGGCACCGATGGGGATAGCCATTGTTAATGCGATACGTCCCTTTCCGTTGGCAGGCAATGCCTTGAAGACAGGGGTGAGGAATGTCAGCATCATGGCTGCCGTGGCGGTATTGGAGATGAACATGGAAAAGAAACCTGTGATAAGAAGAAATCCTAAAAGGACGTTTTCGCTTTTCTTACCGAAAGGCTTTATCATTGTCTTTGCCATCCAGACGTCCAACCCCGACTTCGTTGCTGCTATGGCCAGAATGAAGCCACCGAGAAACAAAATGATGGTAGGATCGGCAAAGCAGGCCATGATACCCACGGAGTCGAGAAGCTGACCATATTGTCCCTCACTACCTTGCATGAAGTTGAACGAAGAATTGCTGACAAAAAATAGCAATACAAAGATGATGGTCACCGATGTCGCCCAGGCAGGGATAGCCTCAGTAAGCCATAACATCACAGCCATGACGAAGATGGCGATGACACGTTGTTGAACTACCGTGAGACCGGCAATACCAAAGACAGTAGCCGGAAGGTTCCAAACTATGAGCGTCAGGATAAGCGTTACCAGACACCATAGCGCTTTCTTCTTGTTGAAATGCCCGGAAAGGGCATTCGTAGTTTTTTCTTCCATATGGTATTTTTTAGGTTAAAATTAAGTTTCGTAGATAAGGGTGATATAGCACTTAGACATCCCTCCCCGTAGTAGAAAAGTCTTCAGAGGAAGAATGTCTAAGTAATATCGAAGTTATTTGCCGCTTTTGGCTTCCGTCATGACGCCTTCAACATAGAGCCGCGTCATCTCCGGCACGCCATTTGTACGGATGGTAACTGTCTTCTTGAAATGCCCTGGGAATTTACCCTTGCCATTGTATGTCACCGTAATGGTACCCTTCTCACCTGGCTTAATAGGCGATTTGGTATACTGTGGTACCGTGCATCCGCAACTTGCTACAGCCTGGTTGATGATAAGGGGCTTGTCGCCTGTATTGGTGAATGTAAAAGTGCACTTCTGCACCGGATTGGCCTCAGAAAATGTTCCAAGGTCATTCGTCAACTTGTCAAACGAAATCTTCGCCTGGGCAAATGTTGTTGTCACACTAGCTATAAGCAGCATGGCCATGAATAAAATTCTTTTCATTATAGTCGATTTTTAATGCTGATATTTTATATGACATACAAAAGTATGAAAAGTTTCTCAGCCTTTTGCCATATCCATCGTCTTTTAACATTATTTTTAGAGCATATCACCATATCTTTTTCCATTTCAAATAAAAAATTGTAATTTTGCGCCTAAAATTCAAATACTTATATAACACTATGTATAGAACCAATACATGCGGGGAGCTACGTCTGGCAGATTGTGGCAAAGAGGTAACCCTCGCTGGGTGGGTGCAGCGCACCCGCAAGATGGGCGGCATGACTTTCGTCGACCTTCGTGACCGCTACGGTATCACTCAGCTCGTTTTCGATGAGGCTGCCGACAAGAGTCTCTGGGAGCAGGCCAACAAACTTGGACGTGAATATTGCATCCAGGCTAAGGGAAAAGTCTCTGAGCGTCAGAGCAAGAATGACAAGATGGATACGGGCGATATAGAGATTATCGTATCGGCACTGACGGTTCTCAGTCCGTCGCTGACACCACCTTTCACCATTGAGGATAATACCGATGGTGGCGATGACCTTCGTATGAAATATCGCTATCTCGACCTTCGTCGCTCTTGCGTGCGTAAGAATCTGGAGTTGCGTCATCGCATGACGATTCTTATCCGTAACTTCCTTGACGCCCGTCAGTTCATGGAGATTGAGACTCCTATGCTGATTGGTTCCACTCCAGAAGGAGCCCGCGACTTTGTCGTTCCCTCTCGAATGAATCCAGGTCAGTTCTATGCGCTTCCTCAGAGTCCGCAGACTCTGAAGCAGCTCCTTATGGTGGCTGGTATGGACCGCTATTTCCAGATTGTGAAGTGCTTCCGCGATGAAGACCTCCGTGCAGACCGCCAGCCCGAGTTTACGCAGGTGGACTGCGAGATGAGCTTTGTGGACCAGGACGATGTCATCAATCTCTTCGAAGGCATGTGTCGCATGCTCTTCAAGGAGATCCGTGGTGTGGATCTTCCCGAGCCATTGCAGCAGATGACATGGGCCGAGGCAATGAGGCGTTTTGGTTCTGATAAGCCGGATCTCCGCTTTGGTATGGAGTTTGTAGAGCTGATGGACGACCTTAAGGGTACAGGCTCATTCTCCGTTTTCAATGAGGCTACGTATATCGGTGGTATCGTTGTGCCAGGCTGTGCCGACTATAGCCGCAAGCAGCTCAATGAACTTACTGATTTCGTGAAAAAGCCGCAGGTAGGTGCCAAGGGCCTTGTGTACATTAAATATAATAGCGATGGCACAGTAAAGAGCTCTATAGACAAGTTCTACACTCCCGAGCAACTTCAGAAGGTTAAGGCCACGACGGGTGCCAAGGATGGCGATCTTGTGCTCATCCTCAGCGGTGACAATGCCAACAAGACGCGTGTGCAGCTCTGCTCCCTTCGTCTTCTGATGGGCGACCGTCTTGGCTTGCGCGATAAGAATGTCTTCAAATGTTTGTGGATTATCGACTTCCCACTCTTTGAGTGGAGTGATGAGGAACAGCGTCTGATGGCTACCCACCATCCTTTCACTATGCCTAATCCAGATGATATCCCACTTTTGGATGAACATCCTGAGAAGGTTCGTGCCAAGGCTTACGACTTTGTCTGCAATGGCATTGAGGTTGGTGGCGGTTCACTCCGTATCCATGATACCAACCTTCAGGAGAAGATGTTTGAGGTTCTTGGCTTTACCAAGGAGCGTGCAGAGGCTCAGTTCGGCTTCCTGATGAATGCCTTCAAATATGGCGCACCACCTCATGCCGGTCTTGCCTTTGGTCTCGACCGTTTCGTGAGCATCTTAGCGGGTCTTGACTCTATCCGTGACTGCATTGCCTTCCCGAAGAACAACAGTGGGCGCGATGTTATGCTCGATGCTCCTTCCGCACTCGACCAGAAGCAGCTTGATGAGTTACAGATAAAGCTAGACTTGAAAAAGTAAATAAGTTCTTCAATAAAAGCCTGACCACATAAGCGGTCAGGCTTTTATTGTTTTCTGCCTTACAGTTTTTTCTCCCTTAGAACTCGAAACCTAAGTTGACGAAGAAATTGAATTTGTCAGTCTTATTGGTATATCCTAAGGTAGCGCCGACAGGTCCGAAGATGGTTCTATAATAGTATGCAGCTTGCCATCCGAGCATAGGGCCTTTGTCAAAAATGTCCCTCAATTTGTTAGCGTGCTCCGCTCCAACGGCTTTTAGAAGAACAAAGTTGTTATCGGTGAGTTGAGCCTGAAACTTCAGCTGGCAAGCAACAAATTGGTTGTCTGTGGTCTCTATATTCCCGATACCTATAAATGGCATCTGCTGCTCGAAATAATGAGCAAACCATTGCCCACCAATGATGTTGCTTCTGATAGGCGGTATCTCAGAGCCGAAGAGCAGACGCCCGTAGAACATTGGCTGAAAAGTCAGCCAATGGTTGAAAGCGAATGAAGTACGCCATAGCGAGCTGACTTCGCTGAAGCCTCTGTGATTATTGTATTGGTAGAAGTTGTCGGTGAAGTAAGCATATTCTGCCATAAATTTCGAGCCTCTTGTCGGAAAGAGCCCTTGGTTCTCAGAGTTGTAATGCAGATTGACATGATAGGAGAAAAAGTGGTCGTCGCCCATTTTGAAACTCTCATGCCCTAACTGGCTGGCAACCATAAGATGATGATAGTTGTAATAATCCCATCTTGCAGAGACATCCATCTCCATATTACGGATGCCAATACCCGTGATACCTATCGCCCCTTGGTGATGGTTGAGAGTCAGGTTATAGTTCTTTGTACCGTCTCGGTAGATATCCACATCGTTGTGTTGGTAGCCATAGGCAGCCTTCGCCACCATGCCATGTCGGAGTGTCCACATGGCTTGCAGCAGGGTGTGGATATTCTTTCCCAATCTCAGTGTCGCCTCGAAATCAAGCGGGTGTTTAGACATGGAGTAGACACCATCGAGCTGCATGGCCACCATCTCTTCAGTGTCGAATCTCAGTCCTACGCTGCCCTTTGCCATGTCTGTCTCAGGTCGTTTTCTATCAGTGTTGTCGCTGTAGTCTACAGGCTTGAGCGCATTGGGGTTGAGCGCGTGTGGGGTAGGGTAGTAGTCCTTGTCGAGACCAAGCTTTGTTTTCAATGCCAGAAGCTCGTCCCAGTGTTTCAAGGCTTCTTCTTCTCCTCGCCGCTCTAAGGTATCAATGGCAGCGGGGGTGAAACTCGCGGCGCCATAACCTTGGGTGTTCACACGAATGGGAATATCTGTGATGGCAAGGTTGTCAGCGTATTTATTCTTACAATTTACGTCTACAATTTGTCCGAGTACGGAAGCTCCCGATGTCAGGTCGTCAGCTGTGCGCGGTGGTCCCTGAACGGTAACACCAATGATGTAGTCGGCTCCCATTGCCTTGGCAATGTCAGCAGGGTAGTTGTTTCGCAAACCACCGTCGACAAGGACCTTGTCTCCTTTTCTGACGGGGGCGAAGGCTCCGGGAATAGACATACTTGTGCGCATGGCTTCAGCCAGGACACCGCTGTGAAAGTCGTATTCGGTATTGTCTACAATATTGGTGGCAACGCAGGCAAAGGGAATAGGCAGCGAGTCGAAACTGATGGAATCGTTGTATCCTGCTGTCAGCTGTCGGGAGAGCTTCATGAGATTGGCGACCTTGATGAATCCTGCGTCGGCAAGTCGACTTTTCTTCTTCAATGTGAAGCTCTTGCTATAGGCATAGGTTGTCTGCCGCTCTCTGTTTGAGAGGTTTTGGGCGTAGTAGTCGCCCTTGTCGCTGAGCAGAAAGGCCCAGTCTTGCTTCTTGACCATGGAGTCGAGTCTTGTAGCGCTCCAGCCGCAGCTGTAGAGTCCGCCGATGATGCTTCCCATGGAGGTGCCAGTGATGATGTCTATAGGAATGCCCGCCTTCTCTATCACTTTTAGTGCACCGATATGCGCCACACCCTTAGCACCGCCACCGGAGAGGACAACGGCAACGCGGGGGCGCTGTGGGAAGGCTGACAAGCAGCTGAGCACGGAGAGGAGAAATAAAAATAAAGTACGTTTCAATTGCTGATGATGTTAGGTTTATGCAACAAAGTTACAAAATCTATTTATATGTTTACCACATAAAATCAAAAAGATACTAATTTTTTTTCTCACGTGGGCTAAAATGGCTAACTTTGTATCAGATTATAAATAGACGAAAATGAAATTTGCCATAATAGCAGCTGGAGAGGGCTCTCGCCTTGCTGCCGAAGGGATTACATCTCCCAAACCACTTGTTAAGGTTCATGGTGAGTATCTCATAGACAGACTGATGCGTATCTTTGTAGAGAATGGTGCCGACGAGATAGATGTTATCTGCAACGACCTCACCACGCTTGTCAGTGAGCATCTGTTAGGTATTGAGGAGGATGGCCTGAATGGCTACCCCATCCCTTTACAGATGCGTGTGAAGAGTACTCCGAGCAGTATGCACAGCTTCTTCGAGATAGCCCCACTTCTCGAAGGCCATCCTTTTATTCTTACAACTGTTGACACCATCTTTAAAGAGTCTGAGTTTGCCGCTTATGTGAAAGCTTTCCGAAAGGCTCTTGATGAGGGCTTTGACGGACTCATGGGCGTTACCGATTTCATCGATGATGAGAAGCCCCTATATGTGGGCACCGATGAGGAGATGAATGTCACTGGCTTCTATGATACCGCTGACCATGACAGTAAGTTTATCTCTGGTGGCATCTATGGACTGGCTCCCAACGCTATAGCAACACTTAAAGACTGCATGGCTCGTGGTGAGAGTCGGATGCGCAACTTCCAAAGGGGGCTGATTCGTGATGGACGCCGCTTGAAGGCTTACAACTTTTCCAAAGTCCTCGACATAGACCATGCCACAGACATCGATAAAGCAGAGAAATTCCTTTTAGAATGAAGATATGCTCCGTAAGACGCGACGACCGGTTCTCTCCGAACAGTATTGAGAAAGACAGACTTATCCTATCGGCTGTTGCCAGTTGCCTGTCAACATATTACAACACAGTGGTGGTGGACGTTGATGAGGCGGATGTTCAGAAGGGTAACGTCGAGGCCGACATAGACATATTTATCACGATGGCCCGCAACCCTAAGACGTTGGCTATTTTAGCAGAGAAAGAAAAGAGTGGGAGTCTGGTCGTCAACAGCGCTGAGAGTGTGAGGCGCTGTCAACGTTCTGTCTTAGACAGATTGATGAGGGATAACAATATTGCCATGCCACCCATAACAGGACACAACGGCTATTGGCTCAAGCGCGGCGATGCCGCTGCACAGAGTAAGAGTGATATCATTTTCTGTCCTGATGATGAGGCTTTGGAGGAGGCTAAGAAGCTGTTTCTCAGCCGAGGCATTACCGATATGGTCGTCAGCTCCCATGTCATTGGCGATCTGATGAAGTTTTATGGTGTTGGCTCCGACTTCTTCCGATGCTATTATCCCAGCGATGACGGCATCAGCAAGTTTGGGGATGAGACTATCAACGGCAAAGCCCATCATTATGCATACAATCAGGTAGCCCTGCATCAGGAAGTCGTCAGACTGTCTCAGCTCACAGGCGTAGCTGTTTATGGTGGCGATGCTGTCATTGACAAGACAGGCCATTTTTATATCATAGATTTTAATGACTGGCCCAGTTTCTCACGATGCCGTGAGGAGGCTGCCAATGCAATCAGCAGTTGGGTCAAAAATATAATACTTAATCCGTAATTACCGTGTCCAAATTTAAAGAACTTCTTCAGGCATCATACAAATCCAAAGACACCGAAGAGAATATCGATGTTTATTTCAACCGTCCCATAGGCCTTCTCTTCGCCTTGTTGTGGAACAAGTTAGGCATTCATCCCAATGTCATCACCATTCTATCTTTCTTCCTTGGTGCTGGCGCTGGTTGGATGTTCTACTATACTGATCTCAAGCACAATCTTCTCGGTGTGCTACTGCTTGTCTTAGCCGATTTCTGCGACTCCACAGACGGTCAGATGGCCCGCCTATCGGGTAAGAAAACGCTTGTGGGGCGTGTCCTCGACGGCGTCTCCGGCGATGTCTGGTTCTTCGCCATCTATGTGGCGCTGAGTCTGCGACTGATGAATCAGAATATTCCTGGTACCGACTGGCATTGGGGACTCCTCATCTGGGCACTTGCTATCACAGCGGGAGTTTTCTGCCATTCTCCTCAGAGCTCTTTGAGTGACTATTACCGTCAGATACATCTCTTCTTCCTCAAAGGCAAGAGCGGTTCCGAGTTGGACAACTCTGAGCAACAGAGAAAGATTTACGAAGCCACACCGAAATCGAATGTCATGGCGCGTATCTTCTATAAAGGGTATGGCAACTATTGCCGTAGTCAGGAGCGCCGTACGCCAAAGTTTCAAAAGTTTTTTGCAGCTTGGAAAACATTTACTGCCACTCATAGTGCAGATGAGATAGAGGCTGCTCGCCAGGAGTTTCTGGCCGGAAGTCGTCCGCTGATGAAATTCACCAACCTGCTCACTTATAACAGTCGTGCCATTGCCATCTATATCACGTGTATTGCCGGCTGCTTTACAGGAGATGTCATAGGCCCATGGATATACCTTCTCTTTGAAATCATCGTCCTCAACATCTTCTACCATCATATGAACCGGAGCCACGAGCGTCTTTGCGAGAAGCTCACAAAAGAAATAGCAAGCAAATGATAAAAGGATACCTTTTCGATTATGGTGGCACACTTGATACTGCCGGCTGCCACTGGGGGCAGAAGTTATGGCACACCTATCAGCGCCGTCAGGTGCCAGTGACCGAGCAGCAGTTTCGCGATGCTTATGTCTACGGTGAGCGATATCTTGGCAACAACCCCATCATTCGCCCTACCGACACTTTCCACCACACCCTCGACGTGAAGCTGCGCTTAGAGATGGAATATCTCTGTGCCCATGGCTGGGATGCCGATGAAGAGGAATTCCACCGGCTCCATGACATCGTCCTCGAAGATGTCTATCGCCAGGTGATAGAGACAACCACGCACAGCGCCAAGGTGCTCACTGAACTTCAGAAGAAGTATCCGATGGTATTGGTGAGCAACTTCTATGGTAACATCCGTACCGTGTTGAAAGAGTTTCAGTTGGACGGATTCTTTCAAGATGTAGTAGAGTCTGCTGAGGTAGGTATCCGCAAGCCTGATCCGCGTATTTGGGAGATTGGCGTCGAGCGTTTAGGAATGCAGCCCGAAGAGGTCGTTGTCGTCGGTGACAGCTTCTACAAAGATGTAGAGCCCGCCTTGAAGGCCGGATGCCATGCCGTATGGTTCAAAGGTGAGGGGTGGACCAAGAATACCTTTGACGAGACCATCCCTGATAAGGTTATCACTGATTTGGCCCAACTCCTTGAGTAATAATATTTAATAGCCCCTTATGAAATTACGATTATATATATTCTTTATTCTCCTTGCCATCTCGGTTGGCGCCCGTGCCCAGAAGATTACTGGCTTTGTCATTGATGCCGCCACCAAGGACACCATTCTTTACCCCTCAGCCACCTACCGGGGCCATCATGTCATGGTCTCGGGCAATGCCATGGGAGAATATTCTATAGAGCGTCACGAAGGTTGGCAGCTCACTTTCTCGGCCGTAGGCTACAAGCCCCGCACGGTGACGATCTCCACCAAGACTCCTTCCAAGCTCGATATCCGCTTGCAGCCTGATACCAAACAACTTGGTGAGGTCGTGGTGAAGTCGAAGCGTGGCAAATACAGTAGGAAGAACAACCCCGCTGTGGAGCTGATGAAGCGCGTAATCGCGGCGAAGAAGCGTACCGACCTCGAAAACCATGACTACTATCAATATACCAAATATCAGAAGCTGACTACGGCTGTCAACGACATTACGCAGGGCGATATCGACTCTGGATTCGTGGCTAAGCGCAAATGGCTCCTCGACCAGGTTGAGACAAGCCCCTACACGGGTAAGCTTATCCTGCCTATCAGCGTTGACGAGACGGTCACCCAGCATCTCTACCGCAAGAATCCGAAGAGCGAGAAAGACATCATCCAGGGTCAGAGCTCGACAGGTGTGAATCAGATTTTCCAGACGGGAGACATTCTGACAACGACCATCAAAGATGTGTTTACCGATGTCGACATCTACGACGACCAGGTGAGACTCTTGCAGTATCCTTTTACCTCGCCAATCGGTAAGGACGCTATCTCCTTTTATCGTTTCTACATCGAGGACACGGTCTATGTGGACCATGACCTCTGCTACCATTTGCAGTTTATCCCCAACAACCAGCAGGACTTTGGCTTCCGTGGCGAGCTCTATATCCTTGCCGACTCCTCGTTGCATGTCAAGCGTTGCAACCTGACCATCCCCAAGCGCAGCGATGTCAACTTCGTAGAGAATCTCCAGGTGAGACAGGAATATCGCAAACTCGACAATGGCGAGTGGGCGCTCAGCGTTGACGATATGATTGCCGAGCTGAAGCTTTCAAAATTCTTGACCAAATTCGTCGTCATGCGCACGACGCGCTTGAGTGACTATGCCTTCGATGCCTTGCCCAAACAACTCTTCAAGGGTAAAGCCAAGGAAGTGCGAGAGGCTAACTCGCAGATGCGCGATGAAGCCTTCTGGAATAAATACCGGTCGGTGGGCCTGACGAAGAGCGAGAGCTCCATGAACAGTTTCGTACACCGCATTGAGCAGGTCAAGGGCATGAAGTATATCGTTTTCGGACTTAAGGCCTTCATCGAGAACTTCGTGGAGACCGGCGATGAGAACCATCCCAGTAAGGTGGACATAGGACCTATCAACACCATGGTCACCAACAACTTCATCGATGGCATGCGCAACCGCATCTCAGCCCAGACAACGGCTAATCTCAGCAAGCACTGGTTCTTTGCCGGCTACTATGCGCATGGTTGGGAGTCGAAGAAAAACTACTATAGTGCCACGGCCACCTATTCCTTTAATAAGAAGGACTATCTGCCTCGTGAGTTCCCCAAGCGCACGCTCTCTTTCACATCGACCTATGATGTCATGTCGCCCTCCGACAAGTTCATGAAGACCGATAAGGATAATGTCTTCACCGCTTTCAAATGGGCGAAGGTGGACAAGATGATGTTCTACAACCGTCAGGAGCTTGCCTTTGAATATGAACAGGAGTGGGGCTTGAAGACCACTTTGAGTCTCAAGACAGAGGAGAATGAGGCTGCCGGGCGCTTGTTCTTCAACACCCTCAACAACCCGTCTTATACGACACCGGACGTTGCACGTGTCGGCGACCTCATCCACAATGGTACGATGCGCACCACTGAGATGCATATCGGCTTCGAGCTGGCGCCCGGCCGCACCTATATCAACACCAAGCAGCGCCGTTACCCCATCAACCTAGACGCCCCTGTCTTCACCCTCAGCCATACCATGGGCTTCAAGGGCATCCTCGGCGGCGATTATAAATACAACTATACCGAGGCGGGAATCTATAAGCGTTTCTGGATGAACAGCTGGGGAAAGATCGACGCCTATGTCAAGGCGGGAGCTCAGTGGAATAAGGTGCCTTATCCGTTGCTCATCATGCCAGCCGCCAACCTGAGCTATATCATGCAGTATGAGACCTTCAACATGATTAACAACATGGAGTTCCTCAACGACCGCTTTGCATCCCTCGACGTCAGCTGGGATCTTAACGGCAAGATTTTCAACCGCATCCCGCTGCTGAAGAAGTTGAAATGGCGTGAGTATCTCGGTGTGAAGATGCTCTGGGGCAAGCTCACCGACAAAAATAACCCCACGCTGCCGCAGAATGCAGGCGACAATCTGCTGATGCAATTCCCCGAGGGCTGCTATGTTATGGATCCGCACCGTCCCTACGTGGAGTATATCTTAGGAATACACAATATCTTCAAACTTTTGCATGTGGAATACGTCCACCGCTGCAACTATACCTCGCTGCCTACGGCTAAGAAAGACGGTGTTCGTATCATGCTTAGAATGACATTCTGATTATGGTTATATTAGCTGACAAACAGGATATTACGCGCGCTGGCATGATGTTTCTGCTGGATCAGGCGGGTCAGGGCAGCTGGAAGGCTGCTTACGACAAGCCAGGGCTTATGGCTCTGCTCAGGGAATATAGCAATGCTGTTGTCGTCCTCGACTATACGCTCTTCGATTTCGACAGTGTTGACGAGATGCTCATCATTGCCGAGCGCTTCCCCAAGAGCCACTGGCTACTCTTCAGCGAGGAACTCTCTGCTGACTTCCTGCGGATGGTGCTCACTTCGAGCAACCAGTTCAGCGCCATGATGAAAGACTCCACGATGGGCGAGATGCGGCAGGCCATCAGCTACGCCCTGCGCCATGAGCGCTTCGTCTCACAGCATGCCACCCAAATCCTGCTCAGCGCACAGCCTCAGCAGGAGACGCATGACGACATCAATCTGACAAAGACGGAGAAGGAAATCCTCATTGATATCGCACACGGACTCACCACAAAGGAGATTGCCGACAAGCGCGTGTCGAGCTTCCACACCGTCAACACCCATCGTAAGAATATCTTCCGCAAACTCGGGGTCAACAACCTCCATGAGGCTACCAAGTATGCCATCAGAGCAGGACTCGTAGATACGTCGGAATACTACATATAATTTTTCTAACAGAAATGTTTGGTAGAATGGGGCAATGTTAGTAAATTTGCAATTACATTACTTTAACCCTATATAGAGACGACAAGCTATGGAAGGAATATTCAGAGATGAGATAGAGATCCATCAGATTGACAAGTTTTTTGCCAATGAAATGGGGCGGCAGATACACCGCTATATCAAGGCCCGCGGCTCGATGTCTATGCTTAACAAGATTGTCAAGACCATAGAGACCCTTACAGTGCCGCAGCGCGAGAAAGCTATGGCCAGGTATATAGACCGTAACCGGAAAGTCATAGACAACCTCGACTGGCGTATGCTCATTGCCAGAGCCATAGCTAACTACTGTGACTCTTTCAGCTATTTCACCAAGATGATAGCTGACGAGGAGACCATGAAGTTTTATGAAGACAGGATGAAGGAAAAATATGTCCGTTTCCATGTCGTCTATGAGGAGAATGGCAAATACGGTCTCAAGGATTGGGACGGTACTGTCACCCTTCCTGCTGAGTATGATTTCCTGCGTACACCCTTCGTCTATGTCGACGACCTGCTGTCGATGCCCGTCATCGCAGAGAAGAATGGCAAGATGGGCCTTGTGATGCCCGACGGTAAGGGTGAGGTTGTGCTGCCGTTTGAATACGACGACATCTCCCTGCGCGATGAGGATCCGTGGTTTGAGCTTACCAAAGATGGCAAGACAACATTGTGGAACCAACTTCCCCTACATCATTAACAGAACATAAGTGAAGAAAAAACTGATATTATTAGTGTCCACATTCCTTATGTGGACACTTCTTTTTGTTTTACAGAAACCCATCTTTCTTGCCATCTATGGCACTGCCGACAGCGGCTTAGCTGATACGTTTTCTGTCATCTACCACGGTCTTTCGCTGGACTTCTCCATGGCAGGCTACCTCACTGTCCTGCCCGGGCTTATCCTCCTTGTCAGTGCTTTACCTTTCCGACGGGGTAGGGTGGTGCTGGTGTGGGCGGTGAGAGTCGTCTTTGCGTTGTCCGCGCTGGTTGCGGCATTGGCTTTTGTTGCCAATATCGCCCTCTATGGCTATTGGCAGTTTCCACTCGACTCCACACCTATCTTCTTCATCGTCTCCTCGCCCTCTGCCGCTATGGCGAGTGTGGTGTGGTGGCAGGCTCTCCTTGGCATTGTAGCCACGGCCATCTTCACGATGGCTATCTATATCGCATTCTATGGTCTTTGGAATCGTGATGTCAAGAATGGTTTGATGTCCAAAGGTGGTAAGATGGACTGGTTGCCATTGTTGCTGCTCAATGCCTCCCTCTTTCTCCCCATCCGCGGCGGCATCACCGTCTCGACGATGAATACGGGCAAGGCGTATTTCTCGCAGCATATGCTACTCAACCACGCCGCTGTCAATCCACTATTTTCATTCATGGAGAGCATAACACACCAGGAAGACTGGGCGCATATGTACCGGTTTATGGATGACAAGAAAGCCCATCGGTTGGCTGATGCTATGCTGCCAAAGCTTCGTGGCAAGGCAGACAGCATCTCCACCCTGCGCCCTGCTGCGGTCCTTAACGACAGCATGCGGGTGGATGGCCATGCGCCCGACATCTACATCGTCTTCTTGGAGAGCTTCTCCGACACGCTGACTAAGCAGCGGGATGTCACGCCCAACCTGAACCGGTTGAAGCGGGAGGGCGTTTATTTCCGCAATTTCTACGCCAATGGTTTTCGCACCGACCGTGGCTTGGTCTCCGTCTTACTTGGCTATCCGGCTCCAGGAGCGCTGTCGCTGATGAAATACCCGAAGAAGACCGCGCACATCACGTCGTTGGCAGCTATGCTGGCGGCTAATGGCTATGCTTCCGACCTACATTATTATTATGGTGGCGATGCAGACTTCACCAACATGCGGTCGTTCCTTGTCAATCAGGGATTCAAAAACATCACCTCAGACGTCAACTTCCCCATCAGAGAGCGCCTCAGCAAATGGGGCGTCCCCGACCACCTCGTCTTCAAGAAGGCGGAGGAAGATTTGACGAAGGAAGCGGAAGGTGGATTAGCAAAAGAAAGGCAGGACGAAGGCAAGCCTACTTTCACCGTCATCCAGACATCGAGCTCGCACGAACCCTTCGATGTGCCCTATCATCGGCTCTCTGACAAGGTCTTCAACGCTTTTGCCTATACTGACAACTGCATTGGTCAGTTCGTCAACTTCTTAAAGAAGTCTGGGCGCTGGCATCGGTCGCTCGTCATCTTTATTCCCGACCACCTTGGCGCCTGGCCAAAAGATGCTGACAGCTTTGCGGCTTGGCGCTATCATATCCCCATGGTATGGGTGGGTGGAGCCATCAAACGTCCCATGGTTGTCGACACCTATGGCTCGCAGCAGGATATTGCCGCTACCGTCCTTGGTGAGCTTGGCATTGCCAACAGCAGCATGCCTTTCAGCAAGGATCTCTTCGACGGCCATACGCCACACTATGCGTATTTCATGATGAACGACGGCTTTGGCATCAAAAATAAAGCCAATGAGGTGATTTACGATAATAAACAGCATAAGGTCATCGTTAGTAAGGGAAAGGAGAAAGGACGATTCCTGCGATACGGTCAGGCGCTGTTGCAAGTTCTCTTTGATGACATCGCCAAGCGGTAATCTGTAGAAAATGGTCGGAATTCATAACAAAGCTATCTTATGACAATCAATCCAATAGCATATTTCCATTCACCCTTTACTTCAAAGTTTGGCATACCCAAGCAGAGTGGACTTGTAGAGGAACTTCAGGGCACCATCCGGTTCGTCGACGCCTATCGCAATGCCGATGCCCTTCGTGGCATCGACGGCTTCGACTTTCTGTGGCTTATTTGGGGCTTCTCAGCCAACAAGCATGCCGCCACCAGTCCTGTCGTCCGCCCGCCCGTTCTTGGTGGCAACGAGAAGATGGGCGTCTTTGCCACGCGCTCCCCTTTTCGGCCCAATGCCTTGGGCTTGTCGTCGGTGCGGATAGTGAGTGTGGACTATGACAAGGTGGAGATAGCGGTCAGCGGTGCAGACCTGATGGATGTTACGCCCATCTATGACATCAAACCCTACGTGCCCTATGCCGACTGCCATATTGGTGCGCGGGGCGGGTTTACCGATACCCATCCGATAAAACGGTTGAAAGTGGAGATTCCGGCCGCTTTCTCCCAACTTCTCACCGACCGCCAGCTTGCCGCCTTACGCAAGGTGCTGGAGCTCGACCCGCGCCCTCACTATCAACACGACGCCGACAAAGTCTATGGCATGCCCTATTGCGGCATGGATATTCATTTTCGAGTCGTCGACGGCGTCGTGAAGGTGTTGGAAGGGTAGGGGGGACTACAGATTACTTTCCGATATAGTTGCGGTTGAGGTAGTCATTGAAAGCATCTTTGTAGAGGTCGCCGATAGGCAGCATGACATCGTCCTCCAAGGTCACGCGTGTCTTGCTCACTTCCTGGATGCGTCTGAGGTTGATGATATACGAGCGGTGGATGCGCATGAAATAGTCGGGCAGACGCTCTCCAATCGTTTGAGGGAGTAGAGGGAGATGATGGGCTTACGCTCCGGCTCGCCATTCTTAGCATAGAAATGAATCTTCAGATACTCGCTCATGCCCTCGATATAGGAGATGTCGCTGAGCGTCACCTTCACCATTCTGTTCTCCACTTTTACAAACAGCGAGTCGGTGCTTGCCGTCATCTTTGTCGCTGTTGTTTCTGCTATGGCCGGTGCTGGTATTGGTTCGCTGTCGCTGACGGCAGTCTCACCCATGCGCCGGCGCAGCTTCTCGGCAGCACGCCGAAATTCGTCAAGGCCAAAGGGCTTGAGCAGATAGTCGACGGCATCGACCTTGTAGCCTTCGACAGCATACTCCGAATAGGCTGTGGTGAAGACCACCAGGGGCGGACAAGCCAGACTCTTGATGAAGTCCATGCCATTGAGGTCGGGCATGTTGATGTCGCAGAAGATGGCATCGACGACCTCCCGCTCCAGCACTTCCCTTGCCTCTATAGCGCTGGGGCAGGCCGCCACGAGACGGAGGTAGGGGACTTTGCCGATGAAGGTGACGAGCTGGCGAAGTGCCAAAGGCTCGTCTTCAATAGCTAAACAATTTATCATTCTCTTTCTCTCTTGTTTTCTTTATTACGGTTTTCCGGCCACTGACCTATTGATTTCTACGCTGTCTGATCTTTGTGCAGCGGAATGCGCAGGGATACATCGTAGACGATATCGCCGTCGGTGATGTCGAGGCTGTAGTCATTGCCATAGATGAGGTCGAGACGCCGCCTGACGTTGCTCAATCCCATCCCGCTCTCCTGCGGTGCATTGGTCTCTTGTGCTTCTTCTTTCTTGCTGTTGACGCATCCAAAGATGAGCTTGTCGTCCTCGACATCCATGGTCACCGTGATGAAGCTGTCCTGGCGGTAAGCTCACGCCATGCTTGAAAGCATTCTCGACAAAGGTGCCAAAGATGAGGGGAGGCACCTTGCCGTCAGGGAGGTTGTCGGGAATATCGACCGTGACCACCAGTCGGTCAGTATAGCGCAGACGCATCAGTTGGATGTATTTGCGCAGGAAGGCGGCCTCGCGCTGCAGGAGCACCCAGTCGCGACCGCCGTCATAGAGCACGAAGCGCATCATGACAGACAAATCCCGGAGGGAGGCCTTGGCTTTCTCGGCATCCATGTCGATGAGCACCTGGATGTTGTTCAGGGTGTTCATGAAGAAATGGGGGTTGATCTGAAACCTCAGATATTGCAGTTGGAGGAATATCCTTTCTTTCTCAAGTTGCTGAAGATTAGCTCTGTCAGCCTCTGACTTGAAGTAAAGCTTCACACCGAGGTTGATACCGATGATGCCGAGTAGCACCATGATGTTGATGGGCACATCGGGCCCGAGCATGAATCCATGATAGTACCTTTTATGGTGTTTGGGCTTCTCCATCTTGGCGACCTCATCCTGTGGCCGTGGGGGGCGCATATCATGCATCTTCGGTCCAAACCATCCATTGAAGAGCGTGAAGGTCAACACCATAAGCGCCACGAAGGCAACATACAGCTTCCGCTGTTTGCGCAGCAGCTGGGGAGCAATCAGGTAATTGTGTACGAGGAAGAAGAAAAGATAGATGACAAGCCAACCCCAGATGTGGAAGACTTCTATCCAACGAAATTCCGCCTGCGGGTCGATTCTGACCGCAGGTAGCAGATGGCCAAGGGCATAAGAAAGACGAGTGGCCAAAGAATCATATATACAACATGCTCTGGGGAGAGCCGTAAGAATCTTTTCATCACTTATTATAACGGAGCGTGGCGTATGATATTATGCGTCAGCCTCCTTGAATCTTTTGTTTGGTTTTGAATAAGGTAAAAAAATGGTGCAAGCCGCGTGTCACCACGAACCTTGCACCCAGGGTATATGAATGAAAAAACTAATCTTTATCTTCTTTTAGCAGCCTCAGTCTGAGGAGCCTTCTTCTGTGTTTGTGTTGTTGCTTTAACAGTTCTTGGCTGGCTTCTTGACTGAAGCTGCTTTTTAGCTGTTATGGCAGGGTTCCTGTCGATTTGGAGCATGTGTTACTATATTGTCTCACTACTTTTATTGTCCTGAAAATCTCTTTACCTTGTGGTACTTTCTTTACCTTATCTGTTTCTTATTGACGCTGCAAAGTTAGGCATTATTTTAGATTGCACCAAATTCTTTCAGTAAAATGCCCAAACCATTCAGCAAACGGCTCTATGGCATACCGGCGGAAGTTATCTGTTAGGTGTAGACATGTTTTTGATTGCAATCTATTATATAATTAGGTGTATCCGTGAAATGTTGTCGCTTTTCCTGCGTCATCATCGGCCGCTGTGCTAACTGGGTGCTTCGTGGCGACCCGAAGGTCTTCCGCGTCTTCGTCACCTCCAACCGTGAGGATGCCGTGGAGCGCGTCATGGACAAAGATCACCTCACCGCTGAGGCTGCCGAGAAGCGCATTGAGCAGGTGAACAAAGGCCGCAGCAACCACTACTTCCAGTATACGGGGCGTCGCTGGACCGATGCCCACGACTACGACCTGGTCCTCAATACCAGCACTTTGGGCCTCGACCGCTGTGCCGACATCATCGCAAAGTGTGTGGGGAGGGCTAAATAATTGTAGCATGGATTTGTAGATTTCAAAGGAAGTGAGTATCTTTGCAAGCATATGAACATACTTACAGAACTCAAGAACAAGCAGCACCCGCATGTGTTGGGTGCACTCGACATCTTCAAGTATATCGGTCCGGGACTCTTGGTCACCGTTGGTTTCATCGACCCCGGCAACTGGGCCAGTAACTTCGCCGCCGGCTCAGAATACGGTTATGGCCTGTTGTGGGTGGTGACGCTGTCCACCATCATGCTTATTGCCTTGCAGCACAATGTTGCCCACTTGGGCATCGTCACCGGTCTGTGTCTGAGCGAGGCGGCGGTGAAATACACGCCGCGGTGGGTCGGTCGCCCTATCGTGGTGAGCGCTATCCTGGCCAGCATCTCTACGTCGCTGGCTGAGATTCTCGGTGGCGCCATTGCCTTGCAGATGCTCTTTGGCATGGCTATCCCCGTTGGCGCCCTGCTGGTCACGGCCACGGTGCTCATCCTGCTCTTCACCAATTCATATAAGAAGATAGAGCGCGCCGTCATTGGCTTTGTCTCCGTCATCGGACTGTCGTTCATCTACGAGCTCTTCCTCGTGCATATCGACTGGGGCGAGGCCGTGCGCTCAGCAGTGGTGCCGTCGGTGCCCCAGGGCTCGATGCTCATCATCATGAGCGTCTTGGGCGCCGTAGTCATGCCTCACAACCTCTTCCTGCACTCCGAGGTCATCCAGAGCCGCGAGATTAACCTCAAGGGCGACGACCGCATCCGCCATGCGCTGAAGTATGAGTTTGCCGACACCCTGTTCTCCATGCTTGTAGGCTGGGCCATCAACTCGGCTATGATTCTCTTGGCAGCCTCCACTTTCTTCACCCGAGGCGAGCATGTCGACGACCTGGCGCAGGCAAACGCCATGCTGGCGCCGCTCTTGGGCAACAACGCGTCGAATATCTTTGCCATCGCACTGCTCCTGGCGGGCATCTCCAGCACCATCACCAGTGGTATGGCGGCGGGAAGTATCTTCTCAGGACTGTTCAGCGAGTCGTACAACGTCAAAGACCCGCACTCTGTGGTGGGTGTAGTGCTGTCGTTGGGCGTAGCGCTGCTGCTCATCTTCTTCATCGGCAACCCCTTCCAGGGCCTTCTCATCTCGCAGATGGTGCTGAGTTTGCAGTTGCCCTTCACGGTCTTCCTGCAAGTGAGCCTGACCTCTTCGAAGCGGATCATGGGAAAATATGCCAACAAACCGCTCAATGCCGCCTTCCTCTATGGCCTTGCTGCCATCGTCACGGCCCTCAACATCTGGCTGATTATCTCAGAGATTATTTGAGTGAAATCCTCTGTTTTCGCTCATTTTTATCGCAAAATACCCCATTACCCCCATTATTCAGCCTTTTTGACCCGCTTTTTTGCCACTTTTAAGGGCAAAAAAGCGGGAAATCACGTGATTTGTCACGCTTAATGTAACGTTGTTACATGGGCGCAAATTATTGGGGGCGGTGTAAAAACGGCGGCTTTACCTTGCCTAAAATAATGTGAGCCAACGAGTTACAAGTGTGTTAAGCACTCGTCCTGTATGCGCTCATCTGCTTAACTTTGCTGGCCATCTTTGGTGATGTCTTACTAAGAGTCAGCACCGACTTCACGATGTTATCTGTTCTCACACGCAAAGGTAACACCTTTATGTTACCAAGGTTTGTCAGCGGCTTTACGAAAAGGTGAAGAAGTGGGGGAGTTTCTAAAAACTTATCACTACCTTTGCAAATATAAACAGAGAATTCATGACAAAGATAGAGAAAGACAAGAAGATAGTGCGGCTGATGGTAGAAATCTATTGCCGCCACCATCTGCATGCTAAGACCATGCCGGAGGAATACCGCCATCTCATTGACTACGCTTGCCGTCGCTTGGACCGTTGTCGCTTTGGCGCCGAGAAGAAGGCGTGCATGAGATGCCCCATCCACTGCTATGCGCCCAAAGAGCGTGAGCTGATAAGAAAGGTAATGAGATGGTCGGGCCCAAGAATGATCTTCTATGCTCCCAAGGCCACGCTGATGCACATGCTTGGGCGATAAGGGCAACGTCAACAACAACAAAGGGGTGAACCAAGAAAGGTCCGCCCCTTTGTTGTATCTTATAGTGTGCTGCCCCTGCTATCCGCAGAAGAAAAGCACGCATATCTGCGCTGTGAAGATTCTCAGGAACATACTCAGCGGGTAGACCGTGGAGTAGCCCACAGCAGGTGCCTCTTTCGAGCAGCTCGCGTTGGCATAGGCCAGGGCTGGAGGATCGGTATAGGTACCGGCAATCATACCCATGATGGTGAAGTAGTTGAACTTAAACTTAAGACGTGCTATCGGGCCAATGATGAGGATGGGCACCACCGTGATGATGAAACCTGTGAGCACATAGAGTAGACCGTCGCCCTGGACAACCGTGTTGACGAATCCTGCACCTGCCTTGATACCCACGCTGGCCAAGAAGAGTACGAGACCCATCTCGCGGAGCATCATGTTGGCCGATGTCGTGGTGTAGGTTACCAGCTTGATGCGGTAGCCGAAGCGGCCGATGAGAATGGCGATGATGAGCGGGCCACCGGCAAGACCGAGCTTCAGAGGTACTGGCACACCGGGAATAGAGATAGGCAGCATACCGAAGATGATACCTACGACGATGCCGATGAAGATGGTGGCGATATTTGGGACATTCAGGCTGCGTGCGGAGTTACCCATCATCTCAGCCACGCGGTTGACATTCTCCTCGCGACCTACGACCATGATGCGGTCGCCGACGTGGAAGTGGTGGTTGCGGCTGGCGAAGAGGTCCATGCCCTGGCGTGTGATACGCGTGATGTTGACACCGTAGACACTGGAGAAGTGCATCTTGCCAAGGGTTTTACCATTCATCTTAGGATTGGTGACGATGATACGCTTGGAGATCATAGGCTGGGTGTCATCACAGGTCTCCCATTCGAAGTCTGTCTCGGGACCGATGAAGGCTTGGATGGCCTCGGCGTCGGCTTCAGCGCAGACGATGTGAACCTTGTCGCCAATTTCGAACTTCGTCTTGCTGGTGGGAATGGTCACGATGCCATCGTGAAGAAGCCTTGTGCAGACAATGTCACGGTTGAGGAACTCGCTGATTTGCTGCAGGGTACGTCCGGCAAGATAGGAGTTGCTGACCTCCAAGGTCAGAGCCTTAGGCTTGGCATGCGGGTTGGCAGCCTCCTGCTCGTCGAGCTGCTTCTCTTCATCCTGCAAGTTCGTCTTGGTGATGTAGCGGATGAGGATGGTAGCACCGATGATACCCAAGACACCGAGGGGATAGGCGCAGGCGTAGCCGTTGGCAATCTGTGGAATCTGCCCGTTGGGGAAGACAGAGTTCAGCGCCTCATTGGCAGCACCGAGACCCGGCGTGTTGGTGACAGCACCATAGAGCACACCAATCATCATTGGCAGGTTGTCGGGCTTGCTCGTGTCGAAGAAGATGTAATAGCAAGCAAACATCACCAGGACATTGAGAAGAATCATCAGCGTGGAGAGCCCGTTGAGTGCGATACCGCCTTTCTTGAAACTCTCGAAGAAGCCCGGACCTACCTGTAAACCTATACAGAAAACGAAGAGGATAAGTCCAAAGTCCTGGAGAAAGCCCAGGATGGGCGTCGGCGCCGTGAAGCCAATGTGGCCGGCAAGGATGCCGCAGAATAATACAAAGGTGACACCAAGGGAAATGCCACCGATTTTCAGTTTACCCAAAAGGACACCGCAGGCTATCACCAAGCCGTAGAGTAGGGTGATGTGTGCGACAGAGTCTTGGGTGGTGAAAAGATTGATTAACCAGTCCATTTCTAATCTTAAAAATAACATTGCAAAGGTACAACTTTTTATAGGTATACAACTATAAAAAGTAAAATATTTTAAGTAAAGCGGAAATATGGCATGTATTTTGTTGCTCAATCTTACAGAAAATTAACTATTTAAAGATTATAATTATGGCATTCATAGACTATTATAAGATTTTAGGTGTTGACAAGGATATTCCCCAGAAGGATGTCCGCAAGGCTTTCTTGAAGCGTGCCAAGCAGTTTCACCCGGATCTTCACCCCGATGACCCTAAGGCCAAGGCGAAATTCCAGGCGCTGAACGAGGCTTACGAGGTCATTAGCGACCCTGAAAAGCGTCGTAAATACGACCAGTATGGTGAGCATTGGCGTGAGGCCGGCGCTTTTGGTGGTGGTGCTGGCGGCAATGGCGCCGGTGGTCAGGAGTTCCACTGGAGCACGTCGTCGGGTGGTTCGCCTTTCGAGGGCTTCGACTTCTCCGACTTTGGCGGTGGCGGCGGCTTCTCCAGCTTCTTCCAGGATTTGTTTGGCAGCATGGGCGGTGGCGCCCGGACCTCGCGCTCGGCCCGTACGAGCACCGGCGAGATGAACGCCAAGGTGAACATCGACCTCTATACGGCCTTGTTGGGTGGCGAAGTCATCATCCAGCTGAGCAATGGTCAGAAGATTAAGCTGAAAGTAAAACCCGAGACGCAGAATGGCACCAAGGTGCGCTTGCGTGGCAAAGGCTATGACAGAGGCGACGGAACTTATGGCGATTTGATTATTACTTATAATGTCACACTGCCAACAAATCTGTCACAACGTCAGAAAGATTTGCTCAACCAAATGCGCTATGCTGGCTAAGGCCTCTCGCTATATGGGCTGACGCTATTAGAGCAGTTATGATAAATAAGATATAGGGAATCCCCTACTTCGGAGGTGTTGGGTGTTTGGTGGTAGGTGTTGGGTGTTAATGGTATGAATTAGTTGGTGTTTGGGTGATACGTGTTACTACATATCATTAACACCTACCACCCAACACCTACCACCTAATTACAACTCATCCAAGTCTTCGGGCGATGTCTCGATGATGGCAGCTGCTATGGAGTCAGCGTTCTGCACTATGCAGCACAGCGGATATTCCTGACGTGCCGTATCGTAGCAACGCTCATCCTCGTAGGAATTCATGTTCAGACCAAAGGCACCCATATGCCAGCGGATGGCTAACATCTCGTCGTCGTGCAGATCAAGTCCGCTGAGCAGCAACATGATGACCGACTTCTCGCCATGGCCCATAGGAAATTTCTTATATGTCACACTGTAGCCCTCGGTATCCTCCCAGATGCCGAGTTTGTTTTTACGCTTCTTCGTCGTACGCTTATAGATGTCCGTCTTGCAGACGTCATGCAGCAAGGTGGCGATGATGACACTTTCGCGCTTCACCTGGCCTGCTGCCGCTGCATCGAGCGTCTTCAGTCCATCGTAAATCATCAACCCCGCATGGCAGGTATTCAGACTATGCTGGCAGAGTCCGCCCGGGACATTGAGATGATGGCCGGCAGAAGCCGGAGCTTCGAAAAATCCATCCTTCTCCAGGTCTTCGATGACGTAGTCCATACCCTCGCGATTGGTAGACCTGAGCAGGTCTTCAAACTCTTTTTTGTTCTTTTCTTTGTCTATTTCCATGATAAAAAGCAAATGTTTGTGCAAAATTAATCAAAAAAATGTTGTTAAAGCAAAGATAATCGACTAAAACTTTGCTGCAACGTATAAAAAGCAGTAACTTTGCACTGATTTATTAGTCCGTGGAGGCTCGGAAAAGTGGCAACACGTTGTTGTCCGCCTTGCGGAAGAACCGATTAGTTTAATTTAAAATGTACGCAATCGTAGAGATTAACGGTCAGCAGTTCAAAGCTGAGGCTGGCAAGAAGCTTTATGTGCATCACATGAAGGATGCTGAGGCCGGCAAGACTGTTGAGTTCGACCGTGTGCTGCTCGTCGACAATGACGGTGCAGTGACAGTCGGTGCGCCCACAGTAGATGGCGCAAAAGTAGTAGCCGAGGTGGTGAATCCGCTCGTCAAGGGCGACAAGGTCGTGGTGTTCAAGATGAAGCGCCGCAAGGACTACCGTGTTAAGAACGGTCATCGCACCCACTTCACCGAGGTAGAGGTTAAATCAGTTAACGCTTAAAACAGGAGGTAAAAGAAAATGGCTCACAAGAAAGGACAAACCAGTTCACGAAATGGCCGTGAATCAGCAGCTCAGCGTTTAGGTGTTAAGATTTGGGGTGGTCAGAAGATCGTTGCCGGCAACATCATCGTTCGCCAGCGTGGCAACAAGCACTTCGCCGGTGAGAATGTCGCTCAGGGTAAGGACTACACACTGTATGCTCTGACAGACGGTGTGGTCTACTTCCACAAGGGCGCTCGCAACAAGAGCACGGTTTCTGTGCTCAGCCCCGAGGCTTACGCAGCTAAGACAAAGAAAGCTGACGCATAACACAAAACAAACTTATTCCAAACAAACATAGAAGCCTGTTCCCGTGAGGGAGCAGGCTTTCTACATTTATATACCTATTGACTTGTTTCGACCATTTATTGTCTTGTCTCAACGGGCGCTTTGGAGAAGTTGGGGATGCCATAGCCATAGACATTGTCGGGATATTGGAATCGGTCGCCTAAGCTTCTGACGAGCTCTATCACCTGGCAGGCTGTCAGCGACGGGTTGGCCTGCCACAGACAGGCTACCATCCCACACATGATGGGCGACGCGAAAGAGGTGCCGAAGTTGTCGGTCAGCTCACCGTAGCCGTCGACGACAGTGGCGGGTCCACCTAACGCGCAGACATCGGGCTTGACACGCTGGTCCTGGCTCGGGCCAAGGCTGGAGAAGACAGAGATGGTGCTGTCGCGCTTCACGGAGCCTACGGTGAGGATGTCGTCGGCATCGGCAGGGATACTGATCTTATGCCATGTACTTGCTCCCTCGTTGCCGGCGCTACTGCAGAGCACCATGCCCTTACCGGCTATCATGGAAGCAGTGCTGGAGATAAACGTTGTATGTCCATCTAAATCACGTAGTTGAGGGCCTATGCTGTCGCCGTCCCAATGTGAGTAGCCCAAGGAAGAGTTGATAATGTCTGCACCGATGGAGTCAGCATACTCCACGCCCATCGTCCAGGCGTCTTCCTCAGCGCGTGTCTCTGTAGGGATGTCCTCAGTGCGGATGAGTATGTAGGAGGCTTCAGGGGCGGTGCCCACCATGATGCCGGGTTTGTTCATAGCCATGGTAGAGAGCACCATCGTGCCGTGGTAGTGCTCGGCATAGATGTCATTGGTACGGTGGGGTGAGCAGTCCTTGATGGCGGCGATGTTGACATTGGAGAAGGCTGGCATGGCATCGGCATTCTGAAATCCTGCATCGAGGATGGCTATCGTCATCCCCTTGCCACGGAATCCGCCGTCGTGAAGACGTCGGCCACCGAGGATGTCTATCTGGCTCTGTCCGCGCCCGTAATAGTCGGTGCAGGCGGAGTCGGGTCTTATTTTGGCCACTGTATAGCGTGTGGGGATGTCGATGCTGTCGGGAGAGACATAGAGCCGGAGCGACTTCCTGACGAAGGGCAACTGCCCTACCCTATCAGCTACATCGTCGGTTGATGACTCCACCCACACAGTGTTATGCCAACGGCTGGTGCCCATGATCTTCAGTCCGAGAGATTGGAGACGCGACAGATAAGCGGGTGAGACAGGAAGGTCGGTGGAGTCTACACGCAGCCCTTGCCGTTTGCGTCTGTCTATACTCTTCTGTGAGAGAAACTCCTGCGGACGACGCAGGCTGTAGCTGTTGTGGGCTTTGTCGGTAAGGTAGAGTCTGTACTGGTAGACTTTCTTTAACGGAATCTTCTCGGTATGGCTAGCTGTCATCGCTATGGGTGCCAAAGCAGAGAGAAGGAAAAGGATGGGCGTGCGCATGGGAAAAATGTGTAATGTATAATGTGTAATGTATAATGTATAATGTGTAATTATTAGAGGGTGGCGATGAAATCCTTGATTTCGTCGCATCGGGCTATGGCAGGCTGGTAGCCTAAGGCAGCAGACTTCTTCCATAAGTCGACAGCATGGGCAGCATCTTCGGCTACACCACATCCGCGCCAGTAGCACCACGCATAGAGATACATGGCTTCGGCATGCTTGTTGCGCTCGGCATAGCGCAGAATGCGGCAGGCACTCTCATAGTCGTCTTCCTCAAGATAGTGACGGGCGCGGCCTACGGCATGCTCATAGGTTTCTGATGGGTTGTCGTCTTCGGCAAACCCGAAAAAACTTCTCCAAAAACTGTTCATGGTTGTGTAAATATGGCTGCAAAGATAATCAATAGTTTCCGATTCTGTATCTTAAAGAAACAAAAATGAGGCTGTAGGAAGACTATAGAAGTCCGGAAGTCAGAAGTTCGGAAGCTCTGTCACTACTTTTGTAATATCTGGTTACCAAGTGTTTAAGCATTGACAGGACTTCCGAACTTCCGACTTTCGGACTTCCGATACATCCTCATGATGGTATCAAGAGGTGCTGTTATCTCTCGTCTAACGTAACATATTTCTTTGCGTCGAGGATATTCTTGTATGCCGGTCGGATGATGCGGCGGCCTTCGAAGTTCAACTCCTCGATGCGGTGAGCCGTCCAACCCACGATGCGCGCCATGGCAAAGATAGGCGTGTAAATCTCCTGCGGTAAGCCGAGCATCTCATAGATGAAGCCACTGTAGAAATCGAGGTTAGCACAGATGGGCTTGTTGGTCTTTCGGAAGGCTGTGACGCATTTGATGCCTTCCTGCTCGATAAGTTTGAGGAAGTTATACTCCTCTTCCCTACCCTTTTCCTTTGCCAGCTCCCCGGCGAGCCGCTTCAGCTCTACAGCTCTTGGATCGCTCATGGTATAGACGGCATGTCCGATGCCATAGATAAGTCCCGTCTTGTCGTAGGCTTCTTTGTTGAGCATACGGTTGAGATAGGTATCGAGCTCGTCGATATTCGTCCAGTCCTTGATATTCTCTTTCAAGTGGTGGAACATATTGATACACTTGATGTTGGCACCTCCATGCAGCGGGCCTTTCAGTGAACCGATGCCGGCGGCGATACTCGAATAGGTATCGGTGCGCGTGGAGCTCGTCACGCGGACGGTGAAGGTAGAGTTGTTACCACCACCATGCTCCGCCTGGATGATGAGCAGCAAGTCGAGCATGCGCGCGTCGAGATTGGTGAAATTGTCGTGCTTGAGCATGTAGAGGAAGTTCTCGGCGATGCCCATGCCCGGCCTTGGCAGACTGATATGGAGGCTGCGACCTAATACCGAGTGGCGGTAGACATTATAGGCATAGGCGATGATGGTCGGGAATTTAGCTATGAGCTCTATGCTCTGCCGCATGAGGTTGTCGCGACTGATGTCGTCGGGGTTAGGGTCGAGGGTGTACATCTCCAGCACGCAGCGCGAGAGAATGTTCATAATATTGCTGCCCTCGATGTCGATGATATGTACGATGGTGCGGTGATCCAGCGCCATATTGTCGTTGAGAAGCTCAGTGAAAGCCGACAGCTCCTCCTTATCGGGCAGCTTGCCGGAGAGGAGCAGATAGGCAATCTCTTCAAATCCGAAGCGTTTCTCCTTGAGCAAGGGAGACACCAGGTCGTCAAGTTCGTAGCCGCGATAGTACAGGCGACCGGGGCATGGCTGCAGGGTGCCGTCGTCAGCACGTTCATAACCGATGACATTACCGATATTGGTAAGTCCGACGAGGACACCAGAGCCATCTTCATTGCGAAGACCGCGCTTGACACCGTATTTGGCAAACGCCTCAAGGGGTATCTTGCACGACTCCTTGACCTCATCACTCAACTTGTAGACTAAATATTCCTTGTTCATAATTGTTTCTTCTAAGAATTTATGCTGTTGATAACGGCATCGCCGAACTCCTTCGTGCCGAGGCTCTTGCCATTGTCCATGAACCTTGCCAGGTCGGCGGTGGCTGTGCCCTGCTGGAAGAGTGTCTCTAAGGCGTCCTCGATGAGTTTGCCGGCCTCGTTCCAGCCCATGTAGTCAAGCATCATCACCGCAGAGAGAATGATACTTGACGGGTTGACGATGTTTTTGCCAGCGATGTCGGGGGCTATGCCGTGGGTAGCCTCGAAGATGGCGTGCCCGGTCTGGTAGTTGATGTTGCCACCGGGTGCGATGCCGATACCACCGACTTGCGCCGCAAGCATGTCGGAGACATAGTCGCCGTTGAGGTTCATCGTGGCGATGACGCTGTAGTTGCGTGGCTTGAGCAATGCATTCTGGAGGAAAGCATCGCAGATGCAGTCATTGATGACGAGCCGCCCGCTGTCGAGTGCGTCTTTATATTCACGCTCGGCCAGCTCGTAGCCCCACTTCTTAAAGCCGCCCTCCGTGAACTTCATGATATTGCCCTTGTGGACGAGGGTCACAGTCTTCAGGTCGTGGGCCAGGGCATAGTCGATGGCGGCACGAATGAGGCGCTCGCTGCCCTCACGGCTCACCGGCTTGACACCGAAGCCGGAGGTCTCAGGGAAGCGAACCTTCGTGACGCCCATCTCATCGTGGATGAAGTTGTAGAACTTTTTAGCCTCTGCGCTGCCTGCCTCCCACTCGATGCCGGCATAGATGTCCTCGGTATTCTCGCGGAAGATGCACATGTCGACATATTCCGGGTGCTTCACCGGGCTCTCGATGCCTTTGAAGTAGCGCACCGGACGCTGGCAGACATACAAGTCAAGGCCTTGGCGAAGAGCCACGTTGAGGCTGCGGATGCCACCTCCTACCGGTGTCATCAGCGGGCCCTTGATGCCGATGAGATAGTTGCGGAAAGCATCCATGGTGGCTTCGGGGAGCCACTCTCCGGTCTGCTCGTGAGCTTTGCCACCGGCGAGAACCTCTTTCCATTCTATCTTACGCTTGCCATTGTATGCTTTCGCTACGGCTGCATTGACGACAGCCTGCATGACAGGAGTTATCTCTGCACCCACACCATCTCCCTCGATGAAAGGAATGGTAGGATTGTCGGGGACTATCAGTTTACCGTTATGCTTCTCTATCTTCATGTCTATTTCTTTTTTGATGATGTCTTTATCGTTGATAGGGTTATTTCCCATGGTGGAGAGAGGCGTAGTTCAGAGCACTGCCAGCCTTAAACCATTCAATCTGCAAATCGTTGTAAGTATGCTGTACTTCAAAGCTTTCCGTCTCTCCATTTTTGTGCTTCAAGCTTACCTTTAACGGCCGTCCGGGAGCAAAGCTGTCAAGACCGGTGACGGAGATTCTATCGTCTTCCTGCACTTTGTCATAGTCGGACTTGTCGATGAAGGTCAGAGCCAGCATGCCCTGCTTCTTCAGGTTGGTCTCATGGATGCGGGCGAAGCTCTTTGCCAGAACCACCTTGACGTTGAGGAATCGCGGCTCCATGGCAGCGTGCTCTCGTGAGCTGCCCTCACCATAGTTCTCCTCAGCCACGACGATGCTGGAGATGCCGTGCGCCTTATAGTCTTTAGCAGCTGATGACACCTCTTTATAGTTGCCGTCCAACTGGTCTTTGACATGGTTGCTCTCACCGTTGAAAGCGTTGACAGCACCCATGAGCAGGTTGTCGGAGATGTTCTGCAGATGGCCACGGTAGCGGAGCCAGGGACCAGCCATGGAGATATGGTCAGTGGTGCACTTGCCCTGTGTCTTTATCAGCAGCGGCATGTCGGTGAAGTCGTGACCGTCCCAGGGTGTGAAGGGCTCCAGCTTCTGCAAGCGCTGTGAGTCGGGCTTGATGATGACCTCCACGTCAGCGTGCTTCTCTGATGGGGGGATGAAGAGCCCCTCTTCTTCGAGCTGCTCGATGTTGGTGTTTTTCTGATTGGTGCTGACTGCGAAGCCATTGGGCGGGAAGGCGTTGCCCTGGGGCTCGTCGAGGCGGACAGCGTTGCCGTCGCGGTCGGTCAGCGTGTCTTTGGCGGGGTTGAAGTCCAGCTTGCCGGAGATAGCCATCGCTACGACCATCTCAGGAGATGCTACGAAAGCGTATGTATTCGGGTTGCCGTCAGCACGGCGGCGGAAATTCCGGTTGAAGGACGTCACGATGGTGTTCTTGCGGTTGTTATCATCGGTGTGGCGCTTCCACTGGCCGATGCAGGGCCCGCAGGCGTTGGTCATGATGACGCCACCTATTGCTCTCAGCTTCTCCAGGATGCCGTCGCGCTCTGCCGTGTAGCGGATCATCTCCGAGCCGGGGTTGATGATGAGGTCGGCCTTGACAGGGATATTCTTTGCTATCGCTTGCTGGGCAATGGAAGCTGCACGTGCTAAATCCTGATATGAGGAGTTGGTACATGAACCGATAAGGGCCACCTCCACCTTAGTGGGAAATCCGTTCTTCTCGGCTTTCTCTGTCATCTCTGAGATAGGGGTGGCGGCATCAGGAGTGAATGGACCGTTGAGATGTGGCTCAAGCAGGGAGAGGTCGATGGTGATGACCTGGTCGTAGTATTTCTCCGGTGCAGCGTAGACCTCGTCGTCGGCCATAAGGTCGGCAACATGCGCTGCTGCCATGTCGGCGACATCCTGACGCCCTGTCTGTCGCAGATACTCCTCAGTGGCAGCGTCGAAGGGGAAGATGGAGCAGGTGGCTCCCAACTCGGCACCCATATTGCAGATGGTAGCGCGTCCGGTGGCGGAGAGGCTTTGTACGCCCTCGCCAAAATATTCCATGATGGCGTTGGTGCCACCTTTCACGGTCAGTAATCCCAAGAGTTTGAGGATGACATCTTTCGGCGAGGCCCACCCAGAGAGGTGTCCTTTGAGATGAACGCCGATGATGCGTGGCATCTTCAGCTCCCAAGGCTGTCCAGTGAGTACGTCTACGGCGTCGGCGCCACCGACACCCACGGCTACCATGCCCAGGCCACCGGCATTGGGGGTGTGCGAGTCGGTGCCCACCATCATGCTGCCGGGGAAGGCGTAGTTCTCCAAGACCACCTGGTGGATGATGCCGGCTCCAGGAGCCCAGAAGCCAATGCCATAACGCGCCGAGGCCGACTGCAAGAAGTCATATACCTCTTTATTAGTGTCCTTTGCCGTGGGCAAGTCCTTGCCAGCGCCTACATCAGCACGAATCAGGTGGTCGCAGTGGACGGTGGCCGGCACTGCAACATGGCTCTTGCCAGCATTCATAAACTGGAGGATAGCCATCTGAGCCGTCGCATCTTGCATGGCAACGCGGTCAGGGCGGAAGTTGACATAAGACTCTCCCCGTAGGAAGGGACCTTTGTCTCCACTATTATAAAGATGTGCAAACAACACCTTCTCCGCATACGTCAGAGGACGGCCTACAAGGGACCGGGATGCCCTGACTGCTGAAGGATAAGACGTGTAAAAATGCCGAAGCATGTCGATATCCAATGTCATACAATCAATATTATTACAATTACAAGTGCAAATGTAGCAATTTATTTTCAAATAGTATGCGAAAAGTAGTATTTTTATTACAATCCGGTGCAAAATATATGTTTTATTTGCTTTTTATGCAGTCGTGACCGCGCAAATTGTAATAGTTATTAATTATTAAATAACGTTTTATTATTTTGCCCGCAAACTAAATAACCCTAATTTTGCACTATAATATTCATTCTCAAGTTATGTTCAAACGTAGCCTATTACTATTAGGTATAACATCATGCCTGGTTTTGCTGCTCAATGGCTGCGGCAGCACGAATAGTGTGTCTTATTTTCAAGACATACACTATAATGACTCCATGCTGCTGGCAAAGCCGCGTGTCATCACCTTCCAGCCGGGAGACAAGGTCTCTATTGTTGTGAACAGCAAAGATCCTAAGCTTGCGGACCTTTTCAATTTGCCCACTATCTCCTATCGTGTGGGACAGGGTAGCTCAACGCTTTCTTCTTACAACTCGCAGGTATCTCTTTACACTGTTGACAGTAATGGTGACATCGACTTTCCTGTAGTTGGTAAAATCCATATCGGTGGCGAGACACGTGAGCAAACTGCTGAATTGATTAAGGGAATCCTCATCGGTAAGGACTTGCTCAAGGATCCTGTCGTCACCGTAGAGTTTGGCAACCTCTATTTCTCTGTCCTCGGAGAGGTGGCTAAGCCTGGACAATATACCATTGACCGTGACCAGGTGACAATCCTTGACGCTATCAGTAAAGCCGGCGACCTCACCATCTATGGTATCCGCGACAGTATCAAGGTGCTTCGGCAGGTCGACGGTATGCAGAAGACTTATAAGGTGAACCTTAGGTCATGGAAAGACTTATCCTCTTCACCGGCATACTATGTCAAGCAGAACGACGTCATCTATGTCACACCGAACGAGACAAAGGCGCGCCAGTCTACCGTCAATGGTAACACCATCCGGTCTACATCGTTCTGGATTTCTATCGCATCTCTTATTACATCTATAGCCGTACTTATCAAAAATTAATTAGCGCTGATGGAAGAAATAGAAAACGCAAACCAGCAGGAGGAAACATCGTTCAGCTTCCGCGAACTTATCGGTATCTGCATCGATAACTGGAAATGGATAGTAGCATCCGTTATCGTGTGCTTGGGGTTGGGTGTCTACTACCTTCTCCGTACGCCTAAGCAGTATAGCCGCTCGGCTGTCATCCTCATCAAGGACGACACCAACAGCCGTGGGCTCAGCTCTGATGTGTCTTCCATCTTTCAAAGTATGGGAGCTGGCTACGGCCAGACCAATGTCAACAATGAGTTGGCTGCCATCCAGTCACCGGCTACGGTCATGGAGACGGTCAAGCGCTTGGGATTGGATATGATGTATTTTGTACCCGGAACTTTCCACGATATCGAACTTTACGGTAAGACGCTGCCTATCAATGTGCGTTTCCTCGGTTTGGAAGAGGAAGAGACGGCAGGCGTGGTCGTAGACTTAGATGCCAACGGTTCCTATACCTTGTCGAAGTTTAAGCGTGGCGGTACCGAAGACAGAGAGGTGGACAATGATGACGATGTCGTTAAGGGACGTCTGAATCAGATTGTCAATACACCTATCGGAAAGATTATTGTGACGCCTACTCAGTACTTTGGCTCTTTCATTGGTGAGAGCACCAAACCTATCTCTGTTTTCAAGACCACAACTTATAATATGACGACAGCCGTTCAGGCTGGTCTCTCTGTGGCCCTTGACAACAAGCAGGCTTCAATTATCAATATCGGTTATACTGACCGCATCCCTGACAGGGCTGTGGACATCATCAATACCCTTATTGCCGTCTATAAAGAGTCTTGGCTGAAGGATAAGAACCAGGTGGCTGTCGCTACGGGCAAGTTCATCAATAAGCGTTTGGGTGAGATAGAGCAGATTCTTGGTGGTTTCGATGCCAACATCTCTTCCTATAAGAGCACACACCTTATTCCTGACGAGCAGTCTACGGCAGAACTCTATCTGCAGCAGGCTCGTGACAACAGCAAGGAGTTGCTCGACTTGAACACGCAACGGGCTATGGCGGAGTATATCCGTTCTATGCTTGTCCGCGACGTCCATTCCCGTCAGTTGCTGCCCGCCAACTCCGGTATTGGCAACACTGGTATAGAATCGCAGATCTCCAGCTACAACACCCTGCTCATGGAGCGTAATTCTTTGGCTGCTAACTCCTCAACCAAGAACCCGCTCGTGGAAGACTACGACCAGCAGCTGTCGGCCATGCGCAAAGCTATTGTGCAGAGCCTGAACAATCTTGTTGCTGGTATCGACACGCAGGTGGGACATGCGCAGGCTACAGAGAACAATACCAACAGTCGTATTGCTTCAGTGCCGAGCCAGGCTGAATATCTGCAGAGCGTAGGACGTAAGCAGAAGGTGACAGAGCAACTCTACCTCTTCCTCTTGCAGAAGCGTGAGGAGAATGAGCTCTCCATGGCTTTCACAGCTTATAACGTGCGTCTTATCTCGCCTCCTTTCGGATCGATGATTCCGGTGTCTCCTAAGGGTAAGATGGTGCTTCTCATAGCGTTGTTCATGGGTCTGGCTATTCCTATCGGAATCCTCTTTATCCGTGAAAGCTCCAACACGAAGCTCCGTGGACGTAAGGATCTGGAGAATATCACCATACCGTTCATTGGTGAGATTCCTCTTGCTGGGGGTAAGCGCAAGTTCCCATGGCAGAAGCAAGAAAATTTGCCGCATGACAAGATCGTTGTTGCAGAAGGTCAGCATGATGTCGTCAATGAGGCTTTCCGTGTGCTCCGTACAAAGCTGGAGTTTGTGGTACCGCCCTCGCACGACAGCAATGTCATTCTGCTTACCTCTTTCAATGTGAACAGTGGTAAGTCGTTCTTGACATCAAACATCGCCATGTCGTTGGCCATCAAGCAGAAACGTGTCCTTATCATCGACTGTGACCTTCGTAAGGGTGCTACTTCCACACTCGTGGGGTCGCCGAGCATGGGTATCTCTTATTACCTCTCCGGCAAGCTGAATGATGCCAGCAAGATACTCTATAAGTATAATGGCATGGACAACTTCTGTGTGTTGCCTATCGGTGTCATGGCACCTAACCCGGCAGAGCTGTTGGGCAATGGCAGATTGAAGACATTGATTGACGAGTTGCGCCCGCAGTTCGATTACATCTTCCTCGACTGTCCGCCTATTGAGGTGGTGGCCGATACGGAGATTGTCTCTGCTTACGCTGACCATACTATCTTCATTGTACGTGCAGGTCTTTTCGAGCGTAATATGCTGCCGCAGTTGCAGGAGCTCTATGATAAGCACAAGTACAAGAATATGAATCTTGTCCTCAATGGTACCGACAATATCAGTCGGGCTCATCGTTATGGTTACGGATATGGCTATGGTTATGGTTACGGCTATGGTTATGGCTATGGTTACGGCAATGATGCCTCAGGCGGTTCGTCGAAAAAGAAATAGTACTTTGTTGTTATAAATAGAAAAGGGGATGGGCGTAATGCTCATCCCCTTTTTCATGGCTACCAGCCGAAGGCCTCTGCAGAATTCAGCCAGCAATTGTGGGCTTTAAGAACTTGCTCCAAGACGTCTCTGGCACAGCCATAGCCTCCGTTGTATGGAGAAATATAGCGTGAGATGGATTTTATCTCCTGGCACGCGTCAGCAGGACAACAGGGGCACCCTACCTTTTTCATGATCTCATAGTCCGGGATGTCATCGCCGACATAGATAATCTCCTCATCGTTCAGTCCGTATTTTTCAAGGAACTTCTCATAGGTCTGGATTTTCACAGCACATTTCATGAAGATGTCTTTCATTCCGAGATACTCATAGCGCTTGCGAATCACCTCAGAGTTGCCTCCTGTCATGATGGCCAAGTGCAGCCCCATTTTTACGGCATGCTGAATGGCATAGCCGTCTTTGATATTCAGCGTCCTCAGCGGCATACCGTTACTGTCCATCGGAACGGTATTGGCCGATAGCACGCCATCGACATCGAAGATGACGGCTTTTATCTTTGTCAAATCGTAATTCATCGTGTATTCTGTTATTATTGATGACAAAGATAATAAAAATTCAACATACTTCCCCTGTGATAGCAAATTTTTTACTATCTTTGCCTCGTGAGCAATTTTAGCGTACAACTTTTCACACGTGGGAGTACGCTGCCCGACATGTCGTCGGCCGACTTCTTCCATTCTCCGGAATTGTTTCATATCATAGAGAACACTCCCGGACAACGACCTGTTATGGCTGTAGCTAAGGATGAATCCGGACGGGTTGTTGGTCATCTGTTAGCCTTTGTCCGCTATCGGAGCACGCTGTTCCCTCCTTTTCTCTATTCGCAGGCGCGAATCTATGGTGAGGGGGAGTATGCTGACGATGTGGACAGCGAGGAAGTCTTTGGATGTATTCTCCATGAGCTGACCGTGAAGTTGCGCCGTAAGCTTTGCTTTGTCATAGAGTTCAGCGATATCTCTAAGAAGATGTTCGGCTACCGCTTCTTCAGGTCGGAAGGCTACTATCCTATCAACTGGCAGGAGGTTCACAACTCTCTCCACTCTATGCCTCCGGAAGAGCGGTTGTCGCAGAAGATGAGGGACCGTATCAGCCATGCTTATAATGCGGGGGTAGAGACACGTGAGGCCGTTACCGGCGAGGAGGTCCACAGCTTCTATCGGCTGTTGCATGGCTTCTATCGGTTCAAGTTGCGTCGCTTCATTCCGCCTGAGGAGCATATCCGTCAGATTTTTGACAGCGACAACGGCCGCATCTTTATTACCACCTACAAAGGAAAGGTCATCGGTGGCTGCGTCTGTGTTTTCAGCGAGGGCAATGCTTTTCTCTGGTATCTTGCGTCAAGGCGTAAGCGCTACGTGTTGTTGCACCCTAACACGATGACGGTATGGGAGGCTATCAACTGGTCGTGGAAGCACAACTACGCACATTTCTTCTTCCTCGACGTGGGACTGCCCTTCTCTAAGAATCTCTTCCGTGAGTTCATCCTCTCCTTTGGTGGCAAGCCTGTTGGCAAATACCGCTGGTTCCGATTCAGTGTGAAGTGGCTGAACCGCCTGTTGGGATTCCTGTATAGAGAATAATCCTACAAACGAGACGCTGACGGTCCGACCCCGCTTAGCAATCAAAAGATTGCATTGACATTCTTCTGCTGTATCGTTTTGCGTGTGAGGTCGATGATCTGTACCACCGACAGATTTGTGATCTTCTTAATGATGGTAACCAACTTTTGTGTACTATTAAACTTATTTAAACTAATAATATCAGTTATAGCCAAATTCCTTTACAGTTTTATCTTTACCTTCTTAGGCTTGCTCTCGTTCGACATCTTGTCGAGAGCTGTAACGACATACGTATAATCAGTCTTTCCATTCTCATAAGGGAGTTTATAATAGGTGTCACTTGTTATGGCTACGATCTTTGCCGGGTTTTCAAGGTCTATCTTCTCGCCCTTGGCAAATTTATAGACAACATACTGCTTTGCTACGTCATGCCATGCTTTTCCGCGTGGTACAGTCCAGAAAAGGATGTAGCCGTCACTCGTCCACACGGGCTTCACCTTTCGGGGCTTCTTGGGTGCTTTATGGTCGATAAACGGCATCAGTGGTTGCAGAGCTGGATAACGCCAGTAATTGGTGCGCAATACATTGCCATAGTTGCCGACATTGTCGGCTACAGCCTGAGCGTACCATAGCACGGTACCGTCAATATGATGCGCTTCCTCATGCAGCCGGCGCTTGGCTGGCAACTGGCTGATGGAGGGGTTGGATAAATCCGCTGCCTTGACGGTGCGCTCCACATCCTCACCGATATATAGCGGGCGATGGGAGGCGTATTTGTCCCACCATTTTATCAGGGTGGCATAGTCTGCAGCTTTATTGCCTATCTCCCAGTAAATTTGCGGAACGCAATAGTCTATCCATCCGTTGTTGACCCACAGCAGCACATCGGCATAGAGGTCATCATAGTTTTGGAGGCCGTAGGTCAGCGAACCATTCTTGGGGTCCGTGCGCTGGTTACGGTAAATGCCAAATGGAGAGACGCCAAACTTCACCCATGGCTTGCGCTTATGGATCGTCTCGCCAAGCTGCTCTACAAAGCGGCTGACATTATCCCGGCGCCAGTCCCCGATGTTCTTGAAGCCACGAGGGTCTGCACGAAAATAGGATTCGTCGGGAATCTCCTCGCCTGCAACGGGGTATGGATAGAAGTAGTCGTCGATATGAAATCCGTCAATATCATACCTTGACACGATGTCATCAGCCACGCGGCAGATGTAATCGGCATTCTCTTTCAGTGCGGGGTTGAGGATGAGCTGACCACCATAGGAGAACACTCGCTCCGGATGCTCAGCGGCGATATGTGTCACCGCCACAGCCGTTGTACCCTTGGTTTTGGCTCTGTAAGGGTTGATCCAGGCATGGAGTTCCATGCCACGTTTGTGACATTGCTCTACCATCCATGCCAACGGGTCCCAGTAAGGCTGTGGTGCCCTACCCTGTTGACCGGTGAGATACCGGCTCCACGGCTCTATGTCGCTTTGGTAGAGAGCGTCACATTCAGGACGCACCTGAAAGATGATGGCGTTGACTCCATCTGCCTTCAGAATATCAAGCTGCCGGCTGAGCTTTTGCTGGATAGCCTGTGTGGACATACCTATAAACTGCCCATTGACAGCTTGAATCCATGCACCACGAAACTCACGCTTCTGAGCTGTCGCAGTGCTACAAATAAAAATAAGGAATATCAATAATTGCTTAATGTCAATCTTGTTCATCGATCGGCCGATTTTCTACTAAACTCTAATACTTTTACTTTTCTGCAAATGTAATATATTTATTTCATATCCACAAGTCTTTACAAACAAAAAAAGCCCCGGACATTGTCCGAGGCTCAAATATTTAATGATAGAGCTTAGAATCTGTAACCAAGCGTGAAGAGCAACTGGTGTCTGTCGAACTTGACCTTAGTAGCTGTAGGAACATTATTGTTAGCAGATGATACCTTGTCATTGTCATAGTACATGAACGGGTAGTAATCACCATTCGTCTGACTGTACTGATAAGCTGCATCGAAGAATACATTCTTATAGGTATATCCTAAACCGAAGGTGAAACGATTCGTAGCCTTCCAGTTGGTATAGTCGGCTGATGTGGCATAACCTACCCCCGGAGACTGAATGGACTGGTCACGAAAAGCATTGTCCTTGAACTGCGGAGATACATAGTTATAACCTAAACGGATAGCAAGCTCAGGAATGGGTTTTACCTCTGCACCGAATTTCAGTGTGTGAACACCCTTGAGGTTGAGCTCGGTATCTCTGTTCATAGCTTCATCGCTATTGCTGTTATCATAGTATCCACCCCATTCATCATAATAGCCACCATCGTTGATGCGGTTGTCGATGTTGGTATAGTCCTGATACTCATAGGTGAAACCAAGAGCGAGGTAGTTGCCCACAGTGTGACCTAAACTTACACCAAACTTCCATGGTGTATAGACCTTGTAGTCGTAAACGGATGCATTGCCATTAGGGCTTGTCTGCTCACCATTGGGTTTAGTCATGGTAAGGTCGGCTCCGTTATGCATGGTCAGGTCATACCAGACAGGCGTATTCACATACAGACCGATACGGAACGGTGACTCTTCGAAGGGACGGAAGATAGCACCCAACTTGACATCGAAGCCAGTGCCGTCAATCTTTAGCTGCTCCCAGTTCTCGGAATAGTTACTCTGCTCCAAATCCTCTGTGTAGTATTTATTGGTACGATAGTTTACATCGTGAATTCCCATCGTCAAGCCAAGGTAGATGCGGTCGTGGATGTTGCCACTGATGTTGAAGTCATACTCGCCGATGTATCCATAGTCACGATTGCCAAACATGTATTGGGTACCATTGAGAAAGTCATATACTGTCGATTTCCCGTCATCGGAAGACTTTTTATTCAATACTTGTCCATAGAGATCATCGACCGAAGTCCACGCCATGCTGTTGTCGTAGTTCAAGCCGATATTGTTTTTGAGTGCTGTGAGCTTGTTAAGTGAAGCATTCGTCAGCGTGTTGGCACCACTGAGAATTTGGTTAAAGTTGCGGCTCTTGTGATAGTTGAAACCAAAGTTCAAATAAGAGTTCCGGCCGTTGCGCATAGCCCATACAAAACCTATCTGGTCGAAACTAGCATTGGTCTTGTCGCCTTTGATAGACATATTGCTGCCACCATAGCTTAAAGAGGTATTGGCATTGTCACCGGATTGTGAAACCAGGCCACCGGATATAGATATCTGTGACTTACGGAACATACCGATACCAGCAGGGTTGCTCTGCATGGTAGAAATATCAGCACCAAGAGCCTCCATGGCTCCACCCATACCGACATAGCGAGCGGTACCGTTGAGCTCATTCTCCATGAGTTTGGTATCTTGGTATGTCTCTTGAGCAGCCAATGGCAATGCCATCATTCCCATAGCCGCTAAAAGAAAATACTTCGTATTCATAATATAATGTGTTGATTTATTTCACGATATTTATCTTCTGCCGCCAAAACTGCCGCCACCGGCATGGCCACCGCCGAAGCTGCCACCGCCGAAGCCGCCACCTGTATGACCGCCACCGAAGCCGCCACCTCCGGAGAAGCCACCAGTGGAGCCTCCAGAGAAACCGCCAAAGGAGCGGGTAGCCCCCTCACTACGGGTACCATTACCGAAGGTGCGGTTACCAAACGAGCGGGTGCCTGTGGTTCTGTAAGTACCATTATTCCATGTACGGTTTCCGTCTGTCGAACTATACGTGCGACCGCCTCTCCAGGTGCGTGCACCCGTGTAACCGCCAGAGTTAGCGCCTCCACGGTTCACATAATAGCCGCCACCCCAGTAAGGATAGCCCCAGCCATACCATCCATAGCCATAGTAGGGCCTGCCCCAGCCGTAGCCATAATACCATGGGCTATACCAGCCTGCATATCCATAATACCATGGGTCGTACCAGCCACCATACCAGCCTGCATACCATGGATTGTACCAGGGATCGGCCCAATAGGTGTCATAGAACCAGGGATCATAGAAGCCGTCCCAACGGGACATGCGACGCGTGTAGGTGTAGTCCTGGTCAAACTTGGCACTGCCGGGATAGACGTAGGCAGTGTCGACATACGATGTATCGGGATAGACACCACGACCTGGGCGGAAGGTGATAATATCATTACCCAGGCTGTCAGAACCTATCTTCTGGTAGTAGCTGTTCAGACGGCCATAGCGGTTGTATTCATCAACATTTCTGTTGCTACCGCAGTAATACGCCGGCTTTTCATCAGCGGCGGATTTACTTTCCACCTTGCTGGGCGTAAAGTAAACATCGTCTTGCGCCATCGATGCCAGCGGCATCGAGCCAGCAAGAATTAATAGCATCAATAACTTTTTCATATCTTTTCAATTTTAAATTGTCATATTCTGTTCTTTATTTGCATCTACAAAATTAATGCCTATTCTCATGCAAAATTACGGAAAAACCCTAAGCGATAGTAGGATTTTCCCTATTTTTTTTAATTTTGCACAAAAATTATAGGAAGTATGGAATACTTAGTATCTGATTTTACTATTTCGTGCCCTACCGGACTAATGCAGGCGGCACGTGACTTGTTGGCTGACACAGCGGCTGAGGCTGGTTTTGAATCGTTTGAAGACACTGACAGTGGCCTCAAAGGCTATGTCCAGGAAGGCCTCTTTGACAAGGCGGTTTTGGATGCTGTTCTTGCCGATTTCCCCTTGACAGAGACAACCATTTCCTACGTCATCGATAAGGCGGAAAATAAAGACTGGAATGAAACGTGGGAGGAGGCTGGATTTGAGCCTATTAATATCGATGGAAAAATTGTTGTCGTGGATGTAGCCCATAAAGCCGGGGACGTTGGAGACGCTAAGAAAATAGTCATTGACGCTAAGTTGGCATTCGGAACAGGGACGCACGAGACAACCCAGATGATAGTCTCCACACTCTTGGCTATGGATCTTCAGAATAAACGTGTCCTCGACTGTGGATGTGGTACGGGGATACTGGGCATAGCAGCAAGCATGTTAGGTGCTAAGGATGTGGAAGCCTACGACATTGACGAGTGGAGCGTTGAGAACACGCGACACAATGCTGTATTGAACAATATCGAAAATATCTCTGTTCATCTTGGCGATGCCTCTGTGGTAAAAACGCTGTACGGAAAGTTCGATGTGGTCTTAGCCAATATCAACCGCAACATTCTTCTCAATGACATGCCTGTTATGGTAGACGTCTTAGCTGATGGCGGTTGCTTGATTATCAGCGGCTTTTATAAAGAGGATATACCTTTACTTGAATCTAAGGCCAAGAACCTTGGACTTAGCTTGCTGACAGGTAAGAGTAAGGGCGACTGGCAGATGCTGAAGTTTGCAAAATGACTAAATCGGTAGAATTCCAGCTCCTCAAAAATAGAGAAAGGGAACGGCTTCTTGTCCGTTCCCTTTCTTATCAATCTTCAATAAAATTTCTTATTCTCTGTTCTTCCGAGAGCTTGCAGACTAAGAGCCTGCCGTCGTGTTCGGCCACAATGTAATCTTCAAGGCCTTGTACGATGACTTGTTTCTCTCCCGTGGCATGGATGATGCAGTTGTGCGTCTCGTAAGTCTTCACGTTTGGTGCGATGACACCATTGCCATTGAGGTCGCGCTTGGTCTGCATCAGCAAGGATGTCCAGGTTCCTAAGTCGCTCCAGCCGAAGTCTGCTGGATAGACAAATATCTCTTCGGCTTTCTCCATGACTGCATAGTCGATAGAAATATTGTCGCAGTCAGGATAACTCTTGTCTATCGTCTCCTGCTCCTGTGATGTGCCCAAAACTTTCTGCATGCGCTCGAAGATATTGTTGATGCGGGGAGCATAGATGCGTAGCGCGTTGACGATGGTCTCTGCATTCCAAATAAAGATTCCGGCATTCCAGAAATAGTTTGACTCACTGAGATATCGGGTTGCCGTTGTCAGGTCCGGTTTCTCATGGAAGGCATCAACACGGTAGATTTCCTTATTGCGAAGCGTGTTTGATGACAGGTCGGCCTGAATATATCCATAGCCTGTCTCGGGACGGGTGGCCTTCATACCGAGGGTAACGATGGAGTCTGACTCGGCAGTGAAATGCAGACTCTCATTGATGACACGTTGGAACTCTGGAATGTTCACTACCAAATGGTCGCTGGGCGTCACTACGATGTTGGCCTTGGGGTCTTTCAACTTGATACGCCAGCTGACATAGGCGATACAGGGAGCCGTATTTCTACGACAAGGCTCAAGAAGAATATTCTCAGGCAGCATCTCAGGGAGCTGCTCTTTCACAATATCAGCATACCGCTTATTGGTGACTACCCATATATTCTCTGGTGGGCAGATACCCTTGAAACGGTCTGCTGTCATTTGTATCAGCGTGCGACCCACGCCGAGAACATCTATAAATTGTTTTGGTCGCTCTACGGTACTCATGGGCCAGAAACGACTGCCTACGCCGCCTGCCATGATGACAAGATGATTATGCTGCAATGTCATGTGTCTTGTTCTGTATTAAATAGCTTATATAGGTGCAAAAATAATAAAATTTCTTCTCTGCCGCAAATTTTTAAGAGCCTAAGAATAGCCTTTTGGCATAATTTTGGTAACTTTATGCCTAAAAAGGGAAATTATGCTCATACAATATATTATTTTAGCCGTTGTGCTGACTGCATGTGTGGTCTATGCCGTCTACAGGGCGATAAAGGCACTGAGTGTTAAGTCTGGTGATCCCTGCTATGGCTGTGCCCTGAAGGATGCGTGCCAGAAGTCAAAGGTCAGACAGCAGCACCCTCTGAGGCATTCATGCAAAGATAAGGTTACTTCCGCTTCTTAAACATTCCCATGAAGGTCTTGCGATGGAATCGCTCGTCGGCCTTCAACACCTCCAGTACTTTTCCTGGAGGGAGGATCTTGCAGAACTTTAGATGGTAGTCCCTCTGCATCTTCTTCATCTCCAGGTCGATGGCGTCCATCTGTTTGATGGCTTGGAGACTGGCTTTGTTATCGCTGGTATCCACAAATCGGAAACTACGCATCTTCTCAAAGAGAATGCGCTGCTTCTGCTGCATCTCCTCGTATATGGGGAAGAAGGCAGCAGCCTCCATGGGAGTCAGTCCCGCTTCTGTGGTGATATATTGGCGTATTTCTATCTCAAAGCGCTTCGGGTCGAAACGCTTGGGACGGGGTTGTGAATAACTGATGATGGTTGTGAGCAGCATCAGTAGAAGTACAATTGATTTTTTCATTCACTTGTTTGTTAAATTGGCAACCTGTCTATTTAGCGTCTGCCATATAGGCATACATGTCTTCACTGTCCATCATGGAATAGTCGACCATGGCATTGAGATTGTATGACTCTGTGGCATGGCTGGACACAGCTTCCTGCACCTCTGAATCTCCATGTCCATGATGGCTGTTGTAACGTAGATATCCACCTAAGGAAAAGACGACAACGCTGACGGCTGCCGCTACACTCACCACTGTACGACGGTAACGTTCCCAAAGCGAAACCTCCTTGGCAGAATGCGGTATTGGGCGCCGAGGCATGGCATCGTCGTCGATAGTCTGTATCCTTTGCATGACGCGGTCGGAGAGACTGTCGAAATAACCTTCCGGAACTGTGAAATGATCGCGTGTCCCGTAAGTTTGCTTTAAATAATGCTCGTCTTTGTTGAACATAGTCTTGCTTTTTCTTTTATGACGATTGTGCACTTGAAAAGTTTAATCGCTCTTGGATATTCACGGCAAATGCCAACGATATCCGTGACAAATGCCAACGATATCCGTGACAAATGCCAACGATATCCGTGACAAATGCCAGCGATATCCGTGACAAATGCCAACGATATCCGTGGGATATGTCGTGACACAGCGAAAATAGCGCGCACTGTACATAACGAATAATGTCTGTAAATCGTATAAAGCGAGGGGGAAGTCCTTACACATGTGCAAGGACTTCCCCCAATGGCTATTTATTCTTTCGGCAGACTCTCTTATAGGAGTCTACTTCTTTTCAAGCAAGCGCTTTAATCTTCTACGGCAGCTTGTGCTGCTGCAAGGCGTGCGATAGGCACACGGAATGGAGAGCAGCTGACATAGTCGAGGCCAGTGCGATGGCAGAACTTCACGGAAGAAGGTTCGCCACCATGCTCACCACAGATACCACACTTCAGATTCTTGTTGGTAGAGCGTCCTCTCTCAACACCCATCTTCACGAGCTGGCCGACGCCTGTCTGGTCGAGGACCTGGAAGGGGTCAACCTCCAGGATCTTCTGATCAAGATAGGTGGGCAGGAAACGGGCCACATCGTCACGGCTATAGCCGAACGTCATCTGCGTGAGGTCATTGGTGCCGAAGCTGAAGTAGTCAGCATGCTTGGATATCTTATCAGCCGTAAGGGCTGCACGAGGAATCTCTATCATAGTACCAAGCTTATAGTCAATACTCTCACCCTTTTCCTTAAAGAGTTCCTGCGCGGCCTCTCTGATGACATCTTGCTGGGCTTCCAGCTCTTTCTCCGTACCTACGAGAGGTACCATAATCTCAGGCTTAGGGTTGAGGCCCTCTGCTTTCAGCTGGAGAGCGGCGCCTAAGATAGCCTTGGTCTGCATCTTGGTAATCTCAGGATAGGTGATGCCCAGACGGCAGCCACGCAAGCCGAGCATGGGGTTGACCTCCCGGAGGGAAGCCACACGCTGCTTGATGAACTCGATAGGCTTGTGCATCTCTTGCGCCATAGCCTCCTGGCCCTTCTCATCGTGAGGTACGAACTCGTGGAGAGGCGGGTCGAGAAGTCGGATGTTGACAGGCATACCGTCCATGCACTTCAGAATACCATAGAAGTCCTTCTGCTGCAGAGGCAGAAGCTTGGCAAGGGCAACCTCGCGCTCCTCCTTGGTATCGGCGAGGATCATCTCGCGCATCGACTTAATCTTGTCGTTGTCGAAGAACATGTGCTCTGTGCGGCAGAGACCGATACCCTGGGCACCAAACTTCTTGGCGACCTCAGCATCGTGGGGCGTATCGGCATTGGTGCGGACAATCATGCGAGTGTATTTGTTGCAGAGGTCCATGAGCTCGGCGAAATTGCCAGTGAGCTCAGCGGGCTTCGTCTCTACATTGCCTTGATAGACCTCACCGGTAGAACCGTTGAGAGAGAGGTAGTCACCTTCACGGAGCACGACACCGTCAATCTCTACAGTGCGTGATTTGTAATCTACGATGATGGCGCCAGCACCTGAGACACAGCACTTACCCATACCACGTGCCACGACGGCAGCATGTGAGGTCATACCGCCACGAGCGGTAAGGATACCCTCTGCGGCAGACATACCGGCGAGATCCTCAGGAGATGTCTCTATACGTACCATGATGACGTTGTGGCCTTCATCGTGCCACTTGGCGGCATCGTCAGCGAAGAACACTATCTGTCCGCAGGCAGCACCCGGAGAGGCTGGCAGACCACGTGTGAGCACCTTTGCCTTAGCAAGTGCGGCCTTGTCGAAGACAGGATGGAGGAGTTCGTCGAGCTTGTTAGGCTCGCAGCGCTCGATAGCCGTCTTCTCGTCAATCTCACCCTCATGGAGCAGATCCATGGCAATCTTTACCATAGCTGTTCCTGTACGCTTGCCGTTACGTGTCTGAAGGAACCAGAGCTTACCTTCCTGGACAGTAAACTCCATGTCCTGCATGTCGTGGTAGTGTTTCTCCAACTTGTCCTGCAGGGCGTTGAGCTGTGTATAGATTTCTGGCATAGCCTCTTCCATAGATGGGAACTTAGCGGCGCGGATGTCTTCAGAGATACCCTGCTGCTTGGCCCAACGGAGAGAGCCCTCTTTGGTAATCTGCTGAGGAGTGCGGATACCGGCTACGACATCCTCGCCCTGGGCATTGACAAGGTATTCGCCATTGAAGCGATTCTCACCGGTAGCGGCGTCACGGCTGAAGCAGACACCTGTGGCAGAGGTGTTGCCCATGTTACCGAAGACCATAGCCATGACGGTGACGGCAGTACCCCATTCCTGAGGAATACCATTCATCTTACGGTAGAGGATGGCGCGCTTGTTCATCCAAGAGTCGAAGACGGCGCAGATGGCACCCCACAACTGGTCGATAGGATTCTCGGGGAATGTCACACCCGTCTGTTCTTTGATAGCCTCCTTAAAGAGTTTGACGAGCTGCTTGAGCTCATCGGTCGTCATCTCGTTGTCAAGGACGATACCCCGCTGGCTCTTCACCTTCTCAATAATAGCCTCGAAGGGGTCGATATCATCTTTGTTGACGGGCTTCAGACCTAACACCACATCACCGTACATCTGTACGAAGCGGCGGTAGCTGTCGTAGGCGAAGCGCTCGTTGTTGGTCTTCTTAGCCAGCCCTACGACCACCTCGTCGTTGAGACCGAGGTTCAGGATGGTATCCATCATACCCGGCATAGAAGCACGGGCGCCGGAGCGGACACTGACAAGGAGCGGATTCTCTGCATCGCCAAACTTCAAGCCCATCAGATTTTCGATGTGGTGGACGCTTTTCTCTACATCGTCTTTGAGAAGCGCAACGACATCGTCCTTGCCTTTCTCAAAATATTCGTTGCAGACATCTGTGGTTATCGTGAAGCCCGGAGGAACAGGAACACCGATAAGATTCATCTCTGCCAGGTTGGCACCTTTACCACCGAGCAGATTCCTCATGTCGGCACGACCCTCGGCCTTGCCGTTACCAAAAGTATAAACCCTTTTCTCGTTCATAAAAATTATTTTTAAGATTTAGATGTTTCTGTCTTATTGTGTCGTTTTGCTAACTACACTTTGCAAAGATAGCATATAACTTTATATCCTCAAAGAATTTTATGGAAAAAATGCGCAGTCGAGATTACATTTTTTATGTTTGCGCAAACAAATCGCAAAAAAGTTGCTCAACACACACTTTTCTGCTAATTTTGCAGTTTAAAAATATAGTTATGAGTAGAAATCGCAAACCGAATCCCATTTTAGAGAATGTTACCATAGAGTCCGTTGCTGCTGAGGGGAAAAGCCTCTTTCACAACAACGATGTTGTCGTCTTTGTACCCTTTTGTGTACCTGGCGACGTTGTAGACGTAGAGATTCTTCGAAAGAAGCATCGCTATGCGGAGGGTCGTGTCGTTCGCTTCATCGAGAAGAGTGCGGTCAGGGCCGAACCTTTTTGTGAGCACTTTGGCGTCTGTGGTGGCTGTAAATGGCAGAACTTGCCCTATGAGGAGCAGCTGAAAGCTAAACAACAGCAGGTCCACGACCAGCTTACGCGTATTGGAAAGGTGGAACTGCCGGCCTTCAACGATATCTTGGGCTCGGTAAAGACTACGGAATACCGCAATAAACTCGAGTTCGGTTGTTGTGACCGTCGATGGTTCACTAAAGAAGAGTTGGAGAATCCGGACCTGAACCTTGACGAGGGCAACCACTCAGCCATTGGCTTCCATATTACCGGGGCTTTCGACAAAATCTATCCTATCAGAAAGTGCTGGCTGATGGACAATCTCCACAATGAGATAAGAAACGAGATAGAGCGTTATGCTAAGGAGATAGGCATGACATTCTATGATGTCCGTGGTCAGAAGGGATTGCTGCGTAATCTCATGTTCCGCAACTCTAATACCGGTGAGTGGATGCTGCTTATACAGTTCCATTATGATCAGCCGGAGGATGAGGCACTGGCCAGGCAGTTGCTTGCGCATGTGGCAGATAAGTTCCCGCAGATCACATCTTTAATATATGTAGACAACCAGAAGGGAAATGATACCATTGGTGACTTGGAGTTGACAACTTTCAAGGGTACAGACTTCATCTACGAGAAGATGGGCGATCTGAAGTTCAAGGTTGGTCCCAAGAGTTTCTATCAGACTAATACCGAGCAGGCTCATCGGCTTTATGATGTAGCCAAAAGTTTTGCTTTTGCTAAAATCGAAAAAGTAGAAGGTAGTGAGGATGTTATAGACGGACAGAAACCGCTTATCTATGACCTCTATACTGGTACGGGTACCATTGCCAATTATGTGGCACGAGATGCACGCAAGGTCATAGGAATAGAATATGTGCCAGAGGCTATTGAGGATGCCAAGGTCAACAGCCGCATCAACGGTATTGATAATACAGAGTTCTTAGCCGGTGATATGCGCAAGATTCTCACCGATGACTTTATCAAAGTGCATGGCCGTCCCGACATTATCATCACAGATCCACCACGGGCAGGCATGCATCCTGACGTTGTCAATGTGATTATCAATGCCCGGCCTAAACGTATCGTCTATGTAAGTTGTAACCCTGCTACCCAAGCTCGTGACCTGCAGCTCTTGGATGCCCACTATCGCGTGGCAGCCGTCCAACCGGTGGATATGTTCCCCCATACACCGCACGTGGAGAATGTTGTCCTGTTAGAACTGCGTTAAAATGTTCTTGGATGGGCTGCTGAGGGTATAAGATAGGCCTTTTATGCGATAAAATCGTAAAATTACGCAATAAATATTAAAAACAGGACAGCGTATCGAATTTTTTCATAACTTTGCAACCTAATTGGGCTAATTGCGTCCATTTGCAAGCGGCCCATAGAGTGAACTTCAATAGGTATAAGATACACATATCTTTTATTAATCAGGTAAGAAATGCGTCAGTTAAAAATTCAGAAGAGCATCACCAACCGTTCCAGTGAGGCATTGGACAAGTATCTGGTAGAAATTGGCCGTGTGCCTATGATTACTGTGGACGAGGAGATAGAGTTGGCCCAGAAGATTCGTAAGGGCGGTCGCGAAGGCGAGCGTGCCAAGGAGAAACTTGTCAAGGCTAACCTTCGATTTGTGGTGTCTGTGGCAAAACAATATCAGCATCAGGGTCTTGGGCTTACTGACCTCATTGATGAGGGCAATATAGGCCTTGTGAAAGCCGCCGAGAAGTTTGACGAGACGCGCGGCTTCAAGTTCATCTCCTATGCTGTGTGGTGGATTCGCCAGAGCATCCTGCAGGCTATCGCTGAGCAGAGCCGTATCGTGCGCTTGCCGCTCAACCAGGTTGGTGCACTTTCTAAGATCAACTCTGAGATTTCTAAGTTCGAACAGAAGAACCAGCGTCGTCCATCAGTGCAGGAACTTTCCTCGCTGACAAATATTGACGAGACAAAGATAGACCAGACGATCAAAGCCGACAATCATCACATGAGTATCGACGCACCTTTCCAGGAGGACGATGATAACTCTATGGCCGATGTGTTGGCTTCCGGCGAGGATAGCCGTGCAGACAAGCAGGTTGACTACGAGAGTATGGCAAAGGAACTTGATACCGTACTTCGTAATGTTCTGAAAGATCGTGAGATAACGATTGTTCGTGAATGCTTTGGTATAGGCTGCCACGAGAAGGGCCTCGAGGAGATTGGTGATCAGTTGGGTCTTACACGTGAGCGTGTGAGACAGATCAGAGAGAAGAGTATCGTGAAGTTGCGTGAGAGCGGATACGCTAAGTTACTCATTAAATACTTAGGTTGATAAGTTTAGACTAAAATATATTGGAATCCCCGTCAAAAGTCTTTTTGACGGGGATTTTTTCGTAATTTATCAGTATCTTTGCACTATGAAACTAAGCATTATCATACCCGTCTACCGAGTGGTAGGAACCTTGAGGCGCTGTTTGGACAGCGTCATAGGGCAGTCCTACCAGGACTGGGAGATAGTGCTCGTCAATGATGCCTCTCCTGACAATAGCGATGAGATCTGCAAGGAGTATACGCAGAAGGACTTGCGCATTCGTTATGTGGAATTTACGGTGAATCGGGGATTGAGTGCGGCAAGGAATGCAGGGATCAGAGAGGCGGCTGGCGAATATATTACTTTTATAGACAGTGACGACTATATAGCTCCTAACACGCTGGAGCCGCTCATGGCGGTGATGTGTCATCATCCAGAGTATGATTTCTTGGAATATCCTGTTTGGGAACATTTTGGTGGCAGACAACAACATCTGCTATCTTTTCCTCGGAAGATATACACAGATAGGGTGGTCTATTGGTTGAAAGCCGAGGCTTACCGGCATGCCTACGCTTGGAATAAAATTTTCAGACGCTCGCTGTTTAATAATGTAGCCTTCCCAGAAGAACTGAATTTCGAGGATGTTTGGACATTGCCACAGGTGCTCAGAAACTGTAAGGTGGTCGCAACGACAGATGTCGGATGCTACTACTATACGGAAAATCTGAATGGTATCACCCATCGGGCTACACTCCAGGACCTGCGAAGTCATCTTCAGGCCCATCTCACCGTGATACGGCAACTTCATCCTGCTGCTGATACCTACCATTTCGACTCATGTTTGACCGAAGATTTTGCAAGGTACTATGCGGCCGTCCTGAACATTTTGATAGACATTGGTGATGCCACATTGGGACCGATGAAAGGACCACCTTTCGAAGGCAGAGACTC
>UQRP01000003.1 GCA_900543585.1 uncultured Prevotella sp.
GATATTTCAAATTTAACTGACATGGTCCTGGTCCGGACTTTTTAAAGTGGACTCATGTTTATGATGTTATTTTGATAATAAAAAGTTGCAACCATCAGCAGCACTGCGCTCGGCCAGCCGATGGTTGCAGGGAGAATTTATTTTAGAAGACTGTCTATGATGTTGTAAATCTCAGGGTCAGAAGGCCTTGTGGCATCTGCATTGACGAGGTTGCCGTCGGCGTCGATGAGGATGAAGCGGGGAATGAACATCACGCCATAGTCTTTGGAGATTTTCGCATGCTCAGCCTTGCTGAGGATAAACTGTGGCCATGCCGGTTTCTCCCGCCTAATCTGTGCGAGCCATTTGCCACGGTCGGCTTCCTTGTCCATGGAGATGCTGATGAGCTGCACCTTGGCGTTGTCCTTGTAGTGGGCAGCCACCTTGGCAAAGTGGGGAATCTCATGCTGGCATGGACTGCACCAAGTGGCCCAGAGGTCAACATAAAGCACCTTGCCTTTGAACTCAGAGAAGGAGTGAGCGACGCCAAGGCTGTCGCTGAAGGTCTCGTTGGTGGCGGGATTGCCCTTCTTCGTGGCGCGTAGCGAGGCAATCTGGTCGCTGTATTTGTGGATGAGAGCGGTGTCGTTGCCGGCATAATCGGTCAGCGTCTTCCAGAAGGTGTCGACATCATTAGGGTGGCTCTCATAGAGCACGAAGTCGGCGAGGCGGTCGAGGAGCGTATGCTTGACGAGGCTGTCGGTGATGCCCGCCGTCTTCATCCGACTGATATACTTCAGTCCGAAGCCCGTGAGGTCATCGCCCTCCATGTCCTCCTTCTTCAACTGCTGGAGAATATAGCGGTCGTTGAGGTGGTAATAGAGATAGATAGGGTCGTTGACCTTGATGGTTGCAGCCGCCTCGTCGTATTCCGGTTGTCCAAATTTGTAGTAGACGCGGTTATCCCTATGCTGCGAGAGGATTTCGAGCTTGTAATGGATGTCAGCGGCATTGGTGAGTCGCGCGAGGAAGTCGTTGAGAGCCGTGGGCTTCACCTTCTTCATCTCCTTGCGCATGATGACCATTGTGGAGTCGAGCTGTCGCAAGGCTTCTTTGGCCGGTACACGGTCCTCAGGACGGCCATAGCCGGTGATGGCTGTCGTGGAAGTGGCTGTTGTAAGGTGGGCAAGATAGGCGTCGCCGGCTTTGTTAGGGCTCTTGACGACGAACTTCACCTTGCCATTCTTGTCTTTCGATACAGTGACGTCTGCGGTCTTGCCACGCTCAATGACAGCTGTATAGAAGCCACGCCCACACTCGATGTCAACCCAGTTGAACTGTCCGGGCATGGTGTAGTCGAAGGCATACACGCCATTGGCGTCAAACTTCGGCTCTACATATTTCGTACCCATGAAGTCATAGTCGGGCGAATAGGTGAGCTCGGTGTGCTTCTGAAGTCCGGCGTCAGCAATATGGAGTCTGAGCAGCTGCGCATGGGCAGCCTCAGAGAAGAGCAGGGGTAGGAAAAGCGAAAAGATAGTTTTTATTTTCATTTCTGAGAATTGGTATAAAGAATGGAAGCGTCGCGTACATATCTGACGCTGAGATAGTTGAGGCTTGTTGTTGTGGCTACGCGCTCCACCTTGTCGGCCACGGGTGTGATGACCCTGATGAAGGCGCACTCGTGGGCTTTGGTGGTGTCTTTCGTTGCCGACCAGTAGTAGCCGTAGTCGCCCTCGCGGTAGAGCGATGGCACACTTGAAGCCCAAGGCGTGACCTCACCGGCATATTTCATGGCCAGCCCGGTGCCCTGTCCGGCTTCCTGCGCCATGAGGTATCCGGCACCATTGCGCCATCCCTCGGCGTCAGCCGCTTTCTGGCTCATGCCGAGGGCCATCTCCAACTGCTTCCAGTCGTCGTCGGTGGGCAGTCGCCAGCCCTCCGGACAGAGGTCGAGGGCCTGCTGGTAGGTGTAGAAGTTGCCGCGCGAGAGGATGAGGGCAGCTTCCTCCTCATCACTATGTGGCGAGTAGAGGCCATTTTCGAAGCCGGTGGTGGAGATCATGGTCTGAGTATTCCAGGCCTCGCCGCCATGGTAGCTTGTCGTCATCCAGTCGAGGTTGCCGATGCGCACCCAACCGTAGACGGAGCCGTCGGCATCGGTGAAGGTGCCCTCAGTGGAGGGTGTCACCACGGGGGTGGAGTCGTCGTCGGAGCAGGCGCCAAGGGTGAGGGCAAGGGCCAAAGCTATGATAAAAATGGTGTATTTCTTCATGTCTGATATTGTTTTTCGGCAACCGCATTGTTGCGGCTGCCAAAAGCGTTATTGTTTTCGTCTTAGATATTGAATCCCATGTTGTGGATAATTTCTTTCATGGCATCGTATTTCGACATCATGACGGCAGAGGAGCCGTAGGTCTCGGAGAAGGTGGCGCGGTCAGAAGAGAGCACGGCTTTCACCCAATCCTTAATATCCTGGTCTTTCTTATAGAAAAATCCGCCGAAGAAGTCGCCATACTTGAAGAAGCCATAGTTCCAGATGAGCGTCGGGTCGTTGTCGAAGTCGTCGACATTGAGGTCCAGGTCCGAGAAATTCTTGTCGTAGTAGTCTTTGCTGTAGGAATAGAACTTCTCCGTGATGGCAGCGTCGGCCTTGTTTACCCTTGCTGTGACGAGGTCGGCCAAGAGGCTGCTGACAATGGTCTCGGGGTCGTCATAGAGTGCGCCTTCCTGTGTGCTGATGACATATCCACGTGGTGCGATGAGCATAGGCAGGTGCTTCTTCTTGACCTTTCCGCTCCACGTGGTGTAAGGGTAGTAGATGTCGTCGACGAGGAAGAAGGAGAAGGGCAGCTGCTTGCCGAGCTTCTTGACGAGATACTCCTTGATGGTGTCGGCGGCTTTCTGCTGCTGGGCCACATCGGTGATGTAGACGTATTTATAGTCGTTGTCGTCGAGTCCTGTCGACACAGCCGGTGAGCTGGTGATGGAGTAGTTGGCGTCGAAGAGCTCGGGCTGGCCGGTGGTGGACGTCGTCACCAAGGTGTCGTTGAAGAGCAGATAGACGCCGGTGGCTTTAAAGAAGTCATTGCGAATCTGTGCCGTCTGACTGTTGTCGGAGGCAGCGGGGGCGAAGCCATTGATGTCGGCATTGCTCGGCGTGAGGTCGTCGTCGTCGTCAGAGCAGGAAGCAAGTCCGAGACTCAGGGTGCCAAGCAGGAAAAGGGTGGCTATTTTTATCTTGTTCATGATATTCATTATTGATATTGCAAACAGTTATTCATCTTCTTCTCCATTTTCGTCGCCGGTATCCTCACCGAGGACGGTTTTGAAAGGCTGGCGGTCGGGGCGGGCGTTGCTGCCGATGGAGTTCTGGAAGTCGCGGATGTTCTTTGGAATGTTGAGGGTGTAGGCATCGTCGTTCTTCTCCAGGCGGAAATATTTGGTGTATTGCTTCTTGTATTCGTAATTCTGATATTTATACGTTGTAAAGGTATGCTCGATGGTCTTGGTGTAGGGATAGCGCGCGTCGACCATATAGCGTCTGAGGTCGAACCATCGGTGCCCTTCGAAGCAGAGCTCGCGCTCGCGCTCTTCGCGGACGGCATTGATGAGGTCCTGACCGGAGAGGGTGAGGTCGGCGACGTTGGCGATACGTGTGCGGCGCAGACGGTTGAGATAGTCGTTGGCCTCCTTGTCGTTGCCCAACTGCGCATCGGCCTCGGCAAGGTTGAGATAAGCCTCGGCGGTGCGGATGGAGAAGACGTCGCTGACGGACTTGTAGACGCCGAAGTTGGCACGCGAGTCGTCAATCTTATGGTAAGCCCAGCGGTGGTAGGTGACATCGTCGTCGCTGTTGATGTATCCGCCCCGTCTGCCGTCGTTCTTGTCGAAGAGGGCGACGAGATGGTCGGAGACCTCAAAGACGGGGGAGTTGGTATCGTAGCTGTCGCTCTCGCTGCCCGGCCGCTCGTAGATGAGGTTACCGAAGCAGCTGGAGCCATTGCTGTAGACGACCTCGGGGTTGGCGGAGCTGATGGGGTATTTCGTCTTGTCCCAGCCCACCATATTCTGCAGCGAGCTGTTCTTCTCCAAGGCCAGGGTGGCATAGTGGCGTGCCGTCTCCCAGTCCTGCATGTAGAGGGCGTCGCTGCCTGAGGAGATGATGGCGGGGAGGTTGGTGTGCAGCTCGTCGCCGGGCTTCTGCCAGCGCTTCATGTAGTCGCGGCTATAGTTTTTCTCAGAGTATATCTTAGAGCCGTAGCCGCCCTGTGCCTGACTGCCGTACATGGCGAAGAGTCGCGTCTTGGCGCCGAGGCTGTAGGTGAAGACCATGGAGGCATGCCACTGCTTGTAGCGGAAGGTGTTGGCCAGGGAGCCCTGGATGTCGGCATCACGCTTGCCAGAGGCTGAGAGCAGTGTGGTGTAGGTGTCGTAGAGGCTCAGACCGCGCAAAGCCTCCTGGTTGTCGTAATAATCGTCGATGAGCGGACCACCGTCGACGGGGCTCAGACCGAGGAAGCGGTAGCTGTAGAAGGTGTTCACGCTCTTGCCCTTGACGAGGGCTGTACCATTGAGGAATTCATCAAGGGTATAGGTCTGAGCGTCAGGCCGTGAGTCGAGGGTGTTGATGACCTTGGAGATGGAGGTAGAGAGCGTCCAGCGGAAGTCGCGGTTGACGATGGGCGTGGCCGTGATGTCGAAGCTGTAGCCCTTGTTGGTGACATCGCCGCCGTTGATGACATAGCTGCTGACACCATTGACGGTGGAGACGGTCTTGTTCATGAAGGCGTCGGTGGTCTTCTTCCAGTAGGTGGAGACTTCCAAGGCCAGGCGGTTGTTGAAGAAGCTCGTCTCCAAGCCGAGGTTGACGGAATGCGTCTTCTCCCATTTCAAATCAGGGTTGGGGTGACGCTCGATGGTGGACGTATTCTGGTTGTAGTAGGTGCTCATGGTGCCCTTGCGGATGGTCATGACAGGGCTCTCGGTGTCGAGCATGTTGCCCTGGAAGCCATAGGAGGCCTTGAGCGACATGAAGTCTATCCACTTGGCTTTGATCCAATGGCTGAGGTTATAGCTGCCTGAGACGGACCAGATGGGCAGGAATTTGTCGTTGCTGCGGTCGCCGAACTTGTTGCTGCCGTCGACACGCCCGTTGAGGTTGACGCGGAACATATCGGTGTAGGCATAGGTCATGGACAGGTAAGCCGAGAGGCTGTTGGTGAGGTTGTCGGTTAGGGTGGGCACATTGCTGAGCACCCAGGTGGCATAGCCGGGATAGAGGTTCTTGTCGATGTTGCTGACAAAGGTCTCGCCGCGGTCGCGGAAATAGCCGCGCTGCGTGGTGGAATAGTTGCGGTATTTGTTGGAGTTGATCTCCAGTCCGAAGGTGGCGTAGACGTTGTGCTTGTCGTCCTTGCCGAAGAACTTGTTGGCATCGACCTGCAGGCGCCCCGTATAGCTGCGGTTGGTGGTGGTGGTGCGGTTGAGCTCGCCGCCGAGCGGGCAGGTGGACTCGTCGGGGTAGCGGACAGCCTCGCCGTAGTTGCTCGTGCGCAGCTGTGCGATGTGGCAGGTCTTCTCGCCCCACCAGTCTTCCTGGTCAGTATTTTGATAGGTCACGGAGAAGACGGCGTTGGCCTTGAGCCAGTCGGTGAAGGTGAACTGGAGGTTGGTGGTGAAGGTTCATGGAGTTGGTCTTCTGCCGCTTGTAGCTGTTCTCCAGCTCGTTGAGGATGTTATAAGTGTAGTTGTAGGAGCCACTGCGCTCGCGGTTGTAGAAATAGTAGTTGCCGTCGCTGTCGTAGGCCGGAATGACGCGCGAAGTGGTGTAGGCATAGTTCAGCGGGGCTATCTCGTCCTGATAATACGAGCGGTTGGTATGGTAGGCGTTGATGGCGAAGGAGGCCGTGAGGAGCTTTGAGAAGGTGTTGTCGAGGTTCATGGAGAAGGTGTAGCGCTCATTGCTGTTGGCCTTGATGACATCGTCCTCGTTGTTGTAACCTAAGGAAGCATAATATCGGCTCTTATTCGAACCACCGCTTAGCGACGCCGTATGCTGCATGGAGAGGGCGTTGTGGGTGAGCAGGTCGAACCAGTCGGTATTCTGTGTCTCGGCAGCAGCCACCTCAGACTGGAAGCCGGCGAAGTCTACCTTGCCGGAGTAGAGGTTGTCGAGGGCTTTCTCGTAGCCCACGGTGGACATGTTGGTGGGGTAGGTGTAGTGGTCCTGATAGAGCTGGCGGGAGAACTCCACACGCTCTTTGGAGTTCATCATGTTGACGGAGCGGTCGCTGTAGTGGGGTCGCAGCTTCAGGTTGGCCGAGACATCATAGCTCACGGTGGGCTTACCCTCGTAGCCTCGCTTCGTGGTGACCACGATGACGCCGTTGGCAGCCTGGGTGCCGTAGATGGCCGTGGCGGCAGCGTCTTTGAGGACGTCGATGCGCTCAATGTCCTGAGGGTTGAGGCCGGCGATGGCATTACCCACGCGGTTGACGAAGTCGGGGTCGTTGAGCTCTTCAGGGGCTATCTCCACAGGGTCGTGGACAACGATGCCGTCGACGACCCACAGCGGCTCGCGGTTGCCCACAAGGGTGGAGGTGCCGCGGATGCGAATCTTTGGAGCCACGCCGACCTCGAAGGAGTTGTTGTTGACGAGCAGGTCGGGGACCTTGCCGAGGAGCATCTGGTCGAGGCTGTTGACATCGGAGCGGTCGAGGTCTTCCATCTTCACACTCGTCACGGCGGAGGTCAGCGACCGCTTGTCGAGAATCTGATAACCGGTGACGACGACCTCGTCGAGGCTCTTGTGGTCCTCGTGCATGATGAACTTATGCTCTTGGCTCCAGGGTGCCGTGACGGTGCGCTGCTGGGTGTTATAGCCTAAGTAGGAGACTTCCAAGGTCATCCGCGGCGCTGTGATGGACAGTTGGAAACGACCTTCCTCGTCGGTGGTGGTGCCCGTGTTGGAGCCTTTTATCTTCACCGTGGCGAAGGACAGGGGGAGGCCTTTCTCGTCGACGATGACACCCTTCACGGTGTGGCGGTTGTCGCCCTGGCGGACGGCCTGCGGCGTGGCGGAGCGCGGCTTCAGGACGATGGTGTTACCCACAATCTCGTAGTCGATGTGGGCGTGGTCGCGGAGGATGCAGCTCAGCGCCTGGTTCAGCGCCATGCTCTTGCACTGGCAGGTGATGGCCGGGATGTCGTCGAGGAGCTGCTTCTGATAGACAAACTCGTAGCCGGTGCGCTTCTTCAGGTCACGGAGAACTTGTGTGATGGGCTCGTTGCGGTAGCTCATGGTGTAGCTTTGCGCTGACACGCCCGCAGGGTGCAGCGTCAGCAGGGATGCCAAAGCTGCCGTGATAAACAATCTCTCTTTATTTTTCATGGATCGTGATGATTATTTTCGTCTATAGCTTATTTCTTTTCTACGGTTATCTTCCTGCCTCTCTGCCGGAACTTTATCCCGCCGCTCATCTCAAGGATGCGGAGCACCTCGCGGAAGTCGCCATAGCGGGGCACGGAGCCCATGAAGACCGTGGAGGTCAGCGTGCGGTCGGCAAAGGTGTAGTCGAAGTCATACCATCGGCTGAGCTCTTTCATGATGCTGCCCAGAGGCTGGTTCTCGAAGACGAATCGGCCGTGAAGCCAGCCTCTGACGACGGTGGTGTCGACAGTGTTGTTGTCAAAGCTCTTGGTGGAGACGGAGAAGTCGGAGGTCTGACCTGGTGTCAGGACGAAGGCGTGGCTGCTGCCGGTGGCACGGACGGCCACGCTGCCTTTGAACAGGGTGGTATAGACATGCCCGGCATCGTAGGCGTTGATATTGAACTCGGTGCCTAAGACGCGGACCGTCTGCCCTGCCGTCGTTACTTCAAAAGGCCATTGTGCATGGTGGCGGACTTTGAAATAGGCTTCTCCCGTTACGGCAACCTGTCGCAGGTCGCCCTTGAAGGCTGTGGGGTAGGAGATGCTGCTCTCGGAGTTGAGCCATACCTGCGAGCTGTCGGGGAGGGTGAGGGCAAACTCGCCGCCGCGGGGTGTGCGAATCGTGACCTTACCGTCGTAGTCTCTGCTGCTGAGGCGGCTCATAGCCTGGGCGTCGGCCTGGAGGTTGCTGCCGAGCTCGATGCGCTGACCGTCATCGAGATAGGCGAAGGCTTTGGTGGACCCGTGGGTTATCATCTGTGTGGGCCGGACGATGGCGATGGTCCGCTCGTTGTCGTTGTGGTGGCTGATGAAATAGGCGGCACCGATGACGATGAGGATGGCAGCGGCGGTGGAGAACCAGCGCAGGAAGCGGAGGCGGTGGGAGCCTTTGGCGGGTGTGAGGGGTTGGTCCTCGGCGGGTGTGAGGGGTTGGTCCTCGGCCTGGGCGAGGCGCGCCTTCATGGATTTGTAGGCAGCACGGCTGTCGAGCTTCCGCATGTGGACGAGCTCCTTACCGGTGTCCTTGAGCAGGGCGTCGTAGAGCTGGCGGTGGCGCCGGTCGGCGGTGAGCCAGTCGTCGAGCACCTGCTGCTCCTCAGTGGTGAGCTGGTGGAAGAGGCTGCCGACAATCAGGCGGGGGATGTTGTCTTCATTCATTTTCTTTTTTGCTTTTATACTCCTTTAACGCAAATAGACTTTAAAAGTACCCTCGAAAAAGAAGTTTTTTTTAGAAAAAAGTAAAAGATTGAAAACAAAAGCAGTAATTTTGCAACATGTTTTCCTATGACCATCAGCAGCAGGATGTTTATGCCCAGTTTATGGAGGGGTATATAGAGCCCTTCTATAAGGTGGCTTATGCGCCGCTGATAGTCTTTGCAGAGCGGCTGTTAGGTGCCGAGGAGGCTTACATGGCCGAGGACTGTGTGCAGGACGCTGTCTTCGAGGTCTACGCCAAGCGCGGGGAGATGGCTTCGCCGGCTCATCTGAAACAGTTTCTCTACCGCTGTGTCCATAACAACGCTATCTCGTTTCTTCGCAAAGACCGTAGCCGGAGCAGGTATCTCTCAGCTCATGGCAGTGAGGCTGAGGAGGACCACTCCCTGGAGCTTATCCGCCAGGAGACGTTTGAGCGGTTAGCTTTTGCCCTGGAGCATCTGCCGGAGGATCTGCGGCAGATGGCGGATATGGTCTTCGCCGAGGGCCTCTCGGGTCAGGAGATTGCCGACCGCCTCGGTATGTCGCTCAGTGGCGTGAAGAAGCGTAAGATGCGACTCATCGAGCGCCTTCGCCCCTTGGTGAAGGATGATGCTCTGATGGCGCTGGCAGGCTTGCTGATAGGGTAACGCTGTCTCGTCGTGTGGCCGTCGTTGTTGCAAAACCGCTTGCGCCGTGAGGTCGTCCTCTGCAATGTTTCTGGTGTCGTGGGGTTTGTTGTTGCAAAGCCGCTTGCGCCGTGAGGTTTGTTGTCGCAAAGCCGCTTGCGTCATGAGGTTTGTTGTTGCTAAGCAGGTGGCTTTTCCGTTTTCTTTAGATTTAGGTTTTCAGCATGTCAAAGATCGATTTTGCGGGGATTCCGCAAGGCATATATTAGGGTGTCAAGAGAGATTTGATATGGACGTCGCCGTTCGTCGCTTCTGGCCGAATTCCGATGGTCTCCGTCTGTTTCCGGTGGTCTCCGTCAGTTTCCGGTGGTTTCTGTCCGGATTAAACGACCTCCGTTTGCTTTCAACGGCTTCTGTCCGAATACAATTGCAAAGATAATAAATTTTATTATACGTTTTCCAAAATGAATGATAAAAGTTTTAAAAATGGGGCAAAAAAGTTTGGTATCGGGGTGGAGGTGACAGATGTGGGTTGATAGGTGTTGGGTGTTTGGTGATAGGTGTTAATGATATGGCTGCTATCCACGTGAGACCTCTCCGAGGTCTTTCCACTCTTGCTGCTTAATCCCCAGGTCGCTCACGGTCGTGGTGGCTTGCTTCGCTGCGCCACCACGCCCGTTCGACGACCTGGGGTCATTCATGATGTGACCCCTCCGGGGTCAGTGCTAAATCAACGCAACAACGACACGATGTCAGACCATACCAACGCCACAACGACACGATGTCAGACCATACCAACGCCACAACAACACGATGTCAGACCATACCAACCCGACATCAGAAGCGAGGCGAGACCTCACGGCACCGAGCGACCTAGGGTACGAGCAACGGGGTGAGCACTGACCCCGGAGGGGTCACACCTTGAATGACCCCAGGTCGTCGAGGCGACGGGAGGTCGAAGCGAAGCAAGACCTCACGGCACCGAGCGACCTGGGGTATAGAGCGAGGAGAGTGGAAAGACCTCGGAGAGGTCTCACGTGGAAAACTGGACTAATATCCAGTAGAGGCAGACGAGATGGTATAGATGGCTGCTAAGTATAGATGGCTGCTAAGAATAGCAAACGGGATGATATGTCCTGCTTACCACGTGAGACCTCTCCGAGGTCTTTCCACTCTGTCATCCAGCTACCCCAGGTCGCTCTCTCGCTTGGGCTTCCGCAGGCTCCAGCCCAAGCTCGTTCGACGACCCGGGGTTATTCATAGTGTGACCCCTCCGGGGTCAGTGCCATACCGACGCAACAGAACCAGGGAGTTGAGCCACACCAACACCAAACCAGAGGGCTGAGCCATACCAACGCAACAACCAAGAACAGAGCCATGCCAATGTGATAGCTCTGGGCCTACCCACCACCCTGGCAGATGATGTCAGAAAAAAAAGCTATGGGAGAGGCACCAGAGATAAGAACAATTGGCTAAAGGAACTTTAACATTTAATTTTTCGCGCAAGTGTCTAAGAATTCACGACCAACAGGAATTCTTCGTAACTTTGCAATACAAGAATCAAAAAAGTCAAGACACATGAGCATGGGTACCATACAAAACATAAAGAATAGCGTCATCACCGGACTGCTGCTTCTCGCCAGCAGCATCGTCTTAGGGCAGACGCACCGGTATAATACCAACTTCAGCTACTCGCTGCGCAACTTTGTCGACACCATCCCCGTCGACTACCAGGACGGCCAACTCTTTGTCACGGCCACCGTCGGCGGTCGCCTCCACCGTTTCTGCATCGACACCGGTTCGGGCCAGGGCAGCATCTTTGACAGGAGCGCCCTCACCAGCGATTTAGCGAACGGCGGACAGACAAATGGCATCAAAGAGCTCGGCAACGTCGTCAGCCGTGATGCCGCCGGGCACCTCGACACCGTGAAGGTTGTACAGCTGCCACCCTTCCAGATTGGCCGCCTGACGGTGACGGGCTATGTGGCCTCCGTCTTCCACTCCGCTATCCGCCGAAGCTACGACGCCATCCTTGGTTTCGACCTCATCAACAAAGGGTTATGCTGCAAGATAGACATCCGCAGAGGCATCATGGTCATCACCGACCGCCGCGATTTCTTCGATGGTGAGCCCGGCTTCGCCCTGCATTACGAGCTGAAATGGTGGGTGCCCTACGTCACGGTGAGCCCCTTCAAGCGTCATTACGACGAGGTACTCTTCGACACGGGCTCCAAACTCCTCTACACGATGAACAAGCAGAGTTTCGACGAGCACGCCTACAAGAGCAAGAATGTCAACAGCCAGGTTGTGGATCGCGTCAAGGGCAACATCGCCATCGGCAATATCGGTGCCGAGCGCTCCGACGAGGTGGCTTTCCTACGTCTGAACCGCCTGAAATGGGACGACTTCTCCTTCCTCAACGTCAGCGCCGTGACCACACAGGGAGCCAGCCGCATCGGTGCCGAGATGCTCAGCTATGGTTCTGTCATCATCAACGGCTTCCGTCGCTACATCCGATTCCAACCCTATGAGGGCGGCGACAGCGTCATGGTCAACAACAAGCCCCTCACCACGGCTTATGTCCCCACCCCCGACGGTATGGCTCAGGTAGGCCTCATCCTGCCCTCCAGCAGCGACTACAAGGCAGGACTCCGGCAGGGCGACATCATCTTAGCCATCGACGGCAAGGCCATCGCCTCCTTCACAGCCTTCCAGCAATATCACTTTATCGAAGGGAAGAAGCACAAGCTCCTCGTCAGAACGACAGACGGGAGAAACAAAGAGGTCATCGTGACAAAATAAGGTCTTTTCACAGACTTTATCATCCCAAAAATCGGAATGCAGAAATTTATTGCTACCTTTGCAAAATGACAAAAGCATTATTCTTCGACATCGACGGTACACTCGTTAGTTTCAACACCCACCGCATCCCCCAGTCCACCGTGGACGCTTTGCGGCAGGCTAAGGCCAAAGGTGTGAAAGTGTATATCTCTACCGGCCGACCGGTGGACTTCATCAACAACCTCTCGCAGATTGAAGACCTCATTGACGGATATATCACCACCACCGGTGCGCTCTGCATCGTTGGCAAAGAGAAGTTCAACTGCCACCGCATCAGCCCGGAGAATGTTGACAAGCTCATCGCCGCCGCCCGCGCCAAAGGCAAGGCTTGCGTCGTAGTAGGTACTGAGCATATCGCCGTTGTCAACGACTCCGAGGAGCTGACACGCCAGTTTCGCAAGGGTCTGAACCTCGACTACGACTTCTATCCTCTCTCCGATGTCCTCCAGGAGCCTATCCTTCAGGTAAGTCCATTCTTCGACAAGGCCGAGGAAGAGGAGGTGATGAAAGAGATGACTGACTGCGTGAGCTCTCGCTGGCATCCCGCCTTCACCGATATCACCAATGTCAATGCCGACAAGGGTAAGGCTCTGTTAGCCATGTGTGACCACGAAGGTTTCAAGGTCTCAGAGACGATGGCTTTCGGCGATGGTGGCAACGACATCGCCATCATTCGGCAGGCTGGTATCGGCGTCGCCATGGGCAATGCCACCGACGAGGTCAAGGCACATGCCGACTACGTCACGACCAGCGTCGACGACAACGGCGTCGTTAATGCCCTTACCCATTTCGGAATCATCTGATTAATTATTTACAGCAATCAAAAAGCCCGCTCATCCATGGATAAGCGGGCTTTTTGCTAAACTTTCAGAGCGATGAAAGCGAATCTCTGAAATCAGACGGCGATGGTGAAGGTGAAGCAGAGACCGCCTGTGGGATTGTTCTTCACCCTTATGGTGCCCCTATGCAGGAGGATGGCATTCTTCACGATGGCCAGTCCGAGACCCGTGCCGCCTAACTTGCGGCTGCGCCCTTTGTCAACGCGATAGAAGCGCTCGAAGAGCCGTGGCAGATGCTCCTCAGGCACACCTACGCCGTTGTCGCTGAAGTTAAACGTCCAGTAGTCCTCATGTCCGCGGGCCAAGATGGTTATCTCAGTGCCGTCGCCGGCATAGGCAATAGCGTTGTCGGTGAGGTTGCGGAAGACGCTGTAGAGCAGTGAGCTGTTGCCCTTGACGATGAGCTCACCGGGCAGCTGGTTGTGGACCGTCATATGGTGCTCTTTAAGCTGCAATGCCGTCTCCTTCTGAATATTCTGCACTATCTCGGAGATATTGACATTGTCGAACGACTGCCGCTGCATGTCAGAGGCGTCGTCGAGGCGGTTCAGCGTAGAGATGTCACGGAGCAGAGCCGTGAGGCGCTCACTCTGCGCATAGCAGCGGGAGAGGAACTGGTCTTTGGTGGCACTGTCGATATGTGGATTCTCCATGATGGTCTCCAAATAGCCTTGTATGCTGGCCACCGGCGTCTTCAGTTCATGGGCGATATTCTGGGTGAGCTGTCGTTTGAGAATATCCTGCTCCTGACGTGTCGACTGCAAGCGCTTGTATATCTTAATGATACGTTCAGCTATCTCACCGAGCTCATCATTGGGGAACTCCGCCAAGTCGTCGGTATCGAGGCTCTCGTTATGGTCGGCACGGGAAGCAAAGATTTTCAGCTTGTTGATATTCGTTCCCAAGCGGTCGACGAAGCGATAGAGCAAAACGCCCAAGATAATGAAGACGACGAGTGCAAACCAGATGAAATGCTGATCGAGCTGCAGCGAGCGGGCCAGGTCGTGGTTGTAGGGCAGCGCACTGCGGATGATGATATTCTCGTTGGGGAAATAGGTAGCCGAGTAGAAGAAGTCATGCTTCAGCGTGTTGCTGTAACGCCCCACGGAAGTGCCATGTCCGTCTCTGAGCGCTGTCCGTATCTCCGGCCGCGAGCTGTGGTTGGGAAGGTTAGCGAAATCGCGCCGCGTATTGTCGAAGAGCACGTTTCCGCCCTTACCGACAATCGTCACACGCAAGTCACGATAGCCCAACTTCGCACACTGAGCCTTCAAGGCATCATACTTCGCCTGAAAGCTCGCCTCACTGGAGATGCTGTCGTCCTGGATAAAGGTGGCCAGGCGCTGGTTGAAATCCTCCAGTCGGGTGTCGAGGATGCCTATTTTATACTGTCTCTCCCTGACTTGCTGAAAGACGATGAAGCAGACAGCAAAAACGAGAAAGATAGCCAACACACTAAAGAATAGTTTCTTTCCTACTGTTGTTGTTTTCATTTACAGAATGTTTAGTAGTCAAAAGAAGGGACTGAGAGTCAAAAATATCATCGTCTTCGCCCCCGCCTCACGCGTCAAAGTAATAGCCAAAGCCGAGCCGGGTCACGATGCACTTGGCAAAGCGCCCTATCTTCTTTCTCAGACGTGTGATATTGACATCCACGGTGCGGTCGAGGACGACGACATCGCGCGGCCACACCTTATTAATCAGCTCCTGGCGTGAGAAGACACGGCCGCACTCGGAGAGCAGCAGATGCAGAAGTTCAAACTCCGTCTTGGTGAAAGGGATGTCCTCACCGTCGACGCTCACCGTCTTCTTCTCTAAGTCGAGAATAAGACCCTGGTAGTTGATGACCCTGGGCTCCTCAACCTTGCGGCCAGCCGTACGCCTGAGGACGGCCCTGACTCTCACCATGACCTCACGCAAGGAGAAGGGCTTAGAGATATAGTCGTCGGCACCGAGGTTGAAGCCCGTGACGGTGTCGTTCTCAGTGTCCTTAGCAGTGAGGAAGATGATAGGAATGGATTCCGTCTTAGGGTCGGACTTCAGCTTGTGAGCCAGTGCAAAGCCCGACATACCATCCATCATAACATCGAGGAGCAGCAGGTCAAAGCGCGTGATACCCTTGCGGAGAGCCTCCTCGGCAGAGTTGGCGGTCTCAACGGTATAGCCCTCAGTCTCAAGATTGAACTTGAGAATCTCACAGAGGTCCTCTTCATCGTCAACAACAAGAATGTTATATTTCTTTGTGTCTTCCATATCTATTGCAAAGTTACTAAATCTTGTGCAAAGGTAGACACGCGTTGTTTAGATTCTGTGTCACGAATGTTACAATAATATTACGATAGCATCAAGACGGTCCCTACTCCACTGGCGGCAGGCTCTGGAGAGGGCGGCTGATGGCGAGGAAGACGATGTTGGTGAGAATGAGGACCGGAGCGGGGATGCAGCCAATAGACTGAACTTGCATGAGCTGTCTGCCGACAGCCCCCAAACGTTAAAACCTTTTTCAAGGATTTCTGTTCGCAAAGTAGCAAAAAATCTGCAACTTGCTTGCTTATCTTACTGAAAACCTTTATATTTGCACAAAATAAGATAAGCACGGACCACTATGAGCAAGGACTTTAAGCGCATACCCTATGGCATCTCCAACTTCAAGCAGGTGAGGAGAGAGAATAAATATTTAGTCGATAAGACCATGTTCTTCGAGAAGATGGAGCTGGCTGGTAATTTTCTGTTTCGCGTCCGTCCACGCCGTTTCGGCAAAAGTCTGTTTCTCAGTATGTTGGAGGCTTACTACGACATCAGCGAGCAGGACAACTTCCAAGAGCTGTTCAAGGGACTCTATGTGGCCGACCATCCAACGGAATACCGCAACAAATATCAAGTGCTGCCCTACGCTGCCGACCCTAAACTGCAAAGCATGCTCCACGGCACACAGCTCCATTGCATCATCGTGCAGATAAAGGGATACGACAAGATAAAGGATGAGGAAGTTAAATAGTAGGAGGAATGCCGTGAAAGGGTTAAGAATTGATTCATACAGCATCATGAACCGTATACTCTCTATAATACTACTTCTCATTCCACTGAGTGTTGGCGCTACCGACAACCTGGTGTTGCAACTTGACAACATGATAAAATCCGCCAAGACTTACGACCTGGCTAAAGAGAAACGCATCGCTTCATTGCGCACACTCTTTAGCAAGACACATCACGCCTTCCCCAAATGGAAAGTCTATAAAGACCTGTATGAAGAATATAAGTCCTATCAATGCGACTCTGCCTATGCCTATGCGGAGAAAGGTCTCCTACTGGCTCAAGAAACTGGCAACACCTCCACGATTGTCACGTCAGCCTGCGACAAAGTTTTCTGTCTGTTGTCGGCAGGGCTCTACAAAGAAGCTTCCGACGAGATAGCCCACATTAAAGCTGAGCACATGGATACGAATACGGCCAAGACCTATTATTTTACGAGGTGGCGGCTCTATGCCGACCTTTCTGACTATGTTCATAAACAACCCTACCAAAGGATGTACATCAAGAAGGCTAAAATCATGGCCGACTCCGTGAAGCAACACGTCAGCAAGAATTCTTGGCAATACAGCTACATGACAGCCTTACAGCAGATGAAGGCCGGGGGCTCCAACCAATGCGGTGAAGTATTCCGAAGGTTGCTCCGAAACAAGAGCATCAACCTCCACGAGAAAGCCATTATAGCCTCCAACCTCGCATGGGTCTATCGGCACAACGGTCAAGACAATCAGGCATTGCACTATTTTGCCCTGTCAGCTATTTACGATATACGTAACTCCACCAAGGAGACGACCTCCGCCCGAGAGGCAGGAGCCATGCTCTACAATCTCGCAGACTTCTCCCGAGCCATCACTTATGTACAGAAAGCCCTTGACGATGCCAACTTTTATGGCGCACGCCAGCGAATGATAGAGATCAACAACATCCTGCCCATTATACAACGTGACCGGTATGAAAATGTAGCCAGACAGCGCAATACGATGATCGTGACCATGACGGTCATCTCCTTATTCTTCATTGCCCTATGTGTATCACTCTTTTTCCTCCATCGCAAGGTCAAAGAACTGCAAAGTGCGAGAAAAACCATCAGCCAGCGGAATAAGCAATTAGAGGAAAGCAACAAGGCGCTCCAAGAATCCAACAAGATAAAGACGGAATACATCGGCAGGTCTTTTACCATCAATGCTGAATACATCAATATGATGGAGAAACTTTTCCATACGCTGGGCTATAAGATTATGGCCAAGCAATACAAGGACTTGTCGCGCTCTTTGCAAGAGTCCAAGCTTAATGCGCAACGGAAATCAATGTTTGCTGACTTCGACGATGCCTTTCTCACTATCTTTCCCAACTTCATAGAAGACTTCAACGCGCTCTTTGCTCCAGAAAACAGGAAAATACCGGAAGGAGAACAGAAACTCACTACTGAAATGCGCATCTTCGCACTCATCAGACTCGGTGTGAAAGATTCAGAACGTATTGCCAACTTTCTGCACTACTCCGTCAATACCATCAACACCTACAAGACTCGTGTAAAAAATAAATCCATCGTCAGCAACGACGAATTTGAGGACAGAGTCATGGCCATAGACGCTTGACAAAGATATATTTCTATTATATTTTTCTTTAGAGGCTTCAATGTTATACGGCTGATAATCAGTCATATAACATCAAAGCCTCTATTTTTTTTATTATATTTTGAAGTGCTTTCAAACAAGATAAATGTTATTAAACTAACTTTGCAACATTAAGACAGAAAGTCTAAAACAGAAAACTAATAACAACTCTTTAATCTAAAAACCATGAGAAAGACATTTAGAAGTTTAGTGTGCCTTCTCTTTCCAGTAGTGACCGGCATTGGGCTCTTCTGCTCATGTGCCAGCACCGACGATGGAGGTTACGTCAATCCCATTACACAGTATGAGAAAATCGGTGGGCATTGGATTGTCAACACTGTCACCCAAACCGATGAGACCAACAAAACGTCGTTAGACCTTACCAACGTCATCCATTTCGACAGTTTTGGCATTGATCTCAATGTTGACAGCGACAATAAGCCTACTACATTTCAAGTAAACGGCACGGCTCCTGCCCTTATCCCTACTTCGGGCAACTGGCAGCTACTGTCACCCTATGTGAACAGCGACGGCAGCCCAACAGTGATCATGCTCAATGGCAACACCCGGCTTACGGTAACGGCCGTCCCAGGGGCTTCTCCTAACCTGGAATTCAAATTCACCCGCTACTCCCAAGGCGTAGCTTTCGTTTCTTACACCTACAATCTCATCTCACAAGTTGAATAGGAGGATTCTGTCATGAAAAAGACATTCTTTTTAATCACCGTATTGCTCATGTACTGTGCCACAACATTGCAGGCACAGACCATCGACCATGGCGCACCACAACGTATGTGGACCGTGCCTACCGTTTTTGAGGTTGACAAGCCTGTCACCTTCTATTTTGATATGACAGACACCGGATTCAAAGAAGGAACGGAGCTATACCTTTGGTGCTGGAACCCTACCGAGCCCGATGCCGGTAACTGGGGACACTCGTCCGATTTCGCACATCTCACCTATGAGGGCGACAATATCTACTCCATCACCATGACACCGACCTCTTATTTTTCAGGAGGCACCACCGGCAAGACCCCGGAAGACATCTATGCTATTTGCCAATCTGACGATTGGCCAGGTTTCTGGGCAAGGCTGAAGACACGTGATGGCAGTGAGGAATCTGATGTATTCCAGGCTACAGACAGTCGAGCAACATGGAAAAGCATCAAGCAGAGCGGCAATGGCGTTACCTTCGAGGCTGCCGCCTTTCAAGGCAACACACTCTCTCTGACTGACAAATTCACCCTGAACCAACCGCTGACCATCGTATTCAATCCCGATGTTTTCAATATCGGCGGAACTACGATGACAGAATATGCCAAACAGGCTGGATTCAACAGTTTCAACCTTCACTCCGGACTGAATGACTGGACCTACCTGCAAAATGTAGCAGCATGGGATGCTAAATGTGTTGAAAAGACAAAACTGCAAAAACAATCCAACGGCTTCTACACAATCAGCATGAAGACGGTCTACGACTACTACAGCTACAACTTCCCCAACAATGATGGTGTATCTGCTCCCACAGGATTGGAGACCGACACCGAAATCGACAACCTTAGCTGGCTGCTCGTAGGAGTGGTCAATGGCGTGTGGAAAGACAGCAGCCCAGACGCTGTGCAGAAAGCAGGTACCGCGGAAGTATATCCAGACCCGCAGTTCACGATATTCCCCACGAAAGTCTGCGCTAAAGACATTCTCACTCTGACCAGAAAATATAATGGAAAGCGCGACGGCAACATCACCTATACCCTTAAAGCTAACGAGAAGACGATCGAAGGTATCATGGAAGGCAACCGTGACAAAAGACAGAAATCTGTCGACCTGTCAACGCTGACAGAGGGAAGCAATGCATCCTCCATAATCATAACTCTGAAAAACGAGGCTGGCAAGTTGCTTGTCAACACTGAAATTTCTTTGACCCAACCGGACGAATAAACCTCTAAACTCAATTATTATGCATCAGTCAATCCACAATACAGTGCGCACCATCATGCTGACTTGGGCATTGCTCATGTCTTTGTCACTCTGTGCACAGAATTATAAAGCCTCAGGCACTGTCACCGACGACAACAATGAGCCTCTCGTCGGCGCTACCGTAAAGGTAGAGGGAGCCTCAACAGGGGTCATCACCGATCTCGACGGAAAATTCTCTGTCAGTTGTAATTCCAACTCAACGCTCGACATCTCATACATCGGTTTTGTCAGTCAGAAAGTCAAGGCTGGTCAGAATCTCAAAATTGTTCTGACCACAGATGCCCGCACCATTGACGAGACCATAGTAGTAGGCATAGGCTATGGCACCATGCGCAAGTCTGACCTCACAGGCGCCATCACAAGCGTACAGGCCAAGGACCTTAAACAGGGCGTCATCACCTCAGCAGAGCAGATGCTCCAAGGCAAAGTCGCCGGACTCTCCGTCGTACAGAGCAGCGGCTCTCCTGAGAATGGAGCCAGCCTGCGCCTGCGCGGAGGCACCTCGCTCAGTGCCAGCAATGGACCCCTCGTCGTCGTTGACGGTATTCCGGGTGTTGACTTCAACTCCGTCCAGCCTTCTGAAATTGTCAGTATCGACGTACTGAAAGATGCCTCTGCTGCAGCTATCTACGGTAGCCGCGGTGCCAATGGTGTGATCATCGTCACCACCAACCGAACAGCTACCGATAAGGAAACGAAGAGCATGCAATATAATGGTTACATCGCATTTGCTACCGTTGCCAAGAAGTTGGACTTGCTCAGTGCCAACCAGTGGCGTGGATACGTACGCCAGAACAATATCTCCGGTGCATTAGACTATGGAGCCGATACTGATTGGCAGGACGAGTTGCTACGCACTGCCATCTCCCACAGCCACAACGTAAGCTTCAGCAACTCACGCAAAAACAGTGGCTATCGTGTCAGCCTGACCTACAACAACAATGAGGGTGTCATTGTCCGCAACAATATGAATCGACTTGCGGCTTCCGTCTCAGCATACCAATACGGCCTCAACAATCGGTTACGTTTAGAGGCGGGCATCAACAGCAACTTCGACAGTTGGCACCCTATAGACGCACGCATCTTTGAACGAGAGGTCAACCTCAATCCCACGGTCCCCGTCTATAACCCGGACGGTTCCTTCACACAAATCAGCGGTACCAACACTGAGAATCCAGTTGAAATAAATGCCAATCGTGAACAGCACAATAAGCGCCACAGATATCTCGGCTATGCAAAAATAGAACTTGAGATCCTTAAAGGGCTCAAAGCAGTTGCCAACGGCTCATACGAGTTTCAACATACCACCGGAGGTATCTACAAGCCCACCTACGCCCGTATGGAGGGTCAGAGTGAGAAAGGATGGGGACAGCGTACCTATGCTGAATACACCAACCGGCAGATAGAAAGCTATCTGTCCTACGACAACACCTTCAAGAAGGAGCACCACCTCAATCTCATGGCTGGTTACTCCTACCTTGACAATGTCAATGAAGGATTCGGAGCCACCCGCAGCGGATTTGAGACCAATGCCTTTGGCTTTAACAATCTCGGCGCCGGGACTGATTATCGCCAGAGCGATGTCTATTCCTACAAGAGCAAGACCAAGCTCATCTCCTTCTACGGACGTGCCAACTATTCATACCTTGGCCGATACATGGCAACCTTCACGATCCGCCACGATGGTAGTTCAGTTTTTGGAGCCGACCACAAATGGGGTGATTTCCCTTCTGCCTCTCTGGCATGGCGCATCAGCGACGAGCCCTTCATGAAAGCTACTCGGTCTTGGCTCGACAATCTGAAACTGCGTTTGGGCTATGGTGTCACAGGTAATCAGAGTGGCGTCGCCGCCTATAAGTCACTTCCTATACTCAGCGCTACGGGAGCTGCGTACTACGATCCCACCTCCGGCACATGGAAAAACTCCTACACGCAGACGCAGAATGTGAACCCAGATCTGAAATGGGAATCAACCGCACAATGGAACCTCGGTATCGACTTCAGTATTCTGAACCGTATCAATGGCACCATCGAGCTCTATCACAAGAAGACGTCGGACCTTCTGTGGACTTACCCTGTCCCTCAGCCACCGTACATTGTAGGAACCATGCTCGCCAATGTCGGTGATATGGTCAACAAAGGCGTTGAGCTCACCCTCGGAGCCAATATCATCAGAAGCAAGGACTTTACCTTTGATGCCAATATGTCTCTGTCGTACAACAGCCAGAAGATTACCAAACTTAGCAACTCCACCTATGAGGCCGTGGGGCTTCAAGCAGGCTCCCTTCACAATATTCGCGGACTGAGCGGCATCTACTCACAGACCATCCGGGAAGGCTATCCAGCCGGTACTTTCTGGGGACCCAAATGCAAAGGCATTGATGAGAAGGGAAACTACATCCTTGATGACAACGATGGCAAGGGGTACGACCTAGGCTCTGCCATGCCCAAGTGGAATCTCGGAATATCGCTCAATGCTACCTATAAGAACTTTGACCTCACAGTCTCTGGATATGGCATGTTCGGTCAGAAGGTTCTCAACGCCACAAGGCTCGAACTCTTCGACCCCTCACGCCTGCCTGCACAGAACACGCTCGATGACTTCCTTTCCTCTGGTATCAAAGGCGACCCCATGTTCTCCGACTATTTTATCGAGAATGGCAGCTTCTTCCGCTTGCAGTCCATTACGCTGGGCTACACGATTCCTTCGCTGAAGAAGATAGGCATCGAGCGTCTGCGCTTCTATGCTACCATAGAGAACCTCTTCTGCATAACAGGATATAAAGGTGTGGACCCTGAAATCTACATTCCCGACAACGTCCTCAATGGCCCCGGCATAGACCGACTCATTATCGACAACAGTACTGGTGACGGCGCCACCTACTCTCCACGTCCAAGAACACTGTCTATAGGTGTCAATTTTGCTTTTTAAAACTCTTTTAATACCGAACAAAATGAAAACAAAATATATTATCTCTGCACTGCTCTTCGGTTCACTGACACTGACGGGCTGCACCAATCTTGATGAGGAGCTCTACGACGTCGTCTCTATGAATGACTATGGCAAGACGGAATCAGAGATAAAGACCATCGTGGGTGGTGCCTATTCCACCTTGCGAGGCTATGGCTCATCAACGCCGGAAGGCAATGGCGTCAATTGCTATCCAACCTGTGAATATGTATTCTTCCTCAACGAGTGTGCCAGCGACGAAGCTTGCATACCTACACGAGGCAGTGACTGGTATGATGGTGGAAGATATCTGCAACTGCAGCGACATACATGGGATGCCAACAATCAGTGCGTACTGGCCGGATGGCGCTATGCTTTCACTGGGGTCAGCAAGGTCAACGCCATTATTTACCAGGTTGAGCAGAGTGAACTCAACAGCGAATCCAAGACATCAGTAGAGGCCGAGCTAAGAGGGCTTCGTGCATACTATTATTACCTTCTTCTTGATGAGTTTGGTAATGTGCCTATTGTCACCGACTTCACACAGAAGGAGTTGCCTGCCAACTCTTCCCGGAAAGATGTCTACACCTTCGTAGAGAAAGAGCTCACCGAGATTCTTCCACACCTGCCACAAGGCATACAATATGGCCGTTTCACACAGAATGTGGCCTACACGCTCTTGGCAAGGCTCTACCTCAACTCGGGAGTCTATCTCGGACAGAATGAACCCAGCAAAGAGAATCTGCAAAAGTGCATCAATGCTTGCGACAAAGTGAGCGGCTTTAGTCTGCAGGCCAACTACAAGTCAAACTTCTTCACTGAGAACCAAACTTCAAAGGAGATTATCTTCGCCATCCCCTACGACCACAAGCAGGGCACCGTAGGCAACTACCTGGCCTCTATGACCTATCACTATAATCAGAAGTTTGCCTTCGATCCTGACGGGGTATACCAATGGTGCGGCAATGGCATCAGCGTACAGCCCGGCGTATATTCTTCATACGAAGATGGAGATGTAAGACGCAGCGAGTCCATCATTATTGGACAACAGTACAGTGCAAAAGACGGATCTCCCGTTCTCATGGACAATGGAGAGCCCTTGGACTACACCGAGGACATCTCCGACATCACCAACGCCAAGCAGAATGAGGGAGCCAGACTAGACAAATACCAGTGGAATGCCAACGACAGTTGGGAGCGTGACAACGACTGGGTGCTGATGCGCTATGCTGAGGTATTAATGATGGAAGCCGAGGCCTACTATCGGCTGGGATATACACAGACGGCATTAGGATACATCAACCAGATAAGGCAACGCGCCGGACTACCTGATTTGACAGCCCTCGATGACAAGGCCCTCGACAACGAGTGGCTTCATGAATTTGCTTTTGAAGGAATCAGAAGAACTGTCAACATAAGATTCGGAACTTTCTTTAAGGCCTGGTGGGAGAAAGGCGACGACCCTGCTGACCACCACACTGAAATATATCCCATTCCAGATGAAGAACGGAGCAAGAACCCCAATCTGAAACAGAACCCTGGATATTAACATGAACTATCATTGATAGAACAGAAGACTTATGAAACAAAAGTTTTTCTTTCTCCTCACCACTGCAATGCTGTTCTTCACAGCATGCAGTAGTGATGACAGCGACAATAATAACTCAGCATCCATCCCTGAGCAGGCTGTCATGCCCGTCAAGACCAACGAGATGAAGGTCTATGCACACTTTATGATTTGGTTTGAGACCGACACCTCCAATCCCAACAACAAAGGGAAATGGGGATGGCACTGGACAATGAATACCAGCCTGAATCCTGCTAACGGAGAGATAGCTTCCTGGTATCATCCTCTCACTGGCCCCTATGCCTCCGGCGACGAAGACATGCTTGAATACCAATGCCTACTGATGAAATACTCAGGTATTGATGGTGTTATCGTAGACTGGTATGGTGCTCATGCTGATGACCAAACGGCTCAGCATACCACAAACGCTGAAAAATTATTGAAGGCTGTCGAAAAGACTGGATTGGAGATAGCTGTCTGCTATGAGGATAATCACCTTGACGCAGACGACATCACAACAGCAAGAACAGATATGACCTATCTCGCTAAAAGATTCTTCAATAGCGAGAACTATACAAAGGTGGACGGTCAGCCTCTTCTACTCGACTTCGGACCACAGAAGCTGACGCAGCCCCATCAGTGGACACGCACCTTCCAGATTTTGCGCACTCATCCGTTCTTCGTCGTCCTCAATGGTAACAGCAGCAAATGCAACAACACCGAAGAGCATAATGCCTCCGGTGAGTTTGCATGGGTCAATGCCATGCCAGAGACGTGGTACCAGCAAGAAGCCGCACAATCCCAATACATCATAGGAGGTGCCATGCCTGGATTCAAAGACTATTATAAGGCAGGAGGTGTGGGGGATGGATACACTACCTACGATTCCGAAGACGGCAAGCTCTTTGAAAGACAGCTCAATGCTGCTAAAAATGCAAACCTGAAAGATGTACAAATTAGCACATGGAACGATTATGGCGAAGGAACTGTCATTGAGCCAACCAAAGAAAATGGCTACAAGTATCTTACCATCCTTCAGAATTTTACAGGCGTGAAATATGGTCAACAAGAACTGGAGACCATTCTGCAATGGTATACACTCAGAGAAAAATACAAGGGTAATACAGAAAAAAAGCTCATCTTGGACCAAGCTTTCGACTACCTCAATAAGTTGATGCCCGATAAAGCTAAAGAAATCATGAACGGACTCTGACAAACCAAAATAAGACTAGGCATGAAAATATATAAGACTATCCTTTCGGTATTTTTACTTTTCTTTCTTCCTTTCGTAGGAACGGCCAAAGATACCGTAACATCACCCGACGGACACATCAGCGTCAGCTTCTCTCTCTATGATGGAAAACCCGTCTATGAGGTGTGGCGCGATAAACAACCTATCATAAGGAAATCCGCATTAGGTTTCATCACTGATGTCTGCCCTCTTGACAACGGATTCAAAGTGTTGTCGAAGAAATGGAGCTCTAAAGACGAGATATGGCAACAGCCATGGGGAGAGGACAGAATGGTGAGAAACAATTATAACGAGTTGAAAGTGAGCCTTGTAAAGAAAGGTGGAAAGCCCATTTATCTCAACATCATCTTCCGCGTCTTCAACGATGGTGTAGGCTTCCGGTATGAGTTTCCCAAACAAGCTGGCCTCAGTGAGTTCAAAATAATGGATGAACTGACTGAGATCTCGTTCCCGAAGGACATGGAAGCATGGACAGAGCCTACCAATGGCACCAGCTACTATGAGGCGCTGTGGACAAAAGCACCATTGAGCAAGAAGCCTGTTGTCTCTACACCAATAACTATAGAAGCTGATGACTCGCTCTACATGGTCTTGCACGATGCTGCCCTCATCGACTATGCTTCCCTCAATTACATGCCCCAAAAGAATATTGATGGTAGTGTTACGATGAAAGCTGACCTAACGCCCTGGAGCAATGGCGTTAAAGTCTATGCCAAAGCACCTTGTGTCACACCCTGGCGAACTATTCTGATAACACATACCCCTGGCGAGTTGATTACCTCACGGCTCATGCTCAATCTCAACGAACCGTCACGAATCAAAGACACCTCATGGATAACAACAGGTAAATATAACGGTATATGGTGGGGAATGCACATGAAAGACTACACCTGGGCGCAAGGTCCCAAGCATGGAGCCACAACGACCAATACAAAACGGTACATCGACTTTGCCGCTGACCATGGACTGAAAGGTGTCCTCGTGGAAGGTTGGAACTATGGGTGGGACGGCGACTGGACGAAAGATGGAGATAAATTCTCCTTCTCCAAGCCCTATCCCGACTATGACCTTGAGGGTCTTCAGAGATATGCCTTAACCAAAGGTGTCAGCCTCGTGGCACACAACGAGACCGGGGGCGCTATTACCAACTATGAAAGCCAGCTGGACACGGCTTTCGCTCTCTACCATAGACTCGGCATACATGTCATAAAAACAGGATATGTCAACAGACTAATGGATAATAAGGAAGATCAGCACTCGCAATACGGCATACGACACTATCAGAAGGTTGTGGAGACAGCCGCCAAATACCAAATTATGGTCATCAACCATGAGCCTGCCATGCCTTCGGGGCTCTGCCGTACGTGGCCCAACCTGATGTCGGGAGAAGGAATGCGAGGACAGGAGTACAACGCCTGGTCTGCGGACGGAGGCAATCCGCCATACCATGTCTGTATTCTACCCTTCACGCGTGGTCTTGCCGGACCTATGGACTTCACACCCGGCATTTTCAACTTCCACAACAAAGCCATGCCTGGTACGCATCCTCAAACTACCTTAGCCAAACAACTCGCTGAATATATCGTGCTCTACGCGCCTTGGCAGATGGCGGCAGATGAGATTGAAAACTATGTCGGGCAGCCAGGCTTCTCATGGATAGAGACCGTTCCTACCAACTGGGAAAAGACACTGGTACTCAATGCGAAGATAGGACATTATATCACTACCGTCCGCAAAGACCGTGACAGCGACAACTGGTATCTCGGTGCCGTTACTGACGAGGAGCCACGTAATCTATCCATTACCCTTGACTTTCTGGATGAGGGGTGCGAATATATCGCTGAATGCTATGCTGACGGTGAGGGGGCTGACTATCGCAACAACCCTTACCCCCTGGCCTATAGCCGCAGAGCTGTCCACAAAGGAGACAAACTCATGATGAAGCTCGCTGCAAGTGGCGGTACAGCTATCAGATTCTTAAAACAAACACAGAAAAGAGCACACTGAAGAACAAGACTTTATAGTCTGAATCCCTGGCTTATGCTACGAATACATAGACAAATGTCAACGATATCTGCTACAAATACCACAGATATCGCTGACATTTGTTGTACATACTGAGCTGTAAGCTAAATTTATAATATTTTCTTGTAAATTTTCGACAACGAATCGAAGAAAATGCTAACTTTGCCAATGGAAAGAAAGCTACAAAGCTAAAAGCCAAAACGCAAAGGAAAAAGGAAAAAGCTGAAAGCCGACAACACCAAGAAGATAATTACATAAAAGCTCTGACTATGAACAACAATAACTATCAACCGACCCGTCAAGAGCTCATCAACGTCTACCGCACCACGATGAACGCTGTGGAGAAAGGAACGTATACCACCGACGACGGCACTGTGGTGGAACTTGATGACGACAGCGAGATGCAGGAGAACTCACGGCTATACAGTCATAAGTTCACCGTCAACGACATTCCCGCCTACCCTACTCCGACCCTCATTGCCGTGGAGAATACCGACAGCATCTCGGCAGGGAAGCATCTTCTCGACGAAGGCTACCGCCCCGCCGTTCTCAACTTCGCCAGCCGCACTCATGCCGGCGGCGGTGTCATGAACGGCAGCAGAGCTCAGGAGGAAAGCCTCTTCCGGCAGACCAACCTCTTCCGGTCTCTCTACCAGTTCACCCCCAACGCCGAGAACTTCGGACTCAGCACCAACCGTCGCCAATATCCGATGGACAGGGAGTTTGGCGGTGCCTATACGCCCTATGCAACGGTCTTTCGCACTGGAGACAGAGAGGGCAACAAGTTTCTTACCCATCCGTTCAAACTCTCCTTCATCTCCGTGGCTGCCATCAACCACCCCGCACTTGTCGACGACAATGGCAATGAGGTGGGAGACTACAGCAAAGTCGCCGACTGTCGCATCGCGCCCCGTGATGTCGCCACGACGCTCAACAAGATGCGCACCATCTTCCGCATCGGACTCAGCCACGGTCACGACGCACTCGTCTTAGGGGCCTTCGGCTGCGGAGCCTTTGCCAATCCCCCACTGCACATCGCGCAACTCTTCAAGCAGGTAATGGAAGAGCGGGAGTTTAAGAATAAATACCGCAAGATTGTCTTTGCCGTCATCGAGGACCACAACAGCCGCAACCACAACCTTCTGCCCTTCCTCACCGTGTTCGGGAAATAAGAAACGGCCGCTCCACTCACGTAGAACGACCGCTGTAAATGAGACAGTAGGGAAGTTATCAGAACTTTCGACCCTCAAACTTCCCTATAGTCTCCCGCCATTGTGGCGTGAACATCACTTTCTGCTCCTTCTCGATGTCAAAAAGCACCATGATGGTTTGTCCGACACATTTCACCTCATGGTCGTTTTTCCCTACGAGCTGCTGCTGGAAGGTGAAGCTGCTGTGACCAATATGCACGATGGCCGTCTGCACCTCCACTTCCTTATCCTTGGTGTAGACCTGATGCAGGAAGTCAGCCTCAAGGTGCACGGTGACGATAGCGTATTTATCGACAATCTCCGGGCATACCTTGCGGAAATAGTCCATCTTCGCAGTATCATAATACTGGAAGTACATGGTATTGTTGACATGCCCGAAGGCATCAGCGTCCATCCAGCGCAGCTGGATGGGCATGGTGTGATGATAAGTAATTTGTTCCATAATCAAACTCTATAGAGCAGTCCGTTGCGCAGGTCGTCGGCGGCCATGTCCTTCACCCGGACGTGGAGCTTCTTACCCGTAGCATTGCGCGGAATCTGCGACACGAAGCGATAGAGACGCGGGCGCTTGAAGTTGGCGATGTCGGGAGAGTCCTTACACCACTGGTCGAGCTCCTCAGGTGTCAGCGACTCATCAGCGCGCACGATATAGGCTGTGACAACCTGTCCGCGCATCTTGTCGGGAGCCGCGGTGACGATGCTGTCCTTCACCTTCGGATGCTTGTCCAGAACACCCTCTATCTCAGTAGGATAGATATTCTCACCGGAAGAGATGATCATGTCGTCCTTACGGCCAAGGATGGTGATATACTGGTTGCGGTTCCATGTAGCCAGGTCGCCGGTGTAGATGAAGCCCTTATAGTATTTCTTCTCCGTCTCCTCCTCATTGTTGTAGTAAGCATAAGGCGACTTGGCCGGTGAGGAGATGATGACTTCGCCAATTTCCTCATTGTCAGTGGCCACTACCTCCTCAGGCTCTGCCTTATGATCGTCGTAGACTTTCACTACGCGTACATCGTCGTCGACCATAGAGGCTCCGGCGGTACCAGCATATTCGGGCAGGTCGAAAGGCCGGAGGAAGGTGTTCCACAAAGTCTCCGTGGTGCCATAACCGTTGTAAATATTTGGTATGAGTACGCGCTGATAGCGCAGACATGCCGAGCGCTCCAAGGGTGAGCCCATGGTGATGATACCCGTCAGCGACGAGAGGTCGTAGCCATTCTTCTCCTGGGCATCGGCCAACTCCTCCAGGACGGTAGGCACACCGATGATGAAGGTGATATGATGGCGTGAAGTATAGCGCAGGGTGTTGTCGGCATCAAACTTGTTCATCACCACGAGGCAGGCACCGGCATAGAAAGTCGGGCACGGCCCACCGCAGTGGACACCACCACGATGGAACCATGGTGTGGTGTTCATCGTCACGTCCTTGAAGCTCATGGGGAAGTGAATCATGATGTCGTGAGCAGAGAGCACCTCGTTGACACTTGTCAATGGCACACCTTTGGGGCGACCTGTCGTGCCGGAGGTGTAGAGGCGTGTGGTCTCGTCATAGATATTGTACTCACCTTCCACAACAGGCTCTGTCGTCTCGCTCTGACCGACATAGTCAGCATAGGAGATGACGCCGTTGCCGGTATCACCATCTGCTACGATGAGCCGTTTAGGCTGATAACCTGCAATCTTCACAGCCTGCAGGACCGTTTCCTGACGCTTCTTGTCGAAGAGGAGCATCATCGGCTTGGAATCGGTAAGGTTCTGTGCCAGCTCACCGGCACTGAGTCGGAAGCTCACGGGCGACATCACACCGTGAATCTTCTGAGGAGCCACATAAGCGAAGGCAAACTCCGGGCAGTTGGGAGTCATGAGCATGATGACGTCTTCGCGCCCGAAGCCGTCTTTCTGCAAGGCATTGGCCAAACGGTTGACTTCGTTGTTCAACTCGCGGTAGGTCCACATGCGCTTGCTCATGGGGTCTATCATAGCCATGCGGTCAGCATAGCGACGCACATTGCGCATGAAGCCTTCTATCCACGTGTAACGGGCCTCAAAAATCTTACGAAACTTCTCTCTGTTACTGGTATACATAAATATTGTTTTTTACTTGCAGGCCGGTCTATCCTGACCCCGGCCTGACCTTTTTTACTGCTACAAATTTAGCAACAGCGATACATTATTATATATTATTTGTTTCTCAAAACACCGAACCGTCGCTTTTACGGGATGAACCGTAGCATAAAACGGTTGTTTTTGCACAAAAGCTAAAAGGCTGTGCAACGCCCTCACCGGCTGGCCCACTCCATGACGCTCTTGCGCATGTCGCGGCTGATGAAAATCTCGGGCGGGTCGTCGCCATAGAGGATGAGCTGCAAGCGCCCGTTGGGCAGATGCTCCACGCCCTTGACCTGCTCCAAGGGGATGATATACTTTCTGTTGACGCGCATAAACTCCTTTGGCGGCAGTTGCTGGGCCAGGTCGGTGATGGTGATGTCCACAGGGTAGGCCGATCCGTCGAGAAGATGGATGTAGGTGGTCTTGTCCACTGAAGCCGCATAGCGCACCATGGAGATATGTACACGCCGCTCTCCCCTCGCCGTCTTCACCATGAAGCAATAGCGGTGTCCGGCATCGTGAGCCATAGAGCGGAAGAAGGAGTTCTGCGTCTCTTGCTCCTGACGCTCGATGGTGAGCTTCTCACTGCTGTAGGAGAAGCGCTGCTCCGACTCCGGCTGCGCCCGGCCCACGAGGAACTGGGCGTTGCGCATTCTAAGTGCCTTGCCCACAGCCTTGCGGAGCTCATCGTCATCAATGGGCTTGAGGAGATAGGACAAGCTATTGAAGTCGAAGGCCTTGAGGGCATATTCATCGTAGGCCGTGGTGAAGATGATGGGAATATTGTCAGGGGCATAGCTCAGGGCATCGAAGCTCAGACCGTCGTTGAGCTGTATGTCGGCTATGATGAGGTCGATGTCGTGATGATAGGCCAGGAAGGTCCGGCCCTCCTCCACAGAAGAGATAGGGCCTATTACGTCATAGTCTTCATTGATGTCGAGGAGCTGGTGACGCAACATCCGGAAGTTGTAAACCTCATCTTCGAAAATGACAATATTCATAACATTGTTATCCTACCAAAGGCACGGCCACACGGAAAGTGGTGTCGGTCTTTGTTACCTCTATGCCGACATTGAAGAGCAGCTGCATCGTCTCGTCCATATACTCCAGTCCGATATGCGTCGACACAGCCTCCTGAGAGAGCAGCGGCTGTAAGGGATTTGTCACCGTCAGCTTGCCATCTTCCACATCGACGGTGATGGTCAGCGGCAGAGCCGTGGTATGCGCGTTGTGCTTGATGGCATTCTCCACAAGCCCTTGCAGGCAGAGCGGCGGAAGGGGATGACCTTTGAGGCGCTTGGCGGCAGAACTGACATGCAGGCGCAGACAGCCCACATGGCGCAGACTCATCAGACTGAAATACTGCTTCATCATTGCCATCTCCTGCTCTACGGGCACTGTATATTCATCGCCGAAGCGCAGAAGATAACGATAGATTTCCGCCACACCACGGAGAAACTTCACCGCTGTCTTGGGTCGGGTCATGACGAGGCTTGCGGCAACACTCAGACAGTTGAAGAGGAAGTGGGGAGTAACCTGACGGCGAAGCTTCATCAGCTTCAGCTCCCGACGCAATTTTTCTACTTCTGTTTCTGCCATTCTTTCCGTTGTATGCTATTAGATTTGCAAAAGTACGAAAAAGTTTACTATTCCGGCGGAAAGAAGCCAAGGAATTGCGATAAAACAAGCAAATTATCCGCCAGGACAATTGCATCGACGGAGTATTGATTAAAAGTTAAAACAGAAATGCCTTTCTGCGGTACATCTCGCTATCCGCAGAAAGGCATTTGATGGGTCTATCTTTTTATTTCCTTGTCCGGGGAAGGGGCAAGGCCTTAGAGATTACAGAGCTCGACGACCTTGTCGACAGCGGCATGCAGACCGTCCTTGTCCTTACCGCCAGCCTGTGCGTAGTAGGGCTGTCCGCCGCCACCACCCTTGATGAGCTTGGCAGCCTCTCGGATAATCTTACCGGCATTGAGACCGTTGTCCTTGACCATGTCGTCGGAGAACATCACGCTGAGCATAGGCTTGTCATGGCTGACCGTGCCCACGACAGCAACGAGATGCTCGGGAATAGCCTGACGCAGCTTGAAGACGAGGTCCTTGGACTGTGCGGGCTCCATGGGCAATACTGCTGTGATGACGGAGACACCGTTGACCTCACGGACATTCTGCAGGAGCTTCTCCTTGGTGCGCTCCACGACCTGAGCCTGGAACTGCTCCACGTCTTTCTTCAGCGAGGCATTCTCGTCGATGAACTTCTGGATAGCACTTTCCAGGTTCTTGGCGTTGTTGAACATGCTGCGGATGGCATGGATGGTATCCTCAGCTGTGTAGATGGCTTCCTCGGCCATCTTGCCCGTCAGTGCCTCCACACGGCGGATGCCGGCAGCGACACTGCTCTCGGAGATAATCTTGAAGAAGCCGATATGGCCTGTGCTCTTGACATGGATACCACCGCAGAACTCAGCAGAAGGACCGAAGCGTACCACACGCACCTTGTCGCCGTATTTCTCACCGAAGAGGGCCACGGCACCAAGCTTCTTAGCCTCCTCGATAGGTGTATCGCGATGCTCGTCGAGGGGCAGGTCCTGACGAATCATGTCGTTGACGATGCGCTCCACCTGACGGAGCTGCTCGTCGGAGACTTTCTCAAAGTAGTTGAAGTCGAAACGCAGGGTCTTGTCGTCGACATAAGAGCCGCGCTGCTCCGTCTGCTCACCGAGGACCTGCTTGAGGGCATAGTCGAGGAGGTGGGTAGCGGTGTGGTTGCAGGCAGAGCCCTCACGCTTGTCAGCATCGACAACAGCATGGAAGTCGGCAGTGACATCCTGCGGCATCTTCTTCAGGATATGAATGCTCTGGTTGTTCTCGCGCTTGGTGTCGATGACGTCTATCTTCTCACTGTCGGAAATGAGCCAGCCCTTATCGCCGACCTGTCCGCCCATCTCACCATAGAAAGGAGTCTGGTCGAGGACGACCTCGAAGAAAGAGTTCTTCTTCTGCGTCACCTTGCGGTAGCGGAGGATGTGGGCGTCGCACTCGTTGGTGTCATAGCCGACGAACTCCTGCTCGCCCTCGTGGACATTCACCCAGTCGCCATTCTCCACAGCAGCGGCATTGCGGGCGCGGGCTTTCTGCTTGGCCATCTCGTCGTCGAAGCCTTTCTCGTCAACGGAGAAGCCATTCTCGCCAAGGATGAGCTCGGTGAGGTCGAGGGGGAAGCCATAGGTATCGAAGAGTCGGAAGGCTTTCTCGCCCTCCAAGACGGTCTTGCCAGCAGCTTTCATCTCGTCCATGTCGATGCTCAGGAGCTGGATACCCTTGTCCAAGGTGCGGAGGAAGCTGTCCTCCTCCTGCTTCATCACGCGTGTGATAAGCTCCTGCTGAGCCTTGAGCTCAGGATAGGCGCCGCCCATCTCATGAACGAGGACGGGGACGAGTTTATACATGAAGGCCTCCTTCTGGTCGAGGAAGGTATAGGCATAGCGTACGGCACGGCGCAGGATACGACGGATGACATAGCCGGCCTTGGCATTGCCGGGCAGCTGACCGTCGGCAATGGCGAAGGCCACAGCGCGCAGGTGGTCGGCGACGACACGGATGGCGATGTCCACTTTCTCCTCGTCGTTGACACCCTCACCGTTCTTACCCTCGGGGAAGGTGTGGTTGTATTTATGGCCGGACAGACGCTCTATCTCCTCGATGATGGGTGAGAAGATGTCGGTGTCGTAGTTGCTATTCACGCCCTGCATGAGACGCACGAGGCGCTCGAAGCCCATGCCAGTATCAATGACGTGCATCTTCAGCGGCTCCAGGCTGCCGTCAGCCTTGCGGTTGAACTGCATGAAGACGATATTCCAAATCTCGATGACCTGAGGATGGTCCTTGTTGACGAGGGTCTCGCCGGGGATTTTCTTCTTCTCCTCCTCAGGGCGGAAGTCGATATGAATCTCAGAGCAAGGGCCGCAGGGTCCTGTGTCGCCCATCTCCCAGAAGTTGTCATGCTTGTTACCGTTGACGATATGGTTCTTGGGGAAGTGCTTGGCCCAGTAGCCAGCAGCCTCATCGTCGCGCTCCAGGCCCTCAGAGGCGTCGCCCTCGAAGACGGTGACATAGAGGTCCTTGGGGTCGAGGTGCAGCACGTTGACGAGATATTCGTAGGCGTAGTCGATGGCACCCTCCTTGAAGTAGTCGCCGAAGCTCCAGTTGCCCAGCATCTCAAACATGGTGTGATGCGAGAGGGCAGAGTCGCGGCCAACCTCTTCCAGGTCGTTATGCTTACCGCTGACACGCAGACACTTCTGAGAGTCTGTGCGGCGGCAAGGGTTGGGGTCCTTAGTGCCGAGGATAATGTCTTTCCACTGGTTCATGCCGGCGTTGGTGAACATCAGCGTGGGGTCGTCCTTCACCACAATGGGGGCTGAAGGCACGATGACGTGTCCTTTTGACTCAAAGAATTTTAAATATGAGTCACGGATTTCATTAGCTGTCATCATATTGTGTAGAAATTGTGCAGGGACGACAGGGAAAGAAGCCTTGCCCGGAAGTCCCGAATATAGCTATTGTTGTTTTTTTATTATTTCCGTGCAAAGTTACTAAATATTTTCGCTAACTTTGCAAAGGAGTTGGATAAATAGACGTCAATTGACAGAAATCCGAACTCTATGACTCAGAACATCAGAATTATGGCACTAAATACCGACAAGAACCCCAAGCTGTATTATTCCATCAAAGAGGTGGCTGCTATTATCGGCGTCAACGAGAGCACGTTGCGCTATTGGGAGACGGAGTTCCCCAACCTGAAACCCAAGACAGCCCCCAAGACGAAGGTCAGACAGTATACCGAGAAGGACATCGAGGAGCTGAAGGTCATCTACAACCTCATCAAGGTTCGCGGCTTCAAGATTGCCGCCGCCCGCGCCTACCTTCGCGACAACCGCAGCGCTGCCGACAAGAGTTCTGAGATGATAGCCATGCTCAAGAGTGTCAGAGACCAGCTCGTGGAATTGAAAAAACACATAGACAGGCTATAAAGGATTTCAACGATTGCAAAAAGATCGTGTGACGGTCGTCGCAAGAAAGTGTGACGGTCGTCGCAAGATCGTGTGACGGTCGTCGTAAGATCGTGTGACGGTCGTCACACTTTTTCTCTCCACTCGTTTAGAATCATGAAGCCGGATGGACGCTCCTAAGCCTATATGGCAGCAAAATCATCCATACAGATAGAAGAACCAAAAAGATTATAAAACGAAGACAGGCTTCAGCAACGTGCCAAAGCCTGTCAGCATAAAGGGGTTCTATGGGGATGATTAGAATATCTGCCTCACTTCCTGCAAGTCATCAATCTTCTTCAGCCGGCCCATAATGGTCTTCACCTCATCCCGATCGTGGACGCGGATTTCTATCTGCCCGCTGAAGATGCCCTGGTCGGCAGTGAAGGATACCTTATGGATATTGACATTCATCTTGTTGGAGATGACCTCCGACACATCGTGCAGGATACCCTTCCGGTCTATGCCCCGCACCTCAATGATAGCATCGAAGTCCATGACGCGGTGCATGTCCCATTTGGCGTCCAAGATGCGGGGGCCGAAGCTGGCCTTGAGCTTAGCCGCCGTAGGACACGACCGCCGGTGTATCTCCACATGGCGATGACCATCGATGAAGCCTAAGATGTCGTCGCCGGGAATGGGGTGACAACAGCTGGGGAAGATATACATCCCGATGGTCTTTTCTGTGATGACACAAGGTATCTTCTTGTTGAAGCCATTGCCCGCCACGAGTAATTTCTGCGAGTCCTCCTCATGCTTGGCAGCCTCTTCCTTCTTCTTCCGCCCAATAAACGGTACCAGCCGTCTGAGGCTGAAGCCCGATGACGACTTCTCCTTGCCATTGATAGCCTCAACATCCTTATCGCCCAAGAGCACCGACTTGTTGCCCACGGCGAGACAGAAGGCCTCCTGGGTGTCGATGTCATGAAACTTGCACAACTTCTCCATCACCGTCGGCGTCATCTCAAAGCCTTTTGTGGCAAGCCATGCGCGGAGCTCTTCCTCTCCCTGCTTCTGTATCTCACGGTTGTCGCGCCGGAGAATAGACTGAATCTTAGAGCGCGCCTTGGCGGTGTTGACGAAATTTATCCACGACGCCTGCACATGCTGTGAGTTGGAGGTGAGCACCTCCACCTGGTCTCCACTCTGCAGCTTGTGGCTCAGCGGTACAAGGCGGTGGTTGACCTTGGCACCAATACAGTGACTGCCAAGGAAGGTATGAATCTGGAAAGCGAAGTCGAGGACGGTGCAGCCCGCAGGCAAAGTCTTGACCTCTCCCTTCGGCGTGAAGACAAAGATTTCCGAGGAGAAGAGGTTAAGCTTCACAGAGTCGAGGAAGTCCATGGCGTCGGGCTGCGGGTCGTCAAGAATCTCCTTGATTGTGCCCAGCCATTTGTTGAGCTCCGTATCCTCGTCGGTGCTGTTGTGGTCTTTATATTTCCAATGAGCGGCAAAGCCTTGCTCAGCGATGTCGTCCATGCGCACCGAGCGTATCTGCACCTCTATCCAACGACCCTGCTTCGACATCAGGGTGGCGTGAAGGGCCTGGTAGCCGTTGGCCTTGGGGTGGTTGACCCAATCGCGCAGCCGGTCGGGATGACTCTTGTAAATCTTGTTCAGGGCAACATAAATCTGAAAACATTCGTTGACCTCATCGTCACGTTCTTTAGGCTCGAAGACGATACGGGCTGCTAAGATGTCGTAGATTTCCTCAAAGGTGACATGCTTGTTCTGCATCTTGCACCAGATGGAGTACGGACTCTTGACACGAGCCTTTATGGTGTATTTGAAGCCCATCTTGTCGAGCGACTCGCGGATGGGTGCCGTAAACTCGTCGAAGAGCGTCTGACGCTCGCTCTCTGTCATGGAGAGCTTCATCATGATGCGGTCGTACTCCTCAGGATGCTCGAACTTGAAGCTCAAGTCCTCGAGTTCGGTCTTTATCTTGTTCAGTCCCAAGCGGTTGGCGATAGGAGCATAGATATACAGCGTCTCACCAGCAATCTTATACTGCTTGTTTTTCGGCTGTGAGGCCAGCGTGCGCATATTGTGCAAGCGGTCACAGATCTTAATGAGGATGACCCGGATGTCGTCGCTCATGGTGAGCAGCAGCTTCTTGAAGTTCTCAGCCTGTGCCGAGGCATGGTCACCGAAGATACCGCCGGAGATCTTCGTCAGTCCGTCGACAATCTGCGCTATCTTCGCACCAAAGATATTCTCTATATCCTCGGTGGTGTAGTCGGTATCCTCGACAACATCGTGCAGCAGTGCCGCACAGATGCTCGTACTGCCCAGTCCCATCTCCTCGCAAGCAATCTGTGCCACAGCGATGGGGTGCATGATATATGGCTCCCCAGAGAGCCGGCGCACGCCTTTATGGGCCTGGCGCGCGAAGTTGAAAGCCTTGGTGATGATATCCACCTTCCGGCGGTGAGATGAGTTGAGATATGTCTCCAACAAGTGGTTGAACGCATCGGTTATCAGCTTGTTGTCAGCCTGCTCACGCTCTTTGTTCTTAAGCTCTTGGTCGTCCATAGTGATAAAAATTGCGAGTTCCGAGTTGTGATGAGTGCATATTCCCTTGCGGGTCGAGAGATGATAGATTCCGATTATTTCACTCTTATCTTCTTTCCGGCTCTGATATTGCTGCCGGAGATATTATTGAGTTTCTTGAGCTTTGCTACAGTAGTGTTGTTGCGCTCTGCTATCTCGCTAAGTGTGTCGCCGCTCTTCACGCTGACGCTCTTAGTGGTCTCCTTCTTCTTAGAGCTCTTCGAGGACTTGCTCTTCTTGGAAGAGCTGCTCTTCGACGAGCTCCTTGACGACTTCCTCGACGTGGTGCGCCGGCTGCTTCTCGTGACAGTGCCATTGTCGTCGTCATCGTCACTGACCGAGCTGTCGTCACGTCGTGAGGCCTCAGCCTTGTCCTTCACATCCTGGGCCACCAATGACGACTCGGGCAGCGCAGCAGAGAGGCTGACCTTATTCTTCTTGACGGTGTAGTTGTCGGAGCCACCGGCAACCTCCACCTCCGTGCGCTTGGGCTTGAAGTCCTTGGCGTCGTAGGCATAGACAGAGTCTTCCTTGTCGATGAAAGTGGAGATGAGGGGGGTGGGCAGACGCAGGGAAGTGAGCCCAGAGCGGCCACAGACGATGTCGCGTCGGTATTGAGGGTTCAGGTCCTCCAACTGCTCCATACTGATGCCCAAGACACCGGCAATCTGCTCGAAGTGGATGTCGCGCGACACCATGACGGTATCAGTCTTAGTGGGCAGGTTGGTAGTGAGCGGACAGATATTGTGGTCACAATAATAGTTCATCACGTAGTTGGCAGCGATGAAAGCAGGCACATAGCCGCGCGTCTCCTCCGGGAGTTTAGGGTAGATCTTCCAATAGTCTCGCTCGCCGCGGCTTCGGCGGATGGCCTTGTTAATCTGGTCCTTGCCGCAGTTGTAGGCAGCTATGACGAGATTCCAGTCTTTGTAGGTCTTATACAGGTCGCTGAGATAGCGGGCTGCGGCATACGACGACTTCACGACATCACGGCGCTCGTCGACAAGGGAGTTAATCTTCAACCCATAGCGTTTTGCCGTGGAGAGCATGAACTGCCACAATCCTACAGCGCCAGCCTTAGACCGTGCTGTGGGGTCCAAGGCAGACTCTATGACGGGCAGGTATTTCAACTCCAAAGGCAGGTTGTAGCTCTCAAGAGCCTCTTCGAAGACAGGCATATAGAAGTTCTGTGCGCCAAGCATATAAGCCACCTTCCGGCGCAGCTCACCAGTGTATCGGTCGATAAAAGCCTGAACAATGGCATTGTACGGCATCTCGATGACGGTAGGGAGCTTAGCCAACCGGTCTTTAAAGACATCGGGCGTATAGACTGGGTTTACGTCAGGCTGGTTGCAGTCGGTATCAGGGCTGAGATACATCTTGGCACGATACAGCCGCATCAGACTGTCCAGGTCAGCCGTCATAGCTTCCGGCAAGTCTATCTGCTCGGTATGACCATTGTCCTCAACGGTAATGGTCTTGTCATTCTGAGCCATGACCGGCATGGAGAGGCCGGCAACGAGGGATAATAATATAATGTGTCTTCGAAAGTTCATTGTCGTAAATTAAATCATTAGAAAAACAGGCTGCAACTCATTCCCACTCCTGTATTGCCAAAGCGTGTGGTGGCCAAATCGTTGTTGTTGATGACGGCCGGAGCGACGTGCAGCGAGAGATTGGGCGAGATGTCGAACTCAGAGAGCGAGGCGTCGACATAGGCGTCGATGACGGAGAGGGCATAGACGGCGACCATGGAGAAGAAGGCCATGTCGCGCCAGCGGCGGTAACGGTCCTTCCTCTTGCGGAAGACCTCCTGCCAGCGGCTGATGTTGTCAGCGGTAATCTGAGAGCCTAAGTGCAGGAACTGGTTATAGCTCTGCGTCGTCGGGTCGCTGTCCATGATGTCGAGGTAAGCCTGGCTGTAGTCGCGGTACATCATGTTGTTCCACCGCATGGCATAGGCACAGCCCACAAATCCGCCATAGAAGATAGGCAGCTTCCAATATTTGCGGTTGTATATCTGTCCGGCTCCCGGGAGCACGAGGGCGAGCCACAAGGCGCGCTTGGCGCTGGGCTTCCAAGTGGCCCAGTCGCGTTTGTGGTGGCCGACGGTGTCAGGAGCCGCACCGGCCTTGGCCAACGGCTTGTCTAAGGAGTCGGCAACAAGGGCAGCAGGAACCGTAGCTGCCAGGGTATCAGCATCCTCCTCGCCAATCTCCTTTGGCGAGAGATGGCGCACAGGCGTTGTCGGCGTCTGGGCCGAAGCCGTCATGGTGCCTACCATAAGGCAGCAGACGACGCTGAGGATGGTTATCATATGAGAAGTCTTCACTGTGAAGATTAATTTTGTTCTGTATTCTGCTCCTTCAGCTTGTCAAAGAGCTCCATGATACGCTCCAGATCTTTCTCGTCGTTGAAGGGAATGCTAATCTTACCCTTACCTTTCGACGAGCATGAGAGCTGCACCTTGGTATTGAGGAATCCCGAGAGACGGTCACGAAGGATGCCGTACTCTTCCGGCATCTTGGCTTTGCTCTGTATCTTCTTCTTGCCACTCTCCAGGTCGTCACCGTTCTTGAGGTGCTGCACCATCTCCTCGACTTTGCGCACCGACCAGCCATTCTTCACAATCTCCTTGAAGACCTGGAGCTGTGTCGAGGGTGAGTCGATACCGAGGAGGGCACGGGCGTGGCCCATGTCTATCTCCCGCTTCTGCAAGGCCATCTGCACCTGAGCAGGAAGCTTGAGCAGACGCAGGTAGTTGGTGATGGCCGTGCGGCTCTTGCCGACGCGCTGCGACACCTTCTCCTGGGTCATGCCCGGCGTCTCTAAGAGATGCTCATAAGCCAAGGATATCTCTATCGGGTTGAGGTCCTCGCGCTGGATGTTCTCCACGAGGGCCATCTCCATGACGTTCTCGTCGTTGATGGTGCGGATATACGCCGGTATCGTCTTCAGCCCGGCCATCTGCGATGCCCTCCAACGGCGCTCGCCAGCGATAATCTGGAACCGGTTCTCTGCCGTCTGCCTCAACGTGATAGGCTGTATGATACCTATCTGACTGATGCTTGTCGCCAGCTCCTTGAGGGCTTCCTCATCGAAGAGGCTGCGCGGCTGCTCGCGGTTGGGTTCTATCTGGTCGAGGGGTATCTCGCTAATGGTCGAAGAGCCCTGGGTGCGGACGGCCTCAGTAGAGATGAGGGCGTCGAGACCACGGCCGAGGGCATTGAATTTCTTATGTACTGCCATGTTTCTCTTGTGAGAATTAAGTGTTTTGTCGTGGTGGAAAGGCTAAAGGACCTTCCACCTGTTTTCTCAGCTGTTCTTTTCTATAATCTCCTTAGCCAGAGCCAGATGGTTCTTGGCACCCGTAGAGTCAGCATCGTAGAGGATGACGGGCAGGCCGTGGGACGGACTCTCAGAGAGTTTCACATTGCGCTGGATAACGCTCTTGAAGACCAACTCCTGGAAGTGGCGCTTCACCTCGTCGTAGATCTGGTTGGCAAGACGCAGACGACTGTCATACATCGTCAGCAGGAAACCTTCTATCTCCAACTTCGGATTGAGGCGGCTCTTGATAATCTTGATGGTATTGAGGAGCTTGCTGATGCCTTCCAACGCAAAATACTCGCACTGCACGGGGATGATGACAGAGTCGGCGGCTGTTAGCGAGTTCACAGTGATAAGACCCAACGACGGCGAGCAGTCGATGAGGATATAGTCATATTCTCCTCTGAGCGGGTCAAGGATGCCTTTGATGACTTTCTCACGATTGTCAAGGTTGAGCATCTCTATCTCTGCGCCGACAAGGTCGATATGGCTTGGAATGATGTCAAGCCCGTCAATATCAGTGGTATAGATAGCGTCCCGGACATCGGCATGGTCGATGATGCACTCATAGATAGAGCAGTCTACCTGCGAGATGTCCACGCCAAGACCACTTGAGGCATTGGCCTGCGGGTCGGCATCGACGACGAGGACTTTCTTCTCCAGTGTCGCCAGTGAGGCAGCAAGATTGATGGTCGTCGTCGTTTTACCTACACCACCCTTCTGATTAGCTAAAGCAATGATTTTTGCCATTTTCTTCATCTTTTTGCCGCGGCAACAGCTGACGCCGTGGCATAGTTTGTTGCAAAGATACATATTTTGCGTGAAACATTAGCTTTTTAAACCTTTTTTCGTACTTTTGCAGCAAAAATAAGTGGAAGACGTGAAGAAATGTAAGAACGCTTTCCCTAAACTAACATTATACTTATGCAAAGTAAACCTCTTATTCTCATCTCCAACGATGACGGCTACCATTCGCCAGGCATCAAGAAGCTCGTAGACATCGTCAAAGACATGGGCGACATCCTCGTCTGTGCCCCTGAGAGCGCCCGTTCCGGCTTCTCATGCGCTTTCTCCGCCGCTGACTTCCTGCGTCTCAAGCAGCGCCACAACATCCCGGACACCGAGGTGTGGTCATGCACAGGCACACCTGTCGACTGCGTGAAGATGGCCCTGAGCGAGCTCACACCCAACCGGCGGCCAGACATCATCCTCAGCGGTATCAACCATGGCGATAACTCGTCGGTCAACAGCCACTATAGCGGCACTATGGGAGCCTGCATGGAGGGATGCATGAAATATATCCCGTCCGTGGCTTTCTCGTCATGCTATTACAACGAGGACGCCAACCTCGAACCGCTACGTCCGTATGTCGAGAAAATTGTCAGGAGTGTCTTGGAGAAAGGACTGCCCAAGGGCACCTGTCTCAACGTGAACTTCCCTGCCCGCGAGAAGTTCGAGGGTGTGAAAGCCTGCCGGATGACATGGGGCTCGTGGATTAACGAGGTGGACAAGCGTCACCACCAGCGCGGATACGACTACTACTGGATGGTGGGAGAATACCGCAACGACGAGCCTGAGGCCGAGGACACCGACCAGTGGGCTCTCCGCCATGGCTACGTTGCCATCACGCCCACTACCGTAGACGTCACCGACTATAAGTTCCTCGACAGCCTGAAGCAGGAGCTGTAGACAGGATTCTCCAGTTATCTTATCAACAAGGTCTATGAAATACTATCTCATTGCCGGTGAGGCCTCCGGCGACCTCCACGCCTCCCGCCTCATGCACGCCCTGAAGCAAGCCGACAGCCATGCCGACTTCCGCTTCTTCGGCGGTGATGCCATGACGGCGGAAGGGGGCACCCGTGTGAAACATATCCGGGAGCTGGCCTACATGGGCTTCGTTCCCGTACTGCTCCATCTGCCTACCATCTTCCGCAATATGGCACTCTGTAAGCGTGACATTGTGGAATGGCAACCCGACGTGGTCATCCTCATCGATTATCCCGGCTTCAACCTCGGCATTGCCAAATACGTCCACACCCACACACATATCCCCGTCTATTACTATATCTCACCGAAGATATGGGCGTGGAAGGAGTGGCGCATCAAGAGCATCAAACAGTATGTTGACAAGCTGTTCTCCATCCTGCCTTTCGAGGTGCCGTTCTATGAGGAAAAACACCACTACAAAATCGACTATGTAGGCAATCCCACCGCCGAGGAAGTGAACACTTTCCGCTCTACGTACCACGAGACGCGCGAAGCCTTCTGCCAACGCCATGGCCTCGACGCGGCAAGGCCTATCGTAGCCTTGCTCGCCGGAAGTCGCCGACAGGAGATTAAGGACAACCTCCCCGGTATGCTGGCAGCATGCAGCCGCGTGCAGACCGACGCCCAGTTTGTCATCGCCGGGGCTCCGTCGATAGACAAAGATTATTACGCACCGTTCACAACGGGTAAGAATGCGAGAATCATCTTCGGTCAGACCTACGAGCTTCTCTCCCACTCCACGGCAGCGTTGGTGACGAGTGGCACAGCGACTTTGGAGACTGCTCTCTTCCGCGTGCCGCAGGCGGTATGCTACGAGACACCGGTTCCGAAGTTGATTCGCTGGGGCTTCAACCACGTCATCAAATGCAAGTTCATCAGCCTTGTCAACCTCATCGCCGACCGCGAGGTCGTACCCGAGCTGCTGGCCGACCGCTTCACGGTGGCCAACATGCAGTCGTGGCTCACACGCATCATGCCGGGGGGAGATGCCCGCGAGGCTATGCTCCAGGGCTACGACGAAGTGGCACAGCGCTTAGGCTCAAAAATAGCACCGGAGGAGACAGCGAGAATCATCGTCGACACCCTACGGCAAAAGCTATAACGCAAAAGACTTACACCAGAAGCCATCCTATTAACAACGGCCATGGCGCTTGTCCCATTGCAGATAGAGACCGGCAAGGATGGTGCCGCTGATGCTGTGCCAGGCGCAGCTGATGGCGCAGGGCAAGACGGCAAGAGGCTGTGAGGCAAAGAAGGTGGAGGCTAAGACCGTGGCCAGTCCGGCATTCTGCATACCCACCTCGATGCTGATGGTGCGCTTTTTTGCAATGTTGAATCCTGCCAGACGTCCGGCTCCCCACCCCAAGAGATAACCGAGACTGTTGTGGCAGAAGACAACGGCAAAGGTGAGGAGGAAGAGCATCAGACCACGCTCGATGAGGTCGTCGTGGACCGTAGAGATGACCCCGCCTACAATAATACCCAGGCAGGTGACGCTGACGCCGGGCATAAGACTCTGAATGGTGGGGAACGACGACTTCTTGGAATAGAAGTAGTTGAGCATGCAGCCTACAGCAACAGGGATGATAGTAACGATGAGGATATTGGTGAACATGCCAATAGCATCGACATGGATGATCTCACCTGCCGTGAGCTGCATGAGGAAGGGTGTCATCACCGGTGCCAAAAGGGTGGAGGCACACGTCATACCCACCGAGAAAGCCACATCGCCATGACACAGATAGCTCATGATATTGCTCGACACTCCGCCGGGGCAACAACCCACAAGCAGGATGCCCAATGCCAGCGCAGGCTCTAAATGCCACACATGGACGAGGACATAGGCCACACCCGGCATGATGATGAACTGTGCACAGGCGCCGATAAAGATGTCAAGGGGTCGGCGGGCTAAAATCTTGAAGTCCTCGGTCGTCAGCGTCAGTCCCATCGTGAGCATGATAATGCCTAAGATGACCGTCTGTGTCGTTCCACGAACCCAGTCGAAGACATGCGGGAAGAACATCGTCACAATGGCGATGGCAATAATAAATACCGAGGTGTAATTGGCGAGCCAACGGCTTATCGCCTGCAAAACTTTCAACATACTAACAATCTTTTTCTTTTTACCTTATCCTTACAGCCTGCAAAATTATAACTATTTCCGTTTAAATGCAATTAATTCGCAATATTTTTGCCGACAAATGTGATAAAACGCAAGAACAGATGTCTCAAGTCCATAATTTCCAGCCTTTACAACCTTCACATTTCTATTTACGCAACAATATTGTATATGACGACAAAGGGCGAGCTACAAGGCCCGCCCCAGATATTAGTAAAGTAATGGTGTTAAGAATTCCACTAATTCGATTTCATTACCATCTTCCGACAAAAAACATTATGCCGTGTAGCCATATTTATTACTGACATAGCTGTATATTTGATTTTGATAATCAGACATACTTTCGATGCAGCTTTCCGGCAGCTCTTCATAGAGTATATTGCGAATGACAATGGTGATAGCTGCACGCGTTTCTGGCTTGTCGAAAGGATGATCCATGTTAGCAAGTTTCTCCTTAATCTTGGCATAAAGGTCAATGGCAACCTTCTTCAACCGCTTGATGTCATTCTTATTCATGTCCTTCTTGTTCATCAACAGGTCAAACATGGCCAGTTGTTCGTCATTCTCGAAGCCTTCGTGGAGATAGCGTTCCTGCTCTAAGGTGAGCGATTCCGACAAGCGGAGCAACATCTCAAAGATACGCTCTATATTGGCGCGGTTCTGCTCACTGTTGTATTCTTCAATAATATTCTTATACCGCTCATAAAAATTGATACGTGAAGGATTATCTGCAAGCATTTGCTCCATTCGAAGCCTCACGGCTTCCATGATGTCACGTATCATAAGATGTTTCTGGCGTGTACGGTCAAACTCACGCCGCAGCAGGTCAAAGTCTATCTTACTGATGTCGAATATCTTCATGTTACCACCCTCTGCAGCCAATGTGTCCTCCACTTCAAGATGACGATTCACTATCTTGTTAATTTCTATGCTGAGGTCGGTAATGTCTGTATGCTTGCGCTTTTTCTGTAATTCCTTGTATATCGCTTCCATTGCGTCGCGCCTGGCCTTCATGTCCTCGGTATAATCCTCATAATCGAGATATTTCCAATGGTTTAGCATCCGGCTCACCATCGAACAATAAGTCTTTCTTATCTCTGACGATGTGCACATCACGTCGGCCCCACGGCGTATCTCAGAAAGCCGCTCCAAACCCTGAGCCTTGATCACATCATCTATCTCAAAACCATATTGGACAAGATAGCGCTCTATGGCGGCAATCTCCTTCTTCACCTGCTCTATCAACTCCTCCTTGTCAATGGTCGGATCGGTACCAGCCAACTGTGAACGGTCAACGGTATAGTCGGCCAAAGCCTTACGCAAAGCCTTCACCACTCCGATGTAGTCGATGATAAGCCCGTTGGTCTTGCCTTCGGCCACACGATTAGCACGGGCTATGGCCTGCATCAGCGTATGGGCTTTCATCGGCTTATCGAGATAGAGACATGACAGTGTCTTTACATCGAAGCCTGTGAGCCACATGGCACAGACGAAGACCACGCGCAAGGGGTTGTCGGCATTTTTGTAGTTCCTCTCCAACGGTTCTTTCATCATCCGTTTTCGGTGCGGAACGATGTCAAGGCCCCATTTACGGAATGTCTGCTCCTCGTTCTGCTCATCTGAGATGACAACGGCCATGTCCGTTTCCTCCATCCACTTCACCTTGCGCTGGAGTTCCTGACTTTCCTGGTCTGATTTCGAATGTTCCTTTTGCTCATTCAGTTCCTTAATCTTTTCCTGCCAGTATTCTTGTACATAGTTGTACATACGAACGCAGGTCACCTTATTGTAGCTCACCACCATAGCCTTGCCTGTTGTCCATAGGTCGCTGTAGTGTCGCACGAAGTCCTTGGCTATAAGCCTTAGACGTTTCTCGGCAGTGAGCAAATGCACTTCCTTGGAAAACTCCACCTCCACCTTTGCCTGTTGGTCTGGAGATAAGTCTGCATTGTCAAGAGCTGCCGCTATTTCCTCATTGATGACGGGATTCTGCAAGTCCTTAATCTTTGCCGCACGGTTCTCATAGTATAGTGGCACCGTGGCATGGTCTTCCACGGCACGCTGGAAGTCATAGATACTCACATAGCCGCCGAAGGTGCGCGCGGTGATGTTGTCGTTCTTCATCAGCGGCGTACCGGTGAAGCCAATGCGATTGGCCGTCGGCAAGAGATGCAACATGTTCTCAGCGAATATGCCGTTCTGTGTGCGGTGGGCCTCATCGCTCATCAGTATGATGTCGTGATCGGGATAGATGGGAGCAGCATCAGGCTTGTTGAACTTCTGAATGAGAGAGAATATAAAAGAAGAATTTCCCTTCAGCTTTTCTATAAGATCTTCGCCGCTGGTGGCTATAAACTGTTTAGCCTTAGTTTTGCCAAGCAGCCCGCAACTCTCAAAGATGCCGCTAATCTGGCGGTTCAGCTCGTCACGGTCAGTAAGAACGACTATGGTTGGTGAGCCTTTGAACTTCCTGCGTATCTTTTGGGCGAGGAAAAGCATGCTATAGCTTTTCCCCGAGCCTTGTGTATGCCAGAACACGCCGAGCTTGCCTTGACAGAGTTTTCGGTCACGATACTTCTCCACCGCCTCGTTCACACCGAGGTATTGATGGTTACGGGCCATGATTTTTACGGTTTGACCGTCACTGTGGTCAAAGAGAATGAAGTTCTCCAGTATATCGAGGAAATTTTTCTTACTCATGATGCCTTCCAGCATCGTGGGCAACTCAATGTTGCCTGCGTCGCTCTCCTTCAAGCGTTTCCACTCGCTGAAGAACTCCCACTTAGAACCTATCGTGCCGACCCGTGCTTCATTGCCATTGCTGAGTATGACAAAGGCGTTGTACCAAAACAACTGTGGTATAACGTGGAGATAGTCGGTGTAGTTTTTATTGAAAGCGTCGTCTACTGCTACGTCGTGGTTTTTCAGTTCCATGAAGACCAGTGGCAGCCCATTGACAAACCCCACCACATCAGCACGGCGGTGATAAATCTGTCCGTACACCCACAGCTCACGTACAGCGAGGAAGTCGTTGTTCTCCGGGTGGTTGAAGTCGATGACCTGCGCCCGCCGTGTGCCCTTTGTCCCGTCGTTCTTGATGTCAGTAACGTCAATGCCATCGCGTATGAGCCGGTATTTCTGTTCGTTAATCTGCATTAAGGTTTGTGTCGTCAGGTGGGAGGTCATGGCATCGCACGCCTCGGCAAGCTGCTTCTCGTTCATCCACGGATTGATACGGCGAAGGGCCTTGCGAAACCGCTGACGCAGAAAGACTTCGTGATAGGTGTTGCGACCCAACGTGCCCAGCTGACCAAGCACCTCCTGGTCGAAGGCATAGATGCTGTCCCACCCAAGGCCTTCGAGGTATGTAGCGGTGCCCTCCTGTATAAGTTTGTCCTCTGAATAATCTAACGACATAAGCAAGTAGATTTTTGTTCTACAAAATTAGCCTTTTATTTGGATAATTGCAACTATAGCGAAATATTTTTTCAACTCCACAACATCAGACTTCTATCTCGCCTGACATCAGCTTGGGGAGAAGACGGTCGCGAGCCTCGGTAAGGAGGCGGAGCTGAAGCCTTAATAATTCTATTTTATTTTGAATCTCTTCAGAAAGGCAATTGTATTCTTTCAATACTAAATCTGATGGAATTAATAATGGAATTGAAGATATCATGCCCTTAGTTAAGAACTTTATGGTCGAACCAGCTGCTCTACTTGAAAGCCGGTCTAAATTAGTTGCTATGGCATTATAAATTAGAAACAAGTATTTTAATTCTTTTGGTATCAAAACGTATGTCCTCTGATATGCCTCAAATTTTCCTCGATACAATTTAATATTGAAATCGCCATTCCCAGCAAGTAGAACAGCAGATCCATCAAATGAATAAGAAGGTGCATTTAACAAATCTTGAGCACAAGTAAAGAATGGATATTTGCCTTTGGCATCAGCGAAATTCGCATCTTTTTTCCCTGTCAATATTGGAACAATATTTCCCAACGTTTCTTTTTCCCATCCTTCCGGCACCCCATCCAAAATATTTGTATTCTCATATCCGGGGAAATGGAGATCAACGAACCATTCCTTGTAAAGCCGCTGCGCTGCCTCCTCCAACAGTTTTATCTGCCGCTGGTAGTTCTCTATGAGGGTGTCGTAATGGGATAACATTGCAGAGATGTGCTCTTGTTCGTCTATAGAAGGCAAATCTATTTCCAAATTGCTGATTTTTTTGGCATTCAAGTTTGGTTGTGCGCCACCATTCTTTAATGATACCAATTTATCGTATAATGTACAGAGCTTATAATAAATATACGCATAGTGAGCTTTTTTTTCGTCAATTATTAAATTGCAGCATGCTTGGTTGGTTGCTATTGGAACTTTATTAATGGCAACTCTTCCTGCTGTATTTCCTTGACCATACATAGCCACTATTACAGAATTTGCAGGTATTAGTTTAGCACTTGATTTTGCAAGTCCTTCCTCAGAAATATGATTTTCTGTATTATAAATTCTACAATAATTGACCTCCTTTGTCTTTAACCAAGGTATTGTACCGGGATTATAAAATGAAGAAACATTAGACTTTGGGGTTCCTCCAGAGGTTATTTTTTCACATATCTCTCCCAACTTCACTTTTTTCCACTCGCTCATAGCTTATTCTTTCGTATTTTCTGTAACAGCAATCTTCGTCAACTTGTTGACGAGGTTTTCTTTCACTTTTTTGGCATTATGAAGCCATAAAAGAGCCTGTTCTCTTGTCGTTGTTCCCATTTCTCTTTATTATTGATACACTTTCCCCCAATGAGCCATCCATAAGTAAAAAACTCTCAACAATGCAATAGAAGGCTCATAGTACGAAGAATTTAGTCGGTCTTGTTCCAGTTTCTCTTTCGACGATATCAGCCAGCTCCACTTTCATCCTCTCGACAGCATTTTGTTTTATCTGCCTCGATTTCTTCAAGCGCTCCAGTGCTTGTTCTTTGGTCATTGTTTCCATAATTCTTTTCTTCCTTACTTTGCAAAAGTCATTGTTTGTCTCGAACTATCCAAATTATCAGCCACGTATTTTCTCCCAGTTCTTGTTGATTTCTTCCATCAGCTTGTTGGCCTCGGAGTTTAGCTTATTCAGCTCAGCATGTATCTCTGCCATTCGCTCATGGAAGTCTACGCCGTCGTCCTCCTGCTCCGCCACACCAACGTATGCACCGGGTGTGAGGCTGTAGTTCTTCTCGGCTATCTCTGCTGTCGTGGCAATCTTGCACAGTCCGGCGACATCCAAATAAAGACCTTCATCGCCGAACTTGCTGACAAGCCATTGACGGTCATCGATAACAGTGATGATGGACTGCAAAACGCTTATGAAGTCGTCGCCTTTCTGCCGCATCGGCTTGACTTCACGCTTCTTTAAGCTCTTAGCGGCAACACTCATGCAGCTCTTTGTCTGCTCAATCTGTTCCTCAAGTCTTTCGCGCAACACTGTAAGATTGTCATCAAATATCGGCATCGTGCCGAAGAAATGCGTCCGGGTGTCGTCGTCAACGGCATCGGCAAAGTCCTGACCATTGTCTTTCAGTCCATTTACCGCATCGGCTATTGCGCTGTGGTAGTCATCGATGAGCTTCAAGTATTTATCACGTTCCCCACGATACAGGTGAACGATGGCTTGCAGATTTCGCAGCTGCCAATCAGACCACTCGTTGAGCGTGCGGTCAACAACAGTGTAATAGTTGCGCGCGTCGATGAATAGCACCTTGTCGCGGATATTGTCGGACTTGGCCTTGTTGAACGACCATAAGGTGCAGGGCAGGGACAGCGTATAGAAGAAATTGTTGGCAACACTGATAATGACATCCACGCAACCGGTTTCGACCAACTGCTGACGTATGTCGCGGTCACGGCCCGCACTGTCAGTTGCCGAACTTGCCATGACGAAGCCCGAGCGCCCATGTTCGTTGAGGTAGCTGTAGAAGTAGGAAATCCACAGATAGTTGGCATTGCTCACCTCCTTGGTTTTCTTGTTCACTCCCGGGAGGCCAAAAGGCAGCCTACCGGCGTTCTCAGTGGTCTCTGCCTTCACCTTGTCGACATTAAACGGCGGGTTGGCCAGCAGATAGTCGCACTGCCCTGCTATGTTCCATGCATCGTGATAGAAGGTGTTGGCAGCGTCGCCGGAAGCTATATGTGCGTTCAGCCCATGCACCGCCATGTTCATCATGCAAAGTTGAGCGTTGTATTCCACCTTCTCCTGACCATAGAATGTCATCTGCGTGTTGGCGTTCAGACCTTCCTGATTGACGAAATCGCCCGACTGCACGAACATGCCGCCAGAGCCACAGGCCAAATCAGCCATAACGCCTTTGGTCGGCTCAATGATATAGACAAGCATCTTTACCAGAGACTTCGGCGTGAAGAACACGCCGTCGTCCTCTGCGACAACTTTGGCGAACTTCGAGAGAAAATATTCATAGATTCGTCCGATGACGTCACCTCCTACCTCATCGAGGGTCTTGTTGTTGAAGATACGCAACAGCTCACGGAGTAAATCATCAGAAAAGATGTCGTAGTTCTTCGGAAGTATGCCCTGCAGCTGCTCGGCACTATCCTCCACCAACTGCATGGCATTGTTCACCGCCTCACCGATGGAACTGATAGCCCGTCCGTCTTTTGTCTTCAGGTTTGCCGATGATATATCGTCGGGCAGGTTGACAAGAAAGTCAAACCGGGCTTCCTTAGGCAGGAAGATGGCACTCTTCTCAACAAAGTCGGAAGCTTCCACAGGCAACGGAATGCCATTGCGCATAGGACGGTCTTTCATAATCTCTGTTACAACCAGTTTGAAGCGACTGTAGGCATAACGCAGGAAAATCAGTGCCAGTACCGGCATACAGTATTGGTTGCTCGTCAGTTTACTATCAGCACGCAGCAAGTCTGCTGACTCCCACAGTTGCGCTTCTAACTTCTTTATATTCACACTGTTGCTCATTCAATAGATGATTATGCTTTATAAAATATTCATTATCTTTCTGCAAATGTACGAAAAATAATCGATAATGATATTCCCTTTCAACTATTATTGCAAGTTTTACCTGCAGCCAGAAAGGACACGCCTCGGCAAATAAAAAAGTCCCGGCAGACTGTTGGCAGCCTGCCGGGGTAGAAAGGGAAATGTCACAATAAAAGCGGTCCCGTCAATATCAATCCACGAACCGTATGTTCTGCACCGAATAGCCCATAGTGATCTGGCTCTTCAGGAGTTTTCCATCCTTGTCGAAGATATAGAGCACAGAAGGTGTAGAGTAGCTGGGATTGTCAATGATGTAGATATTTCCTGTATGAGGATCAACATTGACCTGTTGCGGTGATTCAAAGGCCGAAGCATCCCACTGCATGTCTTTACCCGTTGTGAGGTTATGGACATACATGCCGGCCAGAACAGGGCTATAGGTGGCATCGTAATAAGAGTTGATGCAGATGAGGGAGTTCGTCATGGCATTATAGGCTATGGCAGAAGCATTGCAGACCTTGGTGATGGCGTCTGTTGTGGTGTCGATGCACTGCACCTGTCCGGGCTGCTGCGAATGATAGACACTGACAAAATACACCTTATTGCCCACGGCAATGCTCTGGTTGTAGGGGTTCAGCTCGCAGGTCAGGTCCTTGGTTTTCTTAAAGGTAGCAAGGTCGACGACAGCAATCTTATCACCGGTATTATCATAGGTATAGTCCGACATGTTCACATAAAGCTTGCCATTGGCTACCGACATGGCCTCAGGATGGCTACCCACAGCCACACTGTCTACAATGCCATCGTCATAGGTCATCTTGTAGACATAGCCGCTGTAGGCAGAGAAATAGACAGCCTTGCCGTCTGTGGCAAGGTAGCGGGGCTGCTGATTGTTTCTCATCAGAATACTCTTCTTTACCGTACCATCGGAAGCCAAGACCTCGACTTTCGATGATGTCGTGCAGGTCACATAAACCATACCATTCAAAGGCAACACATCCTGAGCGTCACCGATGCCTTTGCCGTTCTTGGACGTATAGATGTCGGAATAGCCAAAGACATTGTTGACGAAGTTGATAGCACCCACCGTACCATTATTCTGACCAAAGTTACCGGCGGCAGCAACATAGCCTACGACATCAGCAGGATAGACCTCTGGGACTTTGGTGTTGTCATCGTTGTCATCACTACACGAAGTAAAAGAAAAAACACTGATAGCCACAAGAGCGAGTGCGAAAAGCTTGTTTCTCATAATATTGATATTATTTGTATGACATATTATTGTAAATGGTTGCTGACTTTATTTCAGCGTATACCCTATTGTAAACTTAATATTTCTACCCGGCATTGGATAGAACCTTACAACTTCGTAGTTGTGCCCGCCGAGGTTCATGGCATCAAGCTGGAACCTGAGTTCCGACCGCCGTATCTTCACCATTCGGGTGAGGGTGACACTGTGGTCAGCATAGCCAGGCATACGGTTGTCACGGATATTATAGCCTAAGAAATAGCGTTCTGAGACAGCGAGAAGATTATAGGTGATATCCAGCCAGGGCATGTGCATCGTCAGACTGACCGATCCCGTATGTCGCGGCGTATAGGCTATCTGGTCACCATACTGCATATCAGCATGATTGGTACGATCGGTAGCACTGAGGTAGCCGTAACTCGCTAAGAGGTTTACTCTATAACCTGATCCAAGATCCACCCCACCCGACAAGGAGACATCAAGTCCGAGCATGCGAACAGTGCTGACATTCATCATCGACCAGAGGAACATGCGTGGCACCGCTACTATCTTATCAGTTACACGCCCATAATAGCCATCAGCGGTAAGGGAAGCCCAACTTCGGGAAGAGGCGAGATTGCCTGTAGCACCTAAGTTCCACTGTCGCGTCTTCTCCGGACGCAGCGTACGGCGACCTACTCCGGTATAGTATAAATCGTTAAGTGTCGGTGTGCGGAATATATCCTTATAGCCAACACGCAGGCGCAATGGATTCCAAGGATGCCATTGCACACTGAAAGCCGGTGACAAACGGTGGCAGCCTTCGGAAGGCTCGCCTACCTTGACATGCTCGCTGATACCCGTATAGAGCAGTGAGGCGTTGAACGTTACATTCCGTACTCCACCGTAATTAGCTGCCAGTGCTGTCCAGAAAGACTCACGGGAAGGATAGGGACAGCCTACGATGGTCATGGAAAGGTAATTGTGCGCGTAGTCCTGTGACAATGACAGATGGAAGTCCTTCAACGGCTCTGTCCATAGCGTAGCAGTAAGATAGGTCTCGTTCTGCCGGTATTTATCTTCCGTACTCCTCGTAGCATCATGGTCGGTATAGCGGTTCCAGGAATAGTTCCACTTCGCTGCTGCCTTGAACCTCAGGCGCGGAGAGAGGATGTTCTCATACCGCACTTGGCTAAAAATATTCTTGTCAGTGAGCCGTTCTGCAGCATAGGGATTATCGTAGATGACCGCACCGGGGAGACCACGCCAGGAGTTGAAGCCATAGAGTTTCCACATCAGCGTCTGATGGCCGTCAAGGATGTAGCGCATGTTTATCTCGCCGCGCCATGAAGTAATGTCACTGTTGCTACGCTTGGCATTGATGAGCTGTGAGCCATTCCGCAGCTTGAAGCGATAGTTACCGTCGGCCCGGGTGTAGTCGGCAAAGGCACTCCAAGCCAGCCGGGCGGCCGACTGACCGTAGAACACAGTAGGATTGACAAGCCCATAGGCTCCTGTCTTGAAAGTTGCTGCAAGCATCGGATGACCACCGTCACCGACTTTGGCAAAGGCACTCGTCACATCCACCCGGGCTGCACTGGCATAACTCTTTGCGCTCAGGTAAATATCATCTGCCTGACCTATCACTAACGCTACGCGGGAAACGCCCTCTAAGGTAAAGCGTGAGAGGTCGACTTGTCCAGTTTGGCAGTCACCGACTTCAACGCCGTCATAGCTGACGCCTGTATGCTGGGCCCCGAGACCACGCACATCAACGGTCTTCAGACCACCTATGCCACCATAGTCTTTTACCTGAACACCGGCAAGATGTTTCAGCGCTTCCCCAACGTCACCAGCCCCGATACGTCTCATCTCTTCATAAGATAGTTCCTGCACCGGCGTGCTGGCCTTCACCTGTTCCGATAGGCGACGGGCCTCCACCGTCACGCCCTGGATGGTGTGAGTGGTGTCGGTGATGGAGGTCTGGGCATGGACGGGGGTAGCCATAGCGCACAAGGCGGCAAAGATAAAATGTCGCTGTTCCAAAGTTATCATGTATAAGCTCGCCGTATGCTGTCCTCGCAGCAGTGACGACTGGTTAGGGCAATGGCAGGTCTTCTGGCTCGCAGTCAGTGCAGACGGCCTTCCCAATAAAATGTCAGTGGCCATTGATTCCTGCCTAAGACAGGACTTGTCTGCACCGGTAAGACTGCACACAGCAGCGGGACTGTCGGAGATTCTCACTCCGTTCCCTTTTCATCACGCGTTTCCTTGTGAACCGATTGCTAAGTGCAAAGGTAAGATAAAAAAAGTAAAGGACAAAGAAAAAAACGGTTTTTCAGAATGAAAGACCAAAGGAGTAGCCTATTCTGAGGACGAAGGGGATGTGGGCATCATAGGGATTCCACATGCAGTGGGTGGTGCCGACAAACATGAAGAAAGCCAGCCTCTGCAAGGTGCAGAAACCGGCTTTCATTGCGGAACATTATATAAGATGTGGCAGCGATACGAATAAGCTGCCTATGCGAACATCGTCAAGGAATAAAGATAGATGACGGCAGCGGGAATAGCGAGGAGCGAGGAGTCGAAGCGGTCCATCATACCTCCGTGTCCCGGCAGTATCTTTCCGCTGTCCTTGACCCCTAAGGTACGTTTGAAGAGGCTCTCCACAAGGTCGCCCCATGTGCCGAAGATGACGACGACAGCCCCTAAGCCCAACCACTGGTAAAGGTTGAGGGTGTGGGGCCCACCGTTGTTGGCCAGCCACCCGATGACGCCGGCAATGATGACGGCAAAGATGCCGCCTCCGATGCTTCCCTCCCAGGTCTTACCCGGTGAGATGCGGGGGAAGAGCTTATGCTTGCCAAAGAGCGAGCCGCAGCAGTAGGCGCCCGTGTCGTTGGCCCACAGCAGGATGAAGACGGAGAGCGGCAGCAGCATGTCGAAACCGCTGAAGTCACCGTTGACATCGCGCTTGAAAGCTAAGATGTTGATCATAGACAGCGGCAGGGCGATATACATCTGTGCCAGCATGGTATAGGCCATGTTAGTGACGGCATCCTTGTTTTTGAGATAGAGCTCGCTGATAAGCAGATAGACAATGGTGAGGATATAGGGCAGCATGACGGCAAAGCCTCCGACATAGTCCACGCTCCATGCCGCCACAGCAATGTTGAGGTAGACGGCACCGACCGTAGAGATGAAGCGGTTGACATTGACATTGGCCACACGGTCGTTGACAAGCCCGGTGTATTCCCATACCGTCATGCCGGTGATGATGCAGAAGAGGAGCACCATGGCACGAGGGTTGAGAAATCCGGCCACCATGATGGCGACATAGAGGACGCCGGTGATGGTTCGGACGATGAGATTACGCTGTTTTTCTGACATTGAGATATTATTTTTATGGGGGCTATAGGCCTATTGGGCCCTTTAGACCCATTAGGCTTATTAGGCCTCCTCGTTTTCTTTTTCTTTCTTGGCAGCCACAGCCTTGTCGTGCTCAGCCTGGGCCTGCTTGACGACATCGGGCATATCCTCGAGCTTGGGAGCGGAAGCCTCGGCCTCAGCCTGCTCCTTGGCAGCCTTCTCAGCCTCCAACTTGTCGTTCTCCTTCATCAGCTCCTCGGAACGGCTCTCCCAAGGGCGTTTGCCGAAGATCTTCTCCACATCGTCGTGGTAGATGACCTCCTTCTCAAAGAGCAGCTGCGCCAGCTTGGCGTGGCCCTCCTTATGCTGCGTGAGGATCTCCTTGGCACGGGCATACTGCTCGTTGACAATCTTCAGCACCTCGTCATCGATGATCTTGGCCGTGGTCTCACTGTAAGGCCGCTGGAAAGAATACTCATCATTATTATAATAGCAGATGTTAGGCAGGCGGTCGCTCATACCCGTATAAGCCACCATGCCGAAGGCTGCCTTCGTGCTGCGCTCCAGGTCGTTCATGGCACCAGTAGAGATGGCACCTACGAAGAGGTCCTCGGCGGCACGGCCACCCAAGAGGGCACAAATCTCGTCGAGCTCCTCTTCCTTAGTAGTGATGACACGCTCCTCAGGCAGATACCAGGCAGCTCCCAGCGCCTGACCACGCGGAACGATGGTGACCTTGACGAGGGGGTTGGCATAGCGGCAGAACCAGCTGATAGTGGCATGGCCGGCCTCGTGGATGGCGATGCTGCGCTTCTCCTCAGAGGTCATGACCTTTGTCTTCTTCTCCAGACCGCCAATGATACGGTCTACGGCGGCGAGGAAGTCCTGCTTCGTCACCTTCTTCTTGTTGTGGCGGGCGGCGATGAGGGCAGCCTCATTGCACACGTTGGCGATGTCGGCACCCGAGAAGCCCGGGGTCTGACGGGCCAGGTAGTCCACATCGAGGGTCTCGTCGACCTTGAGGGGCTTGAGATGCACCTTGAAGATAGCCTTACGCTCGGCAAGGTCGGGGAGGTCGACATGAATCTGGCGGTCGAAACGTCCTGCACGCAGCAGAGCCTTGTCGAGCATGTCAGCACGGTTGGTGGCCGCTAAGACGATGACACCGGAGTTGGTGCCGAAGCCGTCCATCTCGGTAAGAAGGGCATTGAGGGTGTTCTCACGCTCATCGTTGCCACCCATAGAGGGATTCTTGCTGCGGGCACGTCCCACGGCATCAATCTCATCGATGAAGATAATGCATGGCGCCTTGGCCTTAGCCTGTGCGAAGACATCACGGACACGGCTGGCACCCACACCGACAAACATCTCCACGAAGTCGGAGCCCGACATCGAGAAGAACGGCACACCGGCCTCACCGGCTACAGCCTTGGCCAAGAGCGTCTTACCCGTTCCCGGAGGACCGATGAGAAGAGCGCCCTTAGGAATTTTACCGCCTAACTCGGTATATTTCTTTGGATTCTTTAGGAAGTCGACAATCTCCTGTACTTCCTGCTTGGCACCTTCCTGTCCGGCGACATCCTTGAAGGTGATGCCCATCTCGTTGCCCTTCTCGTAGAGCTTGGCTTTGCTCTTGCCCACGCTGAAGAGTCCGCCACCACCGGAGCCCATGCCACCGCTCATGCCGCGGCTGAGCCACCAGAACATCAGGATAAAGAAGATGAGCGGCGCCAGGTTGATGAGGATGTTCCAGATGTCGGACCCACGCTCGTTGTCGTAGCTATAGCCGGCAAACTTGTTCTTGGCCTGCTGGGCATCGAGGAACTTCTCCAGCTCGTCGACGCTGCCAAACTGTACGTTGACACTGGGGCTGGTACCCACCTGCTGGGCATCCATGTGGAAGACGGTGCGGATATACTTCGGCTTGACGAACATCTGCAAGGTGTTCTCCGTCTTGTTGATGACGATGCGCTGAGCATAGCCTTTTTCCACATAAGATTTAAAATCACTGTACGAGACATCCTGGCTTGCGCCGGTGCCTTTGACGATGGAGTTGCCACCGCCTGAGAATAACATAATGGCAAGCACGATCGCCACGATGATGTAGAGCCAGTTCATATTGAAACGTGGCATCTTGGGCTGATTATTGCCGCCGGGTCTGTATTGTCTGTTGTCCATATCTAAGTTCTTGGTTTAAGAAAAGCCTCTTGGCGAGACTGTTGCGGTAACATTGTGGCACTATCCTACCTTTCGGGCGTCTTCCCAAAGGTTTTCGAGGTCGTAGAACTCACGTGGCTCGGGGAGGAAGATGTGCACGATGATGTCTACAAAGTCGATGGCCACCCACTGGTCGGTTCCCAGGCCATTGACACCTACTGGGCGCTCGCCAGCCAGCTCACGGCACTTGTCACCCACCGACTGGGCGATGGCCTCCACCTGAGCCGGAGAGTTGCCGGTGCAGATGACGAAGTAGTTGGTGATGGCGCCGTCGATATGCCGCAGGTCGATGGTGACGACATTCTCGCCCTTCTTATCGTCAATGGCGTCTGTAATAATATGTAAAAGTTTCTCTGTTGATGTTGAATCCATTAAAAGTATTTACGTAAATATGAATGTAATAAATGTTATTGTTCTAATTCTCGCGATGAACGCTCTTCAATAGACCATGTAATAATACAATGTGTCTATATCATTGCACAAAGTTAACGCTAAAAGAAATAAACACAAAATTTATTAGTTTAATTTTGTATTTAACCGCTCGCAGCGGTCCAAAGAAACGGGGAAAATGGGGTAAAACAAACTTTTTTTGAAAAAAAACGCCAAAACATTTGGTCGGTTCGCAAAAACTCTCTACCTTTGCACCCGCAATCAGGAAAACAACCACAACGATTGTTAACCACCACGGTTGCAAGGACATTTTGGGGTATGGTGTAATGGTAACACTACAGATTCTGGTCCTGTCATTCTTGGTTCGAGTCCGAGTACCCCAACAAAAGTCATCAAGCTTCCCGCTTGATGACTTTTTTGTTTTAAAGAGAAAATATACAGGCCTTTTCTTGTCTTTTAGCCAAAAAAGTTGTTACTTTGCACTCCCGTAACATAAACAGGCAATGAAAGTATTCACAACAATTGTTGACCTTCAGAACGAGCTCTTTCGTGCCCGTCAGGAAGGTAAAGAGATTGGCCTGGTGCCAACCATGGGCGCCCTTCACGAGGGTCACGCCTCACTCATCAAACGCAGTGTCAAGGATAACGGGGCTACAGTAGTGTCCATCTTCCTCAATCCAACTCAGTTTAACGACAAAGGCGACTTGGAGCGCTATCCGCGCACTCTGGATGCCGACTGCAAGCTCTGTGAGGCTTGCGGAGCCCAGTATGTCTTCGCTCCATCGGTAAAGGAGATGTATCCCACTCCCGACACCCGCCACTTCGAGTTCCCACCACAGTCTACAGTCATGGAAGGTGCCAAGCGCCCCGGACATTTCAATGGTGTCTGCCAGGTCGTGAGCCGTCTCTTCTATATTGTGAAGCCCAACCGTGCTTATTTCGGTGAGAAAGACTGGCAGCAGATTGCCGTGGTGAAGCGTCTGGTGAAATACATCGGCTATGACAAGCTGATAAAGATTGTGGAATGCCCTATCGTCCGCGATGCCGACGGGCTGGCCAAGAGTTCCCGCAACACGCTCTTAGCTCCCGACGAGCGCGCCATAGCTCCCAACATCTATAAAGCACTCAAGGAGAGTGTGGAATATGCTAAAGACCACACCGTCAAAGAGACCCACGACAAAGTGGTAGCCGACATCAATGCCATCGACGGACTGGACGTGGAATACTTTGAGATTGTAGACGGCAACACGCTCCTCGACGTAGACAATTGGGACGACAGCGACTATGTCGTGGGCTGCATCACCGTTTACTGCGGCAAGACGCCCATCCGACTCATCGACCATATCAAATACAAATCCCCAGAGGACAAATAAGTTAGCACAAAAAAGACATGCAAATACAAGTACTCAAGAGCAAACTGCACTGTGTGACCGTCACCGACGCCAACCTGAAATACCTTGGCAGCATCACCATTGACGAAGACCTGATGGACGCTGCCAACATGATTGCTGGTGAGAAGGTACAGATTGTGGACAACAACAACGGCGAGCGCTTCGAGACCTATATCATCAAGGGCGAGCGTGGTTCCGGTTGCATCTGCCTCAATGGCGCCGCTGCCCGCAAGGTGCAGATTGGTGACACCGTCATCATCATCTCCTACGCCATCATGGACTTTGAGGAGGCCAAGACCTTCAAGCCCACCATCGTGTTCCCAAAAGAGGGAAACAAGCTTTAAAAGAAGTCCGGAAGCCACTACAGAAGTCCGGAAGTCCGGAAGTCGCAGAAGTCCAGTCATTAGCAGGTTGGGATGATGAGCATGATGTTCATCTTCTACCCAAGAGACATTTGACTGGACTTCTGTGACTTCCGGACTTCCGGACTTCTATACTTCTGTACTTCTGTGACTTCTATACTTCAAAGACTTCTATACTTCAAAGACTTCCGGACTTCTTTTTTAGTAGCTTTCCTCGGCATTGGGGAAGTTACCGGATTTCACGGCATCGACATAGGCGTGGACACCATCGGTCATGCACTGTGCCATGTCTGCAAAATGTCGGAGGAACTTCGGCTTGAAGCCCTGCGTCATGCCGAGCGCATCGGCATAGACGAGGACCTGACCGTCGGTGTCAGGTCCGGCGCCAATACCTATCGTCACGGCCTTCACCTCTTTAGTGACCTGAGCGGCGAGCTTCGCCGGGACTTTCTCAAGTGTGATAGCGAAGCAGCCTGCCTCGTCGAGAGCGTGGGCGTCGGCTAAGAGTTTTGCAGCCTCAGCCTCCTCTTTGGCACGGAGACCATAGCCACCAAACTTATGGATGCTCTGCGGGGTGAGGCCTAAATGTCCCTCCACAGGGATACCGGCTTGGATGATGGCACGGATGGTATCGGCAATCTCAGCGCCTCCCTCCATCTTCACAGCGTCAACACCGGTCTCCTTCATGATACGAACGGCATTGCGCACAGCCTCCTCACGGCTCACCTGGTAGGAACCGAAAGGCATGTCGCATACCACCAGGCAGTGGTGGCAAGCACGCGCTACGCTTCGCGCATAGACGATCATCTCGTCGACAGTGATAGGCAGCGTGGTCTCGTTACCTGCCATCACGTTGGAGGCAGAATCGCCGACGAGGATAGAGTCGATGCCGGCTCGGTCGACAATACCCGCCGTGGTGAAGTCATAGGAAGTGAGCTGGGCTACCTTCTCGCCGGCAGCTTTCATTTCGGAAAATGTTTTGGTTGTAATCTTTTTCTTGTCTGTTGTTAAGTACCCCATTACTTATTAGTTGTTTTTCCAGTGCAAAGATAGACAATAATTTTGTAACTTTGTAGCCAATAAGTCAAAAGTCTTAACACCACACCTCATTTTATAACATACTGCATAGGAAAATGCTAAAAGGAAAGAAGATAGTCTTAGGCATCACCGGTTCCATTGCCGCTTATAAATCGTGCCTCATCATCCGCGGGTTGATCAAGCGCGGGGCCGAGGTCCAGGTCGTCATCACCCCGTCGGGGAAGGAGTTTATCACGCCGCTGACACTGAGCACGCTGACCCACAAGCCCGTCATCAGCGAGTTCTTCTCACAGCGCGACGGCACCTGGCATTCGCATGTCGACTTAGGTCTGTGGGCCGATGCCATGCTCATCGCTCCTTGCACGGCCAGCACCTTGGGCAAGATGGCCAACGGTGTGGCCGACAACATGCTTGTCACCACCTACCTGTCGATGAAAGCGCCGGTGTTCATAGCCCCCGCCATGGACTTGGATATGTACCGGCACCCATCGACACAACACAACCTTGATATTCTGCGCAGCTACGGCAACCATATCATAGAGCCCGGGAGCGGATTTCTCGCCTCTGGACTGGAAGGCAAAGGACGTATGGAAGAGCCGGAGAATATCATCGCAGCCTTAGACAAGGCACTGGAGCAGACTGAGGAGGCAGCACATGACCTCCAAGCCCCATCCCCTACCCTATCCGGCCAGCGCATCCTCATCACCGCCGGACCCACCTATGAGAAGATAGACCCCGTGCGATTCATCGGCAACTACTCCAGCGGAAAGATGGGCTTCGCCCTCGCTGAGGAATGTAGGCGGAGAGGTGCTAAGGTGACCTTGATAGCCGGGCCCGTAGCCTTGCAATGCCATCCCGACATCCACCGCATTGACGTGGAGAGCTGCGAAGAGATGTACCACGCCGCTACAGAAGCGTTCCCCAACGAAGACGCTGCCATACTCTGTGCTGCGGTGGCTGACTTCAAACCCGCACAAGTAGCCGACCAAAAGATAAAACGGGAAGGTGACGGACTGCATATCGACCTCATCCCGACGCAAGACATCGCCGCCGCATTAGGCAGGATGAAGACGGCACGGCAACATATCGTGGCCTTTGCCCTGGAGACAAACAACGAGGAGAAGAACGCCGAGGAGAAGCTTAGAAAGAAGAACGCCGACTTCATCGTCCTCAACTCCACACGAATCCCCGGTACCACCTTCCGCAGCGACGACAACCAGATTGCCATCATCTCGGCACAGGGCAGAATAGACTATCCCAAGAAGAGCAAGGAAAAGGTGGCGACAGACATCATCGACCAGCTGCAACTGCGGCTGAATCATACAGATAACTCAACATTATGAAAATAGCTATTGGTATCGACGTAGGCATCTCTACAACGAAGATTGTCGGCATCAGTGATGGAAAAGTCATCTCGCCGCTATGGATCAAAGCCACCGACCCCGTCACCTCTCTCTACGGCGCCTTCGGCAAGTTCCTTCACGACAACGCCATCGACCTCAGCGACGTAGACCGCGTCATGCTCACCGGTGTTGGCGCCGCCTATATCAATGACGACATCTACGGATTGTCCACACACCATGTCGAGGAGTTTGTCGCCGACGGTCTGGGCGCCGCTTTCGAGTCGCGCCTCGACCGGATGATAGTGGTGTCAATGGGAACAGGTACCTCTCTGGTGTCATACGACAATGGTGATATCCATCACATCGGGGGCATCGGCATCGGTGGCGGCACCCTCAACGGTCTGAGCCGCCTGCTCTTGCAGACCGATGACATCAAGCAGATTACAGAGATGGCCATGGAGGGCGACATCTCGCATATCAACCTCAGCATCGGCGACATCTCCGTGCGCCCGCTGCCCGGCCTGCCCATGGATGCCACTGCCAGCCTCTTCGCCAACGCTCAGGGCAACGCCCGGCGTGAGGACATCGCCAAAGGACTCATCTGCATGGTCCTCCAGGCCATCGGGTCCGCAACAATCCTCAGCTCGCTGAACAGTGGCATCCGCGACTACGTGCTCATTGGCAACCTCTCACGGCTGCCACAGTGCAAGGAAATCTATCCCAAACTGGACAAGCTCTACAACGTGCGCTTCATCATCCCTGGGAGGAGTGAGTTCTGCACAGCTATCGGTGCCGCACTGAGTGACCCGGCACTGCTCAGAAACGAATGACAACAGCAAAACAACATCTATGAGAATCGTATTGATAGGAGCCGGCAACCTTGCCACCAACCTTGGCAAGGCTCTGAGGAAGGCCGGCCACGATGTCTGTCAGGTCTACAGCCGGACCATGGCTTCAGCCTCCACACTGGCTGAGACGCTCCACTGCGAGGCTACTAACGACATCAACAGCATCATCACCGACGCTGACGCATATTTCTTCTCCCTCAAAGACGATGCCCTGACCCATGTGGTCGCACAAGTCTGCCAGAGATGTCAGAAAGGTGTATTCATCCATACCGCCGGGTCCATGCCAATGAAGGTCTTCTACGGTTTTGCAGCCCACCATGGCGTCCTCTATCCCATGCAGACCTTCTCTAAGAGCCGCGAGGTGGACTTCTCCGTCATCCCCACCTTTATAGAATATAACGACAGTGAGGCGGAGAGGGTTATCAAAGCCCTGGCCAACTCCATCACGCAGCGCGTCTATACCCTGTCTTCCGCCGACCGCCGATACCTGCATCTCGCTGCGGTGTGGGCATGCAACTTTGTCAACCACTGCTATGACATCTCTTCTGATATTCTCGCCGAGCATGGCATTCCCTTCGACGTCATGCTGCCCCTCATCGACGAGACAGCCCAGAAGGTGCACACACTCTCGCCCCATGAGGCGCAGACAGGCCCCGCTGTGCGCTTCGACGAGAACGTTATCAATGCGCAAGCCCTGTTGATGGACAAATCGCTGACACTTCAAAACCTCTACCTGCTCCTGTCGCGTAGCATACATGAGAGCAGATAGAGGCGGTCAGTAAGAGTCGGACTGCAATATTCCAGCGCAACGCGCCCGTTATCGCTTACTTCTCCTCGTGGTGTGCGTTGAATGCGGTGAGCATCCAAGCCGTCTTCTCCTGAGCCTTGAGGTAGTCGCTCATCAGTGCTACCGTCACCTCGTCGCCGACCTCAGCAGCCTTCTGCAACACCTGGCGCTCGTCGGCTATCAGGGTACGCAGCGTGTCGAGAACATAACCTACTGCCTCGCGGCCGCATGCCACACCATTGAGCTCGCTGACCTGAGCGGTCTGGAGATAGACCGAGAAACGGCTCTCGGGAGCTCCGTCAAGCTGGAGGATGCGCTCGGCGACCTCGTCGATCTTCTCGGCAGCATCATCGTAGAGCTCCTCGTACTTCCCGTGCATGATGAAGAAGCTGTGGCCCTTGACGAACCAGTGGAGATGGCGGAGGTTGGTATAGTGAACCTGGAAGTCAGCAAGCAACTGCTGCAATGCGTTGACAACCTCTACTGTGCGCTGTACATTCAGTCCTGTGATTTCTGTAGTCTTCATAATTCTTGTGTTTTAAATGATTAATACTCTGTTTATTTTTTCTGGGCAAAGATAGGACATTCTTTTCATTGCCACAACAGACATTTTCTATCGGGCCATAGAGACTGTCTATTAAGCGGCGTAACATGCTCATATACAACGCACAAACATTCTATGAGAAAGAAATAAGTTTCTTTTTTTTGCCGTCTTCTGCGTTTATCTTACCTTTGCATTATGGCAAGAACTGATATGCAGCAACTAAGGTCCGACATCTCCAACATCGTCGCGCAGATACCCCGCGGGCATGTGCTCACCTACGGCGACATCGCACGGTTGGCCGGCTGTCCCCATCTCTCACGTCAAGTCGGGCATCTGCTGTCCACCATGCCGTCATCCCTTCATCTGCCTTGTCACCGCGTCGTCAATGCCGCAGGGCGGCTCGCACCACACTGGCCTGAACAGCGACAGCTGCTGGAAGCTGAGGGCGTGACTGTAGAGACCGGCAAAAACGGCATAGCGAGAATTCGCCTGAAAGAATATCGCTGGGCCATATCCATCTGTACTCCTTACCATATTCTCTGAACCAGGGCTGACGCATGTGGACATCGTCACGAAATCGTGTGACGGTCGTCACAAGATAGTGTGACGGTCGTCACAAGATCGTGCGACGGTCGTCACAAGATCGTGCGACGGTCGTCACAAGATATCGTTTAATATTTTTGGGATAATAAGAAAAGCCTCTCGCACAGTTTGCCGCCAGACAGCGTCTTGAAGCCAGGTTAATTATTCTAAATAATATTGTGTAATGTAAAGCTATCTCGCATGCTTTTAGTAATATTGCACCCATTTATAGGATAATATTTATGACTTCAAAGATAGTTTCTTCGGGAAAGATGTCCCATCGACTCAGTGTGATGGGATTGCTAGTGACTTTAGGCATCGTTTATGGCGACATAGGAACGTCACCACTCTATGTGATGAGAGCAATAGTCGGTGCCACCTCCGCTGTGACTCCCGACTACATTATAGGCGCGGTGTCGTGTATCATCTGGACACTCACTTTCCAGACAACATTAAAATACGTTGTGCTGGCACTGCGAGCAGACAACAACGGAGAAGGTGGCATCCTGGCACTCTATGCCCTCGTGAGGAAGCATGGCAGTGCATGGCTCTATCTCCTTGCCATCATCGGGGCGAGCACCCTCGTTGCCGACGGAGTGATTACGCCATCCATCACAGTCCTGTCAGCCATAGAGGGTCTGCGCACTTACGAGCCTTCCACACCTGTCATCCCTATTGCAATAGCCATCCTCACGGTGCTGTTCTTCATCCAGCAGTATGGTACCAGTGCCATTGGCAAGCTTTTCGGACCATTGATGTTGTTATGGTTCTCTATGATTGGCATATTGGGACTTACGCATGTGAGTGACAGCTGGGTGATACTCAAGGCTTTCAATCCTTGGTATGCCGTACACCTATTAGCCACCAGCCCGGAGTGGTTTCTCATTCTGGGTGCCGTGTTTCTCTGTACGACCGGTGCCGAGGCGCTCTATTCCGATTTGGGGCATTGTGGCAAGCATAACATCCGGGTGAGCTGGGCCTTTGTCAAGACTATGCTCATCTGCAACTATCTCGGTCAGGGTGCGTGGATCATCGCCCATGCCGGACAGTTTGCTCCCGGCACGAATCCTTTCTATGCCATTATGCCGCATGCTTTCCTACCCGTGGGTATCACAATGGCTACAATTGCGGCTATCGTGGCCAGTCAGGCATTGATCAGCGGGTCGTTTACTATCTTTAGTGAGGCGATGAACCTCCATTTCTGGCCGCGGCAGCACATCAAGTATCCTACCGATATCAAGGGACAGTTGTACATACCGTTTATCAATATCAGCCTTTACGTGCTGTGCATCATCGTCATCCTGTTTTTCCAAACCTCCAGCAATATGGAAGCAGCCTACGGACTGGCTATCACGGTGACGATGCTGATGACAACCTTACTATTAGGCTGCTATCTTAAACAAAACAAGATGCCGTGGAGCATGGTGATTCCTGTCATTGGCTTTTTTGTAGTCTTAGAGAGCATTTTCTTTGTCGCCAACTTAGCTAAGTTCATGCACGGCGGCTGGGTAACCATGCTACTGGCCGGAACCATCTGTCTTGTGATGTACGTGTGGTTCAACGCCGACAAGATTAGAAACACCTTTGTGGAACGTCGCGACATCAGAAAGTACTATGATGTGCTGTCGGATATCAAGTCCGATAGCTCTATTTCCAAGTTTGCCACCAACATCGTGTATATGAGTCGGTTCAGTGGTAAATACGATGTGGAGCAGAAGGTACTCTACTCCATCATCAACAAGCATCCCATGCGTGCCGACCACTATATCTTACTGCATACCGATTACGAAGACACGCCCAATGAACGCAGCTATGACTTCTACGAACTGATACCGGGCACTCTCTACCGTATCAATCTCCACTTAGGCTTCCGCGTGCAACCCTATGTCAACCTCTATCTCCGACAGGTCATTGAGGACCAGGTGGGAAATGGCAAGTTTGCGCTTGAGAGCGGCTACGACTCCTTGCGCCGCCATCATGTGGCGGGTAACTTCATCTTTGTCTTTATCAAGCGAGTATATGCTGAGTTCAACGTGTTCACCCCCAAGGCACGTTTCATCATGACCATATATAATCTTGTGCACCATCTCAAGCAGAGCGCTCCTAAGGCAATGGGCCTGAGCACAAGCAACGTCTTTGTGGAGACAGTACCGCTCGTGGTCCGGACAAGAAAGATAGAACGGGTGACACAAAATCCCCAAGCTTGCCCGACGGACAAATAGCTTCTGCAGTTTCTTAGCCAAATTAGGTCACACGCACACGAACTGCGACAGGATTCACATTCCTTAAAGACAAGAGCGAGCAACTTGCCGTAGAGTAAGCGAGCTGCCCGCTTCTTGTTAAAATTCGGAAAGACGTTCCTTCCCTATCGCTTCACCACAATCTGCTTCTGTGTGAAGTTATAGGCGGCATCGACAATGCTGAGCAGCTGCTGCCAGTTGGCCACAGGCTCCACATAGTGGTTGTATGCCTTCTCCACCTTGATGACAATGGTGTCACCCGATGCCGACGCGCGTGAGACGAAGCGCCCGGCAGCGTTGCTAACCGAGGTGTTCAGCGCGGCAAGGGCATCCTTAGACACCTTATAGCCCTGAGGCAACTGGACGTTAAGCTGATAGCTATAGGTGACAGGTGCTGTGCGTACCACATCAACGGTGCGCTTGCGGTCACGGCCTTCTATCTTCAGCTGGTCGCCTATCAGCTTGCCGATGGCAAGAATAAGGTTGGGCCCTGCTTTCTTCACCAGACCGTTCTGGCTGTAAGCCACCATATAGTGCATGGGGGCATACGGCTCATTGATACCTAAGGTACCGATGGAGAAGCTGTCCACAGACAGCGGATCCTCACCAAGGAAGTCGTTCACCTCATCCTTGAAGATGTCCTTTTGCTGCTCTTTTTGTTTACCGATAGTCTCTTCCAGTGACCGTTTCTCTTTCTTCGTCCAGTCATCGCCATAGCGGAAGAAGGAATGCCCCATCTGGTCAGCATATTCATTGGTGAGCTGCTCGGTGGTAGGCAGAGCAAACGAGAAGCGTTCCTTAGGAGCCCCACTGATGCTGTTCCGGCGGATGATGTGTGCCGTGGTACCGTCCCACATGACACTGACAGCCGCTGAGGCCACATTATCCTGCGCCGTAGACTGCGGCAGCACGAGCGCCACAGCCTCCTGTTTGAAGTTCTTACCGTCAGCCTGCATCATGGCTTTCTGACCTTACAGGTTAGCAGGGATATAGCCCGGCCCCATCGGGCCCTGATTGAAGGCATAGTAGTGGTTGCCGACCTTGAGGAGCCACTGGGTGTCTTTATAGCTGATGAGTTTGTCGACAGGCTCGGCCTCCGTGGTCGTCGTAGTGAGGCGGCTGAAAGGTATCTTCACCGCCTTGAACCAGTTGGCAAGCTCCACGATGAAGGAAGCAGGGTTGTTGAAGCGGTGCTCCTGATCCGACACGCTGCAGTGCTTCTGCATCAGCGCCTTGTAGAGGAAGTCGGCTTTCTGCTCATCTGTGGTGAGAGCAGGATTGTTACGGCACGCCTTCACCTCGTCACCCCTGGCCTTAGATTGAATAGCATAAACTGTCTCCCAGAAGTCCCAGTCGTCCTTGATGATGGTATTGGCATCGGGGTTGGCCTGTAACCCTTTGTCCTTGACGCTGATGGGCACCCACTCCGTTCTTATCTTTTTGCTTGTGACATAGAGGATGGTGGAGGGTGTCTGACGGATAGGGTTATACCAGAGGTCAGGCTCCGTTGCTGTGATGTTGTTGACTTTGGCGTCGAGCACAATATTGTCGTCGTCATCGATAGAAGCTGTAAAGTCAGGTGCGCCGTTGAGTGTACGATATTGCGTTGTGAGGTTCTTGTCGGTCACGATATGCACGCGGTAGGATATCGTGGGATAGTCGTTGATATAGGAGATGATGATGGGTGGGATGTTCTCCTCACGCAGCTGCTCCATGGTAGCCACGAAGAAGTCTATCATGTCGCCGACCTGCAAGCCCGGCACGGTGAGTTTCTCACGCTTCTCCTTGCCTTTCTTACCTTCGGCATTCTGCACGAACTCGTCAGCACTGACCTCACGCACGGTTCCGTCGGGCTTGATGACGCGCACGCCGAGGGCAGAGCAGTGCACGTCGTCACCGATGCCGAAAGTATGTTGCTTCTTGAAGGCCTGATAGTCGAACTGCGAGTAATAGTCCAGTGCCTGCTTGTCGTTGATAGCCACGAGGCGGCGCTTGATATGGTTGTAGGTCAGCTGGCGCACATTGTAGAAGTTGAGCCCCGTGGCGCGCAACCGCTTGTTCTGGTCTACCGTCACCTCGTCGTAGGCGGCAAGGATGACAGCCGACTCGCCCTTCAGATTGGCAGGACACTGACGGGTGTCAAACTCCGGCAATCCCTTCATCTGCCATACCTGTTCACGCATGGCCTTGGCATAGGCACGGTAGTCGTCCTCGTTAAAGGCTTGGGCGCCTGCCACACAGCAGAGGAAGCCGATGATGAATAAAAGCTTTTTCATACATATCTGTTTATAGGTGAATAATCACTTGCTGGTTGCAGGCATCCGTCCATTGGTCGAGAGACTTGTTCCAGTCAGGGATGGCGGCAAGGGGAATGCGGCGGTTGCTGATGCGCATCTGTTGCACGAAGACGACCTTTCCACCCGACTGCCGGAATGTGCAGCTGAGCGTGCCTTGAGGTAGACGCTTGGTGAAAGGCTGGGGCAGGAAGGTAACACGCGCACCAGCGGGAAGGGTGACGGTCACGTCTCGCTCGATATTACAACAGACGGGCAGCATGAAGTCCTGCCGACGCTCCGTGGTGTCAATGCGCATGGTGAAATAGTTGTTGTGAGGGTTCATCTCCAGATACAGTTCGCCATCAAGGCGCTGCAGGGCAAGACTGTTGGTGACATCGCCCGAGAAGGTAGCCCATTCGCTCTGTGGCTGCTCGCCGGCGAAGGTCACATGGGTGACAGTATTGCTGTGGTCGTCGTTGTTGAGGTTGTCAGCGAGGAACCCCTCCTGGTCCTTATTCTTCCGGTGGCCGTAGAGCGAGAAGAAATACTCCTTCATGTCGCCCGACAAACGATAGTTGGCTTTTCCGGTGAGCGAGTCGTCGGCACCAATGCGGTAGTCGTAGGAGAGATGGTCGACCGATGTCGTAGCCGGCAGCACCGGTACGGTCTCCAACGTGTATTTATCGCCATTCTCCACTAACGCTTGCTGCCCTTGGATATGCTGCGGGATATAGTTGTAAGGTGTGTATTCCATGGTAGCATCGAGCCAATAGGTCTTTCCTTTGAGCCGCATCACACAGATGACATGGTTAGAGGCAGCGAGACAGGGGTAGTCGCCCATGCGGATGGTGATGTCGCGCGTGCCGATGTCGGCTAAGCGCGCATCATAACCCTCAGCCCGGAGCAGGGTACGCAACAGCAGGGCCATGCCCTTACAGTCTCCGTAGCCCTTGCGGAGCACCTCGCTGGGGCGGTCAGGGCGGTGTCCGGCAATGCCGGCCTCGTAAGCGACATAGCGGATGTTGCGCTGTACATAGTTGTAGGTGGCACTGACCTTCTCCTCATCAGTGCGACACCCCTTGGTGATGGAGGCGATGAGCGCATCTTGCTGGGGCAACGAGCAGTCCACCTGCTGCATCTGTTGGGTCCATCGGTAGAGAGCGTCGACATTGGCGAAGGGCCCGACGATGATAAAGTGCGGCCGCGTGGCGCTCAAAGGCGGCTGACTGTCATCATCTGGGATGGCAGGGATATCATGGATGGAGAAGGTAAAGATGGAGTCGGACCCGCTGGCACGTTTCGTGAGCTGGACATTGCTGCCGCAGTTCATCGGGATGATACGCCATTGACTACACTGCCGTGGCAAGATGACGGTCACCTGCTTGTCGCGTATCCTATAGGAGTCGGCAAAATAGACGCGTGCCCAATAGTGCGCATCGGTAAAAGTACGGGTATAGGAGAGCGTCGCCTTCGGGTGTTTGCGGTCGAGCGTGGTGGAGAAGAAGCACACCTTCGTGTCATCGTAGAAGATATTCTCCGGTGTCGCCGTCTTATAGGAGGCTGTGGAACGTGAGCAGTCAGCTCTGTTCAGGGTGATAAAGTCACCATAGAAGACATCTGGCTGTATAGTCTGCGCGATGGTACTGTTGAGTTGGTATTCGGTCTCGGCACTGTTCACCACGACAAACTTGCCGTCACGCACGGCGACACGGTATTCATCGGTAGCCTTGCTGATGACGACATCGTCATCAGCAGCCTGAAGCCTCGCGGGAAGCATCACTGTGAGTAGCATAAAGACTGCCATAAGGCAACGCTCTGGCAGCTCGTGCCATCTCATATTTTCACTATTCATACAAGTTTTTGTTACTTTTTGCAAATTTAGCGAAAATATAAAGAAGACACAAGAGAAATTCACAGTTTTTTCTTCGGAATTCAATATTGCCCATGAAGTTGTCGCCAGAACACAATATTTGTCCTACATCTTCGGGCGTTGGCTGCGCGGTCCAATGCCGTCCATCCTGTGGTACTCATAAGCAAAGTAACCGCCGGGCCAGCGTAGCACGGGCCGCGTAACTCCTTGGGCGCATTGAACACATCAGCGCGACAAATGCCACGAATGTCGTTGGCATTTGCCGCGCATCATGATGAGGGGCTAACTATCTGTCAGACCGTCACACGGGATTATTCAAACTGGAAATAGACAGAGACCCAATAATTTGCGACCGAGCCGTCAGCAGTTCCGAGATAGCCCAAATAGAAAGAGCCAGAATTACGTGCCGAATACCATTGACAATTGTAGATAGGCAGTAATTCAAAGTCGCTGATAACGACATTGCTGTCCTTGCCATAAGGATAGAGATAGACATAATCGTCGACATACCACCAAATGGCAGGCGTGCCATAACCATAACCGCCCCAGTCGTCCTCGGTATAAAGCGGACTGCCTGCGGGCAGACTCAGCGTGAGCTTGCCGTCCTTGATGGTCAGCACCAGACCGTAGCCACTGTGCATGAAGTCGCTGATGCGGTAGACACCGCCGCCGAGGTCGTCGGCCGTCTCTTCCCACGCCTTATCATTAAAGTAGCCGGGTATCCAGAACTTTATCTTCACCGGTGTGGGAATGGAAGCGCGGGCGTCGAGCTTGATGCCGCCGTCGAGATAGGTGTAGGGGTCCACCTCGTCGGTGTTGAGCGAGAGCGAATAGATGAAGGCCTGGGGCACCGTCGCCGTATCGGGTATGGTGACGGTGATGGTTGTCACAGAGTCACCGTCGGCAAAGACAGCATTGTCGTCAACAGTGATGCCGGCCGTGGTAGTGCTGTTCTTCACCACGGGAACGGTGAGAGCCCCTTTTTTGGTGTTGCGCAGCACCTTGACAGGAATCTTATAGGTGCTCTTGTCGGCCTTGTCGAGGATGACCGTCTCCTCATTGTCACCAGCGAAATGCACCTGCTGGTTGTTGGCTGACAAGGCGGCGGCAGGCTCATAGTCATCATCGGAAGACGAGCAGGCAGCAAAGCCAAAGGCTGTGAGCAGGACGAGCACAAGACCGCCCAAGCTGGAAAATATGTTGTGTTTCATACCTTTTCGTGTTTTGAATGTTGATAATAGCGATCTTCCGCCTTAGTTGGCAGCACTCTCCACACCCGACGGGTCGGGGTTGTTGATGATGGAGCTGTTGTACTGAATCTCCGAGTTGGTGATGCACAGGTTCATGCGTGGAGCCACATAGCCATTGGAGAAGTTGAAGCGGTAGACCTTCGGATGGTTGGTGCCGTCGTAGTTGGTCTTGATACCTATCCTCAGGCGTTTATAGTCGAAATAGATCAATCCCTCGCCCCAGAACTCAATACGTTTCTGCCGTATCACCTCGTTGGTAAAGTTCCAGAGGTCTGACGACGCACACGTATAAGGCTTGGCGTTGCCGTCGGTGGCAGTGCAGCGGTAGTTGTTCATGAAGTCCTCAAGAATCTTCTGACCGGCTGCCAAGCCACTGACATGCGCCGTAGCCTCAGCATCGATGAAGTACATCTCCTCCACACGCATCAGCGGAATGCTGACAGCGGCGCCGACGGTGTAGTCTTCCATATTATTGTTGCTGGGTTTGAACTTCAGGCCTGTGTAGCTGCCAAGTTGGGCATAGTTGGCATTCGTGAGAATGGTGTTGTATTTGGAGGCGCTGTCGGCCTTCCCGGCATCCTCCGGAGCTATCCAGGTATCCCGGCGCCAGTCGGCAGGGTTCATGGACTCGTAGAGCTGGCGGTCTATCTGACGGGTAGAGCCATAGAGGTAGCTGCCTACGCCAAACTCTGTCTCGGCAGACATGAACGACGTGAAGTTCTTCCACGACCAGTTGGTATCAGAATTCATATCGTCGCTGCTGATGCTCACGGCAAACATCCAGGAGCTGTTGCTCGTGTTGAAGCCCTTATACCAGTCATCCTTTGACATGGGCGAGAATCCCTGTGCTTCCGCCAGGCGTGCGTATTTGCTGGCATTGGCATAGCATTCGCGGGCCGAGGTGATGCCGAGCTTGTCATAGGTGGCGCAGTTGGCATCATTGGCATGGATGGAGATGGAGTCGAGGTCGGTGGGCGTGTTGTCGAACCTTGAGGCCAGCGTCAGCCAGAAGCGGGCCTTGAGACCATAGACAACGGCGGTGTTGGCCTCGTTGATACCGTCGCGGGTGTTGCCACTGAGCAGGGAGTCAGCGCGGTTGAGGTCGGTGAGGATGAAGCGATACATCCTATAGAACGGAACGCGGGGGTTGTGATAGCTCTCATCCTTCGTTGTAGCCTCCGTGGTGATGGGCACCGTCAGGCCATAGACACCGTCGGCCTTAGCCTCGTTGTCGAGACTGGGATAGCCCGTGGTCTGATACTCATAGAGCTGCGCCATATTGAAATAGGCCAGCGCTCGGTAGGCCAGCGCATTGCCGACATAGGCAGCACCGGCATCGGTGGACTTCTTCACGTCGCTCCCGGCTGCCAAGACCAAGTTGGCCTTAGCGATGATGTCGCTATAGAGCTTCCACGTGTCATAGCTGTAAGCATAGGTGGGGCCGAGATAGTTGCCCTGGCTGTAGGCACTGAAATAGTCATAGCCCGTAGCAGCAGGCGGTATCTGTCCCGTCATGGCATCGAGGGCCACCATCTGCCCGGCAAAGCCGGCACCACCATAGGAAGAGCCCATATTGAGCATCTGAGCCACGACACCCATGTTGAGGGCCTCCAAAGCCGAGGTGGAGCCTTCCACCTGCCCCTTCGTCATGCCGTTGGTGGGATATTCTTCATCAAGGCAACTGCTGAGCATCGGCACGGCCAATGCCACGGCAAGAATATGTTTAATCTGTATTTTCATAGCTTGTCTAATTAATGTTAGAACTTGACCGTGATTCCGCCGGAGATGGTACGGATGGGTTGATAATAGGTGAAGTTGAGGTCGCTGTCATCCTGCACGCGCACCTGTCCGTCGAGGGCTGTACGCGGGTCGTAGCCCTTACGCTTGGTCCAGTAGTAGACATTGTCACAGGAGCAGTAGATGCGCAGGCTGGTGAGCTTAAGTTTCTCCACGAGGCGGCGGGGGAAGGTGTAGCCTAAGCTGATATTCTTGAATGTCAGCGAGTTGTTGCTTGTCAGGAAGCGGTCGGACATGCTGGCTGAGTTCTCATCGCCATACTGGAAGCGGGGGATGGTACTCGTGGTGTTGTCCGTGGTCCAGGCGTTGAGGAGGTCCTTATGCAGGTTGCCACGCTCCGACGATGATGTCGCGGAGCCCATGAGGGCCTGATAGCCGTAGTCGATACCCTTGCCGCCAAGGGAATAGAGGAAGCTGGCCGTGAGGTCGAAGCCATAGGCCGAGACCGTGGTGCCGAAGCCACCGTAGACCTTCGGGTTGGCATCACCACAGAGATAGTAGGTGGCCTGCGAGTAGGTAGTGGTCGTGGACTGGGTGCCGTCGGCATTGGTGACATACCATGTCGACTGGCCCTGGCTGTTAGGACCGGCATACTTAGGCATATACCAGGTGTAGAGGGGCAGGCCCTCACCCACGAAGTTGTAGTTGGAGAGGTTGCAGTAGCCATCGTGCCCCTCCATATTGATAATCTTGTTCTCGTCGGGGAGATAGGTGACCTTGTTCTTGTTATGCGAGATGTTGAAGTTCACATTCCAGTTGAAGTCCTTCTTGCGGATGATATCGCCGCTGATGGAGAACTCGACACCCTTGTTGACCATGTCGCCGACATTGTCGTAATAGCCCGTATAGCCGATGGAGACAGGTGTGGTGAACCACAGCAGCATGTCGGTGGTCTTACGGTGATAGTATTCCAGGCTACCAGTGACGCGGTGGTTGAAGAGCTCGAAGTCGATACCGGCGTTGAAGTTGCCTTTCTTCTCCCACGTGATGTCGTCCTTACCCTTCTGCGAAAAGCTCAGAGCTGCCTTGCCGTTGGCGGTGGTAATCTTGTAGAAATCGGTATAGCGGAACTCACCGATGTTGTCGTTACCCTGCTCACCATAGCTGGCCTTGAGCTTGAGCTGGTCTATCCAGCTGGTCTTGGGGAACCACGGCTCCTTGTTCATGATCCAGGCACCGCCCAATGACCAGAAGTTACCCCAGCGGTGATCGGGAGAGAAGCGGGAGCTGCCGTCGCGACGGAACGAGAAGGAAGCGAAGTAGCGGCTGGCGTAGTCGTAGTTGGCACGGAAGAACCAACCCTCTACATTATATATAGATGTGTATCCCTCGGAGCTGAGGAGGGTGACGGCACCGTCGAGCTCTTTGTTGGCGGCGTAGTTGACGATGTTGCTCTTAGCCGCACCGAGCGTGCCGTCATTGTCACGCGTATACTCATGACCGAAGAGCAGGTAGAGGCTGTGCTGGCCCAGGCTCTTGCTCCAGTTCAGCAGTTGCTGCGTGTTGACGGAGTAGGTGCGGTAGTGGTAGGTACTGGCATAGCCTCCCGTCTGTCCGCTGTAGCCATAGTCGGGTGAAGTACCTGTCATGGAGCGGTTCTCGGTGTCGTAGATATTGACGTTGAGCGTGAGCTTAAAGTCGCGGAGGAAAGAGATGTCGGAATAGGCGGCAAAGCCAAAGGCATTGCTCTTGCTGTTGGTGAGCGTCAGGAGGTCGTCCTGGATGTAGTTGTCACCACGGGCGTTGGGCCTGATGACACCGGTGATGAGGCCGTCGCCGTAGTCATAGACTTTGCCGTTGGCATCGGTGAGGATATTGCCGTTGGCGTCGCGCACATACACCGGATAAATGCTGGGCGTGGTCAGCGAGCCATAGTAGGCGTAGTTGTTGCTGTTGCTGTTGGTATGGATAAAGCGGGCGGTACCGCCAATCTTCAGCCACTTACGGGCTTGGTAGTCAATCTTCATCATACCGTTGTAGCGCTTGAAGTCGGCACCGTTGGTGATGCCCTCGTTGGAGAGATAGCTGCCACTGCCATAGAACTGGAACTGGTCATCGCCACCGTTGATGCTCATGTTGTACTCCTGGCGCAGACCTGTTTTGATGCCTGTCTTACGCCAGTCGTCAGAGGTGAGCAGATACTGGTTACCGTTGTTGGTCACGACATTCCCTAACGTGGCCTGCGGGTTGAGCTTGCCGTTCTGACCGATGAGCGACTGTCCGCTTGGCACGGAATAGATAATCTCGCCCAAGCCGCCGTTGGCCTGGACGCTGACCAAGGCCGTGTTGGCCGACTTCCAAGCGTTATAAGATGTCTGACCCTGCGAGTTGGTGTAATAGTTGTACAAGCCCTTGTAATACAACTCATAATACTGTGCGGGGTCGGTGATATAGTCGTAGTTGACATAGGCGCTGGAGTTGGAACCCCACTTAGCGTCGAGGGAGATGGCAGCCTTGCCTTTCTGCGCGTGCTTGGTGGTAATCATGATGACACCATTGGCACCGCGCGCACCATAGAGGGCATTGGAGGCAGCATCCTTCAACACGCTGATGCTCTCCACGTCCTGGGGGTTGATGTCGCTATAGTTACCGGAATAAGGCAGTCCGTCGAGGACAATGAGCGGTGAGCTGCTGGCATTGATACTGCTCACACCGCGGATACGTATGGTAGGATTGCTGGCGGCGGGGTCGTTGCTCTCCACCATCTGCACACCGGCCACCTTACCGTTGATGGCCTCAATGGCGTCGCTGACCTGCCGCTTGCTGATGTCGTCGCTTTTGAGCACGCCGGCCGAACCGGTGAAGCTCTCACGCTTCTGCTTACCGAAGGCCACCACAATGACATCGTCAAGGCTCTGCTGGTCGGCAGAAAGCGTTATCTTCATGTTGGGCTTGATGGTAACCTTCTTCGTCTGCATGCCCATATAGGTAATGACAAGGGTACGGGCACTGGCTGGAAGGTTAGACAGTTGGAACTTGCCGTCGATATCCGTGACGGTACCCATCTTGGTACCTTCAATACGGATGGAAGCTCCGGTAATGGGCTGACCGTCGTCCTCGGCGGTCACCACTCCTGACACCTGTGTCACTTGCGCCCTCACAGACATAAAGACAAACAGAAAGCAGGCAAAAAGCATCAGAATCCTTTTATCCATACGAACAATCTTTAATACATACACAATTATTAACTACTCTCTCTTACTTAAAATCTCTTTTATCCGTTGTTTCTTTTTGTCTACTTCTGCATCATCGTGAGGCCACGCCAGGCCGAGACGGAAAGAAAAATAAGATAAGTTTCTTTCAACGTCGTTTGTATTCGTTTGCAAAGTTAGCCATCGTTTCCCAATCCGCAAATTTTTAGACAATATTTTTATTTCAACTTGCATATAATATTCATATTGTTACATTTCTGCCCATTTTTTGCTCAAATTGAAGTAATGAACAAGGCGCTGTAACTTTACAAATTGATAGTTTTTAAGTTTTGGAGGATAGGATAGACACAACGAAGCTTCTCTCACGCATTGACCGCCACTGTGTTGCCTTTGTTTCGACTCAGACGGCGGTATTCCGAGGGTGTGACATTATACTTCTTCTTAAACTGGCGGTAGAAGGTGCGCAGCGTGCTGAAGCCCGACTGCTCCGCGATAAACTCCAAGACGTAATCAGTGGACTCTAAAAGCAGACAGGCATGGCGCAGACGGAGGTCAAGAAGGATGCTTTGCACGGAGAGATGCTTCTTACTTAAAATATTATTGATGTCATCGAGTTTCATGCCCAACGCCTTTTCCAAGATGACATCGTTGAGGTTGGGCTCGCTATAGAGATGGTCTTTGGAGAGAAGAGCTGACACCTGGTCGCGGAGCTCGTCGGCATCGGCAGGCTGCTCGATCTTCGCCACAGTGCGCGCCACCGTCCGTTTCATCTGCTTGTTGATGAAGTGAGAATTGTTGACGAGTCGTCTGTGGAAGCCTATCAGCACACCCATGACCACCAAGCACAGCACGATGCCACCACCCAACAGTATCTTATGGATAAGTTGGCTCTGGAGGTCCTGGTGCAGGGCCGTGACCTCGCGATGGACGCTGTCGCTGGCAGCGGCGTAGCTCCGACGAGCCTTGTTGACATCCTCACCATTTTGCTTCAGCACCTTCACCATCCTCAGACTCTTCTCGCGCTCACCCTCGCGAATGTAGACCTCTAAAAGAACCTCGCACACCTTGCGCAACTCCGGCGACGTGCTGCCCATATTATTCGCCACAAAATCCTCACCCAAGTCCAGGACCGCCTTCGGCGGAATGACACTCATGCGGTTGTGGGCATCGAGCAGACGACCCGTTATCTCCTCGGTATGGGGGTAGCGCTGGAGAAGTGCCAAAGCACTGTCACAGGCCACCTTGGCCTCCTGCCTCCGGCCAAGGGCAGCATAGCCCTGACCGAGACGGGCATAGAGTTTAAGACGATGGATGTCATAGCCAGCAGCATCGGTGACACCGTCGCCACCACGACGCTGCACCCTGACAAGGGCGGCGAGGGTCTGACGGATGTAGGCGACAGCCTGCGTATTCTCTTTATTATAAAGGTAGATGTCGGCCTCCAAAATGTCGAAGGCATGACGGAAGATGTTGCAGTTGTGCACCGACGTCGGATATTCACGCTGCAACCGCCGCATATCGGCCCGTGCCTTGTTCAGGGCTGCAAGAACATGAGCCTCGTGACGAGCTGTCAGCTCACAAAGAATATGGTAATAATCGCACTCTAAGAGACTATAGACCCTTGTAGCGGGAGAAGCAGAAATTACTTTGTCATCGCTAAGCTTCTTGCGTATCTCCCAAAAGGTGTCGGCAAGGCGGCCATAGTCACCCATGCTGTACTCAATAGAGCACTGTAGGCTCATACCTCTGAGCCACACATCAAGATTCTGACCCCCCCCCGAGTTGCTGTAAGACCAAAGCATGGCGGAAAGCCTCGTTATAACGAAAATTCCTTAAACAAACATAACCGGCAACATATTCAAAACGCTCACGTGAACAATTCCGCCACCCCGTCTTGACAAGGTGACGATGAGCCTCATGGAGCAAGCGGTAGCCCCGCAACGGCTCGGTAACGTAGATTTTATCAATATACCCAATGTCTAAACTGTCCATCTTATTTCTTGATATGGCAGAAATCGTCAAGACAAAGAATATTGATAGAAAAAGAAAGACAAAGCGTACGTATTTCATACGACTCGATTTAGGCTGTTTAGTACTGACAGAAGGCTTTAAAGCCCGATGGCAACACGGAGTGACACGGTTTTGTCACCTTACTTCGGCAAAGATAAGAAACTTTTATCATATCCGCAAATCTTTCGACGACTTTTAATACAAAAAAAATAGGACGATGTCACTAACTTCTCGTCCCGTTGTCACCAACTGACAGCCTTTTGTCACCTGCCCTTTGAATTTTCTTCCCTAAATTTGCAGCAGTCTTCACAGACATTAGCACTTTTCACAGACGTTAATCAAACAGCAAGCGATATGAACACATCCATTCTCACACGCATGGCAAGGAGGCCGCTGACACTGTTAGTGCTCTTGGCACTCGCCGTTCAGGTTCAGGCGCAGCAGGTAGCAGTGAAGACCAACCTTGTCTATGACGTCACCACCACCTTCAACGTCGGCATGGAGCTGGCCCTCTCACCGAAATGGACGCTCGACGTGTCGGGAAACTACAACCCGTGGACTTTCTCCGACAATAAGAAATGGAAGCACTGGCTCGTCCAGCCTGAGGCCCGCTACTGGTTCTGCAACAAGATGATGGGCTCCTTCATAGGATTCCATGCCTTAGGCGGACAGTACAATGTCGGCGGAGTGGACTTTGATGTCAACTTTCTCGGCACGGACTTCTCCCAAGTCAAGAACCACCGGTACGAGGGATGGGCCATAGGAGCCGGCATCGCCTACGGCTACGCATGGACACTGTCACGTCACTGGAACCTCGAAGCCGAGATAGGCTTCGGCTACGCCTACACACGCTACGACAAATACGAGTGTGAGAAATGTGGCGAGAAACTCGACGACAACGCCGGCCACCACTATGTGGGACCCACAAAGGCGGCTATCAACTTAGTGTATGTTTTTTAATCAGGAGGACGACACCATGAAAAGCAATATCCTCTCTGTCACGCTACGGCGTGCATCCCTCGGGGCCTTACTCCTCACCCTCGGCACCACAACATTACAGGCCCAGCAGCTCGCCGGCGAACAGGTCACCATCAGCAGCAAGCAGGTGACGCGCCAGGGCGACAAGGTGCAGGTGCTCATCGACATGAACATGGACCGCCTCAAACTCAAGGGCAACACCGGACTCGTCCTCACGCCAATGCTTGTCAACAACACCGACACGCTCCGCATGCCTGCTGTGGAAGTCATGGGACACAAACGGTATGTCTACTACCTGCGCAACAGCAAGTCGGTAACGGCCAACCCGCTGACGGTCAGGGAGCATCACAACGGCATCAGCCAGACCGTGAGCTATCGCTACACTACCAACTTCCAAAAGTGGATGGAGGGCTCACAGCTCCTCATCGCCGAAGGGGCATGCGGCTGCGACCAGACCCTCGTGGCCGACAACAATCTCACCGATGCCGGACAATGGCTGGAGCCCGTCAGAACCGCTGAACCCGTCAAATCCAAACAGCTGAAGACCTACAACGTCACGGGGGTGGCACGACTCGCCTTCCCCATCAACAACGCCGAGATTCATGCCGACATGGGCAACAACCGTCAGGAACTCGCCGCCATCGACAAGACCATCTCACAGGTGAGCAATGACACTACGATGAAGATTACCTCCATCCTCATCCACGGCTATGCTTCTCCCGACGGCAGCTATGCCAACAACGAACGACTCGCCAAGGTGCGCGCGGTAGCTCTCACTGACTACCTCGCCAACGTCTACCACATCGACCGCAATATCATCACCACCACCTCTACGGCGGAAGACTGGCAGGGTGTCAGCGACTATCTTGAGAAGAACGACATCCCGCAGAAGACCACCGTGCTGGGCATCCTCGACAGCAACCTCACACCCGATGAAAAGGAGCGCACTATAGCTGCCAAGGCCGGCGAAGCCCACCGATTTCTCATCAAAAAGGTATACCCCGTACTTCGGCGAACGGAATATACCGTCTACTATGTCTACAAGAAGGAAGTCACCCCCTAAGCCTGCAACAGACTCAACGGAGATTCATCCAAAAGAATATTTATTAACTTCTAAACCCGTACAATTATGAAAACGATCCATTATATGTTCACGGCAATGCTTGCCCTGTCGGCATGCGCCTCCTTCACTGCGTGCAGCAGCGACGACGTCAACACCGGCCAACAGAAGGTTGAGACCGCTGACGGCTTCTACATGACCCTCACCTTAAAGGGCTCCGATGCCAAAGGCGCCAACGCCAAGGCTACACGTACCGCGGTGCAAGACCCCACAGAGGCGGCCACCGCCGACGAGAGCACCGTCAACAGCGGTACACTTTACCTCTTCAGCGGTGTTGTAGGTTCCGGTACGTTAGCCTACAAGAAGACTATCACCACCGCCGAATGGAACGACGCCAAGGTGCCCACACAAGGACGGAACGGCTCCATCACGGTGAAACTACCCATCAAGAACGTCACCGTCGGCACCTCCTATAGGGTCTACTTCCTCGCCAACGGCAAAGGTGTTGAGGACGATTCCGGCAACAGCACCATCGAAGCCGGAGATGTAAAGTTTGTCAATGGCTATGCCAAACCCGGAGAGTTCATCATGTTCAGCCAGAACAATCCCGGACACCTTGCCAACCAGTACACCGTGACCTTTACCGAAGAGAACAAGAACAAGGATAAGCCAGTTACGCTGTCCACTCCCATTCTCATCGAGCGCGCCGTAGCCCGTATCGATGTACCGACAAACGAAGCTACCAGCCTCACGGTGCCTTCGGTTGAAGACCTCGCCAAAATGAACCCGCAGCAGAAGGAGGCGCTTCAGAACGCTCGCGACAATGTCAAGAGCATCACCCTGGAAAAGTATGCCATCTCCAACCTCGCCAAGAAGACTTATATCATGCAGCATTGGTCGGACAATAATAGATATCTCACCCTCCCCACCAACAGCTTAGGCTACTGGCAGACCTATGACGAGTTCGGCACAGAGACACGCAACGACGGCAGCGCCTTCTTCAAGACGCTCACCAATGCCACTCCCGACTATGTCTTTGAAAACACGACTTCCGAGAACAAGAACTCCACGGCCATGTACTTCCAGTACAAGGTCGAGCTGAAGTCCTACGAGAATGCCGACTTCACCGACGGCACCTTCTACCGCTACGACGGCAAGATCTACACCCGCCTGGCCGACATCATCGAGAGCGGCAAATACGGCACCAACCCCTTCGGCAAGACGGCTGACGAGCTCCTCACCAAGGACCTGCTCCGCACCAACGGCAAGCTCGGCGCCAACGAGACTGCCCTCGAAGCCTTCCGCAACGATCACAACATCCAGATATTCCCACAGGGAATGGTCTACTACCGTCAGCTCATCAACGATGTGCACTACGTCCGCGAGGGATGGAACTCCATCCTGCGCAACACCATCTACAAGCTCAACGTGAAGAGCGTTTGGAACATTGGGGCTGACGTGCCCAACGGCGACAACGGCAAGGAGACAAAATTCTACTATCTCAACGTCGAGGTCTCTGTCAATCCGTGGGTCCTCAACACGCAGAACGTGATTTTAAAGTAACAACCTAAATACCGACTGTTATGTACATCGACTGGCACTATACATTTCTCTGCGCAGCCATGGCGCTGCTCTCACTGTCATCATGCGTCAAGGACGACATGGACGACTGCCCGGCAAGCAAGGTGTCGATCCAGTTTGACTATACCTATAATATGGAGGAAGCCGATGCCTTCACCACAAGGGTCAGAAATGTCAACGTGTACGTGTTCGATGGCAACGGGAAGTATATCACCAAACAGAGCCAGTCGGCGGAGCAGTTCGCCGCTGGCTACACCATGGACTTCACAGGGCTGGAGCCCGGGAAATACACCTTCGCCTGCTTAGCACGCGGCAAGCAGGCCAGCGAGATTACCAACACCGATGAGGAGTTCCAGTTCTCAGGAACTTCCTCCTCGGTAGAGGACATCCGGGCGACCCTCGCCGCCAATATCAACGACCATGCCTTCGCACCCCTCTTCAGTGGAGTCACCACCATTGACTACACAGGCCGTGAAGCCACTGCTACCATCAGCCTGAAGAAGTGGACCAATAACTTCCGCGTGGTGCTCATCCCCTACAGCAATGACATCGATGGCTTTGAGGTCAACAACTTCGACGTGCGCATCTCTGGCATCGCCAACTCTCTCGACATCTACGGCAAAAATGATGGCAGGGGCAGCATCATCTACTTGCCCTACCAGGCCAGCCTCGTGACCAACGAGGGTAACGAGACCAACGTCAACGGACGACCTGTGGACAAGGCACTCGTCTACGACCTGAAGTCATCGCGCCTCTTCGAAGGACATCCCGACCAGCGCATCATCATCACCGACAAGCGCACCGGGCGTCAGCTCTTCAACCACTCCCTGCCCTGGCTCTTGGCACTCTACAACGGGTCGCTGCGCAGCCAGCAGTGGAGCAACCAGGAATATCTCGACAGACAGGACAACTACTTCCTGACGTTCTACATCGCCAACGCGTCTACAGATTTCTTCTTCTCGGCCAAGATCAAGGTCAACGACTGGGTCGTCAATCTGCAGGATGTCATCGGAATGAAATAACCAAGGAGGACACACCATGAAGTACAACACGCGAGAAATCATCCGCCATACCGTCAGGGTCTGCGCCCTGACCCTCGTGGCCATCGCCGCCGCGTCGTGCATCAACGATGATGTCCTGACGACCGACGCCGAGAACGACAACGACACCTATCTGTATCTGAACTTCCTCACCCAGGAGCCTACGGTGACACGTGCCGTTGACAACACCAGCGAGGCCAACCCAGCGGCCGAAAGTTTCATACACAGCCTCCGTGTCTGGGCTTTCCGCGCCGGCAACAGCGGCACGGACCTCCCCGTCGGCTATAAGGAGGAGACTATCAGCGGTGAGACCAGCCATCACACCCTAAGCGTGAAGCTCCCGGCAAAGGTGGCAGGCCAGCACTACGACGGCATAGACCTCTTCATCCTGGCCAACTCTGAAAGCCTGGAGACCCTCAAAGCTGCCGATGGCACCAATATGGGCCTTACGCGCGCCGACCTGCAAGGTGCTGCCATCAGGCAGCGGTTCGCCGTCACCGACGACGGCAAGGCGCAGACGCAGGAGGTCCCTGCTACGGGACTGCCTCTCTCGCGCACCGTCACAGGCATCTCCCTGGCCGACCACGTCGCCACATCGCCAGCCGAGGCTGCTGCCAAGGGCGTTAAAGTGCCGTTGCTCCGCACCGTCTCCAAGCTACACTTCTTTGTGGCCCGCAAGGCCAACGCCGGCACCGAGAACGCCCATATCACACGCATCGTCATCAATGGCGGGCTGCTGCCAGAATACAGCCATGTCTTCCCCGATGCTACGCCCTACGCCCTCACGGCTACAGCGGGCCTCACGGCCACCGGGAAGGTAGCGGGTCTGAAGCGGGTGATGACGGCTTTGACACTCCCCGCTATCGACAATGCAGTCATCGCCGAGGTCGACGACCCGGCTACCTTGGAACGCGGCGCCGAGGAATCGGGAATGGACTACATCAGGCGCCTGCAAGCTGCCGGACTGCTCTCACACGACAGGGTCTACCTCCGCGAGACCGACAAAGCCATCAGTGGTATCGTCTACTACAAACTCGATGCTGACTCCCGAGAGCGCAGCGCCTCCTTCACAGTGCCCGGCGACAACAGCGCCGCGGCACGCAACCACGAGCTCCTCGTCTATGCCTACTTCACCGAGGGCGGCAACCTGCGCGTCAAACCGGTCGTCATGGACTGGCTCGACGGCTCATCAGTAGACTACAGCAACCGAATCGAGCTGAAGGTCACGCGAAACGCCTACAAACTCTCGGAAGAGAACGGCACACCGGCGGTGGCTGTCGCCTATCAGGCCAACGGCACACCGAGCATGACACCCGTCATCAATATCGAGCGACTGACGACGAGTGGCATGAACTGGATCCTTCAGACCGACAACCCGGCCTTCGGATTCTATAAAGACGGCAAGATTACGGAGAAGATCACCGGCGACGGCGCTACGACGTCTTTCTCTTTCCAGTTCGTAGCCCGGCAGGCCATCGACCTGGTCAACCCGCACAACCGCAACGCCCGCCTCTACCTCATCATCCCGGAGATGGGAAACATCAAGGCCATCATCAACGAGGGCGAGGGCAAGATGGAGGGCACACCCTATGAAGTCTATTTCCGACAGGTCACTCCCGACGAATACCAGGAGCTACCGGAAAAGTAACAACCCGCAAAACTAAGAACTATGGCAACGTATCATCATCTTCTTCTTTCCGCCGGCACGGTGGCTCTCGCTGCACTGTTAGTGGGGTGCAGTGCCGACGAGCTGTCTGCCCCCACCAGCGAGAGCCTGAGCCTGAGCGCGCAGATAGAGAATGTCGCTGTGACACGGGCGTCTACTGTTTCCGATGCTTCTCTCAACGAGACCTCCATCAACCACCTCGACGTGCTCATCTACAATGGTGCCAACGGTGTGCTGCAGAAACGCCTCACCGGCGTGCAGACCGGTCAGACCTCCATCCTCCTGGGCGGAGGTTGGAAGAGCCTCATGCCCGAGGGCAGCAAACTCAAAGTCTATGCCATCGCCAACGCCGCGCAGCAGCCCGCCAACGGCATCACGGAGAGCCAGCTTACCCAACTCACGCAGCAGGACGTCGACATCTACAAGCCCTACGACGCTGATCAGAACGCCAACAAGACCTTCCTCATGAGCGGCTCGGCCGACTACACGGTCACAACGCGCGCCGACCAGACCATCGACGTACAGCTCCAGCGCGCGGCCGCCAAGATGGTCGTCAACCTCACCGTGGACCTGCCGGGCTACGAGATCGGCACGCCGGCCTGGCGCATTGACAACTTCAACGCCGCGACACATGTCTTCGCTCCCGTCGGCAGTGAGACCACAGCCGAGGTCAGTATCCTCGGATACAATGGCATCGTGACCACCACGGGGACGGGACAGTTCCGCATCAACACCTACAGCTACGCTCAGACATGGAGCGAACACAACTACGCACCCATGATCCTCCTGCGGCTGCCTCTGACCAAGGACGGCACCACAAAGATATATTACTATCGCATCGCACTCGTGGGAAAGACCATCACGGAGATCAAACGCAACCACCTCTATGAGGCCAACGTCACCATCGCCACCTTGGGCAGCACCACGGAGCTCGCCTGCGAGACACCCGCCGACATCACCTACAGCATATTGCCCTGGACAGTAGAGACTACCAACATCAACGCCGACAAGCAGCACTACCTCATGGTCACCGAGGACTTCCTCGTCATGCACAACATCAGCACGGACAAATCTATCCAGTTCTTCGCCTCTGACTACTGCTCCTACACCATTGACGATGTTTACTACTACGACAAGAACGGTAAAAAGCAACGTATCACCAGCAGCAGCTCACAGTATCCCTCCATCGACGGCATCTCTGGCAACAAGGATGGCAATATCATCATCAACTCGCCCGTACCTGCCAATCTGACGGTGAAGTTCATCAAGCTCACCATCAAGAACGGCAACCTGAGCAAGACGCTGACCATCAAACAATATCCCTTGGAGTTTGCACAGAACATCACGGGATGGTACTCGTCGAGAAGCACGAGCGGCTGGATCACGCCGAACAACCGATGGAATACGACCTACCGCGACTATAGGTTCTCCAGTGGGTACCAGTCTGGCTATGGATACTACGCAAAATACTACGCCTACGGCTATATCCGCTATTTAAGTGGAGACAGAAGTCTGCATGGAACAGAGGTCAACGGCCTGACCAATAACCACATGTACGTCATCCAGGTGAAGAGCACCAACGGCAAGTACACCATCGGACACCCGAAGTTGGCCTCTGACGGTTCTTCCAAAGACCAGGTTGTCTCCCCTGCCTTCATGATCGCCTCGCAGCTCGGAGCAGTAGAATCCCCCGGATTCAATGCCTCCACTGCCCTCAAGCATTGCGAGACCTACCGCGAAGTCGGCACCGACGGCACCGTCTACGACGGCTGGCGCCTGCCCACCAACAAGGAGGTGGACATCATCATCGACTACCAGGGAAAAAGCAACTCACCGATAGATGTCGTGCTTGCCGGCAGCCACTACCGCACGCTGAGCAAGGAGACACAAGCTACAGGTGTCAGCGGGGCCAATAATAAAGGAAACTTTGTCCGCTGCGTACGTGACCTGACACCCGAAGAGATCGCCAAACTGGAACAGCAGAAAGATTAACCACGCTAAAAAACGCAGAACATGAAGCAACTCATAAGACTCACTGGACTCCTCGTCCTCGCGCTGCTCACAGCCTGCTCGGCCGACAGACTCGCCGACGACATGCCACAACGGCCGGAGTCCGCCGCGACGAAGATGACATGCACCGTTGCTGTGCCCGACTATGCGCTGGAGACACGCGCCGCCGTGAAAGGTGCCGAGGGCATCGACGCCAATACGTTGGAACTGCTCTGCTTTGACAGCGACGGCTTCTACCTCGGACTCGGAGAAGAAGTCACCAATGAGGCCAACACCACGGACGAGGCCCAGCGCTATCAGGTGTCGGCTTTCGTCCCCAACGGCACGGCACGTATCCACTTTCTGGCCAACAGTGGCATCGATTACCAAGCGTCGTGGATCGGCATGCACGAAAACACGCTCATGACGGTTATGGTCAGCAACGCCAGCAAAAATAGCAAGGTGGTCTACTGGGGCTATGTCAAGAAGAACTCGCCAGAGGAACTGAAGAATTACTTGGCTGCCGGTTCGGGCAATGTGGTCTACTTGCTCCGCGACCGCGCCAAGATCACAGTGCAGGCCGACGACGACGCGGCCATCAGCAACATCCTGCTCACAGTGGTCAACGGTGAGGGCGTGGGCACCATGGCACCCTTTGACCGCGAGACGCTCGTCTTCCCGGAGATCACTGCTGACTGGCAGGCCTCGGCCATCACCCTGCCGACGGCAACGGAGACCATCAACGGCAAAGAGGAGGACCTGGCCGATGTGGCCTACACCTTCGAGGCACACAACAGCAGCGACAATCCCGTGAAGGTCATCCTCAAGGTGACCTACAACGATGGCATAGTGCGCTACCACCAAGTGCTTCTTGAGAACGGCGACCATAAACCATATCTCATCAAGCGCAACCATGAATACCGCATCGTCATCAACAAACTCGAAGAGTCCCTCGGCTACGACTCTTTCGAGGGGGCTGTATCCGGTACGGCGGCCAACAACCCGTGGATTGCCGTAGCCGACATCATCCCGGAGATTTCCAACGGGCAGTACACGATGACCATCAAGGAAGGTACCTCCATCGTCGTACAGTCGGGTTCCACGGCCACCATCCACTTCTCCTACAGCCTCAATGGATCGGTAGGATCGGATCTGACGCTCACCGACTTCGACGTCAGATGGCTGAAAAACGAATCGGTGTCGCCCGATGCACAGCCGTCAATGACCTATGATGCTGCCTCGGGTGAGGGCACGATCTATTTCAACCTCTCCACCATCACCGACAATCTCAAGGAGGCCACCATCCGGCTACTCGACAAGAAGCGGGGCATGAGCCGGAGAATAAAAATCTACAGTATCAAGCAGTTTGGCTATACCTTCGACTTCCCCACAACGATGAGCCGCGACCAGACAGGCACGGCAACGCTGACCTTCACCGTGCCCGATGACTATCCGGCAGAGCTGCTCCCCGTGGAACTGCACATCGCCTCCAACGATGTCAACCCCAAGAACTGCGGCGTGGAGGTGGGCTCGACGGCCGACATCAGTGGCGGCGAGGACTGGAACTGTTGGTTTGTCTACAAGGCCTACACCACTGGCACACACAGCATCATCATGCAGAACGTACGCACCAATAGCGTAAATACCACCGGGCACTTCTACATCAAGACACCCTATTATAACCAGGGAAAGCCCGTAGAAAAGGCTTTCAACTACACAGATTAATAAAAGCTGATAACGTCTGTGGCATCTTCGGGGGGACTGGCGAGTCACCTTTGCTTTTCCTTCTGCACTTGCAAAAGGGCCGGCTGTGAGAATCCGGCAGCAACAGACAGCAATTAGATTACTAATGTCACAGAAAAAGCGGCATTCTCCAGTAGGCTTGTGAAAGTCGGCTGGAGAATGTTTTTATCATTCTTCCATCACAGCTTACTTCGCTTCCACAACCTTGAAATCGCCGATGGTCCCCGTCTCAGAGGAGAAGCAGCAGGCTATCTTATAAACCTTTCGGCTGTCAGCGGCATATTCCCGGGCGTAGCCCATGGCGTCGATTTGTGCAAGAGCCTCATCAGCAGGGCGGTCGAGCTTATACTCAAAGATGTAGACATAGTCGGCTGTCTCCACCACGCAGTCAGCGCGCCCCTGTGAGGTCTCCTTCTCGTGATAAACAGTGTAGCAGCTCACCATACGCATCAGCAGATAAACGGTATACTGGAAGTAGCGCTCCTTCTCCCGCTCATTCTCATGACGGCGGGCGGAATAAGGGATACTGGAAAGGAAGGAGGTCAAAGTCCGCTCAAAAGTCTTCAGGTCGCCATTCTCCAAAGCATTGACAGTATCAGTAAGCCACGAAGTGCTGTCTTCCTTACTTTGCAAATAGTTGTTAGCCACCAGCGTGAGAAATCCCTGCGCCACCTCAGAATTAGGAAGATCAAGTCTGTAAGACTCACTGCCTATGGAACTTCTGCGGATAGACTTAATGGTGAGATAGCCACTTTGGTAAATCATAGGCAGCGGTTTTTCCACATCAGCCTTGTAATCAATAAACTGTGATGGGACATAATATCGACCCACCATTTCGTCCAAGTTTTCCTGTGAATGGCTGAGCAGCCGGACAAGATACGTGGGTGTCCCACTCTGAAACCAATAATCCCCTAAGCTTTTCTTTGCAAAAGCATTCAGGATGCTGAACGGGTTATAGATATCCGTGAGCCGTGGACCGAAATGGTAGCCATCATAATGCAACTTCAGCAACTCCATCATCCGTTCATCAGTATATCCCAACGTCTGAGCAATGGCATGGATGGAAGTTGCAAAGTCTTCAGCAAGTTCTTCCTTGGTAATACCACACAAGGCCTCATAGTCTCCGGCCATACTGATATCGTTAGGTTGGTTGAATCCACTGAAGACACTCACCTGAGAGAACTTCGTCACACCCGTGAGCAACACAAACCGCAAGTCGGCATCAGCTTTCTTGAAAACGGAATAGAAACTCTTTAATGTGTTACGGTTCTTCTCCTCTACCAACATCTCATTTTCATCTACACGTGTCTTCAATCCTGTATCAAGGACATCGAGCAGAGGTTTGTCATACTCATCGACGAGGACGACACATGGCAGCCCCGTCTTTTCATGAGCAGCATGTAAGACATAGGCGAAACGGTCGCCAAGGTCTCGGCTAAAGGGATTAGAACCATAGACACTCTCCCAACTCTTTACGTAGCCATTGATGACCTCATCCAAGGCCGTACCCACAGAATAGTCCGTTCCATTGAAGTCAATATGAAACACCGGATACTGTTTCCATTCCGTTTCCAGCGCATCTATCTTCAGACCCATAAACAGTTCCTTCCGACCTTCAAAGTAGCACTTCAAGGTGGAGAGCAGCAAGGATTTGCCAAAACGGCGGGGACGACTCAGAAAATAGATTTTCCCCTCAGTAACGAGACGATAAATCAAGTCTGTTTTGTCAACATAGACAAAGCCGCTATTACGAATTTGCTCAAAAGTCTGTATGCCGATAGGATATTTCATATTGCCGAAAGTTTCTATTTACCTGCAAATTTAGCGCAATTTATCGACAACTCAAAATAAAGCAGCTGTTTTCCACTGCTGCTGTTGCCCATTCCACGCAAAAGCAGTAAATTTGCAGCTATGAAAGACTTTATCCAGTATATATTTCTGAGCAGGGTCCTCGCCATAGCCTTGACGCTGCTCTCCGCAGACAGCCTCCTGGCTCAGGACACCGATTTCCCCTACCCTTCCGTCCCCGACACACTCCGTAAGCCGGAAGCCCGTGCCGACTACCTGCTCCTGCACTACTGGGACAACTTCGACTTTGCCGACAGCACACGGCTCTATTCCCAAACCTGCGGCGAGCAAGGCTTTGTGGACTTCATCGACCTTCTCGGCCGTTTCGGCGCACGCGTCGGTGCACAGAGTGCAAAGGTCTTCGTTGACAAGGCTTGGCGCCAGCCGGTGTCGCGTCACCGCTTCGACGACCTCATCGACCACTACCTCGACGACAACGCCTCACCGGTGCGCAACGACAGAACCTATATCCTGCTCCTCAACGCTATCGCTGACAACAGCCACACCGAAGCCACAGAGCGAGAGCGCTATCGCTTCAAGGCCCGCCAGGCGGCTATCAACCTCCCCGGCGACACTGCCCGCAACATCGTCTTCACCGCCGACGACGGTACCCGACACAGCCTCAGGGAATATTGTGACTCCAAGGTCTGCCTCTTCTTCTACGACCCTGACTGCGAGAACTGCCATGCCACATGGAAGTGGCTGCAAGACCACCCGCTGCCCACCAGCGTGAAGATACTACGCATCAGGGTCACCGACGACCTCATGGCAAAATACGCCATCAAGGCCACACCCACCCTCTACCTCCTTGACAAAGACAATATCGTGGTGCTGAAAGACTGCACACCGGAACAGCTCCTAACGGAAGCCAACAAATAACAAAAGACAACAACCCGAAAAGATTTATGGGAAGAAATAAATACTCACAGAAAGAAATAGAAAAGATAGGAAAACTGCTGCGGCTGAAGAATTCTGTCAACCGCTTCAAACAGAAGATGATACGCCACTAGCTGCGTGTCACCTACGAGTTTAACATCTCCGACTTCAATGAACCTGGCAAGGCCTTCGGCGAGGAGGAGCTCCAGGCTGCCGTGAAGCGGGGCGCCATTGAAATTCTCGACGACGCCACCATCGAGGCCATGAAAGCGAAGCGTGCCCGCGACAAAGCCCGTGACGAGGCTGCACGACAGCAGGAAGCCATCGCCAACGGTGAGGCCACAGACTGGAAAGAAGCCATGAAAGAATGGCAGGAATGGGAGAAAAGCGGAATAAAACCTATTTAACCTTCCAGGGCACAGCATCGAAGTGAAAATTATACAGCGCTGTATCGTCGTATCTCGGGAATTTTACGTAAATTTGCAAGCAAAGACTTAGGTGCACTATGGTATACTACCCGATAGGAATACAGACTTTCAGCGAGATTCGCACAAAGGGCTTCTTGTATGTTGACAAGACCAACTATGTGTATGACGTTTGCCACCCTGGTAAATTCGTCTTTTTGTCGCGTCCCCGCCGTTTTGGCAAGTCACTTCTGGCAAGTACTTTCCACGCCTACTTCTCCGGCAGGAAAGAACTGTTTAAAGGGTTGGCGATAGAGAAACGTGAGACCGAGTGGAAGCAATATCCTGTGCTCCACTTCGACCTCAGCGATATCAAGAAAGGCACCACGGAGGAGTGCGAACTAAACCTCCACTCACAATTAGAGGATTTTGAGAGGACGTTCAATTGTCAGAAAGCTTCTGACAACCTTACGATACGGTTCCGCGAGCTGGTGAAGAACATATCCCGCAAGACAGCGTCACAAGTCGTCATCCTCATCGACGAATACGACGCGCCGTTGCTCAACGTGCTCCACGACCAGGAAAGACTCGAGCCGATGCGAATATTGCTTCAGGCATTCTATTCTCCTCTGAAGAAATTGGACCAATACCTCCGTTTCGTCTTCGTCACAGGTATCTCCAAGTTCTCGCAGCTCAGTATCTACTCACAACTCAACAACCTCAACAACATCTCCATGCTCCCACAGTATGCCAGCATCTGCGGCATCACAGAGCGGGAACTGACGGACAACTTCCAGGAGGGTATTGCCGAACTCGGGAAGGCCAACGACATGACAGCGCAGGAGGTGTTGGCAAAGTTAAAGCTGAAATATGACGGCTACCGGTTCTCACGCAACGCCGAAGGGGTCTATAATCCTTTTAGTCTGTTGTCGGCGATGAACAACAAGGACTTCTCCAACTACTGGTTCTCCACCGGCACCCCGACCTTCTTGGTCAACATGATGAGGAAGTTTCATACTGACCTCACGCAGATTGACGGCAGCGAGGCAGCCTCAGAGGAGTTTGACGCTCCTACGGAGGACATGCAGAGCATACTGCCCTTGTTCTACCAGAGCGAATATCTCACCATCAAGGATTACGACCCGGTGGTGAACATGTATCGTCTCGGCTATCCCAACGAGGAGGTGAAGGTAGGACTGATGCGGACCCTCGTCCCGTATTACGTCACAAAGAACGTGAACCTCACCAACAACACCGCCGCAAAGATGTACCTTGCTCTCAGAGAAGACGATATGGACACATGCCTTGCCCTTGCACGCACCTTCTTCGCCAGCATACCCTATCAGGAAGGCACGCTGAAAGACGCACCCACCACCGAGGGACATTTCACAGCCATGCTCTATGTGATGTTCTCCTTTCTCAACCAGTATGTCTACAGCCAGGTACGCACAGCAAAGGGCAGGATGGATATTCTCATAAAGACCAGCTCTACGATATACGTCATGGAGCTCAAACTCGACGGGAGTGTCGACGATGCGCTCAGGCAGATCGACGGCAAGGGCTACGCTATTCCCTACGAAGCCGACGGCCGACGGATTGTAAAGGTAGGCATCCGCTTCTCTTCCCAGGAGCGCACGATAACGGAGTGGAAGATAGAACCCTAAGATATTTTGAGTCAGAATATGGGAGCCGGGGCTCTTAGAGCGCCCAACTATGAAGCATAGTTACTTCACAACCTGCTGACAAAGAACTTTCTCACGTCTTTCCACTCATAGAATGGGAAGCGGGATGTTTTGACAGGGATATGGACATCCTGCTCATTATGGCGAAGTCTCACTATCACGTTTCCTTGGGCATTGCGATAGAACACAAGCTGGAGGTTGGCAGCCATAGGCGCAGCCTTGAAGTCACACCACACCTTGTAAACGTCGGCGGGATTGGAGACTGCAACATCATAATGCTCCACCTGCATCAGTGCCAATAGCGGAATGATGTTGCCATCATGCCCAAAGCGCAGCGTAGCAGCCACATGACCATCGGCAATAGCTGTATCTGCACACTCTATGATGTTGCGCAGCAAAGGCTTGGCATTGGCCATAACAATGCCGTTGCCGTCTTTATGATTGGCATTGCCGACATAAAAGCGGTAGTTTACGCACTGCCAAAGACTAAAGAGTTCCTCGGGCGTAAAGATGTCATAGAAACTTATATCAGTATCTATGTCCTGCATATCAACGGCTATCCAATAGAACCCCCACATCAGGCTACCACTGTCAACATAGTGCCGAACATATTCGTCGGAAGCAAACAGCGATTTGACGAAGCGATCCGGTTGAACCATCCTGCTCTCGAACTGCCTGTATGCTGTCACCCATGGCCCGGTGCTTCCATCGGTGAAGACATTAGAACTGTCGGTATGGAAATTCAAATAGCTCATGTACTTTTCACTCGCCTCGTAGGAGATGTCTATTCCAGGTGCAAGTCCTTTAATCCGGTCTCCGAAGGCCACCATGCTCATGGCACAGCGCATGACGATGGTAGATCGGGCTGATACCCTTCTCTTGCCTCGGAACACTTCCGGGAAGTCACGTACCATGCGCTGAGCGATACCTTGATGCTGTCTCACGCCAACAGAACTCAGATCGCCGCCATGTCCCCTCACCAACGGCCACAACCGTGCCAACCGCTTCAAAACATCCTGCCCCAATGGTGTCAGGGCATGGGCTGAATCCGCTTGAGCGAGCGTCTCCCAAACCCAACGGTAATCGCGGTCAGCAATGAGGTAACGGGATCCATGACGCCCATAGTGGCTGATGTAGAAAGGTTGGTAACCCTTAGGAGCCGACGTTGGGCGACCAACAGGCTCAGGATAAGCAAGATAAACGCCGCCTGCCTTATTCAAATTCGCGCAAACCTCCTCACGGGAGGTCTGTGCGAAAGAAGTGAATGCTGACAACAGCAGCGCGACTGCTAAAATCAGTATTTTGTGCATATCAAAGTGTGAAAGTTACATTATTTATATCCCTCGTTCTGTTTCAGGGCAGGATTGTTGGTCATCTCGGCCTCAGGAATAGGGAAGAGGACACGGTAGTCGTCGACATCAGCGCCGAGGCGCTGCCCATTTTTCCAATCCCAATTGTTTCCCTTGGCATATTTCCCAAAACGGATAAGGTCCGTACGCCGCACCAGCTCTGAAGCCAACTCCCGCTGACGCTCAGCAAGGATGAAGTCTAAGGTAAGTTCGTTCTCCGTGATATCACCCGACACATCCGAGCGCACACCTGCCTTAGCATACTTTCCGCTCATATAGGCACGCTCTCTGATTTCGTTGACATAGCCAAGAGCCTCAGCCTTGGTGCCCTTGGCACCACGAAGGATAGCCTCGGCAGCAATGAGATACGCCTCACCCGTACGGAACATTGGGAAGTTGATAGAGACATAAGCCTCACCCTGTGCCGGAATGGCATCGTTCTTGGTAACATTGCGCCACTTGATGTAGCCATAACCACAGGTGAACGTGCTTGTCATCTCTTCCTTACTGCCCCAGGTTTCTTTCTTCTGGTTAGGCAGGGCTGTCATAAACTGCGCCCGCTTATCCTTTTTGTTGTTGCCCCAGGTATCCGTCTTGTCGAAAGTGACATCGTCAGCATCGAAGGCATCGACCAATGTTGTCTTGGCGCGTACATTGCCCCAACCGCGGGAGCCCACGCCCGTGTTGTAGAGCTCATTCATCGGGCCGTTGACAAAAGCTTTGACAAAGAAGTTGGTACCTGCTGAACTCTGTGCCTTCTGACCGTCCTGACACAGTGGCCAGATAATCTCCGAACACTGGTCATTGTCAGCGAGAAAGATCTGACGATAGTCAGGTGCCAGCGTATAGCCACCCTCGTTGATGACCTTCTTAGCATAAGTCAGAGCGTCATTATAGCGGTCCTCTCCTATCCACGTCTTGGCATTGAGATACATGCGGGCGAGAAAGAACCAATCGGCCACACGGTCCACACGTCCGTACTCGTTCTCGTGAGGAGCATGAAGCTGATCCATAATATCAAGGAGTTCACTCTCGGCAAAGTCGAAAATCTGCTTGCGCGTGTATTGCTTTGGTATCTCCTTGACGCCCGTATTCTCGTCAATGTACGAGACGCCGCCAAAGAGATCACAGAGCGAAGCATAGCAGTAGGCTCTTAAGAATCTGGCCTCAGCACGATAGTAAGGGCACTCCTCGCCGAGCTGATCGTAGAGGCCACGGCTCTTGAGTTTTTCTGGCGTGCACTCCCGCAACACCTCATTGCAGTAAGCAATGGTCATGTAAAGACGTTGATAGGTCCATGTGATGACCGACGCATTGGAGGCATCCCACGTCAGGTTCAGACATTTGCGCAGACCATTGGACTGCGAGGGCATGAGGAAGTTATCGGTGGAGAGTTCTTGCAGATAGAACAGCAGACGCACATAGCCCGAATAGCCCTCGTTGGCACCCTGGAGATCGCCGTCACCGCCGTCGCCACCCTTCTGTCCAGTAAGGATCAGAGAGCTATAGCATTTGGCAAGCATACCTTTGTAACCGTCTACCGTAGAATAGACCTTTTCACTGACAAGCTGATTGTCGTCGAGAGGCATCGTATCGAGATCGCTGAAGCATGAGGACAGAGCCAGACAACAGAAGACAGCTATGATGGAGAAAAATATCTTTTTCATGATTGCGTTTCTTTTAGAAGTTTAGATTAGCAGAGAACGAGAAGGTACGTGGCCGCGGATAGACATCCCTGTCAATACCACTCGACAGCTCTGGGTCGATACCACTATAGCCCGTGATGGTGCACACATTCTGTACCGTGAAAGCCAGACGGAGCGAGGACTTGCTATTCCACAATTTTGGGAAAGTGTAAGCCAGCGTCATGTTGTCAATACGGAAGAAATCACCACTCTCTAAGAAATAATCAGAGTAAAGTTGCTGGGTATTGAAGCCTAAGTCACGCGTGGAGGGCAGAATATTTGAGAAGTTGCCCTGGTCGCTATAGACCTGCTGGAGATACTGGTTGGCCTTCACATAGTTGTAGACATAAGCACCGAAAGCGCCATGACCCGACAGCCCAAAATACCAGTTACGCCATGTCAGCGAGGTGTTCAGGCCGAGATACGCCTTGGGCAGTGCGCTCTTGTCGGTGGAATAACGTGTCTCCGTAGAGGAAACGGAGCCGTCGGGCTGCACATACTGATTCTCCAAAGGCTTGCCATTCTCATCGTAGGCTTGCTTGCAGAGATAGAACGTGTAAGGACGCTTGCCCACCATGAATACCTGCACATATTTACCCGTACCGGAGATAGGCCCCGTCTGTACAAAGTTGCTCTCTGAATCGATGACATTCAACTTCGTTATCTTCGAGGTGTTCCAAGTATAGTTGAAACCGACATCCCATTTGAAGTCTTTAGTCTGAACAGGCACGGCATTGACGGAGAACTCCACACCCTTGTTGTCCATCTCACCGATGTTGGTTGTCAGAATGGAAGAGAAGTTGGTACCGGAGATGACGTTGATAGTATTGAGCAGATCCTTGGTGTGACGTTTGTAGACATCCAAAGATCCATAGATGCGGTTGCCGAGGAATCCATAGTCGAGACCGGCATTCCATGTATCTGTCGTCTCCCACTTGATATCCGTATCATAGGCATTGGGCCTATAGGTGAGGTACCATTTGTCACCAAAGCGATAGCTGGCCTCTGGATAGGACACCGAGAACGTGGTCATATACGGATAGTCGTTGATGATATCCTGCTGACCGGTCTGACCATAGCTCAGGCGCAGCTTGAGGTTGGAGAGCACCTTATTGTCTTTGAGGAACTTCTCCTCAGAGATACGCCATCCTAAAGCCACTGACGGGAAGTAACCCCATCGGTTGTCCTTGGAGAAACGCGATGAGGCATCGGCGCGCAGCGTTGCTGTAAGCATGTAGCGGTTGTCGTAAGTATAATTGAGACGCCCATAGAGTGAGAGCAGATAGTACTCCGTCTCATAATGGTAGGGCGAGAAGAGCTCCTTGCCTTCCGGCGAGAGCGTTGTGTCGTCATATTTCTTCCAGAAATGCTGCCAACCATAACCGGCCATGGCGCTAAAGTCATGTTTCGAACCGAAGGTGTGCTGGTAGTTGGCGTAAAGGTCGATAAGCTCGTTGTGCTTCTTCTGCTTGCCGTCATAGTCGAGACCCGTACCGTCCTTCATATTGGAGGTGTACATCGTTCCAGCCTTGTCTGGCACATTCTTGGTATATTTACTACTGAGGTAGTCCATACCAAAGTTGGCATTCAGTTGCAGGTCCTCCAGACCATGCACCTTATAGGTGATGGCAGCATTACCAATGAAGCGCCCAATAGTATTCTTAAACTTCTGCAATTCAAGCCGTGCCACGGGGTTGTCGGTCTGTATGGCCATAGGCGAAGTGCCGTTCATCCATATGAAGTAGCCTAAACCCGGGTCCGTTGATGCCGTACTGCTGCCCGTTTTGACCGGACGTGTGGGGTCATAGGCAAGGGCATTGCTGGCCACACTGCCGTCGACCATATGATTGTCTTCGTCTGAGTATTTGACATTGACAGCCACCGTGAGATGGTCATTGAAGAAAGACGGCGTGATACCACCGTCAAAGGTGAAGCGGTCGTAGCTGTTCGTCCGAATGATACCCTGCTGGCTGGTGTAGCCTAAAGAGGCACGGAAAGGAGCCTTCTTCAGTACATTGCCCGAAACGGAGAGGTTATGCTCCGTACCGACAGCCGTACGGTAGATCTCATCCTGCCAGTCGGTGTTGGCTGTTCCCATCTGCACATCGGAGGGAACACCCGACACTGTTGGCACAAAGCTGCGGAATTCGTCAGCCGTCAGCGGATGTAGCCTCTTCGAATCGGTACTGAGAGAGATTACCGGTATAATTGAATCTCAACTCACCAGAAGTTCCTTTCTTAGTGGTGATAACAATCACACCATTTGATGCTCGGGAGCCATAAATAGCCGTTGCCGACGCATCTTTCAACACCGTAAATGTCTCAATATCATTGGGGTTGAGGGCTCCGATGATATTTCCACCGCCCTCGATAGAGGAGTTGTCCACAGGCACGCCGTCGATGACGATGAGAGGGTCATTGGAGGCTGAAAGTGAAGCACCGCTACGAATACGTATTGTGGAGCTGGAGCCAGGAGCACCGGAATTACTGACTACATTGACACCGGCTATCTTTCCCACCAAAGCGTCCTGAGCCGTATTCTGAACACCTTTGTTCAGCTCGTCGGGCTTAATGGCGGTAACAGAACCCGTAAGGTCTTTCTTTTTCACCTGACCATAACCGATAACGACAAGTTCATTCAGCGTGTTGTTATCCTCTGACATGTTCACCGATAGTGTCGACTGATTGCCGACACGCACTTCCTTGGAATTGAAGCCTACATAACTGAAGATGAGAGTAGCCCCCTGAGGCACGTCAAGCGAGAAGTCTCCATTGACATCGGTCACCGTGCCTGTACCCCTTCCATTAATCATCACGGTGGCACCTGCTAAAGGCTCACCCTGTGCATCCTTGACGGTGCCTGTCACTCGCCGTATATTGCCCTTTTCAGTTTGAGAGTTTTTCTGGGTAGAAGGACCATTCTTGATAAGCACCTGCCGACCTGAAATAACATAGTCCAGACCTGTTTTCCGACAGAGTTCGGCAATGATGGTTTCCATAGATTTGCCCTTCAGCGAAAGGGAGACCTCATCTCCAAGACGGCTGCGGACGTCCTTGTCGAAAGCAAAGACATAGGAGCTGTGCCGCTCGATGTAGGTGAAGACATCCTGAATGGTCGTCTTCTGAGCCGTAAGCGATACAATGCCAGAGGTGTTGACAATAGTCACACTTGGACGCGCCATCATCTGTCCGGAGAGGGAGAGCATACCGGCTGTAAGCAACAAGGCCGTACGCTTCTTCGGTTGAAAGATAAAATGCATCATAGAATTTATTATTGATTGGATTGATCCAAAATATCGGCTGCAAAGGTAGCAAGCTGATATTTCGGATGTATTACATATAGGTTGAATTCTGACAAATATTATACAGATTATCTCTTATATAATTTTATTATACCGCCATTGCGAGATGCCGCACCATCGGTAAGGAAGAGAATATGTTGCAAGGCATCCTTATAGTCCCCGCCAAGCATGAGCTTACCATACAGACGCTCGCCTGCGATGTTGGAAGAGCAGATAACATGAATGCCATAATAGCTTTCAAGGACCGGAATGATGTCGCCGACCTTCTGTCCGCTAAGATTGATATATCCTTTTGTCCACGACAGATAGTCGGCAGCCCTCACATGTAAGAGCTCACTCACGGTACCATCCTCTATCCGCACGAGGTTGTCCGGACGCATTCTAACCACTTCCCCGTGCGACTTAATCTCCACGCTTCCCTCTACGAGCGCCACTTCAGCTCGTTTTCCGCGATAGCTGGAAAAATTGAAACGTGTTCCTATTACTCTGAGACTGAATCCATCCCCATGGACGATAAACGGATGCCGACTGTCATGTGCCACTTCCAAATAGGCTTCTCCATCAATACTAATTTCCCTGCAAGTTCCCACAAAAGCTTTCGGGTAGTGGATAGTGGTACGTGAGTTGGCCATTATTCTTGTACCATCGGCCAACAGAAGCATCTGGGTCTTGCCAGTGGGTACCGTCAACGTCTCATACGGCGTTTGATGACGAGAGGAAGAGACGGCTGTGACAGTTTGTTCCTTGACCTTACGTTCCGTCCGCTGCCAGAGAGGCAGACCAAAGGCTATTATTAAAAGCGCACAGGCGGCAACTGAAATCACGACGTTGAGCAACAACCGGCGATAATGGCGCTGGCGACGTATCTTCTGATGGGTCTTCAACTTAATATCGTCGGTGTCAACGTCCATAGGCAGGCAACGGTCCAAGAAATATCTCAGCTTGATGTCGTCGGGACTATTATCAAAGAAATTATTGTCTAATATGTCATTCATCTGATGTCGTTTTTAGAGGGTGATACCGTCACATAGCTTTTCTCAGCTTCTTCCGTAAAGCGGCAAGGGCATATGTGACATGATAGTTAACAGTAGCTGTAGAGATTTGGAGCAGTTTTGCAATATCAGCATAGGACATCTGTTCTATTTTGGCAAGAAAGAAGATGTGCTTGCATTTAGGTGGGAGCCCGTCGATGGCTGCATTGAGCCTTCGCCGGTCTTCCTCTGAGATAATGCCTTCCAAGGGCGACTGAATCTCGGGGAAATGAAACTCCTGGAGTTCATCCAACGACCACATCTTCAACCTGTTCTCACGCCGATACGCACTAACGGCCTTGTGGTAGGCGATGACATTAAGCCAGCTGAGCATGTCACTGACAGCTGACAGACGGCGCCGATGGTTCCAGACTTCCAAGAACACATCACTGACAATTTCCTTCGCTATCTCCTTGTCACCCACAATGCCATAGGCATGGTAGAAGATGCGGGAGGAATAGCGCTCCATGAAATTATCAAAGGCAATCTCATTGCCTTGTGATATGAGAAATAGTTCTGTTTTGTCGGGTTCAGGCATATCAGGATGGGTCGTTTAAAAGTTCTCTATAAATAAAGACGCAAGAAAAGGAAAAAGTAATAGGTAGGAAAGCAACTTTTTTAGAGGCCACACATTATGCACCTCAGATGCGGTCTTATGACAAAGCAATTTTCGTCAAACTCGCGGACAGCCTTGCGTACCAAACTTGACTTACCATATCTTCGCGGACTGATGAGGACGAAATGGTTCTCGCTCTTGAGAAACTGCCCAATGCGTGCAAGTTCTTCAACTCTGTCGGTGAAATAAGGTTCATCGACCAATGTGCCGAATTTAAAGGGATTATCCATTTGCGAAAAACTTCGTTACGAAATTTTTCGCTAAGATAGTATAAAGAAGTGAGGTAACAAAGTAAAACGATATGTTTTTCTTGTTCTGTTCAACAGTAGCCCCTCATCTTATACGAAGATTATGAGAGTAATAGTCGACATGTCCTCGTTGCTAGATAAATAGCAATTTGGAGGAGCAGGCAAAGGCGCTCTTCAAGTCGTGGTTCATCGACTTTGAGCCTTTCAAAAAGCGGAAAGTTAGTGGATTCGGAATTAGGAATGATTCCGGAGGGGTGGGAAGTGTGCCCTTTGGAACAACTTGGAAAATTACCGAAGTATTGTTCTTTTGTTACTCCACTTTTCCAGGTGACTTTCTACTCCATCTTCTGAACTTTCCTGCAGATGAAGTCCCGTTCGCCAGGCGTCAAAGCATACTTGGCAAAGAGCTGGACGTCAAGAGCGTCCACCGACAGCGACCAGTCAATGTCTGAATGCAGTGTAAAATTCTGAACGGGGACATACTGCCATTTCTCCGGTGTAATATCCTGCGTCGTCTTTAATACACCTAACAACGCCCTTAGAAATCGTGTCTTGATATACTTCACGAGTGCCTCAGCCTCAAACCGAGAGTCTAACTTACCGATGCTGATAAACGTCTCGGTATTGCCCGTCCCAGGCTCACCAACGAAAGGAACTGTGAGAACCTCACCAAACGCTCCGGTACCATTGGCTTTAGAGAGGAATACCTTATAATCATCAAGGTTGTCCACGGGTCGAATATAGTCGCGACGCACATATTTATAAACACGATTGCTATCGACACGCCCAAGGATGCGAATATAGTCACAGCCATCTTCAGGCTTCTCGTCAAAGAAGATTTGCGGCAAACGTTCAAAGATATTCGTTGAGACATCATAAGGATGTCCCTCGCTGAGCTGTGACAACGCTTCAGGATGATCCTCATGCATCAGCGGCGTAAAGCGATAAGCCGTGCGGCTCACCACAATCTTGCTCATCGACACAAAGTCCTCTCGTGCTGACACCTTCTTCATCATGGCATTGAGCTCAGCATAAGGTGTGAATAAGCCCACCGGCGACTGCTCCACATCGGTATCGCGCAAGCTCACGGCCACACCTCCTTTGATCTCCGTATCGGCAAAGACATTCTCACTCGGCTGCTGGAAGTCAATGACCCGGAAATGCTTATCAGCAAGCATCTTGCGGTTCCACAGTTTCGGCGTACTGCCTGCATTGGTTAAGAAGCGGGCCGGATGAATCATCTCCACCACACCCGACAAATCATAGCTTAGATCCATAAACTGGTTATAGATAGGCTCGTTATAGGTCTTCTGCTCACCCACGGCGTTGTTCTGATAGGGCGGATTGCCAATGACGATGGTCGGGTGAATATCTTTGAGAATTTGCATGAGTTTGTCTTTCTTTTCGCTGTGTATCAAGTCGTAACTGTTATAATTTTCTATCACGTTGCCAACCGGCATGCCCAACAACGAATAAACCTTGCGAGTAAATTCGTAAGTAAGAGATGATGTGGGCAACGAGTAAACACTATTCTTTATTTTGTCGCCATAGACCCGGTAGAGGGCAATGGCGAACTCACCCTGCTTGGCGGCAATGTCAAGGATCGGTGTTCCCTGCTGTATCTTCTCTTTTGGCAGGTAGTTCACCATGCGCTCCGCCATCCACGAGGGCGTAACGATTTCAGACTTCGAGATACGACCCAACTTCTTCATGGCACGTTCAGCTCGTTCTACGGGTGGGACCTGATGGTCACGCGCCAGCTGGTTCATATTGGAAATCTTATAATCCAAGTCGCGAAGGACAAAGGGATTGGACTTCAGCTGAATAATGCCTAACACCTCTGACTTCAGACCCAAGTCCTTAGCAATTCGCTGATTGCCAGCATGAGCATCAATGACACGAAGAATATCCTCCAACGAATCCACCTTGTCATCAGTCAGGAAAGCGAAGAACAGAATGAGCGAGTAATAGGTTCTCAGCTTCTTTTGCAGTCTCAACCACTCTTTCTGCTCGTCATCAGGCTCAGACTTATCATCGGATGACGTTTTCGCGCTGCTGCTTTTTGAAGCCGCTCCTGCTTCGCCTAAATCTAAATTGCCTCCCTTACCCTTATAAGCAGGTTCGTGAATGCCCTTATCTGAATCAATGGGCAACAACGGCTTCAAGGCATCGAGTACATCGGTCTGTTCCAGCAACCCTTCGTCAACAGGAACCTCAGCGGCTTCGTCCTTGATGCTCTTGTTGGCACTGTATTCTCTGACCTTCTCTAAGATGTCGTTGGGAGTCACTTGCTGCATTTTGTCTTTGTTGAGGACAATGATGGGTGAGATGCGCAGCTCCTCCGCTATTCTGTCGGCCAACTTGCGGTTGCCACGCTTGTCGGTGTTCACATTAAATATCTGTGACTTTGCCTCCTGCATCCGGAACATTCTGCCCGGCTCAAAGTCGACAAGTAGAGTTTGGGGCTTCATGCAATATTTGATGGTGTGGCCCTTACCATCCGACATCTCACGCACATACTGGTTCTGCAACCGGAAGATGGCTTGATCGTATTCCTGTGGTGAGGCCGTATCCTTCAGGTAAATCATCGTATCCCATTCGGGTACCGTAGCACCGGTGAGCATGCGGTTCACGGTCAGCGTCAGCGTATTCTGGTCACGAGCCTCGCACGCTGTAATCTCATTGGTGACATCTATATTGCGAGGATAGCGGTCTTCCCGCTCCACACCGGCTATGTTCAGCAATGCGTACTGTCCAAGATTCTTGAAACAATCCTTGTTGGCAGTGATCAGTGTCTCCATGGCGTCGCACGAGGCACGATAAGGCAGCACACAGACAACATGCCGACAAAGTTTGCCTTGCTTGATGCGGTCATAGTCAAGGAAACTAAAAATATTGGCATCGTCCTTACTTCCGTCAATAGCCATCAACAGGTCGAGTACTTCTTTCTCATGGCAGAACTTCAGATGTCTGCCATCCGCTGTCTTCAGGGTGGACAAAGGTCTGAGCAGTTCATTGAGAGCATACGTTATCCCATCTTTCTTCAATTGCTCCAGCTTCCGCATGGAACTCTCATTGACATTGAAGGCGAACCTCACCATCTGCGGGAAACCATAATAGGGATTGTCCCACTCGTTGGTATTATCCTCATGAAGATGCCGGGCATCCCATTCTTCCTTATCCTTTACGATATCTGAGAACTGATAAAAAGCGATGATGTCGTCCTTCTGGAACTCACTACTCATCAAGATGCGGTAAGGCGTTCCTGAGAGATGAAGACGGACCGCAGCATAGAGACGTTTCATCTCCTCATTGTTGTCATAGTCCTCGGCCGTCTCACAGTATTTGCTTTCCGATTTTTCCTCAGCTTTGGTGTTCAATCTCAATACTTTGCCATATTCCTCGGCTCGGGCGCCATAATGTGTCTCGTCGATGATGAGCAGGTCCCACTGCCTCCGGAAAATATCTTGATGCCGCCGCTTCACCTGCTTGCCGCTGAGATCCTGGAGGGTAAGGAAGACAACAGCACGGTGACCATTGTGAAGGCTCTTCTCTACAAGATTGTTGTCGCGGGCCAACGACTCTGTATCAATAAAGTCAAAACCCTCAAAGTTGCGCAGACTCTCCACCGTCTTTTTCCATTCCTGCTTGACATCGGCCTTACCCGACACCACAAGAATAGCCCGACAATGACTGTCTGCCTGGGCACAACTCAAGGCAGTGAAAGTCTTGCCAAAGCGCATCACAGCATACATCAGGAGATTGGTGCGTCCCTGACGTACCGCACGGAGGTAGTTTCTTACCGTCTCTTTCTGGTTGGGACGAAGAGAATATGGACCAACCTCACGCTTATAAGTATAGGTGATGGCAGTTGGACGGCTGTCGAAGGTATAAAACTGATACTTACCCCTATTGCTTTCATAATCTTTCTGGATATCCTCAATGGCATCGGCGACATCAACTTCTGTGGCATGACGGAAGAACTCACGCGAGTAATAGGGCAAGCCCTCCAAATCTGTAGGTGTCAGCCGGTGCAGCTGCTTATCATGCTCTAAAAAATAATGTATGGCAAAGTCACGGAAATAAGTCTCCTTTCCCACTTTTGCCACGGCCTCGTAATGTTCCTTCAAGTCAGGGAAATACCGCCGCCACTCCTGCAGCCGTTGCTCTATGGGGCGATAGGTATCACCAACCTTCAGGTAATTGGGCACCGTCTCTGTGGAGAACGCATATATCTGCGGCTCTACCCGTCCGATGACGAATTGATCGATAACAGTTGTCTCTATCATCTCTTATTACTTTTAATGCACATACGCAGCGGAACGGCTAAGCCAGTGCTCCACGACTTCACCAAGACAGGTATACCATTATGTTTTCTCGCGTCTTTGGCCTTACAACCCGGACAGGGATGCACTTCCTTCTCGCCCAAGAGATTGGTAGTCACCACGTCGTGGCAGGTGCATGGCACGACAAGTTTCAGGCCATCCATCTGCATGATATTCCATGAGATAATGTCGGCGATTATCTTCATCCACTCCTTCGTAGGCTGATGGCCAAAGCGGTCAACGAAGTACTCACTAAACGTATAGAGTAGGTTTTCACGCGCCAAGAGCAGACTGTCACCGGCCCATTCGTTGCCAAGAGTATTTTGGTAGGCCATGCGTGCCCCCTCCAACCACGCTTCCTCGCCCTCGGTATTCTCACTGACGATGCGGAGCTTGCGGTCGAGAAATCCGATACGGCTCTCAATGGGAATGGCTTCACCCGTGGTGGTATCGTAGCGGCTGACGATGAAAGGCGCCTCGCCACAGCAATATTCCATCCACCTTATCTTTACAAACTCTTGCCATGTCTTGCCCTCGGGCATCGGTATCTTGTCACGATTGACAACCCAGTTGTGCCGGTCGTTTATCTCCTTGTTGAAGACCTCCCGATAACCAAAGAAACGCTCATCGAGGTTGTTGACCATAAAGTTGCACATCCAGGAAGGGGTAAAGATTTCCGCCTTCTCCTTAACACGTTTCTTCTTCAACTCCTTGCGCTTCAGCACACGCGGGATGACGACATTGCTGTTTGCTCCAGTGATAGACTCTATGGTTATCTCGTCGAAGAAGTGGTAGCCATCGCCACGAGATTCATAATCATCGGTTGCCCAAAAGATATGATGCGTCCGCCCATCGTTCTTTGCGGTGGTAACGGAATGGTCTACAAGCAGCGTCTCCAGAACGTCGCGGCCATAGTCGCCGAGGATGTCGTTATCAAATATTTCAGAATTATCCGGCATGGTACCTTGTTTTAACTCACAAATTTACGATAATTATTTGATAACGGCATGCTCTCCGGCTATTTTTTTCTTCGGCATGCTATCTGCCAACAGAAATACAATGTCAGAAGGGACTTCAAGAGCCGGCCAGGAAATACAGCGGATGAAAGTGCGTTCCCCTTTTACTCAGACGATGTTCGGCTGTAAAACGGTTGAGCCACAGCGTGGCCTTATACTTGGTCAGACCAAACTCAACACGCATCATGCGGCAGGTGATATAATGATTCTTGGAAAGGAAAGCTGCCACCTTCTGCCACAACTCCTCCGCCGTATAACTTACAGAGGCTGTCGCATAATGTGACTTCTCGAAACTCACGGAACGTTTTATCTCATTGAGGAACCGGAGCTCAGGCTTGAAGTCCACGTTTCTCACAAAGATGTCCTTGCCCGTCAGCACGCCATTGGGGAGTATGTCAGACGGTGTATTGCCGACAGACAGCGACAGATAGCCTATCTCCGGCAGATAGAAACGGTTGCCGGCTATCAGCTCCTCCTTGGCATAATGACAGAGCTCTGACATCACCGCCTTCACATCGGCAGGCGTCAACGTACTGGATGCCGCTATCTTGGCAGCCAACTGCTCCGTGGTCATGGCCGCACCTTGTTGAAGCCGGACAAAGGGCCGTGCCTCGCCACTTCCTACGGCGTTCTCGATTTGTTGTACCGTGTATTTTATAGACATTGTATGATGATTAAATGATTGTTATCAGGTTATAAATTACGGCGCACATGCATGAAAACATGCTTTGTAGAAGCCAAATGCAAAGTTATACATTTTTCTATTAATAATAAAATGTTTAAACGAAAATATCAATATATCATCGTCAAACAATTGTCGGCAGTTTGGCTAACAATTGTCGGCAGGTTGGCTGACAATTGTCGGCAGTTTGGCTGACAATTGTTTGACGATCGCCCGATAAGTGCTGACTATTCATGTACGTCCTTGACGGCACGTCCGCTGGGCTCGTTCATGTTCTTGAACGACTCGTCCCAGGCCAGTGCCTCAGCCGTGGAGCAAGCCACGGAAGGAACGGAGGGAACGCTGCGGGCGGCGGAGTCGGAGGGGAAGTGCTCGGCGAAGATGGAGCGATAGTAATACTCCTCCTTGTTCTGCGGCGGGTTGATGGGGAAGCGCTCGGCAGCGTGCGCCATCTGCTCGTCGCTGACGGCGGAAGCCGTAATCTCTTTCAGTGTGTCTATCCACGAGTAACCCACACCATCGGAGAACTGCTCCTTCTGACGCCAGGCTATCTCGGCGGGCAGCATGTCGGTGAAGGCGTCGCGGACGACCTTCTTCTCTATCGTCTTGCCCGGACACATCTTATAGCTCGGGTCGATGGTCATGGCCACGTCGAGGAACTCCTTGTCGAGGAACGGCACACGGCCCTCTACGCCCCATGCTGCCAAAGACTTGTTGGCACGCAGACAGTCATACATATAGAGTTTGGAGAGCTTGAGGACGGTCTCCTTATGGAACTCCTCCGGTGACGGAGCCTTGTGAAAATAGAGGTAGCCACCGAAGATCTCGTCGGCACCCTCACCGGAGAGCACCATCTTGATACCCATCGACTTGATGACGCGGGCCAGGAGGTACATCGGCGTAGAAGCGCGCACAGTGGTGACGTCGTAGGTCTCGATGAAATAGATGACGTCGCGGATGGCGTCGAGACCCTCCTGGATGGTGTAGTTGATTTCGTGGTGCACGGTGCCTATACGGTCGGCCACGAGCTTGGCTTTGGCCAGGTCGGGGGCACCCTTCAAGCCCACGGCAAAGGAGTGGAGACGCGGCCACCAAGCCTGCGTCTTGCTGCCATCCTCCACACGGTGGCTGGCAAACTTCTCGGCGATGGCCGAGATGACGGAGGAGTCGAGACCGCCGGAGAGAAGCACACCGTAGGGCACGTCGCTCATCAGCTGGCGCTTCACGGCACCCATCAGCGACTGTCGAATCTCCTCCACAGCCTGTCCGTAGGAGAGCTCAGACTGCGGACGTGTCACACCCCGCATCCAGTCGCGGGTGTACCAGCGCTGCATGCCTTTGTCAGCCTCACGGCTCCAGTAGTAGTGGCCGGGCAGGAACGGCTCGTAGCGGTCGCACTGACCCTCCAAAGCCTTGAGCTCGGAGGCGACATAGACCTTGCCGTCGGCATCGTAGCCGATATAGAGTGGAATGACGCCGATAGGGTCGCGGGCGATGAGGAACGAACCGTCCTCAACGTCGTAGAGGGCAAAGGCAAAGATGCCACTCAGCTCCTCTATCAGGGCTGTTATCTTCTTAGCGTCGGCACCTTCCGACTTCCAGCGGCGATACAGGGCGAGGATGACCTCACAGTCGGAACCCGTCTGGAAGTGATAGTCGGGGAAAGAGGCGCGGATGTCGTTATGGTTGTAGATCTCGCCGTTGACGGCCAGGACCTGCTTCTTGTCGGGCGAGAAGAGGGGCTGCTTGCCGCTCTCCGGGTCGACGATGGAAAGACGCTCATGGCAGAGGATGGCCGTGGGACCGGTGTAGATACCGCTCCAGTCAGGTCCGCGATGACGAACCTTCTGACTCATTCTCAATGCTTTCTGCCGAAGCTCAGGAGACTGCTCCTGAATGTTGAAGATACCTGTTATTCCACACATAATAATATAGCTTTTATTGGGTTGTTTGTTATTGCCGAGGTTAAGAATTAGTTGTAAGCCATCTCACCGTGCTCGTAGATGTCGAGTCCTTCCTCCTCTTCGCGCTTGTCGACACGCATGCCCATGGTCTTGTCGATGATGACATAGATGATGAAGGTCAGCACGCCGCTATAGACGATGGAGAAGAGTGTGGAGAGAAGCTGTACGCCGAGCTGATGCCAGCCGCCGTAGAGCGCTCCGTCGACACCGCCAACGGCCTTGACGCAGAAGACGCCAGTGAGAATGGAACCTACGATACCGCCGATACCGTGAACGCCGAAGGCGTCGAGGGAGTCATCGTATCCAAGCTTGCTCTTGACGAAAGCCACCATGAAGTAGCAGACGATGCTCACTAAGACACCGATGGCCATAGCGCCGATGACATCGACAGAACCAGCCGCGGGAGTGATGGCAACGAGACCGCCTACAGCACCTGTGCACATACCCACGCAGGTGGGCTTGCCACTGTAGAGCCAGTCGATGACCATCCAGGTCAGTGCCGCCACAGCGGCGCAGAGATGTGTGGTGAGGAAGGCGTTGGCATCGAGGCCGTCGGCTGTCAGGCCGCTACCGGCGTTGAATCCGAACCAACCGAGCCACAACATCGTGGCGCCGATGAAGACGAAAGGAACATTGGCAGCGCCGATAGGACGCCCGGGGCGGTAATCGGAACGCCTGCCAAGCATGAGACACATGATTAATGCTGCGATACCAGCATTGACATGCACGACCAGACCACCGGCAAAGTCTATGGCACCCATCTCCTGGAGAAAACCGCCTCCCCACACCCAATGGGCCATCGGGTAATAGACCACAAGGCTCCAGAGGATGACGAAGACAACAAACGAGGGGAAGCGGAGGCGCTCAGCGAAAGCACCTATGATGAGTGCCGGGGTGATGACGGCAAACATACACTGGAAGAGCACGTAGGTCAACTCAGGGATATTCGACCCGGCCTTGATGGAGTGAATGGTCACGCCATGCATGAAGCACTTGTCGAAACCTCCTATCACTGCCCCGAGCGGCGTGCCCTGCAGGCCTGTGCCAAAGGTCCAGCTATAGCCAAAGGCTATCCAGAGGATGCTGCAGACAGCTGTTATAAACAGGCAATGCATGAGGATGGAGAGTATGTTCTTCGAGCGTACCAACCCCCCCATAGAAGAGGGCAAGGGCTGGCACGGTCATCATCATCACCAATATGGTAGCCATGGTGATCCAGGCTGTATTTCCGGTATCGAGCATTTCTTTTATGGTGTTATAATAGGATTAATATTAAGCGGTGTAGCAGCTCTCGCCATGCTCATAGATGTCGAGGCCTTCCTCCTCAATACGCTTCGGGACACGCAGACCGACAGTCTTCTTGATGCCCCAGAAGAGGATGATGCCAGTGATGGCAGCCCAGCCGTCGATGACGAGAATACCAAAAGCCTGTGCGCCAAGGAGGCCGAAGCCGTGACCGTAGAGGCAGCCCTCAGAGACGGAGAAGATACCTGTGAGCAGTGTACCAAGGATACCACAGACACCGTGAACAGAGCTTGCGCCGGCAGGGTCGTCAATGTGGAGCTTCTGGTCGATGAAGGTCACAGAGAAAGGCAGAACAATACCGCAGATAGTACCGATGGCTACTGCACCGGCAGGAGAGACAGCGTCGCAGCTGGCAGTGATACCTACCAGACCGGCAAGGATGCCGTTCAGCGTCAATGAGAAAGAAGGCTTGCCATACTTAATCCAGGTTGTGAACATTGTGGCCAGACCGCCGCAGACTGCTGCAAGGTTGGTGGTCAGGAAGATATGGCTGATGGCTGTACGAGCCTCCTCTGAGGAAGCACCCTGCGTAGAACCGGGGTTGAAACCGAACCATCCGAACCAGAGGATGAAGACACCCATAGCTGCCAAGGTCAGAGAGTGACCGGGGATAGCGTTGGAAGTGCCATCCTTGCGGTACTTGCCGAGACGTGGACCCAGGGCGATAGCACCAATGAAAGCCAGCACGCCACCTACACTGTGGACGACGGCAGAACCGGCGAAGTCGTGGAAGGAAGTGCCAAAGACGTTCATCATGAAAGAACCGTCGGTAGCGTTGAGCCAGCCGCCACCCCATGACCAGTGTGCCTCAATCGGGTAGATGAGCAGAGAGATAAAGAAGGAGTATACGCAGTACATAGAGAACTTTGTACGCTCTGCCATAGCACCCGAGACGATGGTGGCACTCGTAGTACAGAACACGGACTGGAACATCAGCTCACCGGCTGTGGGCAGTCCGGCGGCGTTGTGATACCAGGAGAAGTCGCCGAAGTTGGGCATACCCATGAATCCGGCTCCGTCGTTGCCGAACATGATGCCAAAACCTACAAACCAGAACAATACGGAACCGATCATGAAATCGACGAAGTTCTTGAAGAGTATGTTGGCGGTGTTCTTACGTCTTGTGAATCCAGCTTCACACAGGGCAAATCCCGGCTGCATGAAGAATACCAGCATTGCGGCTAACAGCAGCCACACGGTATCTACAGATATAGATAAATCCTGAATAGTCATAAATGCAAAATTTTAGATTAATGTTTCAACTCTTCTTCGTCCCTTCATTCCAAGGGAGGCTTATTTCTCCTGCTCCGCATTATACAGTGCGATGTCGCCACGCTCACCAGTGCGTATACGGATGGTGTCCTCAACAGGAATGATAAAGATACGTCCGTCACCGACCTCACCGGTCTTGGCAGCCTTCTCGATGGCTGCTACGGTCTTCTCGACATTCTTGTCACGAACGACAATATTCATCAGCACACGCTCAATGCTACTCGTAGAGTACATCACGCCACGGTAGATACGATCCTGTCGCATCTTACCCTCGCCACGAACATCATAGTAGCTGAACCACTCGATGTCGGCTGCAAGAAGAGCTTCCTTTACTTCCTCAAACTTCGTCTTGCGGATTATAGCTTCAATCTTCTTCATGCTTTCTCCTTTTTAAACGTTAACAATCATTTCTTTTTATCGTTTCCTCTTTCATTTTGTAAGCTTACGGCTGCAAAATTAATCAAAACGTCAGAACTAAACGCCAAATAATAGCAAAATGATTTAAGCAAAGTTGCGCTATCGTCAGACTGTAAGCTACGACAAGTCTCAGCATTACAATTTGCACACTATTCAAGCCTTTTTGCTTACAATTTGTACTTTTTGCGCAAAAGCAATGAGATTTTATGAATAAAATTTTCTACTTACTGACATTTTGTTGTATCTTTGCAACGTCAAAAGGACAAAACGTCAATACAAAAGAAATAGAACGTAACAAAATGTCATCAACCATTCCTTTCACCAAGATGCAGGGAGCCGGCAACGACTATATATATGTAAATACATTATTATATAGCGTCCCTGACCCTGAAACCACCGCCATCAAATGGAGCGACCGCCACTTCGGCATCGGCTCCGACGGACTGGTTCTCATCGGTGCTCCCCAGGACGCGGCGAAGGCCGACTTCAGGATGCGCATCTTCAACGCTGACGGCTCTGAAGCCAAGATGTGCGGCAACGCCAGCAGATGCATCGGTAAATATGTTTATGAGAAAGGACTCTTCCACGGTGACACCGTCCGACTGGAGACGGCATCGGGGATAAAGATTCTCAAACTGCATATCGAGGATGGCAAAGTGGAGAGCGTGACCGTAGACATGGGCGAGCCGCAGCTCGACGTTCCGGCACAGTTCACAGGCCACGAGCCACAGATGACATCCACGCTCCTTGACAATATTGAGACCCTCGGCAATGGCGCCAAAGCGGAGCAGTTCGTCTCCATGGGCAATCCCCACTACGTCTCCTTCGTGAAGTCCATCGCTGATGTCGCCCTCACGGAGGAGGGTCAGCGCCTGGAGCGCGACGCCGCCTTCCCGGAGCGCTGCAACATCGAGTTTGCCGAGAAGAAGGAGAGCGCTGACAGCAGTGTTACCACCTTCCGCACACGGGTCTGGGAGCGCGGCAGCGGCATCACAATGGCCTGCGGCACAGGAGCCTGCGCCACGGCAGTAGCAGCAGCAGCCCTCGGCATCGCCGCCCGAAAGAGCGACATCGTCATGGACGGTGGAACGCTGCACATAGAATGGAACCAAGCCGACAACCACGTCTATATGACGGGCCCGGCAGCCTTCTCTTTCGAGGGAGAGGCAGAACTATAAGATAAGATAAGACAACACAACAAACAACGATAAAAGAATGGCATTAGTAAACGAATATTACCTCAGGCTTCCCGGCAGCTATCTCTTTGCCGATGTTGCCAAAAGAGTAAACGCATACAAAGTATCGCACCCCAAGGTCAGGGTCATCTCATTAGGTATCGGCGACGTCACACGCCCGCTGGCCCCGGCCGTGATAGAGGCCATGCACAAGGCTGCTGACGAAATGGCCGTCAAGGCTACCTTCCGCGGCTACGGACCGGAGCATGGCTACGACTTCCTCCGGGAGGCTATCATGAAGGGTGACTTCCTCACGCGGGGCATCCACCTCGACAAGGACGAGATTTTCGTCAACGACGGTGCCAAGAGCGACACCGGAAACATCCAGGAGCTCCTCAGATGGGACAACAGCGTGGCCGTCACCGACCCCGTCTACCCCGTCTACATCGACTCCAATGCCATGATAGGGCGCGCGGGAAAGTTTGAGAACGGACGGTGGAGCGACATCACCTACCTTCCCTGCACAGCGGAGAACAACTTCACACCCGCACTACCCGACCATCGTGTGGACATGATATACCTCTGCTACCCCAACAACCCCACGGGAACGGTGCTCACCAAAGAAGAGTTGCGCAAATGGGTCAACTTCGCATTGAAAAACGATGCCGTGCTCTTCTACGACGCTGCCTATCAGGCTTATATCCAGGATCCATCGATTCCGCACAGCATCTACGAGATAAAGGGAGCCAGGAAGTGCGCCATCGAGTTCCACTCCTACTCCAAGACGGCAGGCTTCACAGGTGTGAGATGCGGATACACCGTCATACCTAAAGACCTCACCGTGGCAGCGCTGACCAGCAACGAGCGCGTGCCGCTGAACAAGCTCTGGGAGAGACGCCAGTCGACAAAGTTCAATGGCACTTCCTATATCTCACAGCGCGCCGCCGAGGCCACCTATACCCCTGAGGGCCACAAGCAGACACGCGAGACCATCGCCTACTATATGGAGAACGCCCGCATCATGAGGGAGAACCTCATCAAGCATGGCTACAAGGTCTTCGGCGGTGAGAATGCCCCCTACCTCTGGGTGAAGACACCGGAGGGTCAGGACAGCTGGAAGTTCTTCGACACCCTGCTCTACGGCTGCGGCGTGGTCTGCACACCGGGCGTAGGCTTCGGTCCTTCGGGAGAGGGATATTTCCGGCTGACAAGCTTCGGCAACCGTGAGGACGTCGAAGAGGCCATGGAGAGAATAGCATCACTGTAGCGTGAAAAGCGTTGCTTGAGAAAGGAGAGAGAGTTAGAACGTTCTGCAGAATAACGTATGAGTATTAACCGGCATTGAGGCTGGCGGGCAACCACAAGGTCTCAGGCATTAATTCAGAAAGCTATGAAGAACAAAGTAAAAGGTTTCGCAATGTTGGCAGCAGCCCTTGTGGCGCTTCCGGCTTGCGCTCAGGACAACGTAGAGGGAACGATAGCTGCCGACTTCGTCAACCAGTATATCTGGCGTGGTCAGGAATTAGGCGATGTCAGCGTACAGCCTACCTTAGGAGTGGCCTACAAAGGCTTCTCTCTGACAGGCTGGGGAAGTGTAGGCATCTCTGACAATGACGATACCAAGGAGTTTGATCTCACTGCCGCCTACACCGCAGGCGGATTCCATGTAGGTATCACAGACTATTGGTTCAATACACCTAATAGTAAGTATTTCGCTTACGCTGCTCATGAGACCAGCCATGTCTTCGAGGGTAACATCGGTTACGACTTCGGTCCTGTGGCTTTGAACTGGTATACCAACTTCGCCGGTAACGACGGCTATACCAAGAAAGGCAAGCGCGCTTACTCTTCCTATGTCGAGGCTACCGCTCCCTTCAAGCTTGCTTCCTTAGACTGGACAGCAACAGTAGGTGCCGTACCTTACTACACAACGTTCTACGGCAAGGCCAACGGCTTCGCCGTCACCAATGTCTCACTGAAGGCCTCCAAGGACATCCGGGTCACCGACAGCTGGTCGATACCTCTCTTTGCTGCCATCAACACCAACCCCTCAACGCAGAAAGCCTACTTCGTAGTGGGATTCACACTGAGACCATAAAGCCCCACCCGTCACGGCCAAAGGCCGTGACACCCTCCCCCTAAGGGGAGGGAAAGATATGAAGAAGCCATTCTAACAAAACGAGAGACTATCAGAATGAGAGACTTTCAGAAGATGAGAGACTTTCAGAATGAGAGACTTTCAAAGGTATATGGAATATTGTAAAAGAGAGAATTGACAAGACGGAACAAGAACGTCTGGCTAATGAATGACGACTTCCTGTCTTTCTCTGGGACTTGACAGAGCATAACGACGAGATAACAAACTGAATAATAGACAACAAACAAAGTAATAATTCCGCATTTCCGCCACGGCTTCCATAAAGGCCGCCGGGATGCACAAAACACTTATTATGACCTATCAAAGATTCGATGCAGTAGCCTGCGCTTCCAAGAAGAAGCCTGTAGAGGTTGTAGCGCCCGTCGAGCGCCCCTCTGAGTATTATGGCAAGAAGGTCTTCAACCGTGCCAAGATGTACAAGTATCTGCCGGCTGACGTCTACCAGAAGCTTATCGACGTTATCGACAATGGTGCCGAGCTCGACCGCTCCATCGCCGACGCCGTAGCCAAAGGCATGAAGCAGTGGGCCGACGAGAATGGTGTTACCCACTACACACACTGGTTCCAGCCGCTTACCGAGGGCACAGCCGAGAAGCACGACTCCTTCATAGAGCATGATGGCAAGGGCGGCATGATAGAGGAATTCTCCGGAAAGCTCCTCGTACAGCAGGAGCCGGACGCCAGCTCCTTCCCCTCCGGTGGTATCCGTTCCACTTTCGAGGCTCGCGGCTACTCTGCATGGGATCCTACATCACCGGTGTTCATCATCGACGACACCCTCTGCATTCCTACCATTTTCATCTCCTATACCGGTGAGGCCCTCGACTACAAGGCTCCGCTGCTCCGTGCCCTGCACGCCGTCAACGTTGCTGCCACCAATGTCAGCCATTACTTCTATCCTGATGTGAAGAAGGTCATCTCCAACCTCGGTTGGGAGCAGGAGTACTTCCTCGTCGACGAGGACCTCTATGCCGCCCGTCCTGACCTTATCCTCACAGGCCGTACCCTCATGGGCCACGAGAGCGCTAAGAACCAGCAGATGGACGACCACTACTTCGGCACCATCCCTGAGCGCGTGCAGGCCTTCATGAAGGACTTGGAGATTCAGGCTCTTGAGCTTGGCATCCCCGTGAAGACACGCCATAACGAGGTGGCTCCTAACCAGTTTGAGTGTGCTCCTATCTTCGAGGAGACCAACCTCGCCGTCGACCACAACATGCTGCTGATGTCACTCATGAAGCGTGTGGCCCACAAGCACGGCTTCGAGGTGCTGCTCCATGAGAAGCCTTTCGACGGCATCAACGGTTCCGGTAAGCATAACAACTGGTCACTGTCTACCGACACAGGCATCCTGCTCCACGGACCTGGCAAGACCAAGGAGGACAACCTCCGCTTCGTCGTCTTCACCGTTGAGACCCTCATGGGTGTCTACAAGCACAACGGCCTGCTGAAGGCCTCCATCATGGATGCCGGCAACGCCCACCGCTTAGGCGCTAACGAGGCACCTCCAGCAATCATCTCTTCCTTCCTCGGCAAGACCGTCAGCGACGTCTTAGAGCATATCATGAAGTCCGACAAGGACGCCCTCGTCATCAAGGGTAAGGAAGGTGTTGAGATTGATATCCCTGAGATTCCAACCATCCTGCGTGATAACACCGACCGTAACCGTACAAGTCCATTCGCCTTCACCGGCAACCGTTTCGAGTTCCGTGCTGTAGGTTCTTCCGCTAACTGCGCCAGCGCTCAGATTGTGCTGAACACCGCTGTCGCCGAGGCCCTGACAAGCTTCAAGGAGCGTGTCGACGCTCTCATCGCTAAGGGCGAGGACAAGTTCGCCGCTATCCTGAGCGTCGTCAGAGACGATATCAAGACCTGCGCTCCTATCCACTTCGATGGCAACGGCTACTCCGACGAGTGGGTGGCAGAGGCTGAGAAGCGCGGACTCGACACCGAGAAGTCAGCACCGAAGATCTTCGACCGCTACCTCGATCCTGAGAGCGTCAAGATGTTCGAAAGCGAGAACGTCTTCTCTGAGAATGAGCTCAAGGCACGTAACGAGGTGAAATGGGAGACCTACACCAAGAAGCTGCAGATTGAGGCTCGTGTCCTGGGTGACCTGTCACTGAACCATATCATCCCCGTGGCTACACACTACCAGTCCATGCTCGGTAACGACGTGCAGAACCTCGTGAACATCTACGGCGCTGAGAAGGGCAAGGCCCTTGCCGACCGTATCCTGAAGATTATCGAGCAGATTTCTGAGCGTACGGCAACCATCGAGAAGGACGTCGAGGATATGGTCAACGCCCGTAAGGTGGCCAACAAGATTGAGGATGCACGCGAGAAGGCCATCGCCTACCACGACACCGTGGAGACATGGTTCCAGCCCATCCGCTACCAGATTGACAAGCTCGAGCTCGTCGTTGCTGATGAGCTCTGGACACTGCCGAAGTACCGCGAGCTGTTGTTCATCCGGTAATCAACGCAAATTGTTGTTCATTCGATAATAAATAAAAGTCCCCGACCGCATCATTAACGGTCGGGGATGAGATAGAAAGAATTAAGTTTAACCTTAATTACCGACAATCTATTTCTTTTATTGGTTGTTTAAGTTAGGGCGGGGTGACATCGTGATGATGGGGCTCCGCCTCTTGCGTTTCTTGCCTTATAAGGCTACTGATCTTGCGGCAACATAAAATAAAAAACGGCACATAAACCATCATAAAGCGGAAAAAGATAAACCGCAGAACCGAAAAAATCGTAACTTTGCAGCAGAACGACAAAACAGAAACCATGGAGAATATCATCACATACTTCAAGAAACTGATTCATCGCTATAAGGGCACTGAGCAGGAACCGGGCAGCGAACTAACATCACAAGACAAGAATGTGGCCCTCGTCCTGGGTGGCGGTGGTGCCCGCGGCTATGCACAGATAGGCGCCATCGAGGTCCTCTTAGAGCACGGCTACCATATCACATCTGTGGCTGGCACCTCCATGGGCGCCCTTGTCGGTGGACTCTATGCCGCCGGAAAGCTCAAGGAGCTCAAAGAGACCGTGTTAGCTGTCAACCGCAAGCAGGTGCTCTCGCTCATCGATGTCTCGTTAGGTCTCGACCACATAGCTACAGGCCAGAAGCTCAGTGCCCTCCTCGACGACATGACGGGGAGCGTGCACATCGAGGACCTGCCGATACCGTTCTGCTGTTCGGCATCAGATCTCGTCGGCGGCAAGGAGTATGTCTTCAACACTGGCCTGCTGAGTCATGCCATCCGCGCCTCTATCTCCATCCCCGGCATTTTCTCTCCTGTGCGCATGGGCGACATGGTCCTCGTCGACGGCTCTGTCCACAACACGCTGCCCCTGAACCGCGTGGAGCGGCATGAGGGTGACCTGCTCATCGCCGTCAACCCCAGCGCCCCCGACTCCAAACCTTTCCGGAGCATGTTGCAGGAAAATAATGGAAAGGGCAGCGAAAGAAAAGGCAAGCCTGCGGACAGAAGCAACAACGGCGTCACGGACAAGCCGAAGAATCTCTGGACAAGAATCAAAGACAGCATACCCTTCCCTGGCTTCCAACTCTCCGACAATGTCGTCCGCCTGGCTTTGCGCGTAGCAGAAGTATCAGTACAAAACAATACGCAGATGTCGATGGCCCTCAACCCGCCCGACATCTGCGTCAACATCCCCACCAACCTCTACGGTCTTCTCGACTTCGACCGCGGCGAGGAAATCATCGACTACGGCAGAAAGGAGATGGAGAAGGTGTTAGGTGGTAGGTGACACTCACTACCCGCAATGGAAGTATTTCTTCACGAGGATAGCTATCTCACGGCGGTCGTCCTTGATGTCCTGGCGAAGGGTACGGTCCTTGTAAGAACGCAGCTCATGGATGATGCCGTCTATCATCGCCGGTGCAAAGACGTGATAAGCCTCATAGGCTGTGCGCTGCGCCTCCAAGCAGTCGGCAGAGGCAGCACAGCTGTCAGGCAGTTGGCGCAGCTGAGCCAGACGGGCAGCATGAGCCGCATCGTTGATGTCGCCGTCGACAAATGTCTTCTCCGCCACTTCCAAGGCATCCTTCATCTCAAAGCCATGACGACAGGCCACACAGAGCGCCGCGATATACTGGTAGACATCGGCTGACCCGTCACCGGACCGCAGCTCGAAGGTCTGCTTCACGCTGCCCCGCTCCTCATAGGGAAGCTCTTCCTCCAAAGGATTGGCGATATGGCTCATGTCCACTCCCGATGTCCAGCCCAGGGGCACTCGGACCAGAGCCGACCGGTTGCTCATCCCCCAGCAGACATTGGTGGGCGCCTCCTGATGCGGCACCAGCCGGAAGTAGCTCGTGGGAATCTTGTTGCCGAAAGCTGTGAGACTCGGCGCCAGCGCCATGCACCCCGCTATGGCCTTGCGCGCATTGTCGTTGAGCTTACCACGCGTGAGCAGCATGTTCTTGCCGTTTTTCATCAGCCGCATATGAATATGCAGGCCGGAGCCCGCCTTCCCCGTCGTTATCTTTGGGGCGAAGGTGACATTGAGCCCCTCGCGCCACGCCAAGTTCCTGATCACCCATTTGGCGATAATCAGCTCGTCGGCAGCCTGCATGGCCGGGACGGGCAGGAACTCTATCTCGTTCTGCTCATAGAGCAGGCCGTCCTGCTCGAAGTTGCCCACCTCAGAGTGTCCGTATTTGATATGCCCGCCTGTCCTGGCGATATACTCCATGCACTTCTGTCGGAAGGCTCCCATCTTCGCATAGGGCGCACTCTCATGATAGCCGTGCTGGTCACGGGCCTTGAAGTCGTCCTCAGCCTCCTTGATGACATAATATTCCAGCTCTCCCATAGCCTCGAAGTCCATCCCCGTGACAGCGCGGAACGACTCCACGGCTTTGCGCAGCGTGTGCTCCGGTGACGATTCCAAAGGCTGCCCGTGCTTGTTGAAGAACGAGCAGAGCATACAGAGCACCGGTTCCTCGCTGAAGGGGTCGAGGAAAGCCGTACTGTAGCGTGGCAGGACATAGAGGTCGGAACTCGACGCGTCGATGAACGGGAAGAGGCTGGAACCGTCGACGCGCTCCCCACACGACAAGATGGTGTTCAGGTACTCCAGGTCGGAAAGCACGAAGTTCAGCGTCTTCACACGACCGTCCCCACCTGGGTAAAGAAAGTTGACAAGACGTATGTTGTTTTTCCGCACGAAACGCAGGATGTCCTCGCGTGTGATGTCAGCGGGCGCCTTTTGCAGTTCATCAACAACAGCATTGGCATTCATAATAAGTTGTGAGTTATCCATGGCTCAAGATGATTAATAGGTTTTGATGTCGCAAAGATATGCAATATTTATTGAACAAGCTGCTATTAATCGTTAATAGTTATTATTTTTACTTGTTTTATGCCGATATGTCCACAGAAATTATAAAGACTATTAAAGTATTCGAAAAATCCGCCCGCTGTATGTAATCTTTTCGTAACTTTACATCAAATTCTAAACCAACCTATGCATGATATATATTGACACTACCAAGATCGTTCTTCCCGCTGAAGTACCGGCCTATCTCTCCGTAGAGGAGTTTGCCGCCCGTTATCTTCCACCCGCCGATTACTTCTTTATGTGGCAGGTGAAGCCTTCTGTCATCTTCGGGCGCAACCAGGTCTTCGAGAATGAAGTAAACATCGAATACTGCCGCGCGCACAACATCATGATGTGTCGTCGCAAGAGCGGAGGCGGCTGTGTCTATGCCGACATGAGCAATGTCATGCTTTCCTATATCACCCCCGACGACAATGTCGACGAAACCTTCCACCGCTACCTTGAGATGATCTGTGAGACGCTGTCCACGATAGGCCTCGACGCCCACCCCAGCGGTCACAACGACATCCTGCTCTCCCCCAATACCCACAAAGCCTCCAATGCCGAGAGCCCCGTCGGTGCCAAAGTCTCCGGCAACGCCATCTACCATATCCCCGGGCGCATCATCGCCCACGGCACCCTGCTCTACGACACCGACATGGAGCACATGCTCAACGCCATCACGCCCTCGCACGAGAAACTGTCGAAGCATGGCGTGGAGAGCGTCCGACAGCGTATCTGCCTCCTCAAGGACTACACCTCCCTACCCCTCGACGACATCAAAGACCGCATCCGCCAGCATCTCTGCGACTCCGTCTATACCCTCACCGACGACGACTTAGAGAAGGTCAACGAGATACGGAAGACTTATCCCGTATATTAGCATTCTCTTGTGGAGCGCTTGCAGCTCAGACCTTAGCAGCCTTCACATTATTATATTACCAACGCCAAAACACGATATCTATGAAACAAACCTGCCTGCACAACCATCATGTGGCCTTAGGCGCCCTGATGCAGCCTTTTGGAGGCTTCGACATGCCCATCCAGTATTCTTCCATCATCGACGAGCACAACGCCGTGCGCCACCATTGTGGCGTCTTCGACGTCTCTCACATGGGCGAGGTCATCGTTACCGGCCCCGATGCCGAGCGCTTCGTCAACCACATCTTCACCAACGACATCTCCTCCATTCCCGCGGGGAAAGTCATGTACGGCATGATGTGCTACCCCGACGGAGGCACCGTCGACGACACCTGTATCTGCCGTATCAGCGACAACGAGTTCTTCCTCACCATCAACGCGGCCAATATCGACAAAGACAATGCCTGGATTGGCGACAACGCCAAAGGCTTCGACATCCATATCGACTATGCCAGCGACCGCTACGGACAGCTCGCCATCCAGGGCCCTGAGAGCGAGCAGGTCGTAGAGACTGTCTTAGGCATTCCCTGCCACAGCCTCAACTTCTATGAGTGCCTCCCCGACCCGCTCGGCGAGGGCATCGGCGTAGGGAAGCTCATCTCCCGCACCGGCTACACCGGCGAGGACGGCTTCGAGATCTATGGCTCCCCGGAGTATATCATCTCCTGCTGGGAGAAGCTCATGGCTGCACATATCACGCCCTGCGGCCTTGGCTGCCGCGACACCCTGCGCTTCGAGGTCGGACTGCCCCTCTACGGCGACGAGCTCTCTGAGAAGATCTCCCCCGTCATGGCCGGGCTCTCCATCTTCGTGAAGTTCGACAAGCCGGAGTTCATCGGCAAGGAGGCCCTGCTGAAGCAGAAGACGGAAGGCGTCAGCGAGCGCCTCCGTGGCATCGAGCTCGACGCCCACGCCGTGCCGCGTCATGGCTACACCGTCCTCAAAGACGGCAAACCCGTAGGCACCGTCACCACCGGCTACCGCCTCATCTCCGTAGACAAGAGCTGCGCTGTGGCCCTCGTCGACAGCGCCCTCAAGCTCGGCGACAGAGTGGAGATACAGATTCGCAAGAAGACTTTCCCGGGCACCATCGTGAAGAAAAAGTTCTACGACAAACACTATAAGAAATAAACTACCATCGAATAACAAACTAAAAAGATAAGGACTATGGCTAAAACAATTGACGGACTCTATTATACTGAGTCACACGAGTATGTACGTGTAGACGGCGACGCCGGCTACGTAGGTATCACCGACTACGCCCAGCAGCAGTTGGGCAACATTGTCTATGTCGACATGCCGGAGGTCGACGACGAGGTCACCGCCGGCGAGGAGTTTGGCGCTGTGGAGAGCGTCAAGGCTGCCTCCGACCTCAACTCCCCCGTCAGCGGCACCGTTGCCGAGGTCAACGAGGCCCTCGAAGACCATCCCGAGCTCATCAACAAGGACGCTTTCGCCAACTGGATTATGAAAGTCAACCTCTCCGACAAGTCAGAACTCGACGCCCTCATGGACGCCGCCGCTTACGAGAAATACTGCCAAAGCCTATGACCACACCACAATGCAAATATCTCCCGCACACCGCGGGCGACATCGAGGCCATGCTCCATCGCATCGGCCTCAACAGTCTCGACGATCTCTTCGCCGACATCCCCGCCGGGGTGCGCTTCCATGGCGACTACGACCTCCCCGAGGCCATGAGCGAGGTGGAGCTGCGCAAGCATTTCCACTTCCTCGGCGCCGCCAACACGCCTTTGGTCTGCTTCGCCGGTGCCGGTGTCTACGACCACTACATTCCCGCCGCCATTCCCTCCCTTGTGGAGCGCAGCGAGTTTCTGACGAGCTATACGCCTTATCAGGCTGAGATCTCGCAGGGCACCCTTCACTATATCTTTGAATATCAGACGATGATGGCTCGCCTGACGGGTATGGATGTCAGCAACGCCTCCATGTACGACGGTACCACCGCCACTGCCGAGGCCGCTATGATGGCCGTGGCGTCATGCCGCAAGGCCGACACCGTGCTCATCTCCGCCACCGTAGACCCGAAGACCATCGCCGTAGTGAAGACCTACTGCCATTTCCATGGCATCAATCTCATCATCGTCGGTGAGGACGGTGGCACGACCTCGCGCGCCGACCTCACGTCGCGACTTGCCGAGGGCGGCGTGGCCGGTGTCATCGTGCAGCAACCCAACCGCTACGGCATCATCGAGGACTTCACAGGTCTCGCCAACGAGGTCCACAAGGCTAAAGGTCTGCTCGTCATCAACAGCATCGCCGCCGACCTGGCCCTGCTGAAGACACCGGGAGAATGGGGTGCCGACATCGCCGTGGGCGAGGCCCAGAGCCTCGGCATACCGATGAGCTTCGGCGGACCCTACCTCGGATATATGTGCACCACGGAGAAGCTCGTGCGCAAGATGCCAGGACGTATCGTCGGGCAGACCGTGGACACCAAGGGGCGCCGCGTCTTCACCCTCACCCTCCAGGCCCGCGAGCAGCATATCCGCCGACAGAAAGCCACGTCGAACATCTGCTCCAACGAGTCGCTGATGGCCCTCTGGGTCACCATCTACATGAGCATCATGGGCAAGGAAGGTGTCAAGGAAGCTGCACAGACCTCCGTCGACGGCGCTCACCAGCTCTACGACGACCTCTTGGCCACAGGCAAGTTCGAGGCTGTCTTCGACAAGCCGTTCTTCAACGAGTTCTGCCTGCGCTACAAAGGCGACGCCGAGGCCTTGCTCCGACGCCTCGCCGACAATGGCATCCTCGGCGGCGTCAACCTCGGTGACAACATCATTATGACGGCCGTCACGGAGATGCGCACGCCCGAAGAGCTGCAGCGTCTCGTAGACCTCGCCAAACAGTAACACGCCTTAAAAAGTACGACTATGAATAACCATCTATACGGTTCGCTCATCTTTGAACTCTCCCACCCCGGCCGCCGTGCCAACTCCCTTCCCAAGGACCGGTTCCGCCGCCACAGCCTCCCCGCCGAGGTCTGCCGCGCTGCCGACGCCGAGCTCCCGGAGTGTGATGAGGAGACAGTGGTCAGACACTATACCAACCACAGCGAGAACAACTTCGGCGTCCTCAACGGCTTCTATCCCTTGGGCTCCTGCACGATGAAATACAACCCGCCCATCAACGAGGAGATTGCCAATCTGCCAGCCTTCGCCAACCTCCATCCCTTGCAGCCCGGTGAGACAGTGGGCGGTGCCCTGGAAGCTGAGCGGCAGTTGCGCCACGCCCTGTCGGCCATCACGGGCATGGCCGACTTCACCCTTGCGCCCTGCGCCGGCGCCCACGGCGAGCTCACAGGTCTGATGATCATCCGCTCCTACCATGAGCGCCGTGGCGACACCAAGCGCCGCAAGGTCATCGTCCCCGACTCCGCCCACGGCACCAATCCCGCCTCGGCGGCCGTCTGCGGCCTGGAGGTCGTAGAGGTGAAGAGCACCCCCGAAGGCCTCGTCGATGTTGAGGACCTCAAGCCGCTCCTCGGCGACGACATCGCCGCCATGATGATGACCAACCCCAACACCCTCGGACTCTTCGAGCGCGAGATACCGGAGATAGCACGCCTCGTCCACGACTGTGGCGGACTGATGTACTACGACGGTGCCAACCTCAACCCCATGCTCGGCGTCTGCCGTCCCGGTGATATGGGCTTCGACGTCATGCACCTCAACCTCCACAAGACCTTCTCCACGCCCCACGGCGGTGGTGGTCCCGGTGCCGGTCCCGTTGGCGTGCGCGAGGGCTTGGAAGACCTGCTGCCGAAGCGTCCGGACAATGCCGCACACTTCCCCGCCGGAAAGGTGGGACCCTTAGAGGCCATCTCCGTAGGTGCCTACACCGGCAACTTCGCCGTCGAGATGCGTGCCCTGGCATACATCTACTCCTTGGGCAAGGAGAACATCAAGTGGGTAGGTCCTCTCGCCGTGCTCAACGCCAACTACATCCGCGAGAGCCTCAAGGACGACTACGAGCTGCCCATCGGTGACCACAAGCCGGGCGAGGCCTACCACGCCTGCATGCACGAGTTCGTCTTCAACGGCCTCAAGGACAAGTCGACGGGAGTCACCACCCTCGACGTGGCCAAGCGACTCCTCGACTACGGCTATCATGCACCGACCATCTACTTCCCCCTGCTCTTCCATGAGGCCATGATGATAGAGCCCACGGAGAACGAGAGCCGCGAGACCCTCGACGGCTTCATCGACACCATGCACACCATCGCCCGTGAGGCCCACGACACCCCGGACCTCGTCAAGACGGCGCCTCACACCACACCCATCACGCGTGTCGACGACGTCTTGGCAGCCCGCCACCCCGTCCTCACCTTCCAACCTCAAACGTCTGAGTCATGACAACACCCTCTCCTTCGTCGCCCGCCAACGGGCGGGCGACATCGTTAGCCATCATCGGCTGCGGCCCCGGCGGCTACGCCACAGCGGAATATGCTGCCAAGGCGGGCCTCCAGGTCACCATCTTCGAGAAAGACGAGCTGGGCGGCACCTGCCTGAACAGGGGTTGCATCCCCACAAAGGTCTACTGCCACATCGCCTCTGTCCTCCTCGAAGGCCGTGCCCTCGCTGCCCACGACATCGTGGCGGCTCCCGGCATCCCCGCTTTCCCGGCTGCCTTCGCCCGCAAGGAGGCTGTTGTGGCACAGCTCCGCGACGGCATCGCCACGCTGATGGCACAGCCAGGCATCACCCTCGTACATGGACAGGCCCAGCTTAAAGATGCGCACACCGTGACCTGCGACGGCAAGGACTATCCTGCCAACAATATCATCATCGCCACGGGCTCGCACCCCACGGCGCCACCGATAACGGGCCTCGACAATCCGCACGCCGTCGACTCCACAGGGCTCTTGGCCCTGCAGCAGCTGCCCAAACGCCTCATCATCATCGGTGCGGGCGTCATCGGCATGGAGATGGCCTCGGCCTTCAACGCCTTTGGCACAGAGGTCACGGTCGTCGAGTTTCTGAAAGAATGTCTCCCGATGGCTGACAGCGACCTTGCCAAACGACTGCGCAAACAGTTGGAGAGCCGCGGTGTGAAGTTCTATATGCAGGCAGCTGCCAAGGCCATCAGCGACAACGCGTCGGCTGACGACGGCGCTGTCAGCGTGACCTTCGAGCAGAAGGGAAAGACGCTGACTGTCAGCGGTGATTTCGTGCTCTGCGCCACCGGGCGCGGGCCCAATACCGAGGGTCTGGGTCTCGATGAGGTCGGCATCGTCTACGACCGCCACGGCATCAGAACCGACGACGACATGCGGACTTCTGTGGACAGCATCTATGCCATCGGCGACGTCAACGGCCGCATGCAGCTCGCCCACGCCGCCGAGGCGCAAGGCCGCGTCGTCGTAGACTCCATCGTGGGTCGTGAGAACAAACGGCGCCTCGACCTCATCCCATGGGCCGTCTTCACAACGCCGGAGTTAGCGGGGATAGCACTGGCGCCTGCCAAAGCTGCGGGCGGAGAAGCTACTGCCAAGGTTGCTGACGAGAGTGATCCTGCCACAGAGACGCGGAAGAGTTTCTACCGCTCCAATGGCAAAGCCGTGGCTATGGACGCCACCTTCGGACTTGTAAAGACGACCTATCGCACCGCCGACGGCACTATCACGGGCTGTCAGGCCCTCGGTGCCCATGCTGCCGACATCGTGCAGGAGGTTGCCGCGCTGATGAATAGGAATGCCACCATCGACGACCTCGATGCCGTCATCCACATCCATCCTACGCTGCAAGAGATTTTGTAACAAGAGATCTTGTAAAAGACAATGTAACAAAAGGCATTGTACACCTGAATAGGGGCGGTCCTCCAGTGGCCGCCCCTAACCCCGCAGGCGTAATATTTTCTGCGCCGCCGGTGCAATTTTTATTTTATGCCCGGAGGGCAATTTTATGCGAAGCAATTTTCGTCATGGGCAGACTTTGACCCCGTAGGGGTGGTGGTGAAGTGATGGGGCAGACTGCAAGCTTGCTCGCAAAGGCTGCTCCATCGCTTCACCACCATTGCTCCATGGGAGCGGAAGTCTGTCCATGACCATTTTCCTAAAATCTCCAAACTGCTCCGGAAAAACCTTGAACCTGCTCTGCGAGAAGTTTTTTTGATTACAATTGCGGGGTTAGGGCGGCCACGGTGGGCCGCTCCTACATTGTCACCGGCAATACCCTTTGTTCGGAAAAGGAAAGTCATATTCGACCCACGGAAATGCGTATTCTGGAACCTTGCAAAGTCACAATAATCTGATGACAAACTGCCGTTTTGCAGAAACAAAAAAAAACGGAACAACCGTCGTCGGGAAACAGGGAACCCCAAAGAGTTTTCATCTGTTTTTGTAAAAGATATCGGATGCCTGAATTCTCCCCCTCCAAACACAGAGGTTTATCCGGCACGCCAAAATTATTTGGAACTTATCACAAAATAAAGGGATATTCTGTTGGAGGCTATCAATAAATTCTTTAACTTTGCTAATAACTTTCAGCCTATTCATCTACTATGTATGCAGAAAACTTTATGATAGCACATGTAAAACTTGAACCAAAATCTATCATCCAATCTATAGAGGATCATAGAGACCATGTTGCAGACTTGGCAAGCAATTTTGCCGAAGCCTTTGGCAGTGGCAGCCTTGCTTATTTGGCCGGTTGGCTGCACGACAAAGGAAAGGAACGGGACAGCTTCCAGAACTATATCCGTAAAGAGAACGGACTCCCCACCAACGGCAAGACGATTGGCGAGCATGAGCATGCGTTTGTTGGTGGGCTGATAGCGGCGCAAAAGCCACTGCATAGCTTGCAGCTTGCCAATATTATCATGGGGCATCATCGGGGGTTGTATGATGAGGACGCTCTCAAAGGCGTGATAAAAAGAAAGACTGTTCCCAAAGAAATAAAGATTGATCCTCTTCCCATCAGCCCGTCCGCACCACATATACAACTACGTCCACAGAATTTGCATCATTATGTAAGGATGCTATTCAGTTGCTTAGTCGATGCTGACCGCTTGGATACAGAAGCGTTTATGAATCCGAGCCAAGCTCTTCTGCGTGGCCATGGTGACAGCCTGCCGATTCTCTTAGAGCGACTCGAAGCCAAATTGTCCGAGTTTAAGTCAAAGGACAACGATAGCGAAGTGAACCGCGTGAGAAACTACGTGCAGCAACTTTGCCGCGAGAAGAGTGACCTACCGCGTGGCATCTTCTCAATGACAGTGCCTACCGGTGGTGGCAAGACCTTATCGTCTCTGCTTTGGGCACTCCGCCATGCCATACACAACGGACAAAAGCGTATTATCATTGCCATACCCTATACCAGCATCATCACGCAGACAGCCAAGACCTTGAAAGGTATCCTTGGCGAGCAAAATGTGCTGGAGCATCACTCTGAGTTCGATTATGACGCGTTGAAAGATGAGCGATTAAAGGAGATCTACCAGCTGGCCGCGGAGAACTGGGACTTCCCCGTCATCGTCACTACCAACGTGCAGCTCTTCGAATCGATGTTCAGCAGCAAGCCTTCAGCGTGCCGCAAGTTACACAATATCGCCAATAGCGTCATCATCCTTGATGAGGTGCAGACATTGCCGACCAACTATCTTCAGCCCATCGTGGACGCGATGGGTGCCTACCACCGCTCGTTTGGCGTATCCTTTCTGTTTACCACAGCCAGTCAACCCATACTGAGCGGACTGATAGAGGGCTGCAACCCCATGGCCAACTTTCACGGACTTGACGCCGTAACAGAACTTATTCCCACATCCGCCAAGTTGTATGAAAAGCTACGCAGGGTGAGCTTGGATATCGATGACACACCAAGAAGTTATGACGAGATCGCAGCGGCACTTGCTCAGCATGACCGCGTGCTCTGCATCGTCAACACGCGTCGCGATGCCAAGGAAGTATATAAGCGACTTCCCAAAGAGGGGCTGACCTTGCATCTCTCACGCATGATGTGTCCTGACCACGTGAGTGAGACCATCGACCAGATAACAAAAGGCTTGGCCGATGAGACCAACAAAGTGGTAAGGGTTGTCGCCACACAGCTTGTCGAAGCCGGCGTGGACATCGACTTCCCGGAGGTTTATCGCCAGGAAGCCGGGCTGGACTCCGTGCTGCAGGCTGCAGGACGGTGCAACCGCGAAGGGAAACGGAAGCTCTGTGTGACACATGTCTTCAGCCTTGCCAAAGAGCACAACCTGCCGCCAGGTGACATCTCCAACGCTAACAATGCCCGTCTCGCCTTAAAACAGGACAGCGACTGGTTCGCACCGGAAACGATGACCAACTATTTCAGACAGAGGTATAGTAGAGAGGAGACGTTCGACAAGAAAGGCATCACAGACTATTTGTCTCATCCTACGGACATCATGTTTGAAACGGCGGCAAAGGAATTCCGGTTGATAGAAGATGGCAGCATCCCACTCATTGTTGTTTGGAAGAATAGCCTTAGTCTCGTAGAGCAACTCAAGCAACAAGGGCCCTCTTACACGTTGATGAAGCAACTGTCAAAATACAGTGTCAACGTTTACCAGTCTGACTTTAAGGCACTGTGCCAGGCGGGAGCCGTCAAGGAGGTGATAGAAGGCATCTTCGTGGTAGACCAGAAGGCACAATACGACGGGCAGTTAGGATTGCTCATTGAAAACCAATGGGAGGACAAGCTGCTTTTGGTATAAGGAAATCAAAATACATACAAATGGAATATACAGACAAGGAATATTGTTTGGAGGTGTGGGGCGACATGGCGTGCTTCACCCGTCCTGAGTTCAAGGTTGAGCGTGTGAGCTACGACATCATCACGCCCTCTGCTGCACGTGCCATTTTCGAGGCGATATTGTTCAAGCGATACGCCATGCGGTGGCAAGTGACCAAGATAGAAGTGCTCAATCCCATCAAGTGGACTTCCATCAGAAGAAACGAGGTGGGGGCCGTGGCCAGCAAGAATCCTATCATCATTGAAGACAAGCGGCAGCAGAAGAACACGTTGGCCCTGCGCAACGTACGCTATCGCATCTGGTCAAAGTTGATGTTCATCCCGGTGAAAGACAGACCTAAGGAAGCCTTTGCCAAGCATAAGCCCGGTGGCGATGAGAACCCTATGAAATACTATCAGATGTTTGAGCGGCGTGCCAGCCAGGGGCAGTGCTTCACACAGCCTTACTTGGGCACTCGCGAGTTTGCAGCCTCATGGCGAATCGTCGACCCGCAGAAAGAGTCGCTCGCCCCTGCTATCCCAGAGACTAAAGACCTTGGCATCATGCTCTACGATATGGACTATTCCAATCCGAAAGACATCCAGGCCATGTTCTATCGCCCTCAGATGAATAATGGGGTCGTTATTGTTCCACCTTTTAATAGTGAGGAGATTCTTCGATGATACTGAAAGCACTTTACGATTATTATAATAGATGTGGCGACTTGGCTCCCACCGGCATGGAATACAAAGAGATTTCTTTTCTTGTTGTTATTGACGAGAAAGGCAATTTCAAGCATCTGGAACGACGGGGTGATGTAAAGAACGGACAAAAGTTCTTAGTGATGAAAGGGGTCCGTTCTGGAACGACACCCAAGCCCTATCTTTTCTGGGACAACGTGGAATATGTCTTTGACTATTGTAAGGAACAAGCTGACGTAGAAGAGGAGGCCGATGAGGCTACTAAGGAAAAGTTAGAAAAGAAAATAGCCAAGACCCATGCCAAGAACCTTGCTTTGATTGAAAAGCTCAAGGAAATAGCTAACCTGTTTCCCAAAGAAATGGAGCTGAGGGCTGTCTGTAACTTCTATGATAAAGGCGGATTAGACGCTGTAAAGAAGGACACTCTGTGGTCAGAGGTGGAAAAGAAGCCCACAGTGAACGTCTCCTTCTTGGTAGAAGGCCGGACCAAAATTGTGGCAGAGAACTCCTGCCTTCGGAGCCTTGTCACATCATCCGACCAAGAGGGGAAGCACAAGCACTCTGTTTGTTTGATAACGGGTGAGCAGTGTGATCCTGTCGCAACAACGACACCAACAGCCATAGCCGGAGGAAACCCGACCGGAAGCAGGCTCGTGGCGTTTCAGGTGAACTCCGGTTACGACTCTTATGGCAAGTCGAAAGGTCTGAATGCTCCTATGTCTAAAGATGCTGAGGCTGCTTACACCACAGCGCTAAACCGTCTGCTGGCAAAAGGTTCGCACAACAAGTTTATGCTTGGCAACCGCACTTTCGCCTTCTGGGCCTCATCCAGCGATGAAGCTTCTCAGAAAATGGAGGAAAGCCTCTTTGACTTGTTGGGGTTCTCTGATGAGAACGATGATGACCCTAATGCTAAGATAGAAGAAGTCAGAAAGGTGTTCAAGGCCATCTCGACGGGCGTGTTGAAGACCAACTTGGACGACCACTTCTATATCCTTGGCCTAGCCCCCAACTCTGCTCGTATCGCTGTAGTTTATTGGTCGGAGTCTTCCTTGAGAGACTTTGCTGCTAAGATTGAACAGCACTTCTCCGACATGGAGATCGTGGACAACCGGAAAGAGCGCAAGCCCTACATGGGATTGCGAAACATGCTGTCCACAGTTACGCAGAGCGGCAAATTATCTGATGTCACTCCTAACCTGCCCGAGTCGGTGGCGAAGAGCATCTTCGAGGGCACACCCTACCCCTATACCCTCTTCAGCTCTTGCATCCGACGCATTAGGGCAGAAGGCGGCGACATACGCATCACACGAGCTGCCATCATGAAAGCTTATTTAAATCGAATCAATGAAAAGGACCCAAAAAAGATAACTGTTATGTTAGACAAACAAAACCTCAACCCTGGCTACCTCTGTGGCCGACTGTTTGCTGTGCTAGAGAATCTCCAGTTCGCCGCAAACGGACAAGACTCTATCCGCGCAAGCTATATGAACGCTGCGTCCTCGACACCTTCTGCTGTGTTCCCAACCATTCTCAAGCTGTCGAACAGCCATTACAGCAAATTGGCGAAAGACAAGAAGGGACTGGCCGTCTTCTTTGATAATCAGAAGAAAGAGATTATGGCAATGATACAAGATTTCCCCGACACCCTGGAACTGAGTGATCAGGGACGCTTCTTCCTTGGCTACTACCACCAGAAGAATTATAAGGAGAACAAAGAAATAGAACAACTTTAAACAATACAGATATGTCAGAACTGAAGAACAGATTTGATTTCGTGTACATCTTTGATGTGCAGGATGGTAATCCCAATGGTGACCCCGATGCCGGCAACCTTCCCCGTGTGGATGCCGAGACAGGTATGGGTCTTGTGACCGATGTGTGCTTGAAGCGTAAGGTACGCAACTATGTCCAAGTGGCAAAAGACGGACAACCAGGATATGGCATTCTGGTCAGATCAAAAGAGATTTCCGGCGAGGAAGTCTTCATCAATGGAGAAATACGCAAAATGTATGCTGAGGACCTCGGCCTTGACCTTAAGGTAAAGGATAAGGCTCCTGCCGACAAGGTCGCCAGCGGACGTAATGCCATGTGCAAGCGCTTCTTCGATGTCCGCACTTTTGGAGCGGTCCTCTCCACAGGACCTAATGCCGGGCAGGTAAGAGGACCTATTCAGATGACCTTTGCCCGGTCTGTTGACCCCATTGTGTCAGAGGAGCATGCATTGACGGTTTGCGCTGCTCGTGATGAGACGAAACCTTATGACTCCCAGGTCGGCATCCAAGGTCGCAAGTCCACCGTCCCCTATGGTCTCTATGTCTGCCACGGCTTCGTCTCCGCCAATCTTGCTCATCAGACGGGATTCTCTGAGGAGGACCTTCAGCTCTTCTTCGAGGCACTGAAGAATATGTTCGACGTAGACCGCTCGGCAGCAAGAGGCTTGATGAGTGCGCGGAAGCTCATCGTGTTCAAGCATGACAGTCTCTTGGGTGCGGCTCCTGCCAATCAACTCTTCGACCTCGTGCATGTGCAGAAACGCGACGAGACAAAAGTGCCTCGCAGCTTCTCCGACTATGAGGTCACCATCGACACGGAGAAACTGCCTAAGGGCGTGGAGCTGATCGAGGAAATCTAATTTCCTATCAACGACTATGTACGACGAAGAAGATATGCTCATGCTGTCGGGAATACAACATTACATGTTCTGTCCCCGGCAGTGGAGCTTAATTCACATGGAGCAGCTGTGGGACGACAACCGTCTCACGGTTGAAGGTTCGCTATTGCATAAGCGTGTGGACGATCCCTTCTATCGGGAGAAGAATGGAGACACCATCACCCTCCGCCGTGTGGCATTGGCTTCTAAGCAGTTGGGGCTTTACGGCTACTCCGATGCCATAGAACTGCACGCCACTACCGACAGAGAAAACAGTATCACTTACGACAAGTACCCTGGTCTATGGACTCCTTACCCCGTCGAATACAAGCATGGGCACCACAAAACGGAACCTTGCGATGAGGTGCAACTTGCTGCACAGGTAATGTGCCTCGAAGAAATGTACGATATCAGTCTGGACCGTGCCGCACTCTTCTATTGGCAGACAGAGGAGCGTGAGGAAGTGGTCATCAATGAGAGCCTCAGGCAACTCGTCGTGTCCATCTCTCAGGCCATGCATGAAATGATACAAAAGAGAACATTGCCTCCGGCCGAACCTGCCAATCATTGCAGATCATGCTCTTTGAAAGACATTTGCCTGCCTGATATCTCTCAAAAAAATGCTAAGACCTACTTAAAACAGAATCTCTATGAGGAAGATGCTTAATACACTCTATGTGATGACACCCGAGTCATACCTCACCAAGGATGGTGAAGACATCGTCATCTCGGTGAAGCAGCAGGAGACTTTCCGTATACCTATTATTAATATAGAGCAAATCGTCATGTTCGGTTATATGGGAGCAAGTCCTGGAGCGATGAAACTTTGTGCCGACCATGGTGTCTCGTTAACCTTTCTGTCCCCCAATGGCCGGTTCGTCAGTCGCTGTGAGGGACCTGTTCATGGAAATGTGCTGTTAAGAAAAGCACAATACAAGGCATCAGAGGACGAAAACATAAGCCACAATCTGAACAAGCTCTTCATCAGCGGGAAGATACGCAATTACCAAAGCATTGTCTCTCGGTTCACCAGAGACTATGGCATGACCGATGAACTGCAAGAAACGATACAGAAGTTGAACGAATATAAACGACTTGCCCTGCAATCGGATAACGACGCGTCTCTGCGTGGCATAGAAGGGGAAGCGGCAAGCACCTATTTCGGAATCTTCCCGTCATTGATTGTCCAGCAAAAATCAGACTTTCCTTTTCATGGAAGAAACCGTCGTCCTCCCAAGGATGCCGTAAATGCGATGTTGTCTTTTGCCTATACGCTCATCTGTAATGATGTGGTGGCGGCCTTAGACACCGTAGGTCTTGACCCCTATGTGGGATTCTTTCACACCTTGCGGCCTGGTCGACCCTCGCTGGCCTTGGATATGATGGAAGAACTTCGGGCCTATCTCGGTGACCGATTCGTCCTGTCTTTGATAAACAGACGCCAGGTGTCAAAAAGCGATTTCAAGGCACAAGGGGAAGAGGGCATTATCATGACAGATTCCTGCAGAAGAAACTTTATCAAAGCGTGGCAGAGTAGGAAGCGCGATACGATTACCCATCCTTTTCTTGGAGATAAAATAGAGTTAGGACTCTTGCCATACGCTCAAGCCATGTTGTTGGCACGCTATCTAAGAAATGACATTAACGATTACCCCGTATTTCTGATTAAATGATATGTTTATACTAATAACTTACGATGTGAATATCACATCGCCAGCAGGACAGAAGCGGCTTAGACAGGTTGCAAAAGCTTGTCTGGACTATGGCAAGCGCGTACAAAACTCTGTCTTTGAATGCGTGCTGACTGAAGCCCAATTTGTGCTATTAAAAGACAGACTCTCTGAAATAATAAACCTATCAGATGACAGCATTATCTTCTATAAGTTAGGTAACAACTGGAAAAGGCATGTGGAAAGAATTGGCAAGGATAATTCGGTAGATGTAACCGACACTTTGATTCTTTAATGTGTAGATTCCCCATCTTGCCATGTTATTCTTGACGCGAACTCTCTTTTTGCGAACTGTCATCGTTGCACGAATAGCAAGAACCTTCGCAGTAGCTAATATACAGGCAGTTGCACTATTTAGTCCAATTAACCTGAATAACCTCTTTTATTTTTTGTAATGTTCGCAAAAAGCATTAACTTTGTCTTTGATTATTAGCCAATTGTCTAATAAGCTGTCGCGCCCCACGCGGGCGCGTGGATTGAAACTGCACGGTGCCCACGGCCGTCATCTGACCGAAGGCGTCGCGCCCCACGCGGGCGCGTGGATTGAAACCTCGGCGGCATCCGCATAGAGCTTCAGAAGGTCATGTCGCGCCCCACGCGGGCGCGTGGATTGAAACTTATTAAATCATATTTTTAAAAATGTTTTGCAGCGTCGCGCCCCACGCGGGCGCGTGGATTGAAACTTGCGCTGGTACTGTACTACCATCTGCCCCATCGTGTCGCGCCCCACGCGGGCGCGTG
>UQRP01000004.1 GCA_900543585.1 uncultured Prevotella sp.
CCCCAGGTCGCTCGGTGGTGGGAGGGCTCGCTTCGCTTCGTCCTCCCGCCACCTCGACGACCTGGGGTTATTCATGGTGTGACCCCTCCGGGGTCAGTGCTCAGCCCCGTGCAGCCTTGAGCTTGACCCTCCGGGCTCAGTGCTTTGTCCCTCTGTAAGACAGTAGGGGAGGCAAGAAGGCGGTGAAAAAATCCGCCCCTACGACGCCATTGGGGCACCGTAGGGGCGGAAATTATCTTGGAAAGTTATGGAATCAATATGCGAAGAGGGGGAAGTTCTTCATGGTGGCGTTGACCTTCTCCTTGACGTGCTTGATGACCTGGTCGTTCTCCGGGTCGGCGAGGACCTCGTCGATGAGGTCGGCGATGAGGTGCATCATGTCCTCCTTGGCGCCACGTGTCGTCATGGCAGCAGTACCGAGGCGGATGCCGGAAGTCTGGAAGGCCGAGCGCTCATCGTAGGGCACCTTGTTCTTGTTGACGGTGATGTCGGCAGCCACGAGCGCATTCTCAGCCACCTTACCGGTGAGGTCCGGATACTTCGGACGCAGGTCGAGGAGCATGGAGTGGTTGTCAGTGCCGCCGGAGACGATGGCGAAGCCCTTGTCGATGAGGTCCTGTGCCAGGACAGCAGCATTGGTCTTCACCTGCTTGGCGTAGTCAATCCATGAGGGCTGCAGGTTCTCGTTGAAGCCTACGGCCTTGGCAGCGATGACGTGCTCCAGAGGACCGCCCTGGTTGCCGGGGAAGACCGCGGAGTTGATGAGCTGGCTCATCTTCTTCACCACGCCCTTCTTCGTCGTCAAGCCCCAGGGGTTGTCGAAGTCCTTACCCATGAGGATGACGCCACCGCGCGGACCACGCAGCGTCTTGTGCGTCGTTGTGGTGACGATATGTGCGTATTTCACAGGGTTCTTCAGCAGACCGGCAGCGATGAGACCGGCAGGGTGGGCCATGTCTATCATCAGCAGCGCACCAACCTCGTCGGCAATCTTGCGCATGCGCTCATAGTCCCATTCACGGCTATAGGCAGAGCCACCGCCGATGATGAGCTTCGGCTTGTTCTCCAGGGCCAGGCGCTCCATCTCGTCGTAGTCGACGCGTCCTGTCTCGCGGTCGAGGGTGTAGCCGATGTGGTGATAGAGGATGCCGGAGGTGTTGACAGAGGAGCCGTGAGAGAGGTGTCCGCCCTGGTCGAGGTCGAGGCCCATGAAGGTGTCTCCGGGCTTGAGGACAGCGAGGAGGACGGCCTGGTTGGCCTGAGCGCCGGAGTGGGGCTGCACATTGGCAAACTCAGCTCCGAAGAGCTTCTTCACACGGTCGATGGCGAGCTGCTCCACCTGGTCCACGACCTGGCAACCACCGTAGTAGCGCTTGCCGGGCAGACCCTCGGCATATTTATTGGTGAGATAGCTGCCCATGGCTGCCATGACCTCGTCGGAGACGAAGTTCTCGCTGGCGATAAGTTCCATGCCTCTGAGCTGGCGCTGATGCTCTTGCTCGATGAGGTCGAAAATCTGTTGGTCTTTCTCCATAATTTTAAGATTTGAGGATTGATGCTTGTATGATATTAGACTAAAGTCACCTCGTCCATTTTCTGCTCTTTGTCGCAGTAGTGGCATTTCACGATGCCGTGTGCCTTGTCCATGACATTGAACCATGTGCGCATGGGCTCGTTGTTGGAGATGCACTTGGGGTTGTTGCACCTGATGATGCCCTTGAGCTCGTCGGGGGTCTCCACGCGCCGCTTCTCCACGACCTCGTAGTCGCGGATGATGTTCAGCACGATGTTCGGTGCCACGACGGAGAGGCGGTTGATCTCCTCATCGGTGAAATACTTGTCCGAAATCTTGATGATACCCTTGCTGCCGAGCTTGCTGGAGGGAAGGTTATAGCCTATGGTGACGGGCTCGTTGAGCTCTTCCAACTTCAGCAGCTTGACCACCTGGTAGGTCTTCTCGGCGGGGATATGGTCTATGACGGTGCCGTTCTTGATGGCAGCGACCTGCAATTCTTTCTTTCCCATGATAATCTTTCAACTAAATAATCGTCTTGTCCTTCTTCACGTCGTCGAGCGTGATGCCTAAGCAATAGCAGTAGATGGCCTCGCGGGCATAGAGTCCGTTCTTGGCTTGCTGGATATAGTAAGCGTGTGGGTTGTCGTCGACATCGTAGGCTATCTCGTTGACACGTGGCAGGGGATGGAGAATCTTCATGTTCGGCTTGGCATTCTTGAGCATGGAGGCATGGAGGATGTAGACGGTCTTCACGCGCTCATACTCCATAAGGTCGGAGAAGCGCTCTTTCTGCACGCGTGTCATGTAGAGGATGTCGGCATCAGCAATCTCGTCCTCCGTGAACTGCGTGTGCTCAACATAGCGGATGCCGTGGTCGAGGCAGTAGTCCTTATACTCCTGTGGCATGGCAAGCTCGTTGGGTGCAATGAAATGGAAGGTGGGATTGAAATGCCGCATGGCGGTGATGAGGGAGTGGACGGTGCGCCCATAGCGCAGATCGCCGACGAGGTAGATGTTCAGGTTTTCCAGTGTGCCTTGTGTCTTGTAGATGGAGTAGAGGTCGAGGAGGCACTGCGAGGGATGCATGTGTGCACCGTCGCCGGCATTGACGATAGGCACGGGGGCCACCTCGGAGGCATAGAGGGCGGCGCCCTCGATGTAGTGTCGCATGACGATGACGTCGGCATAGTTGCTCACCATGAGGATGGTGTCCTTGAGCGTCTCGCCCTTTGTCGTGCTCGAGGTCTTGGCGTCAGAGAAGCCGATGACACGGGCGCCGAGGCGGTTGGCGGCAGTCTGGAAAGAGAGTTGGGTACGGGTGGAAGGTTCAAAGAAAAGCGTGGCTACAACTTTTCCTTTGAGAAGCTCACGGTTGGGATGACGCTCAAACTCCTCTGCCATTTGAAGAAGGTAGAGCAGCTTGTCTTTGTCCAAATCGGCAATCGTGACAAAATTGTGCTTTTCCATTGCGTTATATGGGTTTATCTAAGAGATACGGTACAAAGATACTACAAAAAAGGCAAAAGCCATGGCTTTTGCCTGATTTTTTATAATAAGTTGTCAGTTGTTGACCTTGACGATATGCGTCTTTGGCAGCTCCTTGTTGCGGACGTTGACACGTGTCACCACGGCCTGGGCCAGGTTGAGGAAGGCCTGCCCTGTGACGGTGTCGGCATCGAGGGCTGCGGGCTTACCAGCGTCGCCACTGTCGCAGATACCCTGTACGAGGGGAATCTGAGCCAGCAAGGGGACGTTCATCTCCTTGGCGAGGTTCTTGCACCCGTCTTTACCAAAGATATAGTATTTGTTCTCGGGCAGCTCGCGCGGTGTGAACCATGCCATGTTCTCTACGAGACCGAGGATAGGCACGTTGACCTTGTCGTTGGTGTACATGTCTATACCCTTGCGCGCGTCCGCCAGCGCCACCTTCTGCGGTGTGGAGACGATGACAGCGCCGGTGATGGCGAGGGTCTGGAGCAGGGTGAGGTGGATGTCGGAGGTGCCGGGAGGGGTGTCGAGGATGAAGTAGTCGAGGTCGCCCCAGTCGGCATCAGCGATGAGCTGCTTCAGGGCTGCCGTGGCCATGCCGCCGCGCCAGAGTGTGGCTGTGCCGGGGTCTACGAAGAAGCCGATGGAAAGGAGTTTGACGCCATATTTCTCTATGGGCTCGATGAGCTGTCGGCCGTCTTTCTCCACACCGTAGGGGCGGTCGTTTTCCACACCGAACATCTTGGGCATGGAGGGACCGAAGATGTCGGCATCGAGGAGACCTACCTTATAGCCTAAGCGGGCCAGGGCGATGGCGAGGTTGGCAGAGACGGTGCTCTTGCCTACGCCACCCTTGCCACTGCTCACGGCGATGATGTTCTTCACGTTGGGCAGCAGTTTGCCGACCTCAGGGCGTGGCGCTGACTTGTACTCGGTGTTGATGGTGACCTCCACCTCGGGACCGAGCTTGTATTTCAGCGTGGCCTCGGCCGACTTCAGCGTGGACTGGATAAAGGGGTCGGTGTCGCGGGGGAAGATGAGGGAGAAGCTGACCTTGTTGCCGTTGATGCGAAGGTTGTCGGCAACCATGCCACTCTCGATGAGGTTCTTCTTCGTGCCCGGATAGATGACCGTGGCAAGGATGTCACGGATGAGCTTGGGATATAGTGTCATAATGTCTTTTGTTATTTTGTATGACAAAAGTAGGCATATTTGCGCTAAAATACAAATAAAAACTAATTTATTTAGATGTCGTAGGATTAATTAGTACCTTTGTGCGTATACGTATACATAAAAATATGAATCGTCATACATTTATCGCTATATTTTTCTCTCTTTTTGCCGTTGCGGGTCCAACTCAGGCGCTGACCATCGGCAACCATCTCAATGTCGAATTGCAGAAGAAGCACAGCCCTGTCGTGGTCAAGGCCGTGGACATGGTCAACGAGGAGCTCGGGGCTGGAATCAGCAGGAAAGGCAAGCATACAACGGAGGTTGTGACCTACCAGCTCGACATGGCTTCTAACAAAGATATGAAAGCTATCGGCTCGCTGCGTGTGCCCATCTCTTCCTTCATCACAAAGAAGGATGCCTACTGGGCCGGTGTCAGAGGAGGGAAAATTGTCGTCGTGGGCAGTAATGGCCGTGGCACTGCCTACGGACTTCTCAGCATCGCTGACATGCAGGGCTATGTCAAGGACGACTTCGAGACGACGCAGATTCCATCAGTGGAATACCGCGGTGTTGTGCTGGAGAACTTTGCCGACATGGACTATGAGCGTCTCTTCCGTCTGATGCTGCGCCAGCGCGCCAACACGCTCTGTGAGGGCTGGGATGAGGGCGAGGCGCCGAGTCATTTTGTCCATTCGCTGAAGAACCTTGCCGAGAGCTACGGCATGGCCTTGGCGGTGCCCCACGGCAGCAACGCGCTGAGGGTGACGGACCGTAAGGACGGCAAGACGGTGAACATCGTCTGGCACGACGACAACTATGGATATATGGAGTCGGAGCGGCGCGACAACAGTCGTGGGGGCGCCATCTATCACCTGAGCTACCGCGGTCTGCCGCACGACTATCTGTGGCTGTGCACCACGCAGCCCGGTCTTATCGTCAACGAGATGAAGACGGCTTATTATAATGGTGCCAGTAAGCTGTGGCTGGCTGCTATCCATGACCCCGTGGTGGCCGCCTATCAGCTGAATCTGTTCTTGGATTTGGCTTGGGATGTCAAGTCGGTCAATGCTGAGACAACAGGGCGGCATCTCGACGCCTGGATGGAGAGACGCTTCGGCAAGGAGGTGGCGGAAAGTCTCACGGAGCCGATGCGGCAGTATTACCGGCTGGTAGGAATACGGAAGCCGGAGATGATGGACTTTTCGATGCAGAAGACGCCGGTGTCGAAGAAGGATAATGGCGACGGTGGTGTGGAGAACTCTGACTTCAACGCCGAGGAGTTTGGCAATGAGCTGGAGCGATATCTCAACGACTACCGTGGCGTGGCCAAGGCGGTGGCGCAGGCTGGACAGAGCGTCAATGAGAACCGGAAGGCTGAGTTCTTCATGACGGTGGAGTATCCGGTCCGGGCGGCGGCTCTGATGGCAGAGAAGATGTTGCAGGCCCAGGAGTCGCGGCTTATCAGCCGGCCTGTGAGCTTCCACCACGACGATGAGGCCCTGGAGTCGGCGGCAAAGAGCATCATTGCCTATAAGAAATTGCAGCAGCTCAACATACAATATAATAATGTGGCGAAGAAGAATGGGTGGCTGACGATGAACACGGCCCCCCATGGCCTTGCCGTCTTTGCCCAGCCTGTGCTCACCGACACTCTCAGTGAGGCAGAGATAGCCAAATATGGTCATTCGGCTCCCTACGATGCGCAGCTGTCTGACGACAACACCATCGTGAGAAATGCAGCAGAGTATTCCTCGACCAGCAGTGGGGCTACGGCGGTAGACCTCTTGGGCCACTCGCTGAAGGCTATGAACCTCTACAACGGCGACACGCTGTCGTACAGCTTCAACTCTGAGGTCTTGGGTGGCGTGCTGCGCTTGGCTTTTGTGCCGACACACAGTCTCGACGGCGGGTCGCTGCAGTGCAGCGTGAGCATCGACGGCAACACGCCTACCACGATCATCATCACCGACGGCTCGCATGGCGACCGCTGGGCCGAGGGCGTGCTACGCGGGCAGACGGTCGTCACACTGCCCGTCTCGCTGCAACGCGGACAGCACACGCTGACGATACGCGCCCTCTCCGACCATGTCGTCGTAGACCAATGGATGATAGACCGCGATACCGACCGCGAGTTCTATGTCTTCCCAAGAGAAGTAAATTTGGGCTCTAACTAAATTTTTCTGCCCTACAATGCTCGTATTTGAAGATTTATCATTACCTTTGCACCCGATTTAGCCTCTATAGGCCTAAATCATAGGTAATGATGGTTCCGTAGCTCAGCTGGATAGAGCAACAGATTTCTAATCTGTGGGTCTTGGGTTCGAATCCCAACGGAATCACTGAAACTAAAAAGGGTATCAAGCAGCAGCTTGGTACCCTTTTTAGTTATTTATTTTTCGCTTAGATTTTATCTAAGGCTTGCTTGATGTCGTCGAGGATATCGTCGACATCCTCGATGCCTACAGACAGGCGGATGAGGTCGGGAGCTATGCCGGCCTGACGCAACTGTTCGTCGGAGAGCTGACGATGGGTGTGACTGGCGGGGTGGAGGACGCAGGTGCGGGAGTCAGCCACATGGGTCTCGATGTTTATCATCTCTAAAGCGTCCATGAACTTCACCGCTGTCGAGCGGTCGCCTTTCAGGCCGAACGCCATCACGCCACAGGTGCCGTGAGGCATGTACTTCTCGGCGAGCGCATGATACTTGTCGTCTTTCAGTCCGGAGAAGTGAACCCAGGCCACACGTGGGTCGCTCTGAAGATATTCCGCCACCTTCTGTGCGTTGCTGCAATGCTGGCGCATGCGCAGATGCAGGCTTTGCAAGCCAAGGTTCAGTATGAACGAGTTCATTGGTGCCGGAATAGAGCCAAGGTCTCGCATGAGCTGTGAGACAATCTTTGTGATATATCCCATCTTGCCGAAATGCTTGGCATAGACGATGCCGTGATAGCTCTCGTCGGGCGTGCAGAGGCCCGGGAACTTGTCGGCATGGGCAAGCCAGTCGAAGTTGCCACTGTCCACGACGGCGCCGCCAACCTGCGATGCTGTGCCGTCCATATACTTTGTCGTGGAGTGAGTGACGATGTCGGCACCCCACTCAAACGGGCGGCAGTTGATGGGCGTGGCAAAGGTGTTGTCTACAATCAGTGGCACACCATTGCTGTGGGCAATACGTGCGAACTTCTCGATGTCGAGGACGGCACAGCCCGGATTGCTGATGGTCTCTCCAAAGAGGACTTTCGTGTTCGGACGGAAGGCTTTCTGGATCTCCTCTTCGGAAGCATCGGGATTGACAAAGGTCACGTCGATGCCCAACTTCTTCATCGTTACACCGAAGAGGTTGAAGGTGCCTCCGTAAATTTCGTTGGAAGCCACAATATGGTCACCGGCCTCACAGATGTTGAACACAGCGTAGAAGTTGGCAGCCTGACCACTGGAGGTCAATACGGCCCCTATGCCTCCCTCCAACTGAGCTATCTTTGTGGCAACGGCATCGTTGGTGGGATTCTGAAGTCTGGAATAGAAATAGCCCTCTTTCTTCAAGTCGAAGAGTTGCGCCATCTCGTCGGAGTCATCATATTTGAAGGTTGTACTCTGAATGATGGGCACCTCTACCGGCTCGCCATTTTTAGGCTGATAACCGCCTTGTACGCAGAGTGTGGCGGTCCTAAGATTCTTCTTCATCTTCTATTTTAATTGGTTGATAAAGTTTATTAGTCTATCTCCATTGTGCAAAAATACGTCTTTTTTCTATGCAAACGTCTTTTTATGCTTTTTATTTCACCTTTATATGCAACATTTTGCATATTATAGGGCTTTTAGAACATCAAGATGACAGTTTGGACAATTCGTAGGTAGCTTAAAGTCTGCCGAGGTAAATAGGTGTAGAAAAGAAAAAAAGGCCTTCCGGGATGGTGGGGAAGGCCTCAAGAGAGAATTTATGAGTTAGTGACAATATGTCCGTCGAAGAGGTTGATGACTCTGTGTGCCATCTCGGCGTCGTGGGCGTTGTGGGTCACCATGACGATGGTGGCACCGTCCTGGTTGAGCTCGGTGAGCAGTCGCATTACCTCGGCACCATTCTTCGAGTCGAGGTTGCCGGTGGGCTCGTCGGCGAGGATGAGCTTGGGACCGAAGACCACGGCGCGGGCGATGGCTACGCGCTGCTGCTGTCCGCCGGAGAGCTGGTGGGGGAAGTGCTTGGCACGGTGGCTGATGTTCATGCGCTTCATCACCTCCTGCACCTTCTGCTTGCGCTCGCTCTTCGATATGCCGAGATAGGTGAGCGGCAGTTCGATGTTCTCTTCCACGTTGAGCTCGTCGATGAGGTTAAAGCTCTGGAAGACGAAGCCAATCTGGCCTTTGCGGATGGCCGTGCGCTCGTTCTCGTGGAGTCCCGATACCTCTTTGTCGCCGAGCCAGTACTGGCCAGAGGTGGGGTTGTCGAGGAGTCCGAGGATGTTGAGCAGTGTGGACTTGCCACAGCCGGAGGGACCCATGATGGCGACGAACTCGCCGTCCTTTACTTCAAACGATACTTTGTCGAGGGCGATGGTCTCGACTTCTTCCGTGCGGAAGGTCTTGCTTAAATCTTGTACTTTTATCATAGCTTCTTTCTATTTATTATTCGTCTTTAAGGAATAGCACTGGGTTGCTGTTGACAACCTTGCGGGCTGAGAAGAGCAGGATGGCGACGATGATGATGAGCACCACCAGGCCAACGGCTAAGAAGAGCAGGGGCGAGAGCGTGATGCGGTCGGCAAAGAGCTGCAGCCACTGTCCGGCGATGACCCAGGACAGGATGAGGCCGACAAGGACGGCGGGCACCGAAAGCCGCAGCACGTCGGTCACGAGCATGCGGAAGATGTCGCGCGCCGTGGCACCGTTGACCTTGCGGATGGCTATCTCCTTGCGGCGGCGGTTCACTTCGTCGGTGGTGTAGCCGATGAGACCCATCAGGGCGATGACCAACGCGGTGATGCCGGTGGCGAGGGTGCCTACACGGAAACCATTGGCGCTTCGATACTGGTCAACGACGAGGTCGGAATAGGGCATCACCTTCACATCGCGGTCGGGCAACAACTGTTTCAACTGCTGACGTGCACGGTCGAGGTTGTCGGCAGAGAGGTCGCTAAACTTCGCAAGGATATATCTATCGTCATCATAGTTATGGAAGATCACGCTCGGGCGCAGCTCTCGGTTGAGCGATGAGCAGATGCTGACATCCTGATACACGCCGCATATTGTAGAGAAGGGATGCAGGCTGTCGGTGTGCTCGGAGACACAGATGTGCTGCCCGACGACGCTGCCCTGGCGGTGGGTGGTGGTGTGGAAGCGCTTGACAAACGACTCGCTGACCATCACCTCGCTGAGGTTGCTGTCGGCAGGTTCGGTGAAGTTGCGGCCCTCGACGACCTTGATGCCCATGAGCTTCAGGTAGCCGTCGCCGACACCATACAGGTCCGCAATGTTGAAATACTCCGTGTCGTCACCGGGCAGGTAGATGTTGTTGCCACTTGCTCCCTCGATGGGTAATGTCGACGCCGTCGTCACCTGCTCGATGAAGGGCAGGGAGCGCAACGAGGTCATGGCCTGTCGTTTCTGGTCGGTGGGTGCCTTATCGACCGTCACCACGGCAAGATGGCTATAGTCGTAGCCCATGTTCTCATGCGTCACTTCGTGGTACTGCTGTTGCACGACGGCGAGGAGGCTGAGCATGATGGTGACCACGAGAAACTCCACCGACAGCATGATGAGCTTCCAACGGCGGCGCGCCTCATGCACACCACGGAAAGTTGCCGTCACCGGCACCTTATTATATATATAGCACGGCACAAAGCCACCCACAAAGATGATGAACAGACAGATGAGGACAAGTATCCATGAGCCACGGCTGAGCAGCATCGTGCTGATAGGCGTGGATATATATTGCTCTATCGTTCCCTTGCAGACGAACATCAGTGCCAAGGCTAACAGAATGCCGATGAGCACGTGGACGAGCGACTCGCTGATGGTGATACCGTAGATGGTGCGTCGCCCGCCGCCGAAGCACTTGCGTACGGCCATCTCACGGAATCGCATCACCACATTGCCCATGACGATGAGCAGGTAGTTGACCACCGTGGAGACCAGGAGGATGATGGCGAGCAGCGACATAATCCAACACATTGTCTTGACTTGTGGGTTGGAGGTATAGTCTTCGGTGATTTGTGTGAAGGAGTAGTCGAACTTCACCCCGGCTTTCTCAGCCTCGGCATATTCGCTGTGCTGAGCAATCATCTTGCGGACATTGGGTTTCAGGTCGGCAATTGTCGCTCCCTTTCGCAGTCTGATGAAAGAAGAGAAGCGGTCGGTGCCCGTCCAGTGGTGGACGATGTCCCAATCGAAGACTTTCAAGGTCGTGGGCAGCGACACGATGACATCAATGCCGCGCAGGTTGGAGTTGTAGGGGAAGTCGTCATAGACACCCCCGATGATGAGCTTGTAGTCATAGTCGCGGAGGTCGAAGGCCTTGCCCACTACGTTGCCGCCGATGCGCTCGGCCATGGACCGGCTCACCACGCAGTAATAGGGTCGGCTCAATCCTTCCTTGAGGTTGCCTTGGATGGTTTTGCGGGGAAAGACATCGAAGAGACAGCTGTCGGCTGCCTTGATCTCGTCGATAGAGAACTGCCGCCCGTCGATGGTCGCTTTCACGTCACCAAGCATGAAGGTGTAGCGTGTGGCGGCCTCCACTTGTGGCGACATGTCCTTGATGCCCGGGGCAACGGCTCCCGAGGTAGAGGACCACTCATTATACTGGCCGTTCTGCACGACATCCTCATTGACGGTGTAGGTGCGCTCGTGCCCGGGGAACCACGTCTCGACGGTCTGCTCGAAATAGACTTCACCGATCAGCACCGCCGACACGGAGAGGCCAAAGCCTAAGCAGATAATCTTGGCCAGGTTGTGCTGGCCGCGACGTGGCAAGTTCTTGATGGCATTGATAAAATTATTCATAGCGATGATTTTGTTATTATTCTTGCTTGATATTGTTCACTGGGTTCTCATTGCCGGCTTTCCAACTCTGCACGAGTACCGCGAGCCAACTGATGATGAAGACTACGGCACCTGCCACGAGTATCCACGGCCACCAGACGGTGCGATAACTGAACTGCGACATCCAGTGCTCCATGAGCCACACTGTCAGCGCGCCACCGATGACAAAGGCGATGGCGACATACTGCATGAACGTGCGGACGAGGCGGTGGCGTACCTGTGCGCCCGTAGAGCCGAACACCTTGCGGATGGCTATCTCTTTGGCTCGTTGCCCGATGTAATAGGTGGCCATGGCTATAAGGCCGAGCAGGGAGATGAGGATGGCCATAAGGGCGAAGAGGGTGACGAGGTGCGAGGTCTGCTGCTCACTGTGGAAGTTGTCCTGAATGATGCGGTCGGCAAACTTTGCGTCGTCGTCGGTCATCTCTTTGTGGAAGGCCGTGTGGTAAATATCCCCAATCGTATTGTAGGCTTCATGCAGGTCGCCTTTCACCTTAACGGAGATCGCCCAGGGATTGTCTACATGTGGCTGAACATCGATGAACATCGGGTGATGCTCGCGCTGTATGTTGTCGATGAGGAACTCGTTCATGCGTCCGCCGTAGGTATCGAGCGTGTCGGTGCAATATAAACTATTCTTGCGCAGTAGCTCTTCGGGCCGCATGTTCATGATGTCCTTGATGTCCACCTCAGCCTCGCGGTTGATATAGAAGTGCCTTGTCTGCGGCTTGCTGCCGTCTTTCAGCGTGAGGCCATAGACATCCATGAAGTACGGATCGGCAACGAAGAACTGCATAGAGACACTCTTGCCATTGAAAGTCAGTGTATTGTTGTTGCCGCCGTCCAACGGTGTGCCCATCGAAGCCGACACAGAAGCGACGCACGACTCACGCCGGAGCAGGTCCATGAATGTGTGGATAGCGTCGGGGTGAGCGCTGTCGAAACTCGTCACCACAAGTACATTGTCCTTGTTGAAGCCCAATGGCGCATTGACAAGGTGATGTAACTGTGCTAACATAACGAGGGCACAGCCTAACATTGTGATAGTGATGATGTTCTGGAAGACAATGAAGATACGGCTGAGCACCATCTTTGTCTGATGGACAAAAGTGCCCTTAATGATTTCGATGGGTTTCACGCGCGAAGTGATAAGGCCGGGGATGATGCCCGACAGCGTGCCGATGACGACGATGAGCAACAGCGACAGAGCTATACACGCAGGGCTGAACAGTCGGGAGACTTGCAGCGTGGTGTCAAGCTGGTGGCCCATGACCGGCGCAAAGACCATAGCCAACAATAAGGCCACAAACCATGCCACGAAACAGAGTAACGTACTCTCGGCCACGAGCTTGGCAAAGACGCTGCGCCGCGTGGCACCAAAGAGCTGGCGCGTAGCCATTTCGCGGGCACGGCGACCGGAGAGGGCCACAGTGAGGTTGATGTAATTGGTCACGGCAAAGAGCAGGATGAGCAGCGTGGCGACTATCAGGATGTTGATGAGTGTGGGATTGCCGCGCCGCGTGACATCATTTCCGTTGTCTATCTTAGAGAGATAAAGATGAGAGAACGGTGTGGTAAAGAACGAAAGCTTCACATCGGACAAGATGTATTTGGGCCAAAATGCCAGGAGACACTTTGAGAGTTCTTTTGTACGTCCGGCAAACGTGTGGTTAGGATGCATGAGCAGAAATACACTGCATCCTGTGAGGTTGATGCCGCCATGCTCAAACGACTCGTCGGTATTGGAATAGTTGAAGTGCTTGCCTTCCTGGGCGAAGTTCATCAGCACATCGGGATGATTGAACACCGTGTTGTCCATGTCCTGTATGACACCGGTGACACGAAAGCGGACGGTGTCGCCCATGCTCACCACCTGCCCCATCGCCTCGGCAGAGCCAAAGAGTTTACGGGCAAAGCTCTGGGTGATGACGATGCCGTTTTCGTCGTTCAGGCAGGTCTGACGGTCACCTTCGAGGAGCTGATAGTCGAAGACATGGAAGAAGGTGGTATCGACGACCAAAATGTTGGCAGGCGTGTAGTCACCACCGACACTGAGCCAGGCATTGGCGAAGCATGCGCCGCATGCGCTCTCTATCTCCGGGTACTGCTTGCGCAGGTGCTTGATGTTCGCATGGTGAGTGCCACCGAAGACGTTGCCGTCGCCAAAGTCGGTGCAAAGCACTTCTATCCGGTCAGCATGGGCCACCTGCCTGTCAATGCTCTTCTCCTGCCAGGTGTAGAGGCCGATGAGCATGACGAACATCAGCGAAACGCTCAGACCAAAGAAATTGATAAGGGTATAGCCTTTGTTGCGCGAAAGGAAAACGAAATAGCTCTTCATCATTTTATCCTTAGTTCTTTGTAGTCCTTGTAACTCTCGTAGCCGCTGACGATGACACGCTCGCCGGGCTCCAGGCCTTCTAAGACTTCATAGTACTGTGGGTTCTGCCGTCCGATGCGGATGTTACGGCGGTAGGCTTTGTGGCCGGAGGCGTCGAGCACGAAGATCCACGAGCCGCCGGTGGTGCTGTAGAACGTGCCCTTGGGGATGAGGATGGCCTTCTTCGACTCGCCGAGCTGCAGGTCGATATAATAGGTCTGCCCTGTGCGAATGTTCTGCGGCCGCTGCCTACGGAAGACGAAGTCAATCTTGAAGCGGCCGTCGTGTACCTCAGGGTAGACCTTGCGCACTTCCAAGCGGTAGGTCCGGCCGTTCTGCGTGAACGTGGCGGCGAGTCCGGCGTGTACACGATCGATGTAGTGTTCATCGACCTGTGCCTCCACCTTGTAGTCGCTCAGGTCGTTGATGACGCCAATCTTCTGTCCCGGCGTGATGCTCTGTCCGAGTTCCACGTCGAGCGCGCCCACCTCACCGTCAATGCTGGAGCGCACATTGAGCTTAGCCTTACGCTGGTGCACGAGCTCCACGTTGCGCTGCATGGAGGCGAGGTTGTCGCTCATCTGGTTCATCTGAGCCCTTCGCATCTGTGCGCTCTTGCTGAGCCGCTGGCGGATGAGCCGGTTCTTCTCCTGGGCCAGTTGGTAGTCTTCCTTGGCCTTGAGGTAGTCCTCACGCGAGTTGAGCTGCTCTTTCTGCAAAGCGGCTTGATGGCTCAATGCCCGTTTCTTGGTCTGTACGTCCATGGCATACTGTGCGGCCTCAGTACGGTTGTTGAGCTGGTCCTGCTCCATCGACAGTTGCGTGTTGCGCAGCATGTCCTGCTTCTCGGCGAGCTCGCTCTCGGCGTTGAGGATTTCGAGGTCGAGGTTGGAGTTGCTCAACTTGACGATGACATCGCCCTTGTGCACCTTCGAACCCTCGTCGACAACCTTCTCAACGACCACACCGCCCTCTTCGGGCGAGATCTGCACCACCTGGATGGGCACCACATTGCCGTCGAGACTGACGTAGTCGTCGAACTGTGCGTCGGTGACGGTGGCGATGCTCAGCCCACGCGTGTCAACTTGCAGCGTCGAGGTGAAATTGCCCAAGGCCAGCCATACCAGCAGGGCAATGACCAGCACGCCCCCACCTATCCACGGCCAGTACTTCCGTGGCACGCGGTATTTCTTCTGTTTGATTTCTATATCCATAGTCTTTTATAATTTTCCGTTGACATAATAGTTGACGAGCCTTTGCTTCAGTGCCAGCATCATCTCACTTTGCAGCAGGAGCAGGCGGCTTTGCAGCAAGGTCTGCGAGGCGGTGTGCAGGTCGAAGACGCTGAGCATGCCTTCCTCGTATTTGCGGCTGGAGAGATGATGGGCCAGCGAGTCAGAAGCCGCCTTGCGCTGCAGCTGTTCCACCTCACGAGCATAGCCTCGGTAGTCGAGCACAGCCTGCAGGGCATCATCGTGTTGCTTGCGACGTGCGTCGGCTACATCGAGCTGTGCTTCTTGCCAGTCGGTCTTGGCGCGCCGGGCCTTGTTCCATGACGAGGCATTGAAGATAGGGATAGAGAGCGTCATATAGATGTACTCACCCATGTTGTTGTGAAACTGTGAGCCGAAACCTTCAGTCCGCCTGCCTGCTGTGAGGTTCTTGTAGTAGTTGGTAGCCACGCCGCCGCTCAGCGTGAGTTTGGGCAGCAGCGCAGCACGCTGTATCTTCCACGCCAACCGGGCTCGTTCGGCAGCTGCCTCAGCCACGGCCACGGCCGGGTTATCAGCAAGGAAGTAGCCGCTCTGCATCAGACTGTCGCAGGCCTTACGGTTGGCGGGCAACATGGCAGCAGCAGCGACATCGACGGGCAGACCGGCCACTAGGAGCATGTCGTCGGTGGGATAGTTCATGGCCGTCTTCAAGTCGGCCATAGCCTTGTCGGCGAGGTTGCGCTGGTGCAGGAGGTTGTACTCGTCCTCCGCCACCTGGCTCTCCACCTGCACCACGTCGGGCCGACTCTTCTCGCCGAGGTCGAACATGCGGCGGGTCTTGACCAAGAGTGCCTTTGAGTCGCTCAGTTTCTCCTCGGCGAGGGCGATGGTGCGACGGGTGTAGACGGCATCGACATATTTCTCCATTACACTCATGGCCTTGTCGTCGCTGGCTTTGTCGATGGCACTCTGTGCCGAAGCCCTGTCGAGGCGGGCCTGCCGGAAGGCGTTCCAGGTGGCACCGCCGTCGAAGAGCGTCATCGCCGCACCGAGTGCGTAGTAGTTGTTGAACGTGGTGACATTATTATAGGTGTTGGTCTCCGGGTCGATGTTGCGGCCCCAGCTGTATTGTCCGTTGACCTCCGCCGACATCGAGGGCAGGAAGTCGAGTAGCGACGTGCGATAGTCGGCGCGCTTCTGCTCTTGTTCCAGTCGTTGCCGCCGCACCTCGGTGGCGTGCTCGCGGGCGTAGGCGATGCAGCGGTCCAGCGTCCACGCCTCCTGGCCGTGGGCACTCAGGCTTAGCAATAAGCCTAACATTGGGATATAATGCTTCGTTTTCATACACTATTTACATTGCCAAAGGCGTGCCAAAAAACGTAAGTCTTTGATAAGTAGAGGAATAGCGAAATGGTGTCTCCAGCGCTGTGTCTAATTATTGGACACTGGCTGTCTAATTATTAGACACCACCGAAGCATAAATCTTGGCTTTGATGACAATAAGCGGCATGGACTGTGCGTTTTTCCATAAAACTATCTTTAGTCTGATGATACAGCATTTCTCTCTCCCGGCTTCGTCCGATACATTGACGCTTTCCGGTATCGAGGTGGTGCCTGACAGCGGTGCACCCATAGGTATTGTGCAGTTGGTTCATGGCATGTGCGACCATAAAGAGCGCTACTTGCCATTCATGGAGTTTCTTGCTTCTCATGGTTACGTGTGCGTCATCCACGACCATCGCGGTCATGGCGCATCTGTGAAATGTCGTGATGACCTTGGCTATATGTATTCCGGTGGCTGGCGCGCTATGGTGGAGGACGTGCACCTCGTCAACCAGTGGGTTCGGGCGACCTATCCTGGGCTTCCGCTGACGCTCTTCGGCCATAGCATGGGCTCGATGGTGGTGCGGTCGTATGCCAAACGCTATGCTGACAGCATTGACAGACTCATCATCTGCGGCTGTCCGAGCTATAATGTCGCTACCCCCATAGCCCTCCTCATTGCTTCCGCCTATTCTGCTGTATTGGGAGAACACTACCGTCCGCACCTGCTCCACTGGCTGTCGTTTGGTGCCTTTAACCGGCCTTTCCGCCATGAAGGTTTCCCACAAGCCTGGGTCTGCTCAGACAAAGAGACACTGAAGGCTTACCATGCTGACCCGCTGTGCATGTTCAATTTCACGGCCAATGGCTATAAAAATCTCTTTGCCTTAGCCCTCGACTGCTATTCATCAAAAGACTGGCAGGTGACGAATCCCGATATGCCGGTCTGCTTCATCTCCGGTGCCGAGGACCCCTGCCGCATCTCTGATGCTGCCTTTGACAAGGCTGTGGAGATGATGCGGCGGGTGGGCTACCGTCATGTCACGGCAAAGCTCTATCCAAAGATGCGGCACGAGATTCTCAACGAGACAGAAAAAGCCACCGTGTGGAAAGATGTGCTGGCATTCATCCAGTGATGGTGACAAGGTGGAATTATCCCGTATGAAATGACCGGGAATCACGAAAAAACCGTAACTTTGCAGTGTTATGAAGCATGGTACTTTACTCGTCGTTGACGACAATCGCAATATCCTTACCACGGTAAAGATGGTGACAGAGCACACTTTCGAGCGCATCGTCTGTCTCTCCAGTCCTTCCGGACTGATGACGCGGCTGCGTGAGGATAAGCCCGACGTGGTGCTGCTCGATATGAACTTCCACAGTGGCATCAACAATGGCAACGAGGGGCTTTATTGGCTTAGAGAAATCAAGAAGACAAGCCCGCAGACAGCCGTGGTGCTCTTCACGGCCTATGCCGACATCGAGTTGGCAGTGACGGGTTTGAAAGACGGTGCTGCTGACTTCATCGTCAAGCCTTTCGACAATGCGCAGCTCATCGAGAAGCTCACCGCTGCCTACCAGAAGACGCATCAGCAGAAGCCGTCGGCAACGGCGTCGGCGGAGATGATATGGGGAGCGTCGCCTGTGATGATGCGGCTCCGTGATATGGTGGAGAAGGTGGCTGTCACCGATGCCAATATCCTTATCACGGGTGAGAACGGAACGGGTAAGGAGGTGCTGTCCAAGGAGATACACCGCCTCTCGAAACGTGCTGTCAAGCGGATGCTGCCCATCGACATGGGTGCCATTACGGAGACGCTCTTCGAGAGTGAGCTTTTCGGATATGTCAAGGGCGCCTTCACTGATGCCAAGGCTGACAAACCGGGTAAGTTTGAACTGGCCGAGGGCGGTACCCTCTTCCTCGACGAGATTGGTAACCTCAGTTATTCGCTCCAGGCTAAGCTCCTCACAGCCCTGCAACGGCGTACCATCGTCCGTGTGGGTGGCAGCAAGCCGATACCTGTCGATGTCAGAGTCATCTGCGCTACCAACCGCGACCTTGAGGAGATGGTCCGCAAGGGGGAGTTTCGCGAGGACCTGCTCTACCGCGTCAATACCATCCACCTGCAGCTGCCGCCGCTCCGTGAGCGGGCAGGTGACATCCTCACCTATGCCGAGCACTTCCTCAGCTGTTATGCCGGACTATATAATAAGGTGGGCATGACCTTCGCACCTGAGACGAAAGCCAAGATGGAGCGCATGCCGTGGTATGGCAACATCCGTGAGTTGCAGCATGCTGTGGAGAAGGCCGTCATCCTCAGCGACGGCATGGCTATTCAGCCCGACGACATCGAGGGCACGGCGGCGATGCAGCCGAAGGCCTCTGGAGAGATACAGCGTCTTGACGAGATGGAGCGCGACATGATAGCAAAGGCCATTGCGGAATGCGACGGCAACCTCTCGCAGGTGGCCTCGCAGTTGGGAATATCCCGGCAGACGCTCTATAACAAGATGAAGAAATACGGCATATAGGAGGAAAATGACACAGCCAGAACCATATATTCTCCTTTCTATTGCCATTATCATCATCGTGGTATTGGTAGTGACAGTCGTTGTGCTGTGGCGTCGCAACCGCAACACCATCGACAAAGTGACTTTTCTGTTCAATGCCATCGATAACGGCGACTATGCTTTCCGCTATGCTGAGGACCAGAAGAGCAATGCTATGGTCAATGCGGCATTGAACCGTATCAAGGAAATCTTGCAGCATGCCAGGGATGAGCAGATTGAGAAAGAAAAATATTTCGAGTTGATTCTCGACTCCGTGGACACGGGTGTCCTCGTCATCAATGGTGAGCGGGGTATCGTACTGCGATGCAACCGTGCTGCCCTTCGACTCTTGGGTCGTGAGGCCGTCACCCATGTCGACCAGGTGAAGGAGCAGTTGAAGAAGTTTGCCGTGCGCGAGACCCATACGGTGTTGCAACAGCGGCGTGTGCGCATCATCGCCTTCAGCGACATCGGAGGTGAGCTGGCCAACCAGGAGACAGACTCATGGGTGCGCCTCATCCGCGTGCTCACCCACGAGATGATGAACACGCTCACGCCTGTCATCTCGCTCAGCGAGGCCTTGCTGCCCAAGGCCGAAGGGGAGCAGCGTGAGGGATTAGAGGTCATCCACCGCACGAGTCAGGATCTGATACGCTTTGTGGAGAACTACCGCCGTTTCACCCATGTGCCCACGCCCCAGCCACAGCTTTTCTATGTCAAACCTTTCCTGGAGCGGATGGCGGCTCAGGCGCAGCCGCTCCTTGGTGAGGGCGTGACGCTGAACCTCGACGTGGAGCCTGCCGACCTCTTGGTCTATGCCGACGAGAGTCTCCTGGCACGTGTCGTGAGCAACCTACTGAAGAATGCCGCGGAGGCTACGACGGCGGGACAGCACGTACGCCTGCATGCTTTCTCAGATACCGATGAGGCTGTGGTCATCGACGTTAGCGACGATGGTGCGCAGATACCTGCCGACATCGCCTCACATATCTTCATTCCTTTCTTCACGACGAAGGCGGAGGGCAGTGGTATCGGCCTATCTATTTCCCGGCAGATTATGCGCGTCAGCAACGGCTCCCTCTCCTTGCTGCCCTACCATGACGATGGCATCACAACATTCCGGCTGAAGCTATAAACACAAAGGCTTCTATCGGAAGTCCAGAAGTCAGGAAGTCCGGAAGTCCGGTCATTTGCTTAAGCTTCTATTTATTAGGTATTGCTAAAGTAATGACTGGACTTCCGGACTTCAGAACTTCCGGACTTCAGACATGTATTCCGTACTTCTTGTTTAGCATCCTTTTCCGTCGATGCTGCACGAAGGGCCGCCTTCGTTGGGATTGTACTCCTTCAGTCCCACATCTTCAGGTTTAAGGGTGACGGTGCCGTCCTCCAAGACGAAGGCGGGGATGCCGATGTCACCAATCTCCTTGGAGTGGTCGAAAGCCGCGCTCTTATCACGAAGGCGCATGAAGGCTCCCATATATCTTACGTTTTCACCGATGTCGATGACCTTGAATCGCTTGTCGCCCTTGACCTGCTCGTCAACATAAGCGCAATAGGGGCAGGTGGGCATGCCATAAATCTTAATCATAGTTGTGTACTTATTTAGTTTGACAGTACAAAGATAGACTTTTTCCCAATACTAACGCTAAACCCAAACAGCTTTTAATGATTTTATAGCCTTTTTATGCCATAGACGGCCAGCCCGGTCAGTCTTGCTCTTCTTTTATATAATGTGGGTGCTGTTCATCGCCAAGGTCAGCCCGATAACAGAAGTCATCGATGGAGAAGTCCCGCAAGTCTTGTGGTAAGGAGATTCTGTTCTTGACGACAAATCTGGTCATGGCACCTCGGCAGCCTTTGGCGTACATGGATACGGTCTTATACTCCATGCCTTTGTCAACGAGGAACAGCGGTTTGATGACTGTGACCTGCTCTTCGACTTTTTTCCAGTCGCACATCCGTTCAAACTCCGTTGTGGCCAAGTCGAGGAGGATGCCGTCGTCGTCTCTCACCCGCTTGATGAGGATGTCGGTGAGACGGCTCCGCCACCAGGTCTGTAGCGGTTTGCCATCGGTGAAGTCCAGTCGCACGTTGGCAGGCATGCGGTAGAGGTGGATGAGGTCAAGGGGACGGAGCAAACCGTAGAGAAAGGACATCGTCAGAACATGGTCCTGGGCGAAGGAAAAGTCGTCCTGCGAGAAGTCGTCGGCTTGCAGATATTTATAAGCCTGCCCAAAGTAGGCTAACAAGGCGGGCTGGGCAGTGGCGCCGGAGAAAGACAGAAAGCGCTGATGGTTCTCCACCGCTATCGCCGGACTACAGCTGAAGAGCTTGGCAATGTCAGCGACGCTCTTCTTTGCTATCTCTTCGGCAATGGCAGTAGCCTCGGACTGAAAGAGTGGGGTAGTGGTGCACAAAGGCGGTATCGTCACTTCCGCCCGCATGATTTTGGCATCGGCAAGGATTATCTGCATAGAATGATTTGTTGGTGGCTACAAAATTACAGTAATGTGGAAATAAAACAAAAAAAACAAGCCTCAAATTCTTGTCTCGTCTTGATCTTTTTCTTAAATTTGCAAAAACTATAAAGGAAGGATTCTGTTATGAATGCAATTTCTATGAATAATTTGTGGTCTTATTTGCAGGGCTTGTCTTTGACAGCTGATAATTGGCAATGGTTAGCCGAGAAAACTTCTAAAATGTCTATGTCAATGGAACGTACGGCTCATGCTACTGCAAAGAAGAAATACCGGTTGTCACCGCGAATGGAGAAATTAATGGGCTGTGTTAAAATCAACCCTAAGGATATAGAGGATGACGAGAGACTGCAATATATTTTAAGCAGATGAAGAAAATATTTCTTGATACTAATGTCATGCTTGACTCAGCATTGGCTCGGGGGGATAACGGCATTGCGGCAAGTGCCATATTATCTGCTTGTGAATATGGAGAGATGGAGGGCTGCCTTTCCTTCCTTTCTGTAGCAAATATGGCTTATATGCTTAAGAAAGGACGGACCGCTAAGGAAATGACAGAGATTCTGAAAGAATATACTCGCTTTCTCACAATCCTCCCTATGGACAATGAGCAGTTGGTGCAAGCTTTTTCTGTCACAGCTCCAGACTTTGAAGATGTGTTGCAATATGAATGCGCAAAGGCCTCAGCTTGTGATACAATAGTAACAAGCAATGAGAAGCATTTTAAGTTTTGCAAGGACATAAAAATTATATCAACACTGAACTTTGCCGACCAGTTTGTTGAGAGTGTGGAGGGATGATGCTAATACTTGTTTGAGGTTAAGTTCATAGGTAAGCCAAATATCGTTTATGATGAAGCATATCGAAGTGGTGGCCGCCGTCATCGTGCGTGACGGCCGGTATTTTGCTACACAGCGTGGCTATGGCGAATATAAGGACAAATGGGAGTTTCCTGGTGGCAAGGTGGAGCCGGGCGAGAGTCGTGAGGAAGCCCTGATAAGGGAGATTCGTGAAGAGCTTGCTACTACCATTGGGATAGACCGGTTTATCTGTACGGTAGACTGTGACTATCCGGACTTTCACCTTACCATGCACTGCTATCTCTGCCATGTCGTATCCGGACATCTTCAGCTCTTGGAAGCCGAGGATGCCCGTTGGCTGGACAACAGTCATCTGCTGACCGTGGACTGGCTGCCAGCAGACAAGGAGGTAGTGACGAACTTGATGCAGACTGGTTTATGAGCAATAATAATTGTTGATTTGGGAATCAATATGGTTAAGTCTTTGTATCTTTGCAGCCGATATGAATGACAAAGCAATGTTGGAAGAACAGCAAGATAGAGACCTTCGCTTCATGCGACTTGCCTTGGCTGAGGCCGAACAGGCTTATGCTGAGGGCGAGATACCCGTTGGCGCCGTCATCGTGGCCGGCGGGCGTGTCATTGCTCGTGCCCATAACCAGACGGAGACGCTCCATGATGTCACAGCCCATGCTGAGATGTTAGCGATCACGGCAGCTGCCGACCTGCTCGGCGGAAAATATCTCAAGGATTGTACGCTCTATGTCACCGTGGAGCCTTGCGTGATGTGCGCCGGTGCCATTGGCTGGGCGCAGATCGGCCGTATCGTCTATGGAGCCGGTGACGACAAGCGGGGCTACACCCTTTTGGCTCCTCGGGCCTTCCACCCGAAAGCAAAGGTGACTACAGGTGTGCTTGAGGCAGACTGCCACCAACTGATGCAGCGGTTCTTCAAAGACAGAAGATAGGTTGTCCTCTTGAAATCTCACATTAACTTACTGATATGACAAAGCAAACATTTATTGCACTGCTTGCAGTTATCCTGACACTGATGCCGGGAGTGGTTTCTGCAAAGGAGAAAATTGTGAACTATACGGAGGTAAGGCATTATTTCCATACCAATGGTACAACGTTGCCTTATAATCCGTTGATCACCTCTCAGGCCGACTTCGACAAATACTTCTCTCCGGCTGCTGTAATGGGCAAGAACGGTGAGCCTACGAAGATAGACTTCCGCAAACAGGCTGTCGTAGCTATCGTGCTCTCTGAGACCGATAGGGCTGCCGAGATAAAAGACCTGAAGATTGTCGACACCGGGAAGGGAGAATATTCCGGAAAGAACGAGTTGCACCTGAGATATACGGTGAACTACGGTCCCCGCCAGTCGTATGTCGTGGAGCCTATGTATCTCGTGGCCATCAATGCGAAGTATCGTGACTACACGGTCTATGACGAGGGTGTCGTGACACAGGCTGACGAGCGTTCATCATCTGATTTCCGTAATGTGCACTACGTAGGCTATAACAGCCATATCGACCTCAGTATCGACTATCCCACTGCTCCGGGTAGTCTTCGCAATGCCGTTCTTGGCTATGAGTCACGCCTTCTCAAGGGCGCTTCCGACTTCTTCACCTTTCAGGATGGTTCTTCCACACCGAGCTATTCCGGTGAGCAGGGAGATGCCGACAAGATGTTCAACTATTATATCGGTCAGATGACGACGAACATGAAGGAGCTTGACAAGGCCAATGGCATGCCCTACCGTCCCTGCTCCATGCAGTACAAGATACTCCGCACTGACGAGACAGACCGCTACCTCACTTTAGAGGCCAGCGGCTACGGCTATACCGGTGGCGCTCACGGGCAGAGCCTGAACAAGGGTGTGACCTTCAACAAGGCGACCGGTAAGAAGGCTGAGCTGGTGAAGAAGACGATGGAACTGCAAAAGCTTATCACCGCACGTCTGCCGAAAGACTTAGTCGAAGGCTACACGCAGGACAACCCTGTGCCATTCCCTGCCAACGACATCTTCTTTAAGAATGGTACTATCGTATTCCTCTACGAGTCGGACGAGATAGCCTGCCATGCTGCGGGCCAAATCATAGTGACATTCTATCCGGCTGAGATACAGAATTACCTCACCGAAGAAGGAAAGATCCTCACGGAGTTGAACTAAACCAGAAGTCCGGAAGTCCAGAAGTCCGGGCTTCTGATACCCTCCTATTTCATCTTCACTTCGTTTTCGAGCGGTTTACCCTCATTGAAAGCTTTGATGTTGTTCAGTGTTGTCAGCGCGATGTTCTTCAGTGCCTCGCGTGTGAAGAAAGCCTGATGGGAGGTGATGATGACGTTGGGCATCATGAGAAGCAGGGCCAGGCAGTCATCGTTGAGCATGCTGTCGGAGTGGTCCTCGTAGAAGAACTTTGCCTCTTCCTCGTAGACATCAAGTCCTGCCGACCCCACCTTGTGCTGTCTGAGTCCTTGGATCAGGTCCTCGGTGCGGATGAGCTTGCCACGCCCGGTGTTGATAATCATCACTCCCGGTTTCATCATGTCGATGGCGTCCTTGTCTATCATGTGCAGCGTCTCCATGGTCAGCGGGCAGTGGAGGGTGATGATGTCGCTGTTCTCATAGAGCTCGGGCAGCTCGACCATCTTTACGTTGTTCTCCTTGGCAAACTTTGTATCGGGGTATTTGTCGTAGGCCAGGATGTTCATGCCAAAGCCATGGAGAATCTTTATTAGTTCCTTGGCGATACGTCCCATACCAATGACACCGACGGTCTTGCCGTACATGTCGAAGCCAAGGAGCCCCGAGAGGCGGAAGTTGCCCTCACGGGTGCGCTGCACGGACCGGTAGACCTTACGGTTGAGGGAAAGCATCAGGGTAACGGCATATTCTGCTACAGCATGTGGCGAATAGGCTGGCACGCGCGCCACCATTATCTTGCCGTTGGCAGCCTTGAGGTCGACATTGTTGAAACCGGCACAGCGGAGCACGATGAGTTTGACGCCATAGGCTACTAACTTCTCTATGACGGGGGCTGTGAGGGCGTCGTTGACAAAGACGCAAACGACATCCTTGCCGTTGGCCAACTCGACGGTGTTCATCGTCAGGCGCTCGGTGTAATAATGGATTTCGTAGTTGAAACCCTTGTTCCACGTGTTGAAAGACTCACGGTCGTAACTGTGTGCATCGAAAAAAGCAATCTTGGTCATAGTCCTTAGTTTATCAATAGATGTATTCTGCGCGCAAAGTTACGGAATAATTTTGAAACGAAAGTGAATAGTTTCGAAATTATTTCATCTTTTGGCCGCTATCCCAGGTCTGATGTATTCGGTGTCCTTTATATAACGAAGTGTAAATACAAAAGTCGACGTTGAAGTTGTGTGTATCGAGGATATTATGTAACTTTGCAAAAAAGTCAATATACAATGGACGACAAAATTAAAAGCCCGTGGCCTGGACCGGAAGGCCTTATTCCTGTAACAAACGGCAAGGCGGAGGATGCCAATAAAATCAACCGTCAATATCTTGATGACCTGCTCGTTGAGATGCGGGTGATTGATGCTGTAGAACCGAACCTTGAGACAGAGATATTCGGAAGAAGATTCAGTTCGCCGATAATGATGCCCGCTTTCTCTCATCTTAATAAAGTTGGCAAAGACGGCCGTAAGCCGATGGAAGAATACGCTATGGCTGCAAAAGAACTCAACGTGCTCAACTGGGTGGGAATGGAGCCTGACGATGAATTCGCCTCTATTGCGAAAGTTGGCGCGCCTACGGTCCGCATCATTAAGCCATTTGCCGACCATGACATGATTATGAAGCAGATAGCCTTTGCTGAGCACCACGGAGCTTTTGCTGTCGGCATTGATATAGACCACATTGCCGGAAAAGACGGACACTATGATATTGTTGACGGGCTGCCGCTTGGCCCAATAACGAAGAATGATCTTGCCGGATACACCCGTTCAACAAAGCTGCCCTTCATAGCCAAGGGCGTCCTCTCTGTTTCTGATGCGCTCAAAGCCCGTGACGCCGGCTGCAAGGGGATATTTGTCTCCCATCATCATGGAAGAATACCCTTCGGCATACCTCCTACTGCCATCCTGCCTCAAATCAAAAAGGCATTTGAAGGCAGCAACGTGATGATATTCTGCGACTGTGGTATAGACACGGGTTATGACGCCTATAAGGCTCTTGCTCTTGGTGCGGATGTGGTTGCTGTGGGTCGTGGCATCCTGGCACCACTGCTGAAAGAAGGCACGGATGGTGTGGCAAAGAAGGTGAGGAAGATGAACGAGCAGCTGTCGGAACTGATGATGTATACGGGTATCGCCGATACGAAGTCTTTCGACAGCAGCGTCATCCATTATAAGAAAAACAACATGTTATTCTGATGATTTTATCTTCTATAAAAGAAATTATCCGTATATTTGCACAGTTTATTAATTATAGAAGATATGGAGAACATTATCAGAAAGCCTCATCTTGACAAGATAGAGCAAGCGCTTGAATCATCTTTGTAGATAAGGAGGAGAAGGAATTTGACGACATCAGAGACTATCACGATCTAAATCAGCGTGCAGGGCTCCCGAGGGATAGATTTGAAGTGTCCAGCACAAGAAGATAAAAAAATAAAGAAAAGACTATTATCTTAGAAACTTTCATTAAATTTGCACTAAGAAGAATCTTATTGGTAAATTATGAGTAATAGTTATCATAAACTGATAGACGAGGCCATCCAAAGTTTTTGGACGACTAAAGCTAAACAAGGCAATGTGTTAGCAGGTAAGCAACTTGATAAATTTCTCACCTTGTTAACCACGGTGGCTATAGAGACGGGCGTGCCAAGAGATTGTATCTTTCTGAAAAACAATCAAGTACCCGGTTATTACAGGGCAACAAAAGATTGGGATTTCTTAATCGTATCAGAAAAAGGAAACTTAGTGGCTGCAATAGAATTGAAATCACAGGTAGGCTCTTATGGTAACAATCTAAATAACAGAACGGAGGAATCCCTCGGCTCAGCTGAGGATTTTTGGACTGCGTTTCGGGAGAAGGCCTTTCCTTGCCTTCAGTCGCCTTGGCTTGGATATGTGATGGTTGTCGGCGAGGATGAGGGCTCAACGCATCCTGTTAGCGTAAGTGAACAACATTTTTCCGTGAGACCTGAATTTAAATGTGCAAGTTATCTTGATCGTTATAAAATCCTCTGTCAACGGTTGGTATTGGAGCATAAATACAATGCAGTAGCGCTTATAGCTACAAGTGACAAAGACCATTACCGCGACTTGTCTGATGATATTTCCTTAGAATCCTTTCTTAATTCATTTCGTGGACAATTATTAGGTATGGCTGATGAGTTTAAATAATATATATGGAACGAGAACAAAAGGCGGACAGCAAGGTGACGTCTATACGTTACCCTATGTTGTCTCTTTCATGCTTGATGAGGTGGGCTATACAGCTGACCGCGACCTCTCAGCTGTTACAATATTTGAACCCTCGTGTGGTGAAGGTGAATTTGTCATAGAAATAGTATCCAGACTTTATCTTTCTTCTGTCAAGTATGGCTTTGATTTTGAAACGGTTTTCAAGGAGAATGTCTTTGCCAGTGACATAGACGAAAAGAAAATGAAGGTCTGCATAGAACGTATTTCTTCGAGATACAATCTTACAAACGACTCTTTCAGTCATTTCTTCGTAGAGGATTTTCTTTTATCACATCATCCCTGTGTTGATATCGTTGTTGGCAACCCTCCATATATAAGATACGAGGCAATTCCAAAAGATGCTATGTCTCGATATAAGTCTATATTCCATTGCTTTTATTACCGGGCTGACATTTATGTGCTGTTTTTTGAGAAAACCTTGACTATGCTTAAACGAGGTGGACGGCATTGCTTTATTTGTTCTAACAGATGGATGAAGAATACATATGGGATAAAACTGCGGAATATGATCGCATCTTCTTTCCGATTGGAGAAGATCTTTGACATGGAAGCTATACGGGCCTTTCAAGAGGATGTTTTAGCTTATCCATCAATTACATTAATAACGAACCAACGGGCGACGCCTCGCGTTGAGTTCTATAAAATAGAGGCTCCTAATGAAATTGGGAAAAAAGCTCCTGCGATTTTACAGATGCCTTTCGATGGTGATTGGTCAAGTATGTTCACAAAGCAGGTATTTGCTAATTTCCTGACAATTCAAGAGCAGGGCTTTTGTATCGGTATAGGAGTTGCTACAGGATGTGATTCTATTTTCATATCAAAAAACTTTAAAGGGAATATCGAAGAAGACCTTTTGCTGCCTTGCATTAACGCGCAAAATCTGAAGGGCAATCAGCTGAATTGGGATGGTAGATATCTCTTAAACCCATATAACAGTGATGGCTGCTTGGTTGATTTGTCGCTATATCCAAAGGCGAAAGCGTATCTGCAACTACATTATGATAGGTTGTCTAAAAGACATAAGGCAAGAAAAAAACCTCAACGTTGGTATGCTACGATCGACAGCATTGATAAGAAGTTGCTGACGAAGCCTAAGGTTTTGTTACCTGACATTTCCGGCAACTCCTTCATCTTTGTTGACGAGGGTAAATATTATCCACAGCATAATATCTATTACATTACAGGCGGAACTGTTAGAGAGATGAAAATTTTGGCAGCATTGTTAATGTCGTCAGCCATAAAAGAACAACTTGGAGACATTACCAATCACATGAATGGTGGATATGCAAGATGGCAGAGCCAATATTTGAAGAAATTACGTCTCCCCGTCGTGGCTGAAATATCTCACCACGACCGCCAAGTGTTATTGGAAAATTATGATAATTGTAACCAAAGTGGGATAGACGCTATCGTATCACACATTATTGACACACAGAGAAAAACGAAGATAGTCACGAAAACAAAGAAGAAAGCGATTGAGCTTACGTTGAATTTTGACTATATATAATCTTTCTACTGCCATAGAAGAGGCAGGTCTTTCTTGATGAACACCGCACAAGATGAATAATGATTAGCTGGTGTTGTCACCTTACGCAAAGATGCGCTACGGTTCTACCAATAATTTTCAAATCATTTCATACCTTTCAAAGAAAGCCGCCCGTTCCTCACTATTAGGAGCGGGCGGTTTTTCGTTTTAGGATGGCAGAGCCCTTTTATAAATCGATATTCACTCCGGCCATGACCGTGGCGCGTGGCATGGGGAAGCCGGCGTTGACCTCATAGCGTTGGGCAAGGAGATTCTCGCCATGAACGAAGACTTTCAGCTGACGGCTGACACGCAGGGTGGCGGTGAGATCCCACAACCGGAAGTTCTCTGTCGCTGCGTTGTTCTCCGCCGTGTGAAGCCCGTCGATCCATTGCAGTCCACTGTGCAGGCTGAAGCGGCCGGGCTGCCAGTCAGCACCTATGTAGAGCTTGTGCTTCGGGGCAGCTGTGAGCGTGCGGCTGGTATGGAGGAAGCTGTAGTTGGCATCGAGGCGCAGTCGGCTGACAGGAGCGTAGAAGCCTAAGAGCTCGAAGCCGGAGTTCTCGGTGCTGCCCGTGTTGACATTCAGCGGCCGGCTATCGACCATCTGCGTGGTGATGAGGTTGTCGGCATTGAGATAGAAGACGTTGAGACCATAGCCAAGACGGCCGTCGAGGAGCCGCTGGCGCAAGGAGAACTCATAGTTCCAGAGCCGTTCGGGGGCGAGGTCGGCATTGGCCGGGCGGAACATGTAGAGCTCGCGCAGGGTAGGATTGCGGAAGCCCTTGCCCACGATGGCTTTCAGCTCCATGTCGTGGGGCAGACGTGCGGTGAGTCCGCCCTGCGGTATCCATTCACTGCCCGACACGCTGTGGTGGTCGTATCGCAGGGCCACGTCGGCGGTGAGCCACGACAGCAGCTCCTGGCGGATGTCGGCATAGCCCGCCACCTCATTGACGTTGCGGTCGGCGATGTCCGTGCGACTGCCGTCAGCCATGGCTTTTTGCCAGGCATGACCGCCAAAGCGCTGGTAGTCGAAGCCGAGGGTCAGGTGTGTGGTGGAGAAAGGCGCGAAGCTCTCATAGGCCGAGACGCCGCCCATGCGGTCGTTGTGCATGTAGAAAGCCGTCTGAGGGGAGCGTGAGGCGGTGTGGCCGTCGTTGATGTGGTGGTGGCCCCAGTTGTAGAAGGCGCGCACAGCACCCGACACACGCCCATAGTCGTTAGTGAGCGAGAGGGCTGCCATGCCCCGCGTGATGTCCATGTCGTTGTCGATGAGCGGAGCAGAGACAGGACCGGGATTGGACGACTCCTGATAGGCGATGTTCACGTTGCCGTCCAACTGCCAGTAGCGACTGAGGTCGTAGCCGAGCTTGACGAAACCGCTCGTCTGACTGAAAGCCGCGTTGGGGCGATGGCCGTCGGTGCGCTCATAGTTCACTGCGGCGATTGACGAGAAGCGGCCCTGGCGCACACGGTTGGTGGCGGTGCCGATGAAGGTGCCGTAGCTGCCGCCTTGCAGGTTGACGTTGGTGCGCACGCCGTTCTCCCGCATCTGCCGCGTCACGATGTTCACCACGCCGCCCATGGCATTGCTGCCATAGATGGCCGAGGCAGGACCGCTGACCACCTCCACGCGGTCGGCCAGCATGGTCTGATAGGTGTCGGCGAGCGGATGGCCGTAGAGCCCGGCATACTGAGGCAGTCCGTCGATGAGCACGAGCAGGTTGGCCGAGCCGCCGATGCCCCTTATCTTGATGGTTCCCGCTGCCCCGGTGCTCAGTCCGTAGCCGAGGATGCCGCGTGTGGTGATGAAGAGTCTCGGCACCTGCTGGCTCAGCGTGGGCAGCACAGAAGGCTGATAAGCGGCCGTGAGCCGCGAGCGGCTGATGACGGACACGTCGAGGGGCAGGTGGCGGATGTCGGACTGATAGCGTGTGCCCGTGACGACCACGTCGCTGAGACGCACCGAGTCGGTTTGGGCAAAGGAAAGGCTGGCCGCACCAAGCAGGGCGGTCAACAGTAGTAATTTCTGATCCATGAAGATATGGAGGGGTTATTTCTTGTCAATATTGACGAGGGTGTATTTCTTCGAGCCGAGGCCTATCTTCTCCGCCCAGTCGATGGTATGCGTGCCATGCTGCTTGTCGATGCGCTTGAGCAGGTCGGTCGGATCGTTCTTGGCCGTCACCTTCTGGTTGTTGATGATATCGACGCAAGCCTGGTCGAGGGCCACGGGGTCGGTGCTGGCGAGGATGCCATAGTCTTCAAGCTTCACGGGAGCGGGGTGGTCCACGCAGTCGCAGTCGATGCTCATGTTGTTCATCACAGAGATGTAGATGATGCCGTTCTCCTTCTTGAAGTAGTTGACCACCGCCTGAGCCGCTGCCGCCATGCTCTCAAGGAATCCGTCCTGATTGCCGATGTATTTCGGAGTCCACAGCGAGTCCATGTTGAGCTTGTTCATCTTGCCGGCGGAGTGGATATAAGCCTTGCCGTTGGCCGAGGCGCAGCCGATGGAGAGGTTCTTCAGCGCCCCGCCGTAGCCGCCCATGGGATGGCCCTTGAAGTGGTTCAGACAGATCATGAAGTCGTAGTTGGCGAGGTGTCCGCCCACAATGTCGTAGATCAGATGGGTATGGTCGCGCACGGGGATGCGAATCTCGTCGTACTCGTCCATGATATCCACGGGGAAGTATTTCGTGAATCCGTGGCGGTCAATGACCTTCCAGTGGTTGGCCGAGTTGTTACGCACGTCGTTGGGGTCGCCGCCGTAGGCGGTGTTGTTCTCCACAATGGTGCCGTCAACATCATAGACCAGGTCCTTGATGAGCTCGGGCTTGAGATAGTTGGGGTTGGAGCCCTCGCCCGTGCTCACCTTCACGGCGACGCGTCCCTTGGCCTTTACGCCCAGGGCCTGATAGATACGTACAAGCGAGGCGGGAGAGATCTCACGGGTGAGATACACCTTGGACTGTGCCCAAGCCGTGGTGCCCAAGGCTAACAGCACGACTACTGCAAGGGCTCTGAAATGGAAATGACTCATAATCTTATGTATTTGATGAATTGTCTTACGGTTGCAAAGATAAGCGTTTTTCCACAATGTTGTGTTATATATATCTTCGGATTCCTTACACATTTTGCGGTATTTTGTACACATCGCGCTGGTCTTGTCTTCCTCCTATCCTTCTTCGATGGGATATAGAGAAGATCTGAGAATATCAATATCTCCAAAATATTATTTTTAAGATATTCTCGGATTTTCTTTATATCTGCGCCCAGCGCGGTAGGAGGTAAGTTCCTTACAACGGCTTTTGGTTTGTCCTCCTACCCATCTCCGATGGGATATAAAGAAAATCTGAGAATATCTAAAAATATTTTCTATAATATTCTCAAATATTCTTTATATCTGCGCCCTGCGCGGTAGGAGGAAGTTCCTTACAACGGCTTTTGGTTTGTCCTCCTACCCATCTTCGATGGGATATAGAGAAAATCAGAGAATATCAATATCTCCAAAATATTATTTTTAAAGATATTCTCAGATTTTCTTTATATCCGCGCTTGCGCGGTAGGAGGACAAACAAAGCGCCACGGCAGAGGTTCAAAGGCCTCAGAGGCTTCGTTGCAATGACCGTGAGGATATCTTTTCCGCCAATAGGGTAAGTTTACCCGAAGATATGGTAATCGGAATATGAGGGGAAAGACATAACTTTGCAACATCATCATTAAACCATCAAACAAGACGTATACAATGAAGAAGAATTTGTTTGCGGCATTCATGCTCCTGCTGCTTGCCGTTTACGCTATAGGCGCAAAGGTGCAGGCCACAATCAACGGCTCAGCTTCTCAGAGCCATCGTCCCTTGCAGATCGCGCGCCAGGGCGTGTTCTCTTCGGGCGGCCGCGTCACGGTCCCCGTGCCCGGTGAGTACGATGCCACAAAGAACTGGCTCGACATGAGCCGCAAGGGCACCACTGCGCACGTGGACCATGCCAACACGTTCTACCAGATTCCCGTCGGCGGCAGCGGTATTCCCGTGGTCTTCCTTCACGGCTATGGTCAGAGCCGCACGGGATGGCAGACGACACCCGACGGCCGCGAGGGATGGTCCGACATCTTCCTCGGCAAGGGCTACTCCGTATTTCTCGTGGACCAGCCTCGGCGCGGTGCCGCCGGTGCCACGGAGAAGATGACCGCCGACGCTCTCGATGCCGACGGCAACAGCTATAAACCCGGCGACCAGGCGTGGTACACTCACTTCCGCATCGGGCGCGTGGCCCCTGGGCGCTATGAGGGCTCGCAGTTCCCTGCCGGCGACGCGGCGCAGAACCAGTTCTTCTGTCAGATGACACCCAACACGGGCGGCTACGACGAGAAACTCTTCGGCCAGGCTCTCAGTGCCGTTCTCCGGGACGTGAGAAAAAAGACGGGCCGCAAAGCTGTCTATGTCACCCACTCGCAGGGTGGTCGTGTGGGTTGGCGGACCGATGCCGAGAATATCGCCGCCATCGTCGCCGTAGAGCCCGGTGGTGCGCCGCAGGTGGGCTCGGCGGAGTACAAGAAGTTTCTTGCCGCCAAGGTGCCGATGCTCTTCCTCTTCGGCGACTACATCGAGAACGGTCCCAAGGACATCCAGTCCACAGCCTTCTGGCAGGTCGTGTTGAAGCAGTGTCGCGACTTCGCAGCACAATACAACAAGGACGGTGGCGACGCGAAGGTTATCTATCTGCCCGACATGGGCATCCACGGCAACAGCCATTTCATGTTTGAGGAGATGAACAACGGTCAGATTGCCGACCTCGTGGCCGACTGGCTCAAGAGCCATCAGCTTGGCGGTGCGACGAAGGAGGACATGCCCTTCACAAACTTCGGCAACACGCTGCCACGCGAGGCGTTCCATGGCGAGGCTTACATCAGCAATATCATCGCCAAGGACAGCATTTACAACTTCCCGACGACCAATGTCATCACCTTCGCACCCGGTGCCCACAGCAACTGGCACCGCCACGGCGGCATGGATATCCTCGTCACCGGCGGTGTGGGCATCTACCAGCAGGAGGGTAGGGCGGCGCAGGTGCTCCGCAAGGGCGACGTGCTGCACATCCCCGCCGGGACACGCCACTGGCACGGAGCCGCACCGGGCAACTGGTTTCAGCAGATAGTCATCTACGACAAGGACTGGAAGCCGACGACGACTTATGCCGACGCTGACAACACCGTCACCGACGAAGCCTACAACCACCTCGCGATGGAGGAATATCCCCATCAGAACGCCCGCACCGACATCAGCATGTTCGCTCCCGGCGACTCGCTCCTGCAGCTGCCCACGTTCACGGGTAAGGTGCTACTCTCCAACACCCTGGAGGCCAATAACGCATCGGGAGCTCCCGACATCCACAACGTCGTCTTCGAGCCCGGTGTGTACAATGCCTGGCACGAGCATCCGGGCGGTCAGATCCTCTTGGTCACCGACGGCGTCATCTACCATCAGCTAAAGGGCAAGCCCGTAGAGGTGCTCCATCCCGGCGACGTGGCTCTCTGCCCGCCCAACGTGCTCCACTGGCATGGTGCCGCTCCCGGCTCCCGTGCCGCCCATCTGGCGGTGGGCACCAACCCCGGCAGCCCGGCGGTGAAGTGGACCAAGAAGTTTGTCAGCAAGAAAGCATACGATAAGATAAAAAAAGGCCGGCATAATTGCCGGCCCCTTCTATTAGGAGATGATTAGAGTCAACCTATCAGTTCAACGCTCCTCTTGAGGAACTTGTCAAGTGCCTCTCCCTTGAGCATGCCGTTCTGAAGCAGTGCCAGGTCGATGAGCTGGTGAACAATCTTGTTACCCTTGGCATAGTCGGCAAGAATCTTGGTCTTCTTCTCGCGCTCGTCGTTGATGGTCTTCTCTGTCTTTTGGAGATCGTCTTTCTCCTCCTGGCTCACCTCCTCAGGCTTCTTGTTGGCCTGACTCTGATGGAGGGCAGCGAGGCGGGCCTCCTGACCCTTGATGTCGCTGACGATAGGCTTCAAGGCTTCGTCAACGCTCTTCTTGGTGTCGTCGAGAACCTCTTTGATGAGCTTGTGGTCGGAGTTGAGCACAACCATGTAGGAATCGGGCATCTGGTTGTAGAAGCTCATTCCGGGCTGGAACTGGCTCATCTCTTTCATTCGGCGCATATACTCACTCTGTGTGATGAGTACAGGATTTGCAGTCTCACCGAGAGCTTCCACATCGACACTGAAATTGGCTTTTGCATCGGAAGGCATCTGCGAGCGGAAGACCTCTGACAATTTGTCACTGTCGTCCTTGTCAAGTGTCTCTTTCTTGACATCATCCTTGACGATGAGACGGTCGATGATGTCAGCGTCGACGCGGGAGAAACGACTCTTCTCGAACTTCTGCTCCAGCATGCTCACCATTGGCACATCGAGCTGGCCGTCAAGGAGCAACACACTATAACCCTTGTCCTGAGCGGCCTTGATATAGGTGTACTGGTCTTCCTTGTTGGTGGCATAGAGGTAGATGAGCTCTCCATTCTTATCCGTCTGGTTGTACTTGATGAGCGTCTTGTACTCGTCGAAGGTGAAGTACTTGCCGTCGACATCTTTGAAGAGTGCAAAGTCTTTGGCACGGTCGTAGAAGTCCTCTTGTGACAGCATACCGTAGTTGATAAACAGCTTCAGACTGTCCCACTTCGACTCGTAGTCCTTGCGGTCGTCCTTGAAAGTCTGCTGCAAGCGGTCGGCGACCTTCTTGGTGATATAGGTTGAGATTTTCTTCACGTTGGCATCGCTCTGCAGATAGCTGCGGCTGACGTTCAGCGGAATATCCGGTGAGTCGATGACGCCATGGAGCAGGGTGAGGAAGTCGGGAACGATGCCCTCAACCTGGTCGGTGACGAAAACCTGGTTACAATATAGCTGTATCTTGTTGCGCTGCAGGTCGATATTGCTGTGAATGCGCGGGAAGTAGAGAATACCAGTCAGATGGAACGGATAGTCGACATTGAGGTGGATCCAGAACATCGGCTCGTCTTGCATAGGATAGAGCTCGCGATAGAATTTCTTGTAGTCCTCGTCTTTGAGGGTAGAGGGAGTCTTTGTCCATAGCGGTTCCACATTATTAATAATGTTGTCCTCAGTGGTCTCCACCTCTTTGCCGTCCTTCCACTCTGTCTTCTTACCGAAGGCGATAGGTACGGGCATGAACTTACAGTATTTGGAGAGCAACTGTTGAATCTTGTTGTGCTCGAGATACTCCTTGCAGTCGTCGGCAATATGCAGGATGATGTCTGTACCGCGGTCAGCTTTCTCTGTCTCCTCAATGGAGAACTCTGGCGAGCCGTCGCAGACCCAGTGCTCGGCCGTGGCGCCATCCTTATAGCTCTTGGTGATAATCTCCACCTTGTCGCTGACCATGAAGGCAGAATAGAAACCGAGTCCGAAGTGTCCGATAATGGCATTGGCCTCGTCTTTGTATTTAGATAAGAAATCGGTAACGCCGGAGAACGCTATCTGATTGATGTATTTGTCTATCTCCTCCGCTGTCATACCGAGTCCGCGGTCACTGATGGTCAGAGTCTTGGCATCCTTGTCGAGCTTAACATGGATAGTGAGGTCGCCTAACTCACCTTTGAAGTCGCCCTTCTGCTGTGCCGTTTTCAATTTCTGAGTGGCGTCGACGGCATTGGAGACCATCTCGCGAAGGAAGATTTCATGATCTGAATAGAGAAACTTTTTGATGACGGGGAAGATATTTTCGGTCGTTACCCCAATATTACCTTTCTTCATGTACGTATTGTGTTTTTTATTCTTTTTATTTCTACGTTCAGAAATTGCAAGAACTGTGCCAAAGGAGGTGAAAATCGGATTGAAAGTGGCAAAAATGTAAAAGGAAACGAAAAAATACGCTCTAAAGTGAAGAAATACTGAAATATTTACAAGTGTTTCGAAAAATATTCCTACCTTTGGCCCATAGATTCATTTCAATAGGTTAAGGTTAGTTTTTTAAAAGGTTAAAAGAGCCCCAATCTGAGTCGTGAGACCGTGGATTGGGGTATTTTTTTTTGTATGCCGAAAGTCTATCGGACGCTTTTGACACCCACGATGCCTGTGAGCTTATCGTCGAGGTAGAAGGTGGAGGTCATGGTATCCTTGTCGACAGCATATTTTACGGAAATCATGTTCAACTTGTCGGTACGGGGCTGGTATTTTGTGCCGGCCTTCACAATCTTGCCTTTGATGGCCTCAGTGTGCATGACTTGGAGGATGGAGTCCTTGACGTGGTTAGTGGAGTCAAGGTCAGACCAAGAGATGATGTCATAGTCAGGCAGCAACATCTGTTCAGACATAAACTGCTTGACATGACTTTTAACCTGATGGTCCTCGCCACAAGCGGCAAGAACCATCAGGGATATAATAAATAATGCGAATACTACCTTTCTCATTATTTCTCAGGGATATTCTTCAGAATCTCTAATAGATGATCCCAGACCATCTGCACGGTGGGGATATAGAGGCACTCGTCGGGCGTGTGTACGTTGCGCAGTGTCGGTCCGAAGCTGACCATGTCGATATTTGGATATTTCTCTGAGAAAAGACCGCACTCCAGGCCTGCATGGATGCCACGTACCACGGGTTCCTTGCCAAAGAGCTTCTTGTAAGCGTCGATGGCGATGCGCTGGAGCTTAGAGTCATGCTTAGGCTGCCAAGCAGGATAGCCGTCGGTCTGGATGACGTCGGCACCGGCAAGCTCATAGGCGGCTTTGACCGTGTTGCACATATTCTCCAGGTTGCTTGTCACATTGCTGCGCTGCGAGCTGACAATCTCTACCTTGTCGTCGCTGCTCTGTACGCTGGCCACATTGCTGGAAGTCTCTACCATCCATGCCAGCTCCTTGTCCTGACACATAGCGAAGACACCATTGTCGACGGCTTGCAGGGCGCGGATGATGTTGGTTCCGACAGCAGCGGGGATGACCTTCTGCGCCTCAGCGCTCTCCAGTCCCCATACCATAGTGGTGTCGGTGACATGATATTCGTCCTCGACGGCAGCAGCAAACAGGTTCCAGTCGGCTTTGATCTCTTCCTTTTTGTCGGCGGGTACAGCGAAGATGACCTTGCCGTCGCGAGGGATGGCGTTGTGCATCTTTCCTGAGTTCCACTGAGCTAAGCGCAGCGGCATCTTCGTCTGCTCGAGGTAAAGGAATCGTGCGATAATCTTAATGGCGTTGGCGCGCTTCTTCTCGATGTCGTCGCCGGAGTGACCACCGTTGAGGCCTTTCAGACTGCCTTCCAAGAAGAAATAGCCCTTGGGAGCGTCCTCCCGCTGGAACTTGAATGTGGCGATGGTGCTACGGCCACCGGCGCAGGAGATGAAAATCTGGCCCTCATCTTCAGAGTCGAGGTTGATGAGGTAATCGCCGGTCATGAATCCGGCTTTCATCCCTAAGGCACCTGTGAGCTGTGTCTCCTCGTCGCGTGTGAAGACGCACTCGATGGGCCCATGCTCGATGTCGTCGGAGTCGAGGATAGCCAGTTCGATGGCATCACCGATACCGTCGTCGGCACCTAAGGTAGTGCCTTTGGCGTGCATCCAGTCGCCATCGACATATGTCTGGATGGCATCCTTATGGAAGTCGAAGTCGACATCAACAAGCTTGTCGCAGACCATGTCCATATGGCTCTGCAGAATGGTCGTGGCGCGGTTCTCGTAGCCTTTGGTAGCGGGCTTGCGGATAAGGACGTTGCCGGTCTCGTCGACAATAGTCTCAAGGCCATGGTCGGCACCAAACTTCTTGAGATATGCTATCATCTGCTCCTCATGCTTGGAGGGACGGGGAATCTGATTGATTTTTGCAAACTGCTCAAAGACGCGAGCAGGTTTCAATTCTGCCATAATAATTGTTTATTTTTAATGTTTTGTCTTATTTCTTTTTGCGTTTCAACCTATTTACACTATCTTTGCAGCGTTTTTGGTTGTAAAACCAATGCAAATTTAGTAATTTATGATAGAAACTCTGCTCTTGACGGTGTTAATAATTGCTATCGCCGTAGCTTTACTCTCCGTCCGTGTCATCCTGCTCAAGAACGGGCGCTTCAAGTCGTATCACATCCACGACAGTCAGGCCATGAAAGATCGTGGCATCCACTGCGTCATCGACCAGGACAGGGAGATGAGGGCAAAGTCGGCCAGTAAATAAATAAAACGAAATAGAAAAATGAAGAAAAGCATTATTCTCTCTGTGGCCATCGCCGCTGCCACAACTTTGGGCATTACTTCTTGCGACAAGAGCTCACCCAAAATGGATGAGAAGGCGGAAGCCCCTGCACAGCAGGAGAAGACCAGCAGCAAGATTGCATATGTGGAGGTGGACTCCATCATGACACAATACAACTTCTGCAAGGACTATACAAAGATTCTGAACCAGAAGGGTAACAACATCCAGAAGACCCTTGCTGCCAAGCAGCAGGCCCTGCAGGCCGCCGCTGCCAACTTCCAGCAGAAGGTGCAGCAGAATGCTTACACCCGTGAGCAGGCTGAGGCTATCCAGGCTGGTCTGCAGAAGCAGAGCAACGACCTTCAGGCACTAAACCAACGTCTGAGCAACGAGTTTCAGGCTGAGACAGAGAAGTATAACAAGGCACTGCACGACTCTCTGCAGCACTACCTCGCTGTCTATAACAAGGACAAGAAGTATGGTCTCATCTTTGCCAAGCAGGGTGACAATCTGCTCTACGCCAATAAGTCCTATGATATTACCAATGATGTCGTAGCAGGTCTTAACAAGGCTTACAAGGGCACAAAGACTGCCAAGAAGTAACTGAAAAGAGCGGGTATAACAATTTTTTGCCAAAATATTTGCCAAAATATTTGGTAGGTAGAAAAAATCGTTGTACCTTTGCACTCGCTTAACAAAAGAACGGCTCCGTAGCTCAACTGAATAGAGCATCTGACTACGGATCAGAAGGTTCCGGGTTTGAATCCCAGCGGAGTCACAAATTAAAAGGGGTATCAAGGTTTCCTTGATACCCTTTTTCATGCTATTATTTTTGAACGTCTCTATTCTTCCCTGATGATCTTCATGTATTCATCGTAGGGGATGTGCTCACCGCCCATGCTTTTCAGATGTGGAGTCTCAAACTGGCAGTCGATGATGTTGCCGCCGCGGTCTTTCATCAGGTTCGCCAGATAGATGAGTGCGAGCTTTGAGGCAGAGGGCTCCAGTGAGAACATACTCTCGCCGAAGAAAGACCGGCCTATGGTGACCCCATACAGTCCGCCCACGAGATGGTCGGCATGCCAAACGTCTACGCTTGCCGCAAAGCCCTGGTCGTGGAGACGCTTATAGGCCTTTATCATGTCTTTGCCGAGCCATGCACCCCGCATATCATACCTTCCGTCGGCACGGCTGCAACCTTCAATGACATCATCGAAAGCCTTGTTGAAGGTTACCTGATAAGTGCGGTGGTTGATGAGCGCCCGCATACTGTGGCTGACATGTATCTTATCGGGGAAGATGACAAACCTGTCCATGGGGCAGAACCATAGAATCTCGTCATTCTCCTTGAAGCCATACCAGGGGAAGATACCATTACTATAAGCAAGCAGCAGGCGGTCGACGCTGAGGTCGCCGCCGACTGCTATCAGACCGTCCTCGTCGCCTTCGTGCGGGTCGGGAAAGGCCAAGACATTTTTATCCAATCGCCAGACTGTCATTTTTCACGATTATTTTTACATTGCCGCCTTTGGCAAGCTTGCCGAAGAGTATGCCACGCATCAGCAGCGGCTTCAGCTCACGAGCGATGACTCTGTCCATCTCTCTTGCGCCATACTCTTTTGTGAAGCCCTTCTGAAGCAGGAACTCCAATGCTTCGTTGGCCAACTCCATGGTGACCTTCTTCTTGGTGAGCTTTGTTTGCAGTTCACCCAGTTTCTTGTTGAGAATCAGTCGTGCCATCTCCTTATCCATATCGTGGAAGACGACGGTGGACGACAAGCGGTTGAGGAATTCTGGCTTGAAGGTCCGTTTCACCTGCCCGAGCATAGCCTCGCCACGTGAGATATGGCTGTTGAAGCCCACGCTGGCCTGTGAGGCGAATTGCGCGCCGGCATTGGAGGTCATGATGAGGATAACATTTCGGAAGTCAGCCTTCTGACCCTTGTTGTCGGTGAGCACGGCATAGTCCATGACCTGCAAGAGAATATTATAGATGTCGCTGTGCGCCTTTTCTATCTCGTCGAGCAATAACACGCAGTTGGGTGTCTTACGGATGGCATCGGTGAGCAGCCCACCGTCTTCGTAGCCGACATATCCGGCAGGCGAGCCAATGAGTTTTGCCACGGTGTGCTTCTCCGTATATTCGCTCATATCGAAGCGGACAAGGCTCACACCAAGCTCCTTAGCCAGGACGCGCGCCACTTCTGTCTTTCCCACACCAGTGGGCCCGACAAAGAGCAGACTTGCCAAAGGCTTGTTGTCGTCCTGGAGACCAGCCTTAGCCATCTCAACAGCTTCGACGACCTGCCTAACAGCCTCGTCCTGACCATATATCTTTGCTGAGACACGGCTGTACAAGGTCTCTAATGCTTCGTTGTTGTCGTCCTTCAAGGCCTCGGCGTCAATCTTGCAGGTCTTTGTCAGCACCTGAGCAACGAGTTGTTTGTCCACGGTCTGTTCCTCGCTGTCAATGGGGTGGAGCTCTCTATAGGCTCCGGCCTCGTCGATAAGGTCTATCGCCTTGTCGGGGAGGAAGCGGTTGGAGATATATTTCGCCGACGCATGGACGGCATAGGCAATGGCTTCGTCGGTATATTTCACATGGTGGAAGTCCTCGTAGCCTTTCTGTAAGCCTTGGAGAATCTTGACAGCGTCGTCCTCCGACGGTTCTTGGATGTCTATCTCCTGAAAGCGTCGGACAATGCCTTTGGACTGTGCGAAGTAGCGTTTGTACTCATCGTATGTTGTAGACCCGATAAAACGTATATCACCGGATTCCAGATACGGTTTGAGCATGTTGGAAGCGTCTAAGGAACCATCGGATCCTCGTCCGGCACCAACCAGATTGTGTATCTCGTCGATATAGATAATGGCATTGCCCTCTTTGCGCGCACCTTCCATCACCTGCTTGATGCGCTTTTCGAAGTCGCCACGATATTGTGTTCCGGCCAGCATCGTCCCCATGTCCATGGAATAGATTTTGCTACCTTTCAGTCTGTCGGGGACATTGTCTTTGTTGATTCTGTCAGCAAGACCGTAGACAAGCGCTGTCTTGCCTACGCCGGGCTCGCCGATATGCAGCGGATTGTTCTTGTCTTTCCGGCAGAGCACCTGAATCGTGCGTTCCAGTTCTTTGTCACGTCCGATGAGCGGGTTGTGGTTGGCAAGGTCATCGTTGACGCACGTGACGAGAGCCTTCCACTGGCTCTCACCTTTCCTTGAGGCATCGGGGCTATCATCATCATCGGGGCCCCACGCATCCAAAGCCTCACTGTAGGTGTCAAAATCGTAAGCCTCTATCAACTCGTGCATGAACCCGGCAGCATCACCATTGATGTTTCTCAACAGCAGGTAGCTTGCCCAACTGTCTTCGAGATGCAGCAAGGCATCAGAGAAATGGGTAACGTCTATCGTGTCGTGACCGGAGAAGTAAGCTTGGCTGGCGGCATTCTGCATCAGCTGCTGACTCTGCTCAGAGAGTTGCGGGGTATATTGCTTGTCTTTCGGCTCTCTCTCCTGTTCCTGCTCATTGATGACGTTAAGTACCTGTTCTTGAAACTCTGCGGCATCCGTGTCGTAACATTTGAGGGCTATTTCAAAGTTGGGAACTGATGATAGTTCATAGAGAAAATGCTCGGGCGTGACAAACTGTTGACGCAACTGAGTGCAGAGTCCTATGGCTCCCTGCAACACCTCGGTAAGCTCAGAGGAGTTTTTCATCATTTTTCCTGCCATGGTCACACCTCCTTATAAGTTATCTTCAGCGGAAACCCAGCCTCACGGGCCATGGATGTTGCCACCTTCGTGCGGGTGACCGCTAAATCGTAGCTATAGACTCCGACTGAAGCCTGACCTTCCTGATGCACTTTCATCATGATCTGCTCAGCTTCCTGCTGTCCTTTGAGGAAGATCTCAGTCAGCAGCTTCACGACAAACTCCATAGTTGTGAAGTCGTCGTTCCAGAATATCACTGCCCATTTGTGGGGCTCTCTTATCTCGATTCTGTCTTTTACGTTTATTTGTCCTTCTTGTTGTGCCATAGTGTAAGCTATTGCAAAAAAAAATCTTTGATTGTTGTTGTTGGCAAAAAGACATTACCAGCTTTTTGGCTACAAATTTACGAAATAATATTCATATCCATCATTCTTCCTCAACTTTTCGTGCTATGTGGTGCTGACAGGTGATGTTTGTTGGGCATCAAATGTGCAATGCAGGATAAAAAGCATAATAAAGTACAAAATATTGTGCCCTGTCATATTATTATTGTAGCTTTGAAGCAGTTTTAAATGCAGAGCAAGATGAAAAAGTCGTTGATCTTTTTGGTAGCAATCTTATTCCTGGTGTCGTGTGGATCTCTGCACAACAGCCAGGAGAAGGTTACTGCGGAGCAGAAGTCCGCACAGATTCAGGATTCTATTCATGCGCGTACCTTCACGGTGGAATTCAATTACGTGAACCCGATGCGCATGCCTCCCCACTACCTTACCACAGCCTATACCTTGCGGCTTTGTGGTGACAGTCTCGTCAGCGAACTGCCGTATTTTGGTAGGGCTTATCGTGCCAATCCTGCTGATAATGACCGCAGTCCATTGTCGTTCACTGGTAGAGTGGGGGAGGCAAAGATGGTGAAAGGGAAGAATGACTATACCATCACTTTCAAGACGAAGAATGGGATAGAACTGCTGGAATACACTTTGAATCTCTTCTCCAATGGCCAGGCTTATCTCTCGGTCAGTTCTTCTGACCGAGAGCCTATCAGCTTCAATGGAGCCATCGTGTTATAGTCACAGACCAGGATTCAACTTGTCTCTGAACCCGTGATACCAGCTGGTGCCCAGGCAGATGGCATGGGACAGTCGGTGAAGGCAGACATCGAGGTCTGTGTCCTCCTTTGCAAAGTCTCCCTTGTAGCCGGAGAAGATGACGAAGAAGGAGTAGTCGCCGGTGATATACTGGGTGGTAAGGTGCATGGATAAGGCTTTCCCCAGCATATTGTCGAAGTCGCTGACGTCCTTGGTGTGGACGATTTGCAGGGCGACTTTAAGTCCCGTCTTCTGATGGATGATTTCGACGGGTCCCATGCCGTCGACTTGTTTTACTTCGATGAAGAAGTCTTCGAAGTTGACTTTTGCTGCGTTTACACCTGGGTTGATAGCGCGTGGATAAGCCACCGCCGTTGTTGGATGATGCTGAATTACTTGCATGTTGCGTTATGTTTTAGTTAATACTGTCGTTAACTCGCATCGTCTTACCACCGTGATCATAACAGTCCGGTTGGTGCGCACTGAAGCGACTCTTGATGCTAAAAATCTTATTTCGGCTGCAAAGGTAGTGATATTATTTTAAACACAAAAGCTTTTCCTGTTTTTTCTATTTTTTATATCACATTTCTGTGAACATGGTGGTGAAGGAACTCTGCAAACGTGACCTTGACGAGAAGTTGTGGAGCCATGAGATGAACATCGGAACGCACTGCAAGCTTCCATGGCTTTTGAGGGGTGGATTGGGGCTTTGCCATAGCCGACACGACCAGGAAAAGCAGAATGAGAGTGAATAATTTCTTTATGTAAAAAGGCCCATTTTTGTGGTAATATGTTCTTTTATTTGTGTCAATGGTGGAAAAAGACTATTTTTGCAACGTAAAACCATACCGACTTATGAGATTTGCATTCTTGATATTCCTCCTGCTCCCTGTTGCAGGACAGGCTTATGTCTGCTTCCGCACGTGGCAACTGCTGCCCGCTATTCCCGCCCTGCGCATTGCCGTCGTAGCACTGATGGTAGTGACCTTCGTGTTGTTCTTCATCGCTATGTCTGGGACTATCGACCATTGGCCGATGCCTTTGGCTACTGCTACTTATGAGATAGGGACATCGTGGCTGATGATTCTCCTTTATCTCTTCCTTGCCTTCCTTCTCCTTGACATCCTGCGATTGTGTCATGTCCTTCCCATGTCTGTTGTCCGTGGCAACGCCTGGACTTCGGCAGCGCTTACCATCTTCATGACAGCGCTCTTCGTCTACGCCTACTTCCACTTCGACGACAAGAAACGGGTGGAGCTGACCGTGACGACCGATAAGCCCCTTGACAGTGACCTCACCCTCGTCCTTGTCAGCGACCTTCATCTCGGCTATCATAACACGCGTGCCGACCTTCATCGCTGGCTTCAGCTTCTCAAGGCAGAGAATCCTGACGCCATCCTCATCGGTGGTGACATCATCGATGGCAGCTATCGTCCCGTGGCAGAGACGGCCATGGCAGAGGAGTTCCGCTCTCTCGGCATCCCCGTTTATGCCTGTCTTGGCAACCACGACTATTACACAGGCCTTGACGCTGATCTACGGTTCTGTCAGGAAGCTGGCATTCATCTGCTACGTGACGAGATGGCAGATTTTAGAGGCATCACCATCATTGGGCGCGACGATCGCACCAACATCCGGCGCAAGTCGCTGACTGCTATTCTGCAATCCACTGACAAGCACCGGTTCCTCCTGGAACTCGACCATCAGCCCTACCATTTAGAGGAGGCGGAGCATAATGGCATCGACTTCGAGTTTGCCGGACATACCCACCACGGACAGGTGTGGCCCGTCAATTGGATTACCGATGCCGTCTATGAGGATGCCTTCGGACCTTTGCAGAAAGGCTTTACACATTATTATGTTAGCTCTGGTCTCGGCATTTGGGGCGCAAAGTTCAGAATAGGGACGCAGTCAGAATATGTTGTATTGAGAATCAAAACGCACCACTAATTAATGTTAAATCGGGTGAAAAGTTTTCTACATTGAGAAAATGGTAGTACTTTTGCGAATATAGAAAGATAAGTTTCCAAGATAACGATAGTCAATGGACAATAAGAAAGATTACGGTCTCAAGGCCGAGCAGACGGCGCGCTTTGCCAAAGCCTTAGCTCATCCTGCCCGGATACAGATAATGCAATTCTTAGCTCGCCAGCAGGAATGCTATTTCGGTGACATCCACGATGAGTTGCCCATTGCCAAAGCTACTGTGAGTCAGCATCTGAAAGAGCTGAAGGAAGCTGGGCTCATTCAGGGAACGATCGAAGCGCCAAAGGTGAAGTACTGCATCAACCGCGACAACTGGCAGTATGCCCGTGAGCTTTTTACCGACTTTTTCAATATGAAGATAGCGTCTTGCGGGTGTGGCTGCTCGCAGGACTCATAGGTGGGCCTTTGCTGTTCCACCTTATTCATTTACAATCTATTCGCCAATTTGCAAACAACCAATTTTTATACCATGAAGACATTAGAGATTTTTGACCCGGGTCAGTGCTGCACCAAAGACACCTGCTGCCATGGCGGCCACAGCCTGCTGCGTATTGACGCGATTACCGACCAGCTGAGAGGCATGGGCATAGAGGTGACACGTCATACGCTCAACTACGACCCCCAGGCTTTCATGCACAATATGCAGGTCAACCAGATGTTGCAGACAAAAGGTGTGGAGGTGCTGCCTATCACACTCGTCGACGGCGACATTGTTCTCATGGGCGAATATCCCACGACAGAACAGTTCAGTGAATGGGCGGGGAGAGAACTCTCTGTTCCGACAGAATCAGACTGCTGCTGTTAACATCATTATCATGGACGAGAGCAAATACATTGAAGTTCTGAAGAGTTGTCCGCTGTTCCGTAATATGGATGCCACTGCTATTGTCGACATCCTCAGCGGCTATCCCCATCGTTTGGTGACTTTCTCTAAAGGTGACCTCTTTGCTGTGGCTGGCCTGCCCTGCCGCTATGCCGATATTGTTGTCGAGGGTACGCTGGTCTGCCGCATGGCCTCTCCGGCCGGCAAAGAGGTGGAGGTGAGCAGGCTGACAGCGGGCCGCGTTGTAGCCCCTGCTTTCATCTTCGCTACCGTCAACGATATGCCTGTGACCGTGCAGGCTGCCAACAACGTCGTCGTACTGCGCTGGCAAAGGGAAACATTCCGAAAAATGATGAACGAGGATAGTGCGGTGCAAGACAACTTCATCACCCTGCTCTCGGACACCAATGCATTCCTGACACGCAAGCTGAACATGCTCAGTCTGATGACGGTGCGCGAGAAGGTTGCCAACCTGCTCTTACAGCGTGCCAAAGAGCAGAAAACACGGCAGATTGTGCTCTTCCGCAGCCGTCAGGAGATAGCAGGCAGCATGGGCATACAGAAGTTCTCCCTTATGCGCGTCCTCGCCGATTTTGAAAAGGAAGGAGCTATTAAGATTGATGGGCGTAATATAGAAATTCTTGACAGCCGGAAGCTGAAATGACTTTTAATCTTTTTTAATGCCAAAGGGTAACAATTGTGACCTGATGCACCTTATTTTTCTTCCTAACTTTGCATCGCATTAAAAAAGATAGACTATGGAAGATAAAAGTAGATATAACTTCAGCGAGTGGCCTTTGGACCTGCTGATAGATTATGTGCTCAAAGTACATCACCGTGCGGTCCGTGAGAAAGGTCCCGACACCCTTGCACTCATCGGCAAGGTGAAAAGTGAGAATCCTGTCCTTGACGAGGTTGAGGCACTCTTTGCCCAGTCTCTCAACGACCTCGATGTTCATCTGATGAAAGAGGAGCGTGTTCTATTTCCCTTTATCTTAGACCTTTTCGACACCTCGCGCGATGGCGGTGAGATGGGACCGATGCACTGCGGAACTGTCCGCAACCCCATCAATGTGATGATGGCCGACCACGACGGCGAGCTGGAGCGTCATGCACGCATCGCCACACTCCTCAACGGCTACAAGGCTCCCGATGATGCTTCTGATGACTATAAAGATATGGTATACCGGCTGAGTGAGTTCAGCCGTGACCTCAGAGAGCACACACACGTAGAGAATGATTTCATCTTCCCCGAGGCCATAGAGCTGGAGAAGGTATTGGTAGGATAAACGATAAAATATACAAAAACAATGAATATGTTCTGTTTTCAATGTCAGGAGACCGCCAAGGGCACAGGTTGCACCATTAGCGGCGTATGTGGTAAGAAACCCGAGACAAGTCGCTGGATGGACTTGCTCCTTAGCGTGACCCGTGGTGTAGGCACCATTTATCATGCTCTGTTGGACGGCGGTTATGCCGACGACATCATTGTAGATGATTTCATCGTGGACGCACTCTTCGCCACGATTACAAATGCCAACTTCGACGACACAGCCCTGCTGCAGAAGGTGGACAAGGGTATTGAACTGAAAAAGCGCCTGCTTGGTGTCGCTGCTCAGCGTGGCATCTCTCTGCCCGACTATCACGAAGTGGAGTGGGGTGGTGAGAAGAGCGACTATGAGGCCGAGGGTGACCGTGAGACAGTGCTGCGCACTACCAACGAGGACATCCGCTCACTCAAGGAGACCATCGTGTTAGGTCTCAAGGGTATGGCTGCCTACTATGAGCATGCTGCCCGTCTGGGTCAGCGCGACGAGGCCATTACCCGTTTCATGGCTCAGGCTTTAGCAGGCATCACCAATCCCGAGGCCGATGGCGACAGCCTCTTGCAGCTGCTCCTCACAACAGGTAAATATGGTGTCGATGTCATGGCTCTTCTCGACAAGGCCAACACTGGTGCTTACGGCAAGCCCGAGGTGACAAAGGTGAACATCGGTGTGGGCAAGCGTCCGGGTATCCTCATCAGCGGACACGACCTCCACGACATCGCTGACCTGCTGGAACAGACAGAAGGAACAGGCATTGATGTCTACACCCACGGCGAGATGCTGCCCGCTCACTACTATCCTGAGCTGAAGAAATACAAGCACCTCGTGGGCAACTATGGTAACGCATGGTGGAAGCAGAAGGAGGAGTTCGCACATTTCAACGGACCTATCATCTTCACCACCAACTGCATTGTGCCGCCCTCTCCAAAGGCTAACTATGCCGACCGTGTGTTCACTGCCAACTCTACTGGTTTCCCCGGCTGGAAACATATCGCTACCCGTCCCGATGGTCATAAGGACTTCTCTGAGGTTATTGAGATGGCCCGTCACTGCGAGGCTCCTGAGGAGATCGAGCACGGCGAGATTGTCGGCGGCTTCGCCCACGACCAGGTCTTCGCGTTGGCCGACAAGGTGGTGGACGCTGTGAAGAGCGGTGCCATCAGAAAGTTCGTCGTCATGAGTGGTTGCGACGGCCGCATGAAGAGCCGTAACTACTACGCTGACTTCGCTCAGGCGCTGCCGAAGGATGTCGTCATCCTCACTTCCGGATGTGCTAAATATAAGTACAATAAGCTCAACCTCGGTGACATCAACGGTATCCCCCGTGTCCTCGATGCCGGTCAGTGCAACGACAGCTATTCCTGGGCAGTGGTTGCCTTGAAGCTGAAAGAGATCTTCGGAGCTTCCGACATCAACGACCTGCCGATAGTCTTCAACATCGCATGGTATGAGCAGAAAGCTGTCATCGTCCTCCTGGCACTGCTGAGCCTCGGTGTGAAGAACATCCATATCGGTCCTACGCTCCCGGCCTTCGTCTCTCCCGGTGTGCTGAAGGTGTTGCAGGACAGCTTTGGTCTCGGCACCATTACGACAGTCGATGAAGACATGGAGAAAATGATTGGTTAAATTATATAGTCTGTCTTGATTCGGGTGGGTACTTCCTAACAGGAAGGCCTGCCCGATTCATCGTAATTATAAGTCTGAAAGATATGGCAAAGTTTGAAAAAGGAAAAGTTTTCACCCCTGACGCCCTTGTAGCTTATGCTGAGGGTAGTGTGATAAGTCGTGAGCTGCTGCATAATGAGGCTGGCAGCATCACTGTGTTCTCATTTGATGCGGGGCAGCGTTTGAGCGAGCATCAGGCTCCCTATGACGCTCTGCTGCAGGTCATCGACGGTGAGATGGTCTTTATCCTTGAAGGCGAGGAACTGCATGTAGCTGCTGGCCAGGCACTCGTCATCCCTGCTGGCGCACGCCATGCCGTCAGGGCTGACAAGCCTTTCAAGATGATTATCACTATGATTAAGGGATAAGCGCATGAACTATGTCAATGATATGGTCCGTCGGCAGGACCGACTGATGGACGAAGCCAGAGCTCATCAACTGTTGCGTGAGAGCGAGTACGGCGTGCTGTCGATGCAGGACATCGATGGTTCCGGTTATGGAGTGCCGCTGAACTTCGTGTGGGACGGCGACCATTCCATCTATATCCATTGTGCGCCCGAAGGGCATAAGCTGAAGGCTTTAGAGGCTCATCCGAAAGTGTCGTTCTGCATCATCGGGCGTGTCCATCTGCTGCCCCGTAACTTCACAACGGAGTATGAGAGTGTCATCCTGCGCGGTGAGGCACATATTCATCTCTCACCCGAAGAGATGATGCAGGCGCTTCATCTGCTTGTCGACAAGCTGTCACCGGATTTCAAGTCCATCGGCTATAAATACAGCGAGAAGTCCTTCCACCGCGTCAACATCATCCGAGTGGACTTCACAGAGTTCAGCGGCAAATGCAAGCATGTCGCCAAGGCCGATTAAGATAGACTCACGCTCCTTTTTTGTCGTATTGATACTGTCTTCCTGAGATATGCCGTGGAAATCTGTGGCTTATGCCATCGATATCCGCGGCATTTGTCACTGATATCCGTGGCATTTGTCACTGATATCCGTGGCTTATGCCGCGCATAAACTGGACAACCGCATTTGTAACAGTGCATACTCTTCCCTTCGTATTCTTCGTGGCTTTCGTGGATAACAAAATACCTCTGCGGGGTTAGGGCGGCCACGGTGGGATCCCCGCCCTGTATTACCGTTGAGGCGTCTTTATCTGAAAAAATAAAAGCTCTTCTGTTTTGTTAGCCGACATTATAGTTGTACCTTTGCATAACTTTTACAAGATTGGAATTATTCCAAGCTATATTTTTTATTTCAGGAACGACAACATGAAAGATAACAACACAAAGGGCTTGCAGGCGTCTTTTCTCATCACCAAGCGCAACGGTAGCTCAGAATCCTATGATGGTGAAAAGATAGCGCGTGCCATAGAGAAAAGTTTCCGCTCTACCGGAAGGAGTGCAGAGCCGGGCGACATCCAGGCGATTGTCGCCGACATCGAAGCAATGCTCTGTAACGACGAGACGCTGCGCGAGGTGGAACGTATCCAGGATATGGTGGAGCAGCATTTGATGCAGCATGGCTATTATGCTGAGGCCAAGAGCTATATCCTGTTCAGGGACAAGCGCACGGAGCACCGCAAAAAGATAGAGCGGTTGGCTTCTCTCATGGGAGGCGGTGGCATAGAGAAGGTCCTGAGGGATATTGAGCACGACTTCCCGGAGCCGCAATATGCGCTGTCGTTATTGGCTGAGAAAGAGAGTGGTATGGGAAGGGCGCATGCCGATGCCACCCACCGTCTGCATTCTTTTATGATGGCGGCCGTGGAGCTGACAACGATGGAGGCGCCGAAATGGGAGTTTATCGCTGCCAGACTCTTAGACTACCAATTGCATCAAGACATTCTCTCAATAGAACAACGAGAGGGCATCAACGGATTTTATGAGAAGATAAAGTTGCTCACCTCACACCATCTCTATGGTGACTATATCCTCAAAGCCTATTCTGAAGAAGAGATTGGAGAGGCGGCAACATGGATAGACGACAAGAGAGATGATCTCATCAATTTTTCCGGACTGGACCTGCTGGCTAAGCGTTATCTCATGCACACCTTCGACCATCAGGTCATCGAGACGGTGCAGGAGATGTTCATGGGTATAGCTCTCCACCTTGCCATGAACGAGTCCAAGGACAGAATGCATTGGGTACATAAGTTCTATGACATGCTCAGCCTCCTGCAGGTGACGATGGCAACACCGACCCTTGCCAATGCCCGCAAACCCCTTCACCAGCTGTCGAGTTGTTTCATTGACACTGTGCCCGACTCTTTGGAGGGTATCTACCGCAGTGTCGACAACTTCGCGCAGGTGAGCAAGTTCGGTGGAGGAATGGGACTGTATTTCGGTAAGGTGCGTGCTGCAGGAGGTAGCATCCGAGGATTCAAAGGCGCTGCCGGTGGCGTAGTGAGATGGCTCAAACTCGTCAACGATACGGCTGTGGCCGTCGACCAGTTGGGTGTCAGGCAGGGTGCCGTGGCCGTCTATCTCGATGTCTGGCACAAAGACCTGCCCGAGTTCTTGCAGATTCGTACCAACAACGGTGATGACCGTATGAAGGCTCATGATATCTTCCCTGCTGTCTGCTATCCTGACCTGTTCTGGAAGATGGCGAAGGAGGACCTTAATCAGGAGTGGGCGATGTTCTGTCCCAATGAGATCTGGACTGTCAAAGGCTACCATCTTGAGGACTTCTTTGGGAAGGAATGGGAGCGTCGTTATCAAGAGTGTGTCGCCGACCGCCGACTGTCTCGCCGTGTCATGACCATCAAGGAGATTGTCCGTCTCATCCTCCGCTCTGCCGTGGAGACGGGGACGCCCTTCGCTTTCTATCGTGATACTGTGAACAGGGCCAACCCCAATGCACACAAGGGCATCATCTACTGTTCTAACCTGTGCACGGAGATAGCGCAGAATATGCGGGAGATATCAGAGGCACAGACGGAGGTGAAGACGGTCGATGGTGAGACGGTAGTGGTCAGGACGGTGCACCCCGGTGAGTTCGTGGTCTGCAACTTAGCCAGCTTGTCGTTAGGACATATTCCCTTGGAGGACAACACGCGTTTGAAAGACATCGTGGCGACAGCGGTGCGGGCATTGGATAACGTCATCGACCTCAACTTCTATCCCGTACCCTATGCCAAGATTACCAATCACCGCTATCGCAGCATCGGCCTGGGGGTGAGCGGATATCATCATGCGCTGGCGAAACGGCGTATCCGCTGGGAGAGTGACGCCCATCTAAATTTTGCCAATGATGTCTTTGAACGCATCAGTCTGGCTGCTATAGAGGCCAGCAGTGATTTAGCGGCAGAACGGGGCAGCTATGCCTTCTTTGAGGGCAGTGACTGGCAGACGGGGGCTTATTTTGAGAAGCGAGGATACACTTCTGATGCCTGGAAAGCTTTACAGGAGAAAGTTGCACGGCAAGGTATGCGCAACGCCTATCTCTTAGCCATAGCCCCGACGAGCAGCACGAGTATCATTGCCGGAACCACGGCAGGCGTAGACCCCATCATGAAGAGGTTCTTCTTGGAGGAGAAGAAAGGCGCCATGCTGCCAAGGGTAGCACCGGAGCTCACTGACAGAACCTACTGGATGTACAAGAGTGCATATCTCATCGACCAGCAGTGGAGCATCAGAGCGGCTGGAGTCCGACAGCACCATATCGACCAGGCGCAGAGCGTCAACCTGTATATCACCAACGATTTTACGATGCGCAAATTGCTCAATCTGTATATCCTTGCCTGGGAGTGCGGCGTAAAGACCATCTATTATGTACGCAGCAAATCTCTTGAAGTGGAAGAGTGTGAGAGCTGTGCTTCCTGATACTATAACCATAATGCTTGTAAGCAAAATGAATGATACCATCAAACGTAACGGATTGTTCAATCCCAATGGTGACACCGACCTGCGTCTGCGAAGGATGATAGGCGGCAACAGCACCAACCTCAACGATTTCAACAATGTCAAATATGCCTGGACCAGCAACTGGTACCGGCAGGCGATGAACAACTTCTGGATTCCGGAGGAGATAAACCTCTCACAGGATATCAAGGACTATCCGCATCTGGAAAAGGCGGAGCGTACAGCTTACGATAAGATTCTGAGCTTCCTCGTCTTCCTCGACTCTCTGCAGAGCAACAACCTGCCGTGTATCAGTGAGTATATCACGGCCAACGAGGTAAACCTCTGTCTCCACATCCAGGCTTTTCAGGAGTGTGTGCACAGTCAGAGCTATAGCTACATGCTTGACTCTATCTGTAGTCCTGAGGAGCGCAATGCCATCCTCTATCAGTGGAAGACGGACGAGCATCTGTTGCGGCGTAACACCTTCATCGGTGACTGCTACAATGAGTTCCACGATCATCAGGACAAGATGTCGTTGATGAAAGCTTTGATAGCTAACTTCATCTTAGAGGGTATCTACTTCTATAGCGGGTTCATGTTCTTCTATAACCTCAGCCGTAATGGTAAGATGCCTGGGTCAGCGCAGGAGATAAGATATATCAACCGCGACGAGAACACCCATCTGTGGCTCTTCCGTAACATCATCAAGGAGTTGGAGAAGGAAGAGCCGGAGATGTTCACTCCCGACAAGGTGGAGGTCTACCGGGAGATGATGCTCGAAGGAGTCAGGCAGGAGATAGCGTGGGGACAATATGTTATCGGTGACGATATAGCGGGACTCAACAGGCAGATGGTCAGCGACTATATCCGTTATCTTGGCAACCTGCGCTGGCACAGTCTGGGCTTCGATTATCTGTTTGAGGATAATCGCACGGAACCGGAGAATATGAAATGGGTAGGTCTCTACTCCAATGCCAACATGGTGAAGACAGATTTCTTCGAGGCCAAGAGTACGGCCTATGCCAAGAGCGTGGCTATAGAGGATGACCTGTAGATTCATCACCTAACACTCACCAACACCTCTATCACGGCGATGGAGGTGTTGTCATGCCTTCTTCTCGTCATCCTCAATCACTTGATGCAACATGCTGACATAGTTGAAGAGGAAGGAGGTATGGTCGCCGAACACATTCCATGGGGTATTCTCGAAAACCGGCGACATGATATCATCGGATGTTATATCGCCCTGCTGACAGACATACTCGATGATGGACTCCAGTACGTCCATCTGTTCAGAATTGAGCTCCTGGATTTTGAGCAGGTCCTCGAACTTCCGTATGGCCGTTTGCCGGTCAATGCCGATAATAGAGCGGATGTATGCCGCCACATTACCGCCATGGATCTGGTCCTTGACATTGTCCTCGTATTCCTTTTCCGTTCCAAGGTCTTTCCAGAGAATTTTCTCCAGTTCGAGGATGTCGGCCTCATTGAGCTGCTCAAGATTGTATATCTTCTGCAACACCTTGCTCGACTGCTTGTTCTTTTCTAAGTAGTCCATCACCCGGTCCTTGTATGTCTTATAGCCTGTTATAGGCGGCTCACCGGTGCCTTCTATCAACTCGCCCGGGTCGTCAATGTCTATCTCAAAGGTCTGCCCTTTTTCTCCCTTGAGAAACTGGACAAGGTCGCGAAGCTCTTTCCTGACAAACTCCAGACGGTCAAGGGTCTTGTTCTGCCAGAACTCTGGGCTCAGCACCTCGTTGATGGTTGTCATCTTTGCATATACCTGAGGGATGGAAGCCTTTGATGCCAGCTTCTTGGCTATCCTGTAGACCTGGTCTGCAAAGGAATCGGCATTCTGTGACTCGTCGAGTAATGAAATCTCTATCTTGAACATCAGAAAGTCGAAGCGCAGCGCCTGGAAGTCGGTCTGTACTCTTGGGAGTACGGGTGCCACTTTCTCCTTCAGCTGTGCCACATCGAGCGGAGAAAGGTGTTGCCACGACTGCTCCTGTTGGAAATGATACACCACATCCCCGACTTTCCTTACGTCTATCCGCGACCTTGGCAGCTTGGCGACCTTTGCTAACAGCTCCTTCTTCAAGCCGTCATGCAGTGATTTGGCAAACGTGCTCTGCTGATACTTCGCCTCCTGAAGCAGCACGGCAATATCAAGTTTCAAGTCGAAGAGCTTCTCTTCCAAAGAGCTGTGTGGCGTCTCGTCGGCTTCCTCGCCATGAATGCTGAAGAAGTCAAAGTTACCACACCAGTCGAAGATAAGGAAATCTTTCTTGTCGTTATCGTCTTTCTCACCTTCGGCAGCCTTCCTCGGACCAAATATCCCGGGGCTGAGGCGTGTGCCGCGCCCTATCATCTGGAAGAAGCGGATCTTTGAACGCACCGGCTTGAAGAAGACCAGGTTCAGGCAGTCGGGAATGTCGACGCCTGTGTCAAGCATGTCGACACTGACAACGACCTGAGGCAGGCCATTGCGCCGTTCAAAGTTGTCGAGGAGTGTTTCGGAATTATATACCGAGTAGTCGATGAGTTGGCAGAAGTTGGGACCGAGCTCGGGATAGAGGCGCTGAAAGGCATCGACAATCATTTGGGCATGCTCATGGTCATAGCCGAAGATGATGGTCTTGCCGATCGTCATCCCGTCATTGACATACAGGCCATTGGTCATCAGCTCCTTCAGGACGGAGTCAATGGTTCCTTTGTTGTATATGTATTTGTTTATCTCTGTCCGTTCGATATCGCGCCAATAGTTCCCGTCCGGTCTTTTGTGCAGTTTCTCCTTCTCGTAGGTCCACACGCCTTCCAACTGCTCTTTCTGCTCTTTTGATAGGTCGTCATAGTGTATGCCCTGGCGCAATATCGGAGTGGTGAGGTTACGGAGCTTGTAAGGACAGAGGTAGCCGTCAGCGACAGCCTGGTCATAGGAATAGTCGGCAGTAGGCTCGCCCTGCTCTTCGTCCAGCAGATGATAAGTGCTGTGGTCAATATCATCGCGTGGCGTTGCCGTCAGTCCGATGAGTAGCGAGTCAAAGTAATCGAACAAGGCTCCGTATTTGCCGAACACGCTGCGGTGGGCCTCATCGATAAATATCAGATCGAAGCGTCCTATGGAGAAGTCTTTCTCCTCCTCGTCGATATACCCTATCATCGTCTGATAGGTCGAGAACATGATTCTTGCATTCAGGTCGGGCGCATTGCCATGGTCGGAGAGGACGCAGGTCGTCTCGTTAGGCAACAGCTTCACAAAGTTCTTATGCGCCTGATTGACCAGAGAGATTCTGTCGGCAAGGAACAGCACATTCTTTATCCAGTTGTTGCGCATCAATAGTTCTGCAATGGCAATAGCCACGCGCGTCTTTCCCGTACCCGTCGCCATGACGATGAGTGAGCGGCGATGCCGCTTGTTCAGTCGCTCGCACACGGCCTTGACAGCTTTTATCTGGTATTCACGTCCTGCAATGTCTTTATTCACCGCAAAGTCCTGGATGGCCTTGCGCGTCTGCCGCTGATGCAGTAGTTGCAAGTCGGCCTTGCTATGGAATGACATGATGGTCCGGGCTGGATAGCCTAATTGGTCGATGACCTTGACGGTGAAGCCATTGGTGAAATAGATCACGGGCTTTACGCCGTATGTCCTTTCGAGACTCTGGGCATACAGCTCAGCCTGCTGCCGTCCGTCCTCCTCACTGCGCACGGCCTTCTTTGCCTCTACGACAGCCAAGGGCTTGCCGTCGTTGTCAAAGAGCACATAGTCGGCATAGCCCTTGCCGGATGGTGTCGGCATACCGCTGACCTCTGTCTCTATGCAGGCCTTGCCGGCAACAATGGCGTGGCGGGTCTCGCAGATGTCCCAGCCGGCCTCGCGGAGCATCTGGTCGATGAACAGCCGGCGGGTCTCAGCTTCTGAGATAAGGGTCTCGTCACCGGCGCCTATACAAGTGGGGAAGGGTGTGGAGTTGGTGACCAGTGGCTCACTATTTTGGTTGGGGTATTCCGCCTTGATGGTTTCCGCATCGGGCAGCTCGTCTGATGTCGGGGCAATGTGTACTTCGGGCTTCTTAGGTATCAGGTCTTTGCGGAAGCGTGGGAAAGACTCGATGGCTCCTATCTGCATCAGTACGCTGCCGACAAACGCATAGAGGTTGAGCAGCGAGAAGAACGACTCGCGCCCGGTTATCTTCATACCGTGTGCGGCATTGTTGCCTGCCTTGCGGATATAGTGGAGTCGCCGCATCAGGTCGTCGCTGTTGATATAGTTGGTGAATTGCTCATTGGTCACCAACTCAAACAAGGAAGCGTGCTCCGGCTTTTCAAATCCTTTGAGATAATAGATGGCCTGCACTATCCACTCCAACGCCATACGCCCGTAAAGCGCGCTCTTGGCCGGATCGCCCGTCTGGTTGATCTCAGCCTCATTGCAGTACTCCCACAGCGTCTTGAGTCCTGCCTCGTTGCGTATGAAGTCGAAGTTTCTCATATTTTATTATGCTGAAGCCATTTCCAATTCTTTAGCCACATTTTGGATTTCTTCCATCATGCGCTTTTCTAATTCCTTTGATGGTTTCTTCGTGCCATTGATATACTGAACCATAGTATTTCTGTCAATGCCCAGGCGCTTTCCAATGGCAATACCATTTATTTCAGGGTGCGAGAGAAATACACGTGAGATTCCTGTCGGCTCAGGATCATCATACTCGAAACTCTCAAAGGAGACGTCCTCATCAAGGTCTTCCCAGTGGATGCCTTCGTCGTCCATCTCATAGTGCTCACGCTCTGCTGGAGCGGCATTGAGCAAGCGTCTGTAGTATAGCAAAGACTGCCAAAGAACACGACCGTCATCGGTCTCACCGTAAATACGGTTGTTGTCGAACCAAATTTTTTTAATCGTCATTTTCTCCTCCTTCTATGCTATGTCCAAAATACTCCATCCATTTTGCGATTGCAAGGTCATGGTTTTCTTCTAACACCATTTCAGCTGCACGAATGTCCTTGTTCTTCAAGCCGTGATTATAGACGAGTTTCACAGCATCTTCTGTGATTTCAAACTTTGCCTTACCATCGGCATTCTTAACGTGTACATGAATTGGCTCATGCTCGCGGGAATAGAAGAAAAACTTCATTCCAAACAGTCGTAATATTTCCGGCATAGCAATTTTCCTTTTTATTTTGCAAATCTAAATATAATTTTCCATACTTGCAAGTATTTAGCCAAAATATTCTTGCATGCGGCTGTCAAGGAGCGTCTGCGTCTCGGCAATGCTCTGCTTCAACAGCGACTTCTGATGCTCTATCGCCTTCACCTTCTCCGCGAAAGAGCGCTGGAGGGAGATTGGGGGAAGGGGAATAGTAAGGCCTTTCAACGTCTTATTTGATATTACTGGTTGCATTGCCTCTCGAGCATAATCTCTCAAATTAAGCATTGACAAGAAATAAAGTAGATAGACTTTATCGAAGCCAATGGAATCCGATAAAATAAAAGCATTATCTGTTATAAAGTTTTTGCCATCAATAAGATGAACATTACCACACAAAGCTCCCACACGCCCTATTATTATCTGCTGTCCTTCAGCATTATATTCACTATGGTATCCTACTATTCCATTACCTCCAAAAACTGCATATGGTCCTTTTACTATATTTTTAGCGGTCAAAGAATCTCCGCTTTTCAACTTAAAACATTCGCCAAAGATTTTTTTTTCAAAGCTCTTTTCTGAGCCATCCATATCTCCGAACATCTCATAGAACAGCGACTGCGCAAGCGCATCATATTCCTTCATCTGCTGTTGCTTCAAGGAAATGATGGCGGAAAGCTGGTCGAGCTCAGAGACAATATGGTTTTGCTCTTTTGTGGGTAAAACTGGTATAAGTTCTTTTGAATAGTCTTTAAAATAAATATGAGGTATAGCCGCACCAGAAGCATATCTACCCAAATTCTTACTTTGAAGAAAATACTTCAAATATGATAACGTAACTTCACCTGTTGGCAAAATATATTGCATTGTTCCAACTAAGGAAGATTTAGAAGGATAGGTATTTACTCTGCCAACACCGGAGCCATCTTTAACAATACCTATATACTCATTAGGCTGATGATAAAAATCTATATTTTTAACGAAGCCATTTGCACCATACAATGGATAATCACCATCGCTATCTTTTATTTTATTAAGGACTATATTTGAGGAAGCTTTTGTGCAAACCTCCCCCAACTTTTTATATTCCCACTTGCTTTTATCCATGTCTGAATCTTGTTATATCTATATTGTTTTCCTTTGTTGGCCCATCGAGTTGTTTGTCTTATCCGAACAGGTCGTCCAAGACCACCTGACTCTGCACGATGCCGCTATATTTCCCTTGTTTGACGCCGTATGTCGTCACCATGGTGAGATGTACCGTCTGCTTCGGCGCCAGAGTAGCTTTCAAGGCTTCGACTCGCTCTCTGAGCTTGATATTTTCCTCCTTGTCAATCTCGTAGGGCGTTCCGCTGAACTTCATCTCACAGAGGTTGACGATATTGTCGTTTCTGAAGATGAGCATGTCCACCTGCACCCCCGTATGCTCGTCGTTCCCTTTCAGGCACCATGCCGACAGCGATGTCTTCACGCCACCTATTTCCAGTGCCCGCTTGATCTGCGTGACGTGTTGCCAGCATAGCTGTTCAAAGGCGACACCATGCCAGGACTTTAGGATGTCAGAGGCCTGGTTGTCTGACATGAAGGAGCTGTCTTTGCCGTGTTGCTCGACATATTTCAGCCAGAACAAGCAGAAGTTGTCAATCAGTTTGTATCTATCCTGCCGGCCCGCCACACCATAAGGGGTGTATTTCTGTATGAAGTCGCTCTCGGCTAAGGACGCTAAGGTGTTAGTGAGCCCGCCTCCCAATGGTAGCCCCGTAGCCTTGGCTATCTCTTCGCGCGAAAAACCGCTGTTGCGCGTGGCGAGCAGGCGGATGACCTTTTTGCAGTCGTCGGCATTGCTGAAGATAGCACTGAACAGTCTGTTGAACTCATCTCTCAGCCTTGTGCTTCTGCCAAACAGGATTTTGTCTACGTTCCTTTCAAAGCTGAGCCCTTTGCGGAAATAGTTCAGGTAATAAGGAATACCTCCAAAGACCATATAGGTCTGTGCGATGTCGTAGCGTGAAAGTTCTATCTGCTCATGGCGGAAATATTCCTCACATTCTGCCAAGGTAAACGGCGAGAGCTTTATCTCGTCGGTGAGTCGTCCATACAGTCCTCCTTTGCTGTGAGTGAGGTTGCCCAAAATCCACGAGGTGGCACTGCCGCAAACGATCAGCATGATGTTGTCACGGCCACTGCACCACCCATTCCAGAAACTCTCAAAGGCTGGTAGGAATCCCGAGCGCGGGGTGTCAAGCCAAGGCAGCTCATCAAGAAAGACGACTTGACGGCTGCCGTTGTCGAGTTGCGTGAGCAGCTGTTCCAACAGGAAGAAAGCCTCCATCCATGTCTTGGGCATGTGTACGCCTTCCAATCCCTGGTTAAGAAGAGAATAGTAGAAACTCTCTAACTGCGTTTTCATCCTGTTTCGCTCTCCTTCCTGGTCTACTGGTGACACACCCGTGTGCTGGAAAGTGATGCGGTCTTTAAAAGCCTGCTTGATGAGGAATGTTTTGCCTACACGCCGTCTGCCATATACGGCGACAAACTCTGGCTTGTCGCTCTGGTAGAGTCTTTCCAATTCGTTTAGCTCGGCTTTCCTGCCAATAATCGTGCTCATAATCGTCTTTATTTTGCCCAAAGTTAGCAAAAATGTTTGAATCGGCAAAATATATTGGGTTATATCTTGCCGAAAGTGGCAAAAAAAGCTGTAAACGGCAAGATATGCGAGGGTAGGACGGTCCCACCTGCCATACCGCCCATGATTTTAGTCAGAGAGGAGGGCTCTCAATGCCTTCTGCCCTTCTTGTATCTGTTTCTCTAAGTCGTCGATACGTCCAAGGATGACATCGGGGGCATCATACTGGACTTTCTCACGCACCACCTCCTTGTATTTGTTGAATGTGAGGTCGTAGTCGTTCTGTCGGATTTCATCGGCTGGGACCAGAAAACTCTGGTCACGGCGGGTGCGCTGTTCCTCATCTTTCAGGTTGGCGAAGCGCTGAATGACATCGGGGATGTCATTCTCCTCACATGGTGTCCGCTTCTGGTCGAGGGTGTAGCCGTCGGCATGCATGTCATAGAACCATACCTTGTCGGTGCCTCCAGCATTGGTCTTGGTGAAGACGAGGATGGCGGTGCTCACACCACTGTAAGGCTGGAACACGCCCGACGGCAGTGAGATGACGCCCCGCAGGCACTGGTTGTCGACGAGCTCCTTGCGGATGGCGATATGTGCCTTGCTCGTGCCGAACAGCACGCCATCGGGGACGATGCTGCCACAACGGCCACCGGGCTCCAACGAGCGGATCATCAGCGAGAGGAAGAGGAGCTCGGTCTTGCCCGTGTTGGTCAGCGCGAGCAGGTCCTTGCTGACGGTCTCCTTGTCGAGCGAGCCCGTGAACGGCGGGTTGGCCATGATGAGCGAATAGCGGTCGCGGTCCTGGTTGTCGACCGACAGTGAGTCGATCTTCTCTATCTGCGGATTGGTGATGTTGTGCAGCAGCAGGTTCATAGCGCCGATGCGGAGCATGGTCTCGTCGTTGTCGTAGCCGTGGAACATGTCGCCCTCATATCGCTTGCGCACTTCCGGACGGAGTAGCTCCTTGCGGTAGTGCTGGGAGACATACTGCGCTCCGCCCATCAGGAAGCCTGCTGTGCCCATGGCGACATCGCAGATGGTGTCCTCGGGGGTGGGCTGCATGAGGTCGACAATGAGGTTGATGATATGGCGGGGCGTGCGGAACTGCCCGTTGGTGCCGCTCGAAGCCATCTTGCCAAGGACATACTCGTAGACATCGCCCATGGTGTCGCGGTTGTTCATGTCGATGGTGTTGGAAATCATGTCGACAATCTTCTGCAACTTCCGTGGGTCGGTGAGCAGGAACACGGCATTTTTCATGTACTTGCCGTAGGCCGTCTCCTTCGTTCCGTTGATGTTCTTGATGAAGACAAAGAGATGACGGCTGATGGTCTTGTAGATGTCGTCGGCGTTCTTCTCCTTGAGCACATGCCAGCGCAGGTCGTTGTAGGGGACTTGCTCGCCGGTGTCAGGGTTCGTCCACAGACCATCGGGGAAGACCGGGTTGCGCACCTGGGTATGGAACGTGTTGGCCGTCTGCTCCTCTTTCATCTGCTTGTCGTCGAGCAGTTTCATGAAGAGCAGATAGGTCATCTGCTCCACGACGGTGAGCGAGTTGGTGATGCCTGCCGTCCAGAACGCTTCCCACAGCGCGTCAATCTTATTTTTAATGTCTCCAGTTATCATGAGTTCGTTTGTTTACAGATTCTTGACATAGATTCTATGCCGTCTGATTTGTTTGGAGTCGAGGTACTGCCATTGTGAGAGCACGCCCTTGTTGGTCTCCATCTGCGGTCCTGTGACGGCCGCCTTGAAACCATAGCTGCGGTACCATGCGATGAGGTCGTTGAATATGAGCGCGTTGGCCCCTTTGATGCGATATTCCGGCAGCACTCCGATGAGCAGGAGGTCGACGACAGGTGTCCTATGCCATTTCAGCACTTTCAGCATGGGCCACCAGCCGAAAGGCAGCAGACGGCCACGGCTGGTCTGGCGCAGCGCCTTGGAGAAAGAGGGGAAGGAGACGCCGAAGCCTACAAGCTTATCATTCTTCGTGGTGTCGACGACACAGGCCACAAGATTCAGATCGGCCAGGCGGATATATTCGTTGACGAGCCTGTCTATTTGGTCTGTAGACAGTTGGGAATAGCCATAGAGGTCTTTATAGGTGGCGTTGAGGACGGCGAAGAGCTCACGTCCACGGCCGCCCTGTTTGAACTCTTTGAAGTTAAACTTCCTTACCTGCAGGCCATAGCGTTTCTCGATGAGCTCGGCAGTGCGTGCAAACTTCGGGGGTGTCACTGCCGGGACTTTAATTTTGTACTCCACGTAGTCGTTACCCTTGGTAAAGCCCCCTAACTGCTCCATGATGGCAGGGTAATAGTCGTAGTTGTAGTTGATATACATCGTAGAGAGGGTGTCGTATCCCTCTACGAGCATGCCCTCTCTGTCCATGTCCTCAAAGCCGAAGGGTCCGCTGATCTCTGTCATCCCCCTCTCGCGTCCCCATTGTGCGACAGCATCCAAGAGCGCCTTGGCCACCTCGACATCGTTGATGAAGTCAAACCATCCGAAGCGTACGCTCTTCACCTGCCAGTGGTCGTTGGCCCGCTGGTTGATGATGGCCGCTACGCGTCCCACGATCCTTCCGTCACGGTAGGCGAGGAAGTAGTCGGCCTGACAGAAGGCAAAAGCCGGGTTGCGATCCTTGCGGAGCGTGTTCATCTCGTCACTGTAGAGGTAGGGTACGGAAAAGGGACAGTCGCGGTAGAGGTCGTAGAAGAAGTTGATAAAGGCTTTCAGCTGAGCCTTGGTCTCTACCTTGACGATTTCGATATGGTTTGTTTCTGACATGTCTATTAAGAAAACATTAAAGTTCCGTTAGGGCATACAATGCCAATGGTCAGCCGGCATAGCTCTCTGTCGTCGGCTGTAACCTTATATAAATATTCGTTGCTGTTGTTGATGTTCAGGCGAGGAATCCTTGCGCTTTAAGGGCTTTTATCAGTCCTTCTGACATGCTCTCGTTGTCTTTCTTGGTGTAGCGCAGGTCGGTGAAGACCTGTGCCAGCGTCTCCTTGTTGTTGATTTCCACGAAGTGCTTGTTCTCAGGCAACGACTCTTTGTATGCATAGCAGTCGTCGATGCGCTGCGGCGTATAGTCGTGGTAGGTCTCCTCGTGAACGATGGCTTTGAGCGGCAGACGGTCGCTCTGTGCCGGGTTCTCATCGGGCCATCCCAAGGTGATGGTGGCGACGGGGAAGGTGAGCTTCGGCAGCTTCAAGGTGTCGATGAGCATCTGTGGCATATAGACGGTGGTGCCGAGGAAGCAGGTCCCTAAGCCAGCCTCTTCAGCAATATTGCAGAAAGTCTGGCAGTAGAGTAGGGTATCGGTGGCGGCATTGATGAAACTCAGGAAGTTGTCATATCCCGGTACGGCCTTGCGGTTCTCTGCCCACAGCGAGGTGCGGCGGAAATCGGCACAGAAAGTCAGCACCACGGGGGCACTGGTGACCATTGGCTGGTTGAAGTGTGCGGGGGCAAGTTTCGCCTTCATCTCCGCACTGCGCGTCACCACGACGCTGTAGAGTTGCAGGTTGCCCATTGTGGGAGTGTGCTCAGCCTCTTCGAGAAGAGAGGCGAGGAGATCTTGGGAGACTTCCTTGTCGGAATACTTACGTATGCTCTTACGTTTTTTTATGCTTTTCATTCTAAAAAATGATTATGGCAGTCGGCGTCTCAGGCCTGTTTACCACCTTTACATTGCAAAGTTATGGAAAATTATCTGAAAAAATAAACGCTTTTATACAGAATGTGAAAAATAACAAGTATTTTTGCATTCGGTTAACCAATTCTTTATAATAAAATGGATATTCAGCAGCCCCATAACGACCCCAAAGTAATGCCCAATAATGACGAGAACGCCAACTGGGCTATGAACTACGCGCGCCCGAGCGTCGTCGAGAATCGTCCTGACGAGCTTGACTGTGATGTGGTTCGTTTTCAGAACAATCGTGAGAAATGGGTAGCTTTCGTCGGCCTTCTCGATGGACGTCCTTATGAGATTTTCACTGGTCTTCAGGATGATGATGAAGGCATTCTGTTGCCTAAGACCGTGACAAAGGGAAAGATCATCCGTCAGACCAATCCTGACGGCACGCATCGCTATGACTTCCAGTTTGAGAACAAACGCGGCTATAAGACCACTGTAGAGGGTCTGTCGGGCAAGTTCAATCCGGAATACTGGAACTATGCCAAGCTCATCTCCGGCGTGCTGCGCTATGGCATGCCCATCGACCATGTCATCAAGCTCGTCAGCTCACTGTCTCTCAACGATGACAATATCAACACGTGGAAGAACGGCGTCGTGCGCGCATTAAAGAAGTATGTGGAGTGAGATGCTGAGAAAGTATGTTTTTGTCCTTACGGTGCTCTTAACCACCGTCCTCTCCGCTTTTGGCGCTGACCAGCGCTTTGTCCTTGTCATCGATGCCGGTCATGGCGGTCACGACAGTGGTGCGAAAGGAGCTATCTCTTATGAGAAGAACCTCACGCTGCGCTATGCTCTTGCTTTTGGCAAGGCTGTGCAGCAGAACTGCCCCGACGTAAAGGTCATCTTCACGCGCACCTCGGATGTCTTCCTGCCGCTGCATGAGCGTGCCGATATCGCCAATCGCAATAAGGCTGACCTGTTTATGTCGTTTCATATCAATGCCTTAGAGGGCGGACGCATCAGCCATGGCTTTCAAAGCTACACCCTCGGTACTGGAGAGCGCACCGGTTCCAAAGGATTGAGAGAGAATGTGGAGGTGGCAAAGCGTGAGAACTCCGTCATCTTCTTGGAGAAAGACTATGCTACGCGCTATCGTGGCTTGGAGAACTCCGCTGAGAGTGACATCATGTTTGAGTTCATTGCCGATAAGAACCGCGAGCGCAGTGTGGACTTCTCACGTCTGTTGCAGCGTGAAGTTTGTAAGGCCACAGGGCGTGTCAACGGTGGTCCTTACCAGAACAACCTCGCCGTGCTCCGTCTCACCTCGATGCCTGCCATCCTCTTGGAGTTGGGCTTTATCACCACTCCCGACGAGGAGACCTATCTTAATACCGACTCGGCTCTCGACGCCTACACCCAGGGCATCCTCAATGCCTTTGTAGCGTATAAAAAGAAATATGGTGGGGCAGATATCAATATTCCCTTCCGGGATAATGATGATGACGACGATACACCTTTGAAGGGTACGCCTGCACAAGTATCAGCGTCTGACGATGATGACGACGACAGACCCGTCAGAAAGGTGACAACAACAAGACGCAGAAGTCAGAAGCCTCAAGCCAAGCAGGGCGACAGCACTGACAAGCAGGACAGTGACAGTAAGAAAGTAGCACCCAAACGACAAATCAGCTCCAGCCAGCCGAAGGTGGTAGCCTCCAAGCCTGTCTTCAAAGTGCAGATCTTCTCCAGCAAGGTGAAAGTCAAGGACGGCAGCTCTCAGTTCAAGGGCCTGAAAGGCTGCGAGAGCTATGAGGAAGGGTCGTATACAAAGTATACCTATGGCGCGAGCAACAACTACAACGAGATATACCGTCTGCGGAAAGAACTCATCGAGAAGTTCCCCACGGCTTTTATCGTGGCTTTCAAAGACGGGAAGAAGATGGATGTCAACGAGGGCATCAAGGAGTTTTTAGCTAATAAGAAAAAATAGATATGAAGTTTTTTACCAAAGAGGTCAAAATCGCCCTTGTGGCAATAGCAGGAATCGTGATATTGTTCTTTGGCATGCATTTCCTTAAAGGTATGCCTGTCTTTGCCAATGACAATGTCTACTATGCCACTTTCGACGACATCAACGGCTTGTCGGCTTCCAACCCTATCTATGCCGATGGCTATCAGGTTGGTAATGTGAAGTCAATCAACTACAGCTACCAGAAGCGTGGTAAGGTCGTCGTGGCCTTCCAGGTCGACAACGACCTGCGCATCCCGAAAGGTTCTACGGCAGAGATCGTCAGTGACCTTATGGGTAATATCAAGATGAACATTCTCATGGCCAACAACCCTCGTGAGCGTGTGGAGCCCGGTGACACGATTGTCGGAGGGCTCAATGCCGGTATCATGGGCAGCGTGCAGTCGCTGGTGCCTGCCATCCAACAGATGCTGCCGAAGGTGGACAGCATCCTGACGAGCGTCAACACCCTGCTTGCTGACCCGAGCATCGCCCGCTCGCTGCATAATGTGGAGACCATTTCGCAGAACCTCACTACGACAACAGCAGGTCTCAACGCACTTGTGGCACAGGTCAACGGCCGTATGCCGGGCCTGATGGGAAAAGCTGACTACGCCCTCACCAAGGCCGGTACCACCCTTGACAACACTTCTAAGCTCACCGCCAATCTCGCTACCGTAGACATCGCCGGGACCATGGCTAAGGTCGACCAGACCATTGCCAATGTGCAGAGTGTCACCGACAAGCTCAATGGCAAGGATGGGACTGTGGGCCTGCTCATGAACGATCCGGGCCTGTACAACAACATGAACTCCACGATGCGCTCCGCCGACTCCCTGCTTCAGGATTTGAAGTCGCACCCCAAACGCTACGTGCACTTCTCGTTGTTTGGCAAGAAAGACAAGTAACAGAGATTTAAGTTTCATTAACAACAACGCGCTCTGCCCTCCTAATCTTATAATTTGTAACGAGTTATCCGCTGACGGCGAGGCTTGGGTGCAAAGATGAGATTTGGAGGGTATCGAAATTTTGAGTAGTTTTGCACTGCGTTTTCCACAACGCTGCTAATTGCAACAATCTACATTTTGAGAAGCTGATGAAAGCAGTCAACGACGCACGGTGGATACGGTCACTTGAGCAGATCAAGGCCAATGTCCCCGAGCAACAATATAATACATGGTTTAAGCCTATCGTCTTTGAGCATTTCGACGAAGCTCAGAAGATGATACTGGTTCAGGTACCCAGTCCCTTCGTGTATGAGTATCTGGAGGAGAATTTCGTTGACCTTCTTGGTAAGGTGCTTCATCAGAACTTTGGTCCGAGGATTCAGCTCTCTTACCGTGTCGTAACGGATAAGGAGCATAATCTCTCTCAGGATATCCAGGCTGATCCCGCCGACGCTGACAAGTCCAAGCCGCGTGTCAACGCCAACCAGAGTCCTACCATCCTTGACGCTGCCAAGCCACAGGAACTGGACTCTCAGCTCAATCCCCATCTCACATTCAGCAACTATATCGAGGGTGACAGCAACAAACTGCCACGCTCTGTAGGATTGTCCATTGCTGAGCACCCTAACACGATGCAGTTCAACCCCATGTTCATCTTTGGACCCTCGGGTTGTGGCAAGACACATCTTATTAATGCTATAGGCGTGCGTGCTAAGCAGCTGTATCCTCAGAAGCGTGTGCTGTATATCTCAGCACGCCTCTTCCAGGTGCAGTATAGCAATGCGGTGTTGCAGAACAATGTCAACTCGTTCATCGCTTTCTATCAGACGATCGACATGCTGATTGTCGATGATATCCAGGAGTGGATGGGTAAGACGAAGACCCTGGACACCTTCTTCCATATCTTCAACAACCTCTTCCGCAATGGTAAGCGTATCATCCTGGCCTCCGACCGCCCGCCGGTAGACCTCAAGGACATGCCAGACCGTCTGCTGACGCGTTTCTCCTGTGGTCTGATTGCCGAGTTGGAGAAGCCGAACCGGAAGTTGTGTGTGGATATCTTAGAGAACAAGATCAAGCGCGATGGTTTGAAGATTCCCCGCGACGTCATCGAGTTCATAGCTGAGACAGCCAGCGGCAGCGTGCGCGACTTGCAGGGTGTCATCAACTCTCTGATGGCCTACAGTATCGTTTACAACTGTAACATCGACATGCGCCTTGCCGAGCGTGTCATCAAGCGCGCCGTGAAGGTTGACGACCATCCGCTCACCGTTGATGACATCCTTGAGAAAGTATGCTCCCATTACAATGTCACCACCTCGCAGATTAATAGTAAGAGCCGTAAGCGCGATTATGTCGTGGCCCGCCAGGTGTCTATGTATCTCGCACAGAAATATACGAAGATGCCCGCCAGCCGTATCGGCAAGCTTGTCGGCAACCGTGATCATTCTACCGTCCTCCACAGCTGTTCGCAGGTGGAGAAACGCCTGCAGGTAGACAAGGAGTTCAGTGCCGAGATAGTGAGCATCGAGACTTCCTTCAAGCTAAAGAAATAAATATCGTGATATAATAAAAGCGGGGCGGCCATCTCTGGTCGCCCCGCTTTGTGTGTTTGTGTATTGTGATGACGGGCCTGGCACTCTCAACTAAAGAGATACAGGCGATGTCTGTTTCTCGCTTATCCGTTTCTGCAACCTTTACTTATTTCGGTGCAAAGGTAGCCATTTATAGAGAATGTCACAATACCCAAAAATGATGATTTAAGGTTAAAATTGTGACATTCTAATGAATCTACAGATTGACTTTCGCTCCTGCCATGATCCAGAGTCCCGGCTGCTTCACGCCACCGATGTCATAGTATCTGTGGCCGGTGATATTGTCGGCCTTGACATAGAGTTGGTAATGGGGTTCTGACCATTGTAGCACTCCATCCAACTTGGCGTAGGGATGGTAGCCGTTCATGCGCTGTTGCCAACGCAAGGACCATGATGCTGAGAGATGGCTGACAATGGGGTGGGAGAGACTGGCCACGAACTTATGCCGGAGATACTCTAAGGCATAGAGCGAGCGGTAGATAGCCTGCGTCAGCTCGTTGTGCTGATGGATGTAGGCGTAGCCAAATTTCAGCTTGACAGGTGTCTCGCTCTGCTGCAACGGTGCGCCGAGGAGTTCGGAGAAGTTGATGGTTGCGTCTATGTTGAAGCCCTCATTATTGAGCTTGCTGATGTTCAGCGCATGGTACTGTGTAGAGGTCTCTGTCTCATAGACCCAGTCTATCATGTTGGTGCCATGATTGTAGAATGTCGACACCATGACGTCAAAGCCTAAGGTGCGGTAGCGGGTTCCCAATTTGTAGGTAGTGTTCCGCTCCGGCTTGAGGTTGACATCACCTTTCTGAGCTGAGTTGTTGGCATACATGTCGGTGAATGTCGGCAGTCGCATGGCCCTGTTCCAACTGGCATAGAATTTCCAATGGCTGTCAGGGCGATAGCTGATGTCTATGCCGGGATAGAAATGGAAGTCGCTGTCCAAACCAGTATTTTTGTTGGCCATGACACTAGCCGATACGGTGAGTCCTCCGAAGAGAATGTTATGCTCCAAATACAGACTTGTATTGGTGCGGTTGCCCTCTTTGGTATAATAACGGTCGGAACCATGGATTTTCTTCCAGTCGTCTTCCCCGAGGTCATCGCCATAGGCTGTGGAGAGGATATGCTCCTTGCGGATGTCGGCTCCTACGGAGGTTTTTCCAAGCAGCCAGTCAAGGTTGACATTCAACGAGGCTCCATAAACATCCATGCGATGGTAGTTCTCACCATTCTTAGCGCCTACGCTGTCTTTGATAAGCTGGTAGTGGTCGACATCACGGTGCGCATAGACCATGGGCGAGATGGTGAGTTTGGAGAGCGGACGGATGTCTGCCGAAACAGAGCCTATATAGCGGCGTGTCCATTCATACTGGTTGGGGAACCGGGCAGAATAGAAAGTGTTGGCACCATAGTCCTGCGAAGAGATACCAGCCTGCCAGTTGACATCAATATAATAAGATGTGTAACTGCCGCGGTAGTAACCTCGCCGTTTTTTGAAATCGGAGTTGTCGGTACCGCCATCGCTCTGCGTATAGCCCCCAGAGAGATAGGAGTCGAAGCCCGAATTTTGTCGCCTGTCATTGTAGCCGACTCCTGCATTGGCTCCAAAGGAGCCGAACGATCCGCCTTCCCCTCTGAACCAGCCTGTCCACTCCTTGTCGGCTGTCGTCGCCTTTGCTGCGTTGACCGTGACAATGTTGATGGCACCGCTGAAGGCTGCCGAGCCGAAGACGCGCGAGGCAGCACCCTCTATGACCTCTATGTGGTCGATGTCGTCAAGAGAAACGGGGAAGTCGGCGGCGTTGTGACCGGTCTGTGGGGAGGTCAGAGGAACGCCATTGAGCAGAAGCGTAATCTGATCAAAGGTACCGCCGTTGATGCTGATGTCCGTCTGTACACCAAAGCCACCGCGCTGACGGACATCGACGCTCGTGGCTAATTTCAGAATGTCGTTGACGGTCTGCGCCTCGGCACGACGGATGTCGTCGCGGGAGATGACCTCAACAATTTTCGCTGACTGCTGTGCTGTCAGCGGCGCTCGCGAACCTGTCACCTGCACCTCTTCGATGCGCTGCTCTCCAAAGCTCAGAGAGTCGGCATCGTTGTGCTCATTGACGGCAGCCATACCTCCGGCTTTGGCATGAGCTAAAGTCGGGACGGCAAGCACACCGATGAGCACCACTTTTCCTAATGCGGAAAAGAGGCTGTAGCCTTTACGGTTGAAGTGCTTGAAGACAATTGCGTTGCGCTTGTTAAACGTTGTTGTTTTCATAAGCGGCTGCAAAGGTACAACTTTTTTCTTTACAATTTGTCACTTTCAGAGACTTTCCCGTTTTTTAGAGTGGTGAGTCTTTTAGGTTTTCAACACGGTTTATGTTGCTCAGAGTGTGATATAAGCGTATTCATAAACTTACTTTTTTATTTTTATATCTTCGTCTAATTAGTTGTGTAATAGATAAATAATGAAATGTAAACCTTACTTATATATCTTACTCTATTTTCTTTTTCTGAATTTTGGTTATTATCTTTGCATCGAAGTTAAATCTATCAAGTCGCATTGCATTATTCATAGTTTTTATAGTTGATTACGTTGGGGCAGGTGTTTGCACACTCCTGCCCTCTTTTTTATGTTTATATCAAAGGTATAGATATTAACAGCGGAGAATGCGGATAGGAAGTTTAACAAGAAGCAAAATAACACAAAAACTATTGGAATGTAAGCAAAATGCTTGTCCGTAAAAGGGAATTATTACTACCTTTGTGGCGTTTTTAATAAAGCACTATGAAAAAGTTTTTCGTAACAGCGATGGCGTCGGTATTTATTGTGTGTGCCGGTGCTGCTCGCCGAGTTATGCATTGAACGAGCTCTTCAACTGGCTTGACGCTGTAACAGGAAATAAGAAATAGGTTTTTGATGGATTTTGGAGATGGCCGGCCTCTTGCGAGACCGGTCATTCTTTTTTCTGACTTCTGACGCTTTTAGGATTATTCTTTGTAAATTTGCGCCGCAAAACGAATTCAGATATAATTATGCCAGAACAGAATAAGAGCCGGCGCCGCTCTCAAGCGCCCATCGACCCAACTTACGGTCATCTCCAGCCACAGGCTTTGGATATAGAGAAGGTTGTGCTCGGTGCGTTGATGATTGACAAGGATGCCTTCTCCGTTGTCTCAGAGATGTTGCAGCCCGAGACGTTCTATGAGCCGCGGAACCAGAAAGTCTTCCGTGCCGTACAAAAGCTGAACCTTGACGAGCAGCCTGTCGATATTCTTACTGTTACCAATGAGCTTGAGAAAGAGGGTGTCATTGATGAGGTCGGCGGACCGGCCTATGTCGTCGACTTGACCGCCAATGTTGCCTCGTCGGCAAATATCGTGGCTCATGCCAAGATTCTGCAGCAGAAGTATACGGCGCGCCAGCTCATCTCCATAGCCAGCAAGATAGAGACTGCCGCCATGGACCCGATGGTCGATACCGATGAACTCATGCAGGAAGCTGAGGGTATGCTCTACGAGGTGTCGCAGAAGAATATGAAGCAGGAGTATACGCAGATAGACCCGGTCATCCGTCAGGCTGTCGACATCATCCAGAAGGCGTCGTCCAACTCCAGTGGACTCACCGGTATCCCCTCTGGCTTTACGAAACTTGACGATATTACTTCCGGCTGGCAGAAGAGTGACCTCGTCATCATTGCCGGACGTCCTGCCATGGGTAAGACCTCTTTTGCACTGTCCATCGCCAAGAATATCGCTGTCGACTATCAGACACCTGTAGCCTTCTTCTCCCTTGAGATGAACAATGTACAGCTTGTCGACCGACTCATCTCCAACGTCTGTGAGATAGAGGGTAAGAAGATTATGAATGGTCAGCTCTCGCAGAGTGAATGGGAACGTCTCGACAAACGCCTGTCTAAACTTACTGGTGCTCCTCTGTATATTGACGATACTCCAGGTATGTCCATCTTCGAACTTCGTACCAAGGCTCGCCGTCTCGTCCGTGAGAAAGGCGTTAAGGTCATCATGATTGACTATTTGCAGCTGATGAATGCCAACGGCGCACGTTTCGGCAACCGTCAGGAAGAGGTCTCTACCATCTCTCGCTCGCTGAAAGGTCTGGCCAAGGAGCTCGATATTCCTATCTTGGCATTGTCACAGCTCAACCGTGGTGTGGAAGGGCGTGAAGGTCTCGAAGGCAAACGTCCACAGCTCAGCGACCTCCGTGAGTCGGGAGCTATCGAGCAGGATGCTGATATGGTGCTCTTTGTGCATCGACCGGAATACTACCACCTCTATGAGGATGAGAAAGGCAACGACTTACGCGGTAAGGCGCAGATACTCATCGCCAAGCACCGTAAGGGCGCTACCGGCGACGTGCTCCTGGCCTTCCAGGGGCAGTACACCCGTTTTGCCAACCCAGAGGATGCTATGCTTTCTCCGCTCCCCGGCGATATGGGAGGCGAGATTCGTGGCTCACGGCTCAACGACGACCCGCTTATGCCACCCGACGGTATGCCCTCCGGCATGCCTGGTGGAGACCCCTTAGGCGGCGATTCTTTGGGCTCTTCCGTCGACCAACTGCCGTATTAAGCGGTTTTTATGACGGATTCGCATGAAAAAAGAGAAAAAAGTTACGGATTATTTGTTTGTTTCCGGCATAATGTATAACTTTGCAACCAAATAAAAGAATAGACACTATGATGACTTTATCACTCGCCATTATTACCATTATTATTGGTCTCCGACTGCGTAAGGTTGCCGGAAGTGAATGGGCGTGTGTGCAAGTCTATTAATAAGGAATTACATATCAAGGCCTTTCCACTTCCGGCAAGTGGGAAGGCCTTTTTTGTTAGGTCATATTCAGGGAACAGGAAATAATACAAAAAACATTATATATTATGAGTGACAGACTTTATATTTTTGACACGACGCTCCGCGACGGCGAGCAGGTGCCAGGATGTCAGCTTAACACAGTAGAGAAAATCCAAGTTGCCAAGCAGCTTGAGCTGTTAGGTGTCGACGTCATCGAGGCCGGCTTCCCCATCTCCTCGCCGGGCGATTTCAACTCTGTGGTGGAGATTTCCAAGGCCGTGACGTGGCCTACCATCTGTGCCTTGACGAGAGCCGTGGAGAAAGACATCGACTGTGCTGCCGAAGCCTTGCAGTATGCCAAGCACAAGCGCATACATACGGGTATTGGCACTAGCGACTATCACATTAAATATAAATTCAATTCCAACCGGGACGATATACTGGAGCGTGCCGTCCGCGCCGTGGCCTACGCCAAGAAGTATGTTGAGGACGTAGAGTTCTACGCTGAGGATGCCGGACGTACTGACAACGAGTATCTCGCTAAGGTCATCGAGGCCGTTATCAAGGCCGGAGCTACTGTCGTCAATATCCCTGATACGACCGGCTACTGCCTGCCCAATGAATACGGTTCTAAGATTAAGTACCTCATGGAGCATGTCGATGGCATCGACAAGGCCATCATCTCCACTCACTGCCATAACGACTTAGGTATGGCCACTGCCAACACCCTGGAAGGTGTCCTCAATGGTGCCCGTCAGGTGGAGGTGACCATCAATGGTATCGGTGAGCGTGCCGGCAATACCGCCTTGGAGGAGATAGCCATGATCTTGAAGTGTCATAAGAATATCAATATTGATACCAATATCAACACCCGTAAGATCTATCCCATCTCCCGCATGGTGTCCTCACTGATGAATATGCCCGTTCAGCCCAACAAGGCCATCGTGGGCCGTAACGCTTTTGCACACTCCAGTGGTATCCATCAGGACGGTGTGCTTAAGAATGTCGAGACCTATGAGATTATCAATCCTAAGGACATCGGCCTGGAGAATAATGAGATTGTCCTCACAGCCCGTTCCGGTCGCGCTGCCTTGAAATACCGTCTCGAAGTCAACGGAGTGGACATCAAGGATGAAGACCGTTTGGATAAGATCTATCACGAGTTCCTCAAACTTGCTGACAAGAAGAAGGAGATTACCGATGATGACGTCCTTGTCTTGGCAGGAGCCGACAAGGCTGCCAACCATTCCGTCAAGCTCGACTATCTGCAGGTCGTCTCTGGCAAGGATGTCCGTAATGTAGCATCCATCGGCCTCGATATTGCCGGTGAGAAGTTTGAAGAGAGTGCTACGGGTAACGGACCTGTCGATGCTGCCATCAAGGCTTTAAAGCGCATCATCCATAAGCAGATGACGCTGAAGGAGTTCACCATCCAGGCCATCACACAGGGCTCCGACGACGTCGGCAAGGTGCATATGCAGGTAGAGTACGACGGTCATGTCTATTATGGCTTTGGTGCCAATACCGACATTGTGACCGCTTCTGTAGAGGCTTACCTCGACTGTATCAATAAATTCAGAACCCCTTCACGCCACGAATAACAGACTATGAACACACTTTTCGATAAAATCTGGGACCGTCATGTAGTACAAATCGTCAAAGACGGCCCAACACAGCTTTACATTGACAGGCTCTATGGCCATGAGGTGACGACACCGCAGGCTTTTGATGGCCTCCGTAAGCGCGGACTGAAAGTCTTCCGCCCCAAACAGAACTTCTTCATGCCCGACCATAACATCCAGACCCATGACCAGGATAAGCCCATCGCTGACCCTGTCGGCCGTTTCCAAGTCGACACGCTTGACAAGAACTGCGAGGAGTTTGGACTGACGGAGTATAAGATGAACACTGAGGACAATGGTATCATCCATGTGGTAGGTCCAGAGAAGGGTCTCTCTCTCCCCGGCATGACCATCGTCTGCGGCGACAGCCATACTTCTACACATGGTGCCGTAGGCGCCGTGGCCTTTGGTATCGGTACTTCAGAGGTAGAGATGGTGCTGGCTTCTCAGTGCATCCTGCAGCAGAAGCCGAAGTCGATGCGCATTAATGTCAACGGCAAACTCAAGCCCGGTGTCACAGCCAAGGATGTGGCTCTCTATCTGATGAGTCAGCTGACCACTTCCGGCGCTACGGGCTATTTCGTGGAGTATGCCGGTGATGTTGTCCGCGACATGACCATGGACGGTCGTCTGACACTCTGCAACCTCTCTATCGAGATGGGTGCCCGCGGTGGCTTTGTGGCACCTGATGAGACGACTTTTGAATACCTCAAGGGTCGTGAGTATGCTCCTAAGGGCGCTGACTGGGATAAGGCCGTGGCCTACTGGAAGACGCTGAAGAGTGGCGACGACGCTGTCTTCGACAAGGAACTGACCTTCAACGCTGAAGATATAGAGCCGCGTATCACCTATGGTACGAACCCTGGTATGGGTATCGGCATCAATGGTACGATTCCTACCCTCGACGAGATTCCCGCTGAGGAGCAGGCCGGCTTCCTGAAGTCATTGAAGTATATGGGCTTTGAACCGGGAGAGAAGCTTCTCGGTCATCCTATCGACTATGTATTCTTAGGTGCCTGCACCAACGGGCGTATCGAGGACTTCCGCGCCTTCGCCAATGTTGTCAAAGGACATAAGAAAGCAGACAATGTCGTAGCTTGGCTTGTGCCCGGCTCTCATCTCGTGGCTAAGCAGATTAAGGAAGAGGGCCTTGACAAGGTGCTCACCGATGCTGGCTTCGTCATTCGTCAGCCCGGCTGCTCAGCTTGCCTGGCCATGAACGACGACAAGGTGCCCGCTGGTAAGTACAGTGTCTCCACCAGCAACCGTAACTTTGAAGGTCGTCAGGGACCGGGCAGCCGTACCATTCTGGCTTCTCCCTTAGTGGCTGCCGCTGCTGCATTAACAGGTAAAATCACAGACCCTCGCACGCTTTAATTATGAAACAGAAATTCAACGTCATAACATCAACATGTGTGCCCCTTCCTTTAGAGAATGTGGACACCGACCAGATTATCCCCGCCCGTTATCTGAAACTCACACAGAAGGACGGCTTCGGTCCTTATCTCTTCCACGACTGGCGCTTCAACGCCGACGGTAGTGAGAAGAAGGACTTCGTCCTCAACAACCCCGACTTCAAGGATGCTGTCATCCTTGTGGCTGGTAAGAACTTCGGCTCCGGCTCTTCCCGTGAGCATGCCGCATGGGCCATCGCCGGCTATGGCTTCAGAGTCGTCATCAGCTCCTTCTTTGCTGACATTCATAAGAACAACGAGCTCAACAACTTTGTGCTCCCCGTTGTTGTCAGCGAGGGCTTCCTCAAGGAACTTTTCTACACCATCAATGCTGACCATCAGTCGCAGGTTAAGGTAGACCTTCCCAACCAGACCGTCACGAACCTTGCTACGGGTCATAGCGAACATTTCGAAATCAACGGATACAAGAAGCATTGTCTGGAGAATGGTCTCGACGATGTCGACTTCCTGGTCCAGAACCGCGACAAGGTGGAGGCCTGGGAGAAGGCCAACGCCAATGTGCCGGCATAAGGCGCTATTATTATGGCTTATTCTGAAATAGAGATAATGGACTGCACGCTCCGCGATGGCGAGCAGACGAGTGGCGTGAGCTTCCTGCCCCATGAGAAGCTTATGATAGCCCGGCATCTACTCTCTGTCGTCGGTGTAGACCGGGTCGAGGTAGCCTCGGCACGTGTCTCTGAAGGAGAGAAGAAGGCAGTATCAATGATTTGCAACTATGCCCGTCAGCATGATATGCTCGACAGGGTGGAGGTCTTAGGCTTCGTCGATGGTAACAAATCCATAGACTGGATTGACGAGTGTGGCTGCAAGACGGTCAACGTCCTGGCCAAAGGATCACTTCGCCATTGCGAATACCAGCTGAAGAAAACCCCTGAGGAGCATATTGCTGACATCAAGAATGTCATTGCTTATGCCCATTCTAAGGGTATGAACGTCAACCTCTATCTGGAGGACTGGTCGCAGGGTATGCGCGATAGCCGCGATTATGTCTGGCAGATGATGGATGGTCTCAAGGATGAGGGCATCCTCCGCTATCTGCTCCCTGACACACTCGGTATCCTCAACCCTGACAACACCTATGAGTATATCAAGGCTATGACCGACCGCTACCCTGACGGTAAGTTTGAGTTCCATGCTCATAACGACTACGATATGGCTGTTGGCAACTCCTTTATGGCTGTTCAGGCCGGTGCTTCCGGCCTCCATGTCACTGTCAATGGTCTTGGCGAGCGCTGTGGCAATGCACCGCTGTCAAGTATCCATGTGATGCTTAAAGACCAGATGCATGTCAAAGACCATATCGACGAGAGCACGCTCATGGAGATTAGTAACATTGTGGCTGGATACAGTGGCATCGGCTATTCACCCAACACCCCTGTCATCGGTGAGAATGTCTTCACTCAGGTTGCCGGGGTTCATGCTGATGGTGACAACAAGGCGCATCTCTATAGCAATGCCCTGGTACCGGAACGCTTCGGACGCCATCGTGAGTTTGCCTTGGGTAAGAACTCTGGTAAAGCCAATATCATCCGTAATCTCGCCGACTTGGGTCTGGAGCTCACCAAGGAGCAGACAAAAGCCGTCACACAGCGTATCACGGAGCTTGGCGACCGCAAGCAGCTTGTCACCCAGGATGACCTGCCGTATATCGTCAGCGATGTCTTGAAACATTCTTCTCCTGAACAGAAGGTGAAGTTGGTGAGCTATATGGTCTCGACGAGTTATGGCCTGAAACCGATAGCTTCGCTGAAGATACAAATCAACGGACAGCAATATGAGGCCGACTCCACAGGTGACGGTCAGTATGATGCTTTCGTCAAAGCTCTGCGCAAGATTTATAAGGAGAAACTCAACCGCACCTTCCCATTGCTGCAAAACTATGCTGTGACGATACCGCCAGGCGGCCGCACCGATGCCCTTGTGCAGACGGTCATCTCCTGGAACGACGGACAGAAACAGTTCCGTACACGTGGTCTTGACGCTGACCAGACGGAGGCTGCTATCCAGGCTACCATCAAGATGCTTAACATGATAGAAGAGGAAAAGTAAAACGTAAAGATATTATGAAACTGAAAATTGCTGTACTCCCGGGCGATGGAATCGGTCCGGAGATCATGCCTGAGGCTATCAATGTCCTCAATGTCGTGGCAAAGAAGTTTGGCCATGAGTTTGAATACAAGGAGGCTATCTGCGGTGCCCATGCTATCGATACATGTGGCGACCCCTTCCCTGATGAGACCTTCAAGACCTGCATGGATGCCGATGCTGTGCTCTTCGCTGCTGTCGGTGATCCTCGCTTCGACAACAACCCCACGCTGAAAGTGCGTCCTGAGACAGGACTCCTCGCCATGCGTAAGAAGTTGGGCCTCTTCGCCAATGTGCGCCCTGTGGCTACTTTCGACTGCCTTCTCCATAAGAGTCCGCTGAAGGAAGAACTTATCAAGGGAGCAGACTTCGTCGTCATCCGCGAGCTGACAGGTGGCATGTACTTCGGTGAGAAGTATCAGGACAATGAGAAGGCTTATGATACCGATATCTACTACCGTCCTGAGATAGAACGCATCCTGAAGGTGGCTTTCGACTTCGCCATTCGCCGCAACAAGCACCTCACCGTCGTCGATAAGGCCAACGTGCTGGCCAGCTCCCGTCTGTGGCGTCAGGTGGCAAAGGAGATGGAGCCTCAGTATCCTGAGGTCACCGTCGACTACATGTTCATCGACAATGCTTCCATGCGTGTCCTTACAGAGCCTCGCTACTTTGACGTCATCGTCACTGAGAACACCTTTGGCGACATCCTCACTGATGAGACCAGCGCCATCACTGGCTCTATGGGCTTACAGCCTTCAGCCTCTCTCGGCGAGCATACACCGCTCTTCGAGCCCGTTCATGGCTCTTGGCCGCAGGCTGCTGGTAAGAATATTGCCAATCCGTTGGCTGAGATTCTCTCTGCTGCCATGCTTCTGGAGCACTTCGGCCTTAAGGAGGAGGGCGCTGCCATCCGTGAGGCTTGTGATGCCAGCTTGGTGCAGAACGTGCGCACACCGGAGATCCAGGTCGAGGGCGGTAAGCACTATGGCACAAAGGAGGTTGGTGAGTGGATTGCCAACTACATTGCCAATAAGTAAGGTTATCATAGACAGAAATAAAAAGGCGGGCTCTAAAGGCCCGCCTTTTCTATTTCAGTTCCAATTCAATATTATGCTCTCTCGCCATGCGCCTCATATTCATCACCGCATAGCGCATACGTCCCAGGGCGGTGTTGATGCTCACGTTGGTGATGTCGGCAATCTCTTTGAATGACAACTCCTGGTAGAAGCGCATGAAGACGACCTCCCGCTGCGGAGCAGGAAGGTTGTTCATCATCTTCCGCACGTCGTTCATAATCTGGCTGTTGACATATCGGCTCTCGATGCTCTCGTCTTGCACGTTCTCTGTACGAAGGTTGGAGAGGTCGTTGTCTGCCGTAGGCTCCACGATATGGTCGCTTCTGTGGTTGCGGTAGCGGTCCATGATGATGTTATGAGCAATACGTATGCACCACGCGCAGAAACTGCCCGTAGGACTGTATCGGCCATTCTTTAGCTTGACGATAATCTTGATGAAGGTATCCTGGAAAATATCGTTTGCCTCGTCCTCGTTGTGGACCACAAAGAAAATGTAAGAGAAGAGTTTAGACTGATTATGAGACAGCAGCAGGTCAAAGGCCCTGTTGTCGCCATTCATATAACAGACTGCCAACTCCTCGTCTGTCAAGGTTGTGAAGTCTTTCATCTATGTTTTACTTTTATTGAAGTAAAAATCTAACCGATAGGCCAACGATAATTAATGGTTATTATTGTCTTTGTGTGCAAAAATAATCAATTTTCAGATTCCAGCCAAAAAGTTAACATAGAAATTTAGAAAAATATAGTTTGCCCCACAGAAAACGGGGGCAAACTATCTATCTGTTGTGTCTGGGCTTCATGGTAATGAGCGGTGCCAGCATTTCTTCCATGCTGATGCCTCCATGCTGAAAGGTGTCTTTATAGTACGACACATAGTAGTTGTAGTTGTTGGGATAAGCAAAGAAACTGTTTCCCGTAGCAAAGACATAGCTTGTGCTGACATTGGGCGTAGGCAGGAAAGCCTTGTGCGGCTCCTTGATGGCGAAGACCTCCTTCTCGTTGAAAGCAAGGTTCTTACCCAACTTATACCGCAGATTGGTGTTGGTATTTCTGTCTCCGATAATCTTCACCGGCTTTGAGCATCGGATAGAGCCGTGGTCGGTGGTCAGCACGATGGTGTAGTCGCTGTCGCCTAATCGCCGGAAGAGGTCGGCCATCACGGAGTGGCGGAACCATGACAGCGTGATAGAGCGATAGGCGCTCTCGTTGTTGGCCAGCTCCCGGACCATCTTCGACTCTGTGCGCGCGTGGGAGAGCATGTCTATGAAGTTGATGACGACGACATTGAGGTCGTTGTCTTTCAGTGCATTATACTGCTGCAACAGTTTGTCGGCACCCGCAGAGTCGTTAATCTTGAAATAGCTGAACTTGTCGCGCCTTCTGAATCTTTCTATCTGCGTCTTGATGAGCGGGGCCTCGTTGAGGTTCTTGCCTTCCTCCTCATCCTCGTCAACCCAAAGGTCAGGGAACATCTTCTCTATCTTGTCGGGCATGAGACCGGAGAAGATGGCATTGCGGGCGTACTGAGTGGCGGTGGGCAGAATGGTCATATACATATCTTCCGTGATGTCAAACATGTCGCCAATCTCCTGTGCCAGCACCCTCCACTGATCCCATCGGAAGTTGTCTATGACGACAAGGAAGACTTTCTCGCCGTTGTTGATAAGCGGGAAAATCTTATCCTTGAAGATGTCGGGCGACATCAACGGCTTGGAAGGTGAGGGTTGCTGGTTGCCCTTACGGCCAAGCATTCTGTTGACGGACGTCTTGCCTTCGAAATTCTGCCGGATGGCGTCCATCCAGTCCATGTAATTGGATTTGATGTATTTAGTAAAGCCGTTGTTGGCTTCTTCCTTCTGCATGGCGAGCATCTCGGTCATATCGCTCTCTGTGGACGACAGCTCCAACTCCCAATGCACCAGTTTCTTATAGACGTCCATCCACTCGCGCCAGTCCTGGCAATCACTTATCTGCATCGCCAGCTTTTGATATTCCTGGCGGTAGCTGCTCTGCGTCACCTCTGTGACAATCTCGTGTCGGTGAATGTTCTTCTTCAACGAGAGCAGAATCTGATTGGGGTTGACAGGCTTGATGAGATAGTCAGCAATCTTTGAGCCGATGGCCTGGTCCATGATGTCCTCCTCCTCGCTCTTCGTCACCATGACGACAGGGGTCTGAGGCTGTATCTCTTTAATCTTCTGCAACGTCTCCAGCCCTGTAAAGCCTGGCATCATCTCGTCGAGCATGATGAGGTCGAAGGTCTGTTGCTGGCATTGCTCTATGGCATCAGCGCCGTTGGTGACGGCTGTGACGTCATAGCCTTTATGCTGAAGGAAAATGATGTGGCCTTTGAGAAGATCTATCTCGTCATCGGCCCATAGTATTGATCCGTTCTTCATCTGTTGTCTGTCGTTAATGTGTTAAACTGCCATTGTCAGCTCTCTTCATCAGAATCCGTCGAGGTCATAATATTCGTCGTCGAAGTCAAAGACCACAGGTTTCTGTGGCTCTTGTTTGGCAGGCTGTTTCTTCTTGTCAGTCTGCTCTTTTTTATTTGTCTGCTTCTTGTCCGTCTGACCTTTCTTATCTGTCTGCTCTTTCTTATCAGTCTGCGCTTGTTTGACTGTTTGGTCTTTCTTAACCGGCTGTTCCTGCTTTTCTACTTCCTTCGTAGTATTGTTGTCCGGCACTATTGTTGTTGGGCGCTGAGGCTTTACAGCGGTCTTTGGATTGGTCTCGTCGTCTTGAACCGGTATGACGGTCTGTGTAGCCGGCGTCTGTGAGGCTGGCTCGTCGATGATGATGTCTGTGCCATTGATTTGTACAGGGCTGCTGTTCTTGGGAGCAGGCTCATCGTTTCCGATGAATGTGTTGTTCAGATAGGTGTCCACATCCGTCTCTGTGGGCTGTTGCGTCTCAGCGTCCTTGTCAGAGTTTTCTTTGACGACCTCTACGGGCTCCGTGAAGAGGTTGAAGGTGGAAATCTTCAAGGGCGCAAAATGCTTGTTATAGAACTTGCCGTAGTCGTCGTAGCTGTAGACCGTGCCCAGGAGTGGCAGGTTGTCAACGCTGATGATGATGGGTCGGGCTTTCTGCGCCAGTGCGACGATAGCGCGCTGGTTGTAGACCTGGCGGGCGTACTGTAGGGCCTCGTCAAAGTTTATGAATCCTGCTACGCGCATGCGGTGCACGTCGCCATCGTTGTCAATGGTGATATCGAAGTCGCGGACCATATAACTTGTGAAGTTATAGCGCGCGAGCTGATAGAGCAATTTGTTCTCGTTGACGGAGTCGGTGGGGTAGACGAACATAAACACGAACTGCGTATTCCGCTCATTGCTGAGCTGTTTCTGCTTCATCTCAGCGCTGTCAGAGAGCACCTCCGTGCGTCGGCTCCAAATCTCACCGATGTTGAACTTTCCGCCGTGAAGGGTCCTGCCAGCCTTCACGCCATTGATAATCATTCCCGCCATGGTGGAGACCTGACTTGTTGGGAACTTGGCGACCAGCGAGTCAAGTTCAGTGAGGCAGGCTTTGCTGTCTCCGTTGTTGAGTTTAGCAAGTGCAGCAATGAACATGAACTTGTCTCTGTTGGCTCCTGTGGGGAAGCGGTGGGCAGAGATATCATCATTGGCTATGACAACATCGTTTTTGTCGGCCTTGAAAGCGTCATAGGAAGCGGCATAAAGCGAGTCCTCAAGATGTACGCCATTACGTGCATTCTCCACATAGTTGGGGTCAGAGAGCAGTGTCGTCCACTGACTGTTGGGATATTTCTCTTTCAACTTCGCTACGTATGTCTGAGCCGTTTGCGACCGTCCCATCCTTGAGTAGAGCAGATAGAGATGGTAGTAGGCGTTGTCCATGTGCTCGTAGTCGGGATAGTTGTCGGTGAGCCTTCTGAGGGCTTTCTCGCTCAGCGTGAGATTGTCGAGCTTGTCCTTGAAGATGACGCCACTGTTGTACAACCCGTCTTCGATGATGGCATTGCTGGCCGCTACCTGCTCCTGGGTGAAGGGAATCTGGGCAAGGTAGTACTCCCGCTGGTGCGGGTCGTTCTTCGCCTCCGTGTTGACTTTGCTGAGGGAGTCAGCCTTCTCCTGTGCGTTGAAGATAGAGTCACGCTGCTCGTCGGTGAGGTTGGCGACGGAGTTGTCGCCGAAGTCCGCCACCACCGTTTTATTGATGCGCTGCCAGTTGTCGACATTCTCACGCTTACCCCACTGCCGCTGGAAGGTCTGTTTACCCTGAGTGACGGCAACGGAATTATAGAAATACCATGTTGACGACTTCCCCGCCTGTGAGGAGTTCGTAGGGATGTTTCTGTTGCTGGCTGTGTTGGCATTGTTGACATTGTTGACATTGCTGCCTTTCTGCTGCGCTTCGGCCACGGCCTGCTCCTCCTGCTGGTGTTTCTCTTCTTTCTCCTTCTTCTTCAAGGCTTCAATCACCTTGTCAATGGCTTTGTTGCGCTGTGTCTCGTCCATCTTAGCCAAGGTCTGGAGCGAGTCCTGTGTGTGGATGGCGTCAGTGAAAGGGACGAGCTCGTCGAGGACCTTGGAGCGCTCTGAGAGCATCTCATAGTCGGGACGCTCCTTGTCGAGCATGCCTAAAGCACTGTTGTAGCATCGGCGGGCGTCGCCGTATTGCTCACGAATCCAGTAGAGGTTGCCGAGTTTGAGCAACAGCACACCTTTCTCCACCCCGGAGTTGGTGCTCTCCGTATTCCCTTTCTCATAGTTGTTGATGGCGTTGAGCGTATCTTTGCGGGCCAGATAGATGTTGCCGATGGCATAATAGATTTGTCCGACATAGTCTTTATTCTTGTCCGACTTGGCCATGCGTCTGAGCTGTCCAATCATCTTATCTGTTTTGGTGGCTGGTACGACCTCTGTCCGCGCCACACGGGCATTGACCTCCATGTCGTAAGGCGGGTTGAGACCTATCACCTTGCTGTAGGCTTTGTAGGCCTCGTCGTTGCGGCCTATGGCTTGGCAAATCTGCCCCATGAGAAACCATTCACGGGCTCTCTGGCGGCGTCGCATCTCATGGCGGATGACATTACGAAGGTAGGGGATGGCCTTGGCGTAGTCGGCGATATGAATATAATAGTCGGCGAGGGTATAGTCCCACTCTTTCCGCGCTTGCCAAGGGATGGAGTCGCGCTGCATATTGCGGATAACGTCCTCAGCGTCATAGCGGTAGCCATTCTCTATGTAGCACTTGGCGAGCCACGCCTGCGCCCGCATGCGGATGGCGGGCTGGGTCTCATAGAGACGGCTCATATAAGAGAAAGTGGAGGCAGCACCGTCGAAGTCGCCCTCATGGAATTGCGAGCGCCCCATGAGCATCCATACTTTCCAAAGGAAGGGGTTGTATTCCCTGCGCGAGAGCCATTCGCGGTCGCGTGGCGTCTTCGTACGGTTGTGGTTCCATTCCGGCTTCCGCTTGATGCTGTGAAGGTGGATAGCTTTCTCGGCTTTGGTGATGGCAATGTCGAAGTTCGACTTGCCCAATTCTCGGCTCGCCTTGTTGCCAACGGTATAGAGCGGGATCATCTCGGTGAAGTTATCCTTGTTGCCGGTCTCCTTCTCCAACGAGCCTTCGATATAGGCTTGCGAACCATTGTAGTAGACATTGTAACGGGTGTTGAAAGCCTGCCACCAGCGCGAACGGGCTGTATTTTTCGCGCTGGAGCACCCCATGGTCACTCCTATGAGCAAGATAGGCAGTGAAAGGGAAAGCAAGTATGTTACAATGTGCTTGATAGTATATATTTCTTTAGTATCGTGGTATATTCGTTTTCAAAGTTCGGTGTGAAGACTCCTTTGCCCATATTGTCTTCAATCTCCTGCTTAGTCCAGAATTTTCCACCGTTGAGTTCCTCCTTGCTTGGCTTTATCTCACCGTCGTAGTGGCAGCAGTGCACATAGACCAGCTCGCGCTCACGCTTGCTCTCGAAGACATAATGGCCGAGCCGCTCAGGTGTGAAGTCGGTGATGCCCAACTCCTCTCTGACCTCACGCTTCAAGGCCATGTCAATGTTTTCGCCGAGGTCGACATGTCCGCCCACAGCTGTATCCCATTTGTCGGGCTGGATGTCTTTCCATGCCGGACGGTGTTGCAGATACAGGTCGCCACGGCTGTTGAAGACGTGCAGGTGAACCACGGGGTGCAGAATCTTGCTGCCGTCATGGGCATGTCCGCGGGTGACGGAGCCGATGATGTTGCCGTCAGTATCAACGACGGGAAAGAGCTCTTCAGGATTATCTTTCATGATACTTATCTTTTATTCAGCATTCGCCAAAGCAATGTATTCGTCCTTTATGCCGTCCGGCATGTTGATACCCCTGAGGATAAGGCTTCTGTTCCATTCCTTCACCTCTGAGGGCTTGAGGGTCTCGAGGACTTCCGCGAACTGGGCTACCTCTTTGTCAGAATAACTGTCCGACGCCCGCCCTTTATAATCGTCGAGTTCCTCGTCATCGAAGTATTCCACGGGCTTAGTAGCGGCTTTCATCATACACAGCTGTTCACAGGAGGGTGCGTCGTCGGTGCAGGTGGCGCAGTCGCCTTTGCCCACGACAATCTCCTGACTCTCACCACGCTTCCGCGAGCGGTAACCTAAGAAAGCACAGAAGAGGCCAAGGACAACAAGGGATAAGAGCAGAATGTACATAGTCTTGGTGCTTACTTGTTTTCTTCCAGCCCACTGACGCAGAACTTGGCTTTCTGCAAGTCCGTCCAATACTCGGGATAGGACTTGGTGACGACCTGTGGGTTGTTTATCTTCAGATGTGGAAATTTGATGGCCAAAGGTGCAAAGGCCATAGCCATGCGATGGTCTTCGTAGGTGTCTATGGCTTCGCCCGTAGGGGCGTGCTGTACGCCATCCCAGAAGAGTTCTGAGGCGTTGGCGGATTTGATATAGAAGCCCAACTTATGGAGCTCTTTCTTCAGCGCCTCGATGCGGTCGGTCTCCTTGATGCGCAAGCTGGCCAAGCCTGTGAACTGGAAGGGCACGCCAAGGCCGCAGCAGGTGGTGACGATGGTCTGGGCCAGGTCGGGACAGTTGGTGAAGTCGTAGGTGAGGCTCTCAATATGGTCCATGCGCCTCGACAATGACACGGTCGTGGGCGTCCCGGAATGAGGCTCCCGGAAGTCGGTGCGCACGCCGAGGAGTGAGAAGATATATCTCACGACGGAGTCGCCCTGCCGTGAGCTGTCGCGCAGACCGTGCAGCGTGACGTTGACATCCCCGATAGGGTAGAGCGCTGCCATCTCATACCAGTAGCTGGCCGCACTCCAGTCCTTCTCGATGAAGTAAGACGTGTCACGATAGGGTTGCGCCTTCACCTCGATAGTGTCCGGACTCGTCCAGTCTACGTCAGCGCCATAAGCGTGCATGACATTGATGGTCAGGTCGATATAGGGCCTCGACACAATGTTGTCGGTGAGATGGAGCTGTAGGCCGTTCGTTGTCATGGGTGCAATGAGCAGGAGAGCAGAGATAAACTGTGAGCTGATGTCGCCGGGAATCTCAAGACTTCCGCCTAAGAGCTTGTGACCCGTGATGTGGAGTGGGGGATAGCCTTCCTCTCCCACGTAGTCGATGGTGGCTCCGAGCATTCTGAGGGCATCGACGAGGGTTCCTATGGGGCGGTGCTTCATCCTCTCTGTGCCTGTGATGGTGTGCTCGCCGTCTTTCTGTGAGAGGAAAGCGGTCATGAAGCGCATGGCCGTGCCAGCCGCACCGACGTCGATGGTCGACGGCATGTCTTTGAGGGCATTGATGACGGCGCGGGTGTCGTCGCAGTCAGAGAGGTTGTCGGGCATCTGTTGGCCGCCGCTGAGGGCATGGATAATCAGGGCACGGTTGCTGATGCTCTTGGAGGATGGAAGCATGATGTCAGCCTCAAGGGTTGCTGGGGCTGTAAGCTCGTATGTGGTCATAGTATCGTGAAAAGCTATTTTATTAATGTTATCTTTAAGTCAATAGGCTCATCGGTGGCTCTGGTAGCTCTTGAGCTACGCTTCTTGGGGCCGGGCATGAGCGGACTGTAGTAGAGCACGTTGCGGATGCGCTCCTTCTGCTCTTTAGTAATCTGGAAGCCGAGGGTCCAGGCATAGTCCATGATGTCTTCAGAGTTAAAGGTCGTGCCATCGCAGGAGGTACGTTTTAACATCTCTGAGAGCTGAGGATTGCCTTGCTTGTATAAGGATTCGAGATTCTTCTGGTAAGCGACAAAATTATATGACTTGGTGTCGGTGCAGTAATCGGTATCGTCACAATCATCAACAGGCTCAGAACCTGACGACTTCGTACCGTCGCTATTCGTCGTCTCCGTCTCCTTCTCTGTAAAGGTGTGTAAGAGTCCAAGATAGTGGCCAAGCTCGTGACATAGCGTGACGACGACATCTGCACTGGCGAGATAACTTGGCTCATGGTCTGCATTCGTATATCTGTCGCTCTCGTAATATTCTCCATTCCTATCAACATTGGCATAAAGACTGTTGATGGACGAACAATAGGCAAACTTTAAGTTTTTCTTCGTCAAGCTTGCGGAGGCTTTGCTCAACCCTTCGACTTCATGCCCAGCTACGCAGTAGGGCATGCTGGTGAGGCCGAGGGTGACCTGGTCGACGCTCTCTTGCTTGAAGTTGTACATCATAATATTGATGTAGTTGTTCGGCTCCCAAATATAGCTGACATTATTACCGCTCATAAACTCCGACGGGCTGATGGGATAATCACCGGTATATTTGACGTATTCTACTCCCGGCTGCTTGAGGGTATTGCCATTCTCGTCGGTCGTGGCAAGGACAAACTTAAGATTCGTGTTTGCGCTCTCGCCGTAGACGTTGCCCTGATAAACCTCGTTGACATAGCTGAGAAGCTGTGTCAGCCGCTCGTAGGGAATATACTGGCTTGCGTTGTTGGCATCCTTGTAGAGGACATGGAAGATGACCGGCAGCTCGTAGGTGTAGCTGCTGTCGATGAGGCTCGGATCGACATTGTCAGAGCCTGAGACGCTTTTCTTTACGTCTGCTGTATCTTCCGATGAACTGCAGGAAGCGAGCAAGGCAAGCATCAAGCAGCTTAGAAACAGTATTTTTCGCATAAGTGTATTTGTTTATCCTGCAAATTTACAAAATAAGGGTATAAAAGCCCACGAAAAGGGGTATTAATAAACTTAATAATACAAAAGTTTTGAAAAAGTAGTCGGAAAATTTGGTAGTATCAAATAATAGCAGTACCTTTGCACTCGCAATTAAGGATCGGGATTTAGCGCAGTTGGTAGCGCACACGTCTGGGGGGCGTGAGGTCGCTGGTTCGAGTCCAGTAATCCCGACTCAACGAGAGAAGCAGTTCTACTGCTTCTCTTTTTTTTTATCTGTTTGCCTCTGCAACGTCGTCTTCGGTTAAGGTCCGAAAAAAATTACAAATCACATTATTATACAAGACCTCGGAGGTCTCACGTGGATAACTGGACATAGATAAGCTAATGTTAATTCAACAAAAAATCATATGTTTCTGTCGTTATTGTGGAGAAAAATCATTATTTTTGCCACAAATTAATCTTAAGACTGAAAACAATGCTAACAGAACAAGACAAGAGACAGATTGAAGCCCGCGGTATGACCGTTGAGCAAGTAGAGCATCAACTGGAACAGATTAAGAACGGGTTTCCTTTTCTGAAGCTGGAAGCTGCTGCCGCTGTAGGCAAGGGTATCACCGCCTGTGATGAGAAAGCACAGAAGGAAGCCGTAGACAGATGGCAGAAATTCAAGGACGAGGGGCATAAGATCGTGAAGTTCGTACCGGCTTCAGGAGCCGCAAGCCGTATGTTCAAGAATATGTTCGCCTTCTTGGGCGCTGACTACGACGCTCCTCAGACCGATTTCGAGAAGACTTTCTTCAGAGACATCGAGAAGTTCGCCTTCTACGATGCCCTCAACGCTAAATGCATGGAGAACAACGGCAAGGACATCCCGGCGCTTGTCGGAGAGGGTCAGTACAAGACCGTCGTTGCCAACCTCCTCAACAAAGAGGGTCTCAACTACGGGCAGCTGCCCAAGGGTCTCCTTCTCTTCCATCGCTATGACGACAGCGTCCGCACGCCCATGGAGGAGCATCTTGTCGAGGCCGCACTCTATGCCGGAAGCAATGGCGAGGCGCATATCCACTATACGGTATCCCACGACCATCTGAAGCTCTTCGAGGAGAAGGTAGCGGAGAAGAAAGCATATTATGAGCAGAAGTTTGGTGTGAAATATGACATCACCTTCTCTGAGCAGAAGCCTTCTACTGATACCATCGCTGCCAATCCTGACAACACACCTTTCCGCAACGACGATGGCTCTTTGCTCTTCCGCCCGGGTGGTCATGGAGCACTCATCGAGAACCTCAATGATATTGATGCCGATGCTGTCTTTATCAAGAATATTGACAATGTCGTTCCTGACCGCCTTAAGGCTGATACCATCCTGTGGAAGCAGGTCATCGGTGGCGTCTTGGTGGGTGTTCAGGCCCAAATCTTCGAATACCTGCGCGTTCTGGACTCTGGCAGCTACAATCATGAGAAGTTGGAGGAGATTATCCGTTTCGTTCAGCATGTGCTCTGCTGCCGCAAGTCAGACATCAAGGAGCTTGAGGATGCTGACTTGGTGATATACCTGCGCAGCAAGTTGAACCGCCCCTTACGCGTGGCCGGTGTGGTGAAGAACGTCGGTGAGCCGGGTGGCGGTCCATTCCTCGCCTACAACCAGGACGGCACAGTGAGTCCGCAGATTTTAGAGAGTAGTCAGATAGACACTGCCAACGATGCCTACGTGAAGATGTTCCAGGGTGGCACGCATTTCAATCCTGTCGACCTTGTCTGCGCTACCAAGGACTATAAAGGCCGCCGTTTCGACCTGCCGAAATATGTAGACCATAACACTGGCTTCATCAGCAGCAAGAGTAAGAACGGCAAGTCGCTCAAAGCGCTTGAGCTCCCAGGTCTCTGGAATGGGTCGATGAGTGATTGGAATACCATCTTTGTCGAGGTGCCGTTGTCAACCTTCAATCCCGTGAAGACGGTCAATGATCTGCTGAGGGACGCCCACCAGTGATGAAAGATGTTTAGCTTGCTTCTTTCGTCAGCAGGCTAAAAGGAAGAGTCCGGAAGAGCAGCCGTGATTAAGCTTTAAAACTTTATACAGACTGGTCTTTCGGACTTTTTTATGTTGTTTAGAAAAGGGCATAAAAAAAGCGATTACCTTCACAGGCCACCGCTCCAAATCTTCAATAGGTATTAGTTCCATCTAAGGTAAAAAGATTGTTTTCAGGATAACGATGACAAAGATACGGCCTTTTCTTGAAACAGCAAAATATTTGACGAGGAAATTTGAAAAAAGATTGAAAATACATTTATTTACATTATTTTTGCAGCCAAAAAGCGTATATAGGCGGATATAAATAGAACTATGATGATAAAGAAGATTGCCTTCATGGCATTGGCGCTTTTGCCGTTGATGGGTGTTGCCCAAGACCGCAAGCGTGTAGATTTGAAGAACTGGCAGTTCTCTCACGACAGTATTTCTTGGAAGGCTGTCACGGTGCCCCACGATTGGGCTATTAGCGGACCCTTCGACAAGAAGTGGGACTTGCAGTATGTAGCCATCGAGCAGAATGGAGAGAAGGAGAAGACGGAAAAGAGCGGGCGCTCCGGTGCCCTGCCTTGGATAGGGAAAGGGTATTATACGACTACCATCACCTGCGACCCTAAAGATGGGGAGGACTACGTCCTTAACTTCGACGGTGCCATGGCTGAGCCCGTGGTCTATGTCAATGGCCAACGGGCGGGGGCCTGGGCCTACGGATATACGCCCTTCAGAGTCGATATTACACATTATATTAATAAGGGCCCCAACCGCATCACGGTAGCACTCCACAATATGGAGGAGAGCAGCCGTTGGTATCCTGGTGCCGGACTCTACCGTCCCGTGACCTTGGAGGTGTTGCCAAAAGTCCACTTCGACCCTTGGGAGACGTTCATCCAGACAAAGAAGGTCGCCAAGAAGTATGTGGTTTCCTTTAAGACAAAGGTCGACAATGCTCCTGACGGCTATCAGCTGAAGTTGGAGATCCTGGCAGCAGACGGTAAGCAGTTGAAGCCGAGTGGATATTTCATTTTTAGGAAAGGCTCCGCCAACTTTAATTTCGCTTTCTCGAAAGACAGCGTCCGGCTGTGGACACCGGAGACACCTTATTTATATACTTGCGTGGCGACGCTCCTCGACGACAAGCACAATGCCGTCGACAAGCTGTCGATGAAGTTTGGTGTCCGCACCATCAAGGTAGACTCCATCCACGGCTTCCGGCTCAATGGCGTGAGCAGAAAAATCAAGGGCGTCTGTCTGCACCATGACCTTGGTCCCTTAGGAGCTGCTGTCAACAAGTCCGCACTCATCCGGCAGGTGAAGCAGCTCAAGGATATGGGTTGCGATGCTATCCGCACTTCCCATAATCTCCCTTCACAGATGCAGATGGAAGTCTACGACTCCCTCGGCATGATGGTCATGGCCGAAAGCTTTGACATGTGGATATATCCTAAGTGCAAGAATGGCTATGCCCGCTTCTTCAAGGATTGGAGCGATAAGGACATAGAGGCCCTTGTCAAGGCCAACCGCAATCACCCTTCGCTCATCATGTACAGCATCGGCAATGAGATACCGGAGCAGTGGAGCTATGAGGGGCGCATCATCTCAGAGCATCTGCAGAACCTCTGCCATCAGCTCGACCCCACACGACCCGTCACCCAGGGCATGGACCGCGCCGAGGATGCCCTCAAGTCGGGCTTCGCTCAGGTCATGGACGTGCCGGGATTCAACTACCGCGTATATAAATACGACCGCAACATCCGGCAGTTGACGAAGGGCTTCCTTTTGGGTTCTGAGACAGCATCTACCGTGAGCAGCCGCGGTGTGTATAAGTTCCCGGTAGAGTGGGGTGTTGTCAAGGCTGACAGCGACGGACAGTGCACCAGCTACGACACGGAATGGTGCTCGTGGAGCAACCTGCCCGAGGAGGACTTTATGGCGCAGGAGGATAAGCCCTATACCATTGGTCAGTTCGTCTGGACAGGTTATGACTATCTTGGTGAGCCCACTCCTTACGATGAATACTGGCCCAGCCGCAGCAGCTATTTCGGTATCATGGACCTTGCCGGACTGCCTAAGGACCGCTACTATCTCTATCGCTCGGTGTGGAATACCCACGACCACACGCTGCATATCCTGCCTCACTGGACGTGGCCGGGCCGCGAGGGGCAAGTGACGCCGGTCTTTGTCTACACCGACTATCCCGAGGCAGAGCTTTTCGTCAATGGCGTCTCCCAGGGCCGCGTGAGGAAGGCGGCGGGACTTAAAGTCGAGGATCAGCAGCCGTCGACACCGGCCATAGCCAAAGCCCGCGCCACACGCTATCGTCTGATGTGGGAGAATGTGAAGTATGAGCCGGGAGAACTCAAAGTCGTAGCCTATGACGCCAAGGGCAACAGAGCCGCTGAGTCAGTAGTGCGCACAGCCGGTAAGGCCACGGCCATCAAACTGAGCGCTGACCGCACGAAGTTGAAGGCGGGAGCTGACGACCTCGCCTACATCACCGTCTCGCTCGTTGACAAGGACGGTACTGAACTGCTACAGGCCGACGACCAGATAGACGTCAAGGTCAGCGGAGCTGGAACCTTCCAGGCTATCTGCAATGGCGATGCCACCTCGCTTGAATCTTTCACACAACCTACGATGAAGCTGTTCAGTGGAAAGCTCGTCATCACCGTGAAAGCGGGCCACAAGAAGGGCCGCATGAATGTCAAGGTCGTGGATAAAGAGAAGGCGCTGAGCAAGTCGATTTCTATAGATGTAGAATAAATATACGCGCAGCTAAAGGAAAATGGCCTTTAGCTCCTTTTTTGCAACCTACACTTTACATTTTTCCATAAAAGATTATAATGTTCGAAAATTAATGAGTAACTTTGCAATCGGTTTAAACGACTCAAATTAATATAACGTTATAACAAACTTATGAATTTCACTTTGTTAATCACCGTTTTGCTGACGGCTGTCACTTTGGTGGTGGGCGCTTACGTCATCGCCAAGCTGATAGGCCCGCGTTCGTACAATCCGGTGAAGGGTGAGCCCTTCGAGTGCGGTATTCCCACTCGTGGTAGCAGCTGGATGCCTTTGCATGCCGGTTACTATCTCTTTGCCATCCTTTTCCTGATTTTCGACATTGAGACAGTCTTCCTGTATCCTTGGGCCGTCGTGGTGCGTGACTTCGGCAGCATGGCTCTCGTGAGCATTGGGTTCTTCCTCGTTGTTTTGGTATTTGGGCTGGCTTACGCCTGGCGGAAAGGAGCGTTGGAATGGAGGTAAGAAAACCACATATCAAGAGTATTCCTTACAATGAGTTTAAGGATAACGAGACGCTGGAGAATATTGCCAATGAGCTCAACGATGGCGGTGTGAACGTCGTCCTTGGGTCTTTGGACCAGATGATCAACTGGGGTCGCAGCAACTCGCTGTGGTCGCTGACCTTTGGTACCTCCTGCTGCGGTATTGAGTTCATGGCCGTAGGCTGTGCCCGTTATGACTTCTCCCGCTTCGGCTTCGAGGTGACGCGTAACTCAGCCCGTCAGGCTGACCTCATCATGTGTGCCGGTACGATTACCAACAAAATGGCGCCGGTGTTCAAGCGTCTCTATGATGAGATGGCAGAGCCGAAGTATGTGGTTGCCGTTGGCGGCTGCACCATCTCCGGTGGTCCTTTCAAGAAGAGCTACAGCGTCGTGCGTGGCATCGACCAGATTGTTCCTGTCGACGTCTATATCCCTGGCTGCCCACCGCGCCCGGAGGCTATCCTCTATGGCATGATGCAGCTGCAGCGTAAGGTGAAAGTGGAGAAGTTCTTCGGTGGTGCCAACCACAAGATGAACAGCGCTGAGAAGGAGGACAGCCTCGGCCTCGGCGGTCTGCACGGCATCAGCAATGAGAATCTCTCTGCTGCCAAGATCGGCGCCAAAGAGCCTATCATCGTCTCAGCTTCTCCTAACAGAGATGAGGTGGAAGCCCTCGGAAGAGAGCTCGACGCCCTGGAGAAGGAAGGCGCTGAATACAAAGTAAACAACGATACTACTAATCAGCCTGACAAGGCTTAAGTCTAAGTAAACGAAATGAAATTAGAGAATAAAGAATTCGGATTTGACAACTTTGCTGCTGAGATGGCAAAGTTGAAGAATGAGCAGCATTTCGATTACCTTGTCACCATCGTTGGTGAGGACTTCGGCAAGGAGGCTTCGGAAGACGGTGAGTCTTACGGCCTCGGCTGCATTTATATTCTTGAGAATACCCAGACCCACGAGCGCGTATCGGTCAAGCAGATGGCTAAGAAGGTCGATGGTGACAACTATGTCATCCCTTCTGTCATCAGCCTGTGGCACGATGCTGACCTCTTAGAGCGTGAGGTCTTCGACTTCCTGGGCATCAAGTTCCTTGGACATCCTGACATGCGCCGTCTCTTTATGCGCAGCGACTTCCAAGGCTACCCGCTTCGTAAAGATTTTGACATGAGTCCCGAGGCCAACCAGTTCCCCATGACGGATGAGCCCGAGACGGATTGGACAACGGAATACAACCTTGACCAGTTCGGACACCTCACACAGACCAAGCACCGCCTCCTTGACGACGACGATTTCGTCATCAACTTCGGTCCTAACCACCCGTCAACACACGGTGTGCTCCGTCTGCGTACCGTCGTCGACGGTGAGACCATCAAGCATGTCTATCCTCACTTAGGCTATATCCACCGTGGTATGGAGAAGATGATGGAGAACATGACCTATCCTCAGACCCTGGCACTCACCGACCGTCTGAACTATCTCTGTGCCATGCACCATCGCCATGCGCTGGTGGGCGTCATCGAGGAGGCTATGGGCATTGAGCTCTCCGACCGCATCCACTACATCCGTACCATCATGGATGAGCTGCAGCGTATTGACAACCACCTCCTGTTCTTGGGTACATGTGCTCAGGACCTGTCAGCTCTGACGGCTTTCCTGTATTGCATGCGTGACCGCGAGCATGTGCTCAACGTCATGGAGGAGACAACGGGTGGACGACTCATCCAAAACTACTACCGCATCGGTGGCTTGCAGGATGACATCGATCCCAACTTCGTGCAGAATACCAAGACCCTCTGCAAATACCTCCGCCCGATGATTCAGGAGTATCTTGACGTCTTCGGCGACAATGTCATCACGCACAATCGTCTTGACGGTGTGGGCTATATGAATCTTGAGGATTGCGTCAACTACGGCGTCACCGGTCCTGCCGGTCGTGCTGCCGGTTGGAACAATGACGTGCGTAAGAATCATCCTTATGACCTCTACGACAAAGTGAAGTGGAGTGAGATTACCGGCACGGCGTGCGATTCCATGGAGCGCTATATGATACATATCAAGGAAATCTACCAGAGCCTTGACATCATCGAGCAGCTCATTGACAACATCCCTGAGGGCGAGTTCTACATCAAGCAGAAGCCTATCATCAAGGTTCCCGAGGGACAGTGGTGGTTCTCAGTAGAGGGTGGCGCCGGCGAGTTCGGTGTATTCCTTGACAGCCGTGGCGACAAGAGCCCCTACCGCGTGAAGATGCGCCCGATGGGTCTGACTCTGGCCGGGGCGTTCGACAAGATGCTGCGCGGTCAGAAGATCGCCGACCTCATAGCAACAGGCGCAAGTATCGACTTCGTGATACCAGACCTCGACCGTTAAATAATTACTTTCTTTGAATTATGTACGATTTTTCAGTAGTAACACAATGGTTTGACAATCTGCTCCGCCAGACTTGCGGCCTGAGCAGTTTTTGGGCAATCCTCATAGAATGTGTTGTGGTGGGTCTCATAGTGCTGACGCTCTATGCCCTCATCGCCATGTTCATGATTTATTTCGAGCGTAAGGTCTGCGCCTTCTTCCAGTGCCGCTTAGGTCCTATGCGTGTGGGTAAGTGGGGTATCTTCCAGGTCGTTGCCGACGTTCTGAAAATGCTCATCAAAGAGATTTTCGGTGTCGACCGCTCTGATAAGTTCCTCTATGCCCTCGCTCCTTTCCTCACCATCATCGCTTCCGTGGGAACCTTCTCTTTCCTGCCGTGGAATAAAGGCGCTGTGGTGCTTGACTTCAACGTCGGCGTCTTCATGGTGACAGCCATCTCGTCTATAGGCGTGCTGGGCGTCATCCTCGCCGGATGGGGCTCCAACAACAAATACTCTGTTGTCTCCGCCATGCGTGGTGCCGTGCAGATGATTTCCTATGAGATGTCTCTCGGTCTGTGCATGATAACAGCCGTTATCCTCTGTGGTAGCATGCAGCTGAGCGACATCATTGGTGCTCAGACGGGTCCGTGGAAATGGTTGATTATCCAGGGACATATCCCGGCTATCGTGGCCTTCCTCGTCTTCCTCATCGCAGGTAATGCTGAGGCCAACCGTGGCCCCTTCGACCTTGCTGAGGCTGAGTCAGAGCTTACGGCCGGTTACCACACAGAGTATAGTGGTATGGGATTCGGCTACTTCTATCTGGCCGAGTACCTCAACCTCGTTGTCATCTCCGGACTTGCTGCTACCATCTTCTTAGGTGGATGGGCACCGCTGAACATCGGTATCGCCGGCTTCGACAATGTGATGAACCATATCCCTGGTGTGCTGTGGTTTACCGCCAAGACCCTGCTCGTCATTTGGGTGCTGATGTGGGCACGCTGGACATTCCCCCGTCTGCGTATCGACCATATCCTTACCCTGGAATGGAAATACCTCATGCCCCTGATGCTTGTCACCCTCGTGGTGATGACAGCTTGTGTGGCTCTGGGATGGACGCTCTAAGCGCTTAATGATTAAGTTTAAAGAATAACATAAATAAGATATGTCTCAATCATATTTTAAAGGTATCAAGGATGCTGCCAAGACACTGGCTACAGGTCTGAAGGTCACCATGAAGGAGTACTTCACACCGAAGTCTACTGAGCAGTATCCTGAGAACCGCAAGACCACGCTTCATGTTGCGGCCCGTCATCGCGGTCGCCTCGTCTTCTCGCGTGTTACGGAGGAAGACCTCCAGAATCCGCAGATTCAGAAACGCGGGCTCAAAGTCGGCGACTATAAGTGCACGGCTTGTACGATGTGTGAGAAGGCTTGTCCGAACGACACCATCAAGATTACCTCGCACATGGCTGAAGACCCCGAGACAGGCAGAAAGAAGAAAGTCCTCGACGACTATCAGTACGACCTGGGCGACTGCATGTTCTGCCAGCTCTGTGTCAATGCCTGCAACTTCGATGCTATCCATTTTACCAATGACTTCGAGAATGCTGTCTTCGACCGTAGCAAGCTCGTCCTGCATCTCGACAAGGAGGTCTACCAAGGTGGCTCGCTGCCCAACCTTATCGATGGTGGAGCTCCCTTGACAATCGGTAAGTTCAACACCAAAACCAAGTAATGATTATGGCTAATATAGTAATGTTTGTTATTTTGGCTGTTGTCGTCCTTGGCTCGGCCATCATGTCTGTCGTTACCAAGAGCATCATGCGTGCCGCTACCTGGCTGCTCTTCGTGCTCTTCGGTATTGCAGGATTCTACTTCCTGCTCGACTATACCTTCCTCGGTGCCGCACAAATTAGCATCTATGCCGGTGGTATCACTATCATGTATATCTTTGCTATCCAGCTTGTCTCCAAGCGCTCTCTTCAGAACCTCGTGGCCCGCTTCCGTGGCGTCCGCGTGGCTCAGGGACTGCTCCTGGCTGTCGTAGGACTTGTTGTCGTGGGACTTATCCTGCTCAAGAACCAGTTCATCGAGACAGCTATCAGCGCTTCCAATCCTGATATTGAGGTGCCGATGAAGCAGGTCGGTCAGGCTATGGTTAGTTCTGGCAAGTACGGCTACGTGTTGCCCTTCGAGTTTATCTCTGTATTCCTGCTGGCATGTATCGTCGGTGGTGTTATGATAGCAAGAAAGGAGGATAAGAAATGATTACAGTATATGCATTCTTAGCAGTCAGTACGCTGCTTTTCTTCGTTGGCGTGTTTGGCTTTGTCACACACCGCAACCTTGTGGCTATGCTCATCTCCATAGAGTTGGTGCTGAACTCTGTCGATCTGAACTTTGCAGTCTTCAACCGCCTGCTCTTCCCCGGACAGCTTGAGGGAGCTTTCTTCACGCTCTTTTCGATAGGTGTCAGCGCTGCGGAGACAGCTGTTGCCCTGGCTATCATTATCAATGTTTACCGCAACTATCATAGTGACCAGGTGAACAGCATTGAAAACATGAAATTCTAACACACACATCAAACAATGGAATACAGTTATGCATTTTTGATTCTTCTCCTTCCATTCCTGAGCTTCCTGCTCTTGGGTCTGCTCGGTATGAAGATGAAGAAGCCCGTTGCCGGTATCATCGGCACTGCAGTGCTTGGTGTGCTGTGGTGTATGAGCCTTTATACGGCTTATGAATATTTCTTTGTCATAGGCAGAGGCGCTGACGGACTCTTCCCCACCGTGACGGTCTTCGATTTCACATGGATGAAGTTCTCGGAGTTGTTGACTTTCAACATCGGCTTCCGCCTGACGCCTATCTCTGTGATGATGCTCATCGTCATCACGACGGTGTCGTTCATGGTTCATATCTATAGCTTTGGCTATATGGCTGAGCGTGACGAGCACTATAAGAAAGAGGGCTACGAGAAGGGCTTCCAGCGTTTCTATGCTTTCCTCTCTCTCTTCACGATGTCTATGTTGGGCCTGGTGGTGGCTACCAACATCTTCCAGATGTACCTCTTCTGGGAGTTGGTGGGTGTCTGCTCTTACCTCCTCATCGGCTTCTACTATCCGAAACATGCTGCTGTGCACGCTTCTAAGAAAGCCTTCATCGTGACGCGTTTCGCCGATCTGTTCTTCCTCATCGGTATCCTCTTCTATAGCTTCTATGTGGGAACTTTCAACTACGACCTCTCGGCTGATCCGAAGCTGGTGACCGAGCTCCCCGGCGCTGCCTGGGTGCTGCCTGCCGCCCTTTTTCTGATGTTTATCGGTGGTGCCGGTAAGTCGGCAATGTTCCCGCTCCATATCTGGCTCCCTGACGCCATGGAGGGTCCTACACCTGTGTCGGCCCTCATCCACGCAGCTACCATGGTCGTAGCCGGTGTCTATCAGGTGGCTTCTTTGATGCCTATCTGGGTGGCTTATGCTCCCGGTACGCTGCACATCATCGCTTATATTGGTGCCTTCACAGCGTTCTATGCTGCTACGGTGGCTTGCTGCCAGCGTGACATCAAGCGTGGTCTGGCCTTCTCCACCATCTCGCAGATTGCCTATATGATGGTGGCTCTCGGTGTTGTCACTGCTGCCACTGGCGAGGGAAGTGTCGGCTACATGGCTTCCATGTTCCACCTCTTCACTCACGCTATGTTCAAGGCTCTCCTCTTCCTCTGCTCCGGTGCCATCATCGTCATCATCGGCAGCAACTTCAAGGATTACATGGGTGGCCTGCATAAGTATATGCCTATCACCAACATCTGCTTCCTCATTGGTACCATTGCCATTAGCGGTTTCTGGCCGTTGGCAGGTTTCTTCTCTAAGGATGAGATTGTAGATGCTTGTTTCCACTTTTCTCCCTTCCTGGGATGGTTTATGACACTTGTCAGTGGTATGACAGCTTTCTATATGTTCCGCCTCTATTATGTCATCTTCTGGGGTGACAGCTATTATGAGCAGGATCCGGAGCATCGCCGCAAGCCTCAGGAGGTGCCTGCCATTATGTGGGGACCACTGGTGTTCCTGTCTATCATCAGTATCTTTGCCGGTTGGATTCCTTTCGGTCATTTCATTACGCTCGATGGTCATCCTGAGGAGATAGCTTTGCAGCACTTCCAGTTTGGCAGCACTGCTCTCATCTCGCTGACGGTTGCCTGCATCGGCTTTGCCCTTGCCACATGGCTCTATGCTCCTAAAAAGAGCACACTGCCCAGACTCCTGGAGCGCACTTTCCCGACCTTCCACAAGGCTGCACTCAACCGCTTCTATATTGATGACGCATGGCAGTTCTTCACTCATAAGATTGTCTTCGGCTGCTTCTCGATTCCTATCGCATGGTTTGACCGTCATGTCATTGATGGCGCGTTCAACTTTGCCGGTTGGGCTACACGTGAGGGTGGCGAGGCTATACGCCCCTGGCAGAGTGGAGATGTCCGCCAGTATGCTGTCTGGTTCCTCACTGGTTCTGTGGCACTGACGCTTATCCTGCTTTGCATCTAAGCTAACTTATCCATTAACATAAGAATAATTAAAGACAATGACATTTCTAACATTATTCGTCATTATACCTGTCCTGATGCTGCTCTGCCTTTGGCTGGCACGCAACGACAGTCAGGTGCGTATCGTGATGGCAGTTGGCTCCTCTGCATTGCTTGCTCTGTCCATCTATCTGGTCTTTGCGTTTATCAGCGCACGCCACACGATGCCCGCATCTCAATATCCGTTCCTCTTCGGTGATGCCATCCCTTGGTTTAAGCCGTTGCACATCTTCTATCGCACTGGTGTCGATGGCATCGCTGTGGTGATGATTCTCCTTTCGGCCATCATCGTCTTCACCGGTACTTTCGCCTCTTGGCAGCAGCACCCCCAGCAGAAAGAATACTTCCTCTGGTTTACACTGCTCTCCACCGGTGTCTTTGGATTCTTCATCTCTGAGGACCTCTTCACGATGTTCATGTTCTATGAGGTAGCCCTTATCCCTATGTATCTCCTTATCGGTGTGTGGGGAACAGGCCCGAAGGAGTATTCAGCCATGAAGCTGACCTTGATGCTGATGGGAGGTTCTGCACTCCTCATCATTGGTATCTTAGGTATCTATTTCTTCAATGGTCAGTATAGCGGTACCTACACCATGAGTGTGGTGGAGATAGCTCAGAGCAATTGCATCCCTGTTGCCATCCAAAAGGTATTCTTCCCGTTCATCTTTATTGGCTTCGGTATCTTGGGTGCTCTCTTCCCCTTCCACACATGGTCTCCTGATGGTCATGCTTCTGCGCCTACGGCAGTGTCTATGTTGCACGCCGGTGTGCTGATGAAGCTCGGAGGTTATGGATGCTTCCGCATTGCTATGTTCCTCCTGCCTGAGGCTGCTCAGCAGCTGTCATGGATATTCCTGATCCTGACAACTATCTCTGTCGTCTATGGTGCGCTCTCTGCATGCGTTCAGACCGACCTGAAGTATATCAACGCTTACTCTTCTGTGTCTCACTGTGGCATGGTGCTCTTCGCTCTGCTGATGATGACTCAGACAGCCGCGACGGGTGCTATCCTGCAGATGCTCTCTCACGGTCTGATGACGGCTCTCTTCTTTGCTGTCATCGGTATGATTTATCACCGTACTGGCACACGTGACGTACGTCGTTTGGGTGGATTGATGAAGATTATGCCTTTCCTCGCTGTGGCTTATGTCATCGCTGGTCTTGCTAACCTCGGTCTCCCTGGCTTCTCAGGATTCGTCGCTGAGATGAATATCTTTGTGGGTTCTTTCCAGCACGCTGACCTCTTCCATCGTGTCTGCACCATTGTGGCCTGCACAAGTATTGTCATCACTGCTGTGTATATCCTTCGTGTCGTGGGTAAGATCTGCTATCAGACCGTTCCTAACCCTGAGTATTTCAAACTCACGGACGCTTCGTGGGACGAGCGCATCGCTGTCGGCGCACTCATCTTCTGTGTGGCCGGCCTCGGTCTCGCTCCACTGTGGGCTCAGGACATCATCAACGATGCTGTGGCTCCTATGATTATGCATATTACTGGAATGTAAGCAGTCCTTCGGTATTTCCGAACTAAAACAAGATTAAACAATGAATATCGATTACAGTCAATTTCTGAATATGATGCCAGAGGTCACACTGATGGCTATCCTCGTGATAGTATTCCTTGTCGACCTCTTCACGGCACAGCGCCCGTCTGCTCTCGCTATCGAGCAAGCTGACAAAGGGGAGCAAGGACTGCAAAACAGCGCAGTAAAGGGTGTGGCTGCCTTGACACTCGGCCAATCCTGCATGCGTCCTTGGTTCAACCCTATGGTATGCGCATTGATGTTGATTCATGTTCTTATCAACATATTTCCTACCGATGCTGCCACATGCTTTGGCGGTATGTATGCTACTAATGCTTCTGTAGGCGTTATCAAGAGCATTCTGGCTTTCGGCACCCTCGTGGTTCTCATCCAGGCCCGCGAGTGGCTGTCACGTACCGATACGGCCTTCAAAGAGGGCGAGTTCTATGTGCTCGTTATCTCTACTCTGTTGGGCATGAACATGATGGTTTCTGCCAACCATTTCCTCTTATTCTTCTTAGGACTGGAGATGGCTTCCGTGCCTATGGCTTGCCTCGTGGCTATGGACAAGTACCGTCATTACTCTGCCGAGGCTGGAGCTAAGTTCATCCTTACCGCAACATTCTCAAGTGGTGTGATGCTCTTCGGCATCAGCTTCATCTATGGAGCTGTCGGTACAATGTATTTCGACGATGTGGCTGCCAAGCTCACCGTCTCTCCTCTGACGATTATGGGTATGGTGTTCTTCTTCAGTGGTCTGGGCTTTAAGATTTCTCTTGTGCCTTTCCACTTCTGGACGGCTGATACCTACCAGGGAGCACCGACGACAGTGTCTGGCTACCTGAGTGTTATCTCTAAGGGCGCTGCTGCTTTTGCACTCTGCGCCATTCTGATGAAGGTCTTTGCACCGATGGTGGACTACTGGCGCTACATGCTGATGGTCGTCATTGTGCTCTCTATCACGGTGGCTAACCTCTTTGCCATCCACCAGAAGAACCTTAAACGATTCATGGCTTTCAGCTCTATCTCACAGGCTGGATATATCATGCTCGCTGTCTTAGGTGATACTGCTATGGGTGTGACAGCACTGAGCTATTACGTGCTTATCTATGTTGTTGCCAACCTCGCAGTATTCGCTATTATCTCTTCTGTTGAGGAGCACAATGGTGGAACGGTAAACATGGATTTCTATAATGGCTTCTACAAGACGAACCCTCGTCTGAGCTTTGTCATGACGCTGGCATTGTTCTCTCTGGGTGGTATTCCGCCGTTCGCAGGTATGTTCTCGAAGTTCTTCGTCTTCATGGCTGCTGTCGACGGTGCACAGATTTCCACTGCTATAGGTGGTCTTACTTATGCTGTCGTCTTTATCGCATTGGTCAACACAGTGATAAGCCTTTACTACTATCTGCTCATTGTCAAGGCGATGTTTATTAAGCCTGCTGACAATCCGCTGCCGACTTTTAAGAGTGCCATGAGCACAAAGTTGTGCCTGGCTATCTGCATCTTTGGTGTTGTGGCCTTCGGTGTATGCTCTGGGGTCTATGACTGGATTGCAGCCGCAGCTGGTATGTAACAAGATAATTCTGTATTAATAGCGCCCCGGGTCTGGAAACAATTCCATACTCGGGGCGCTTTTTGTGTGAACCTGACATGTTTATATCATTCGTTTCTCGTAATTCATATTCTTCCTACTACCGACAGCTTATCCTGCTGGGACTGCCTATAGTCATAGGTCAGCTTGGCTCCATCGTTCTGGCTTTTGCTGACACCTTGATGATAGGCCATCATTCTACCATAGAACTTGCTGCAGCTGCTTTCGTCAACAATATGTTCAACCTTGTCATTATCTTTGCGCTTGGCTTCTCGTATGCCGTCACACCGACGGTTGGTACATTGTATGGACGCTGTGAGAATGAGAAAATTGGTGAGGTGGTGAAAAATGCAGTACTTGCCAACCTTTTGCTTGCTGCTTCCTTAGTGGTTGTCATGACTGTCTTTTATGCCTGTATAGGTCTTATGGGGCAGCCTATAGAATTACTGCCTTATATCCGTCCTTATTTCCTTGTCCTTCTGGCATCCCTACCTTTTGTCTGTCTGTTCAATGTCTTCAAACAGTTTGCCGATGGCATCACGGATACGGCCTTGTCAATGTGGATTATCATAGGAGGAAATCTTCTGAATATATTGGGCAATTGGATTCTTATCTATGGCAAATTCGGAGCTCCGGAGATGGGCATTGTCGGAGCAGGACTGAGTACGCTGATTTCACGAATTATGATGGCTGTGGCAATGATTGTTGTTTTTGCTTCAGCAAAGAAATATCAGGTCTATGCCTGCGGGTATCGTGAAGGAAGAGTCAATCGCGACGACTTTGTACATCTATGTAAACTCGGAGCTCCTGTCGCTTTACAGATGGGAATGGAGACAGCAGCTTTCAGCCTTACAAGTATTATTGTAGGATGGATAGGGACGTCGGCTCTTGCTGCCCATCAGGTGATGCTTACCATTAGCCAACTGGGCTTTATGATTTATTATGGCTTGGGGGCTGCTACTGCTGTGAGAATCAGTAATGCGGTCGGTCAGCGCGACTGGGAGAAGGCGCGGGGCAACGCCTATGCGGCCATGCAGATTGTTGTGGGGATAGGCGCCGTTGTCAGCCTTGTCATCTTCGTGTTCAGAAATGACTTGGGTGTTTTTTTTACAGACAGCAAGGATGTGGCACGCTTGGTGGCGGTGACGGTTATACCCTTTGTTATTTACCAATTCGGTGATGCTTTACAGATTGTCTTTGGTAACAGCCTTCGTGGCCTAAGCTATGTTCGACCTCTGGTCTTTTATGCGTTTATAGCCTATTTCATAGTTTCGTTGCCTTTGAGCTATCTCTTTGGCATTGTGATGAACATGGGACTCATGGGCGTGTGGTTCTCGTTTCCATTTGGTTTGACCACAGCAGGATTGCTCTATCTCATGGCGTTTCGTAAGAGATTGAGGGAGATAGAGCAAAACTAAGGCAATCACTCGCTGAGGATTGCTTTGTGTTGCATATAGAATGGGTTATTGAAGGGGCAACGTGCCTATTAATTTCTCCACAAGTCGGGGAACGGCATATGCTCGAAGTTGAGACTCTGGTATCCATTGAAAGTCTGTCGACAATGTTGGACGGATGTCTGTCTTAAGAAGATAGAAGTCTGCAAGAAGAATGCGATGCGTGAGGATATGCTTTACACCGGAAGCTAACAGTTGCAGTTCTCCCTGCCATGCGGGCAGGGATTCGTTCTCAAAAACGGGTGGCTCCCAAAGACCTTGCCAGATATCGCCTTTCCCACGTCGATGGATAGCGGTGTAGCCTTTACAGCGAATATAGATATATTGCAAATGTCGCGTGGTAATCTTTGTCTTATTAATCTTCATAGGTAGACGGTCGATAGTGCCGTGACGGTAGCCCTCACATTCCTCTATAAAAGGGCAATGCAGGCATGCTGGAGATTGTGGGGTGCATAGTGTCGCACCGAAGTCCATCATAGCCTGATTGAATAGGCTGGCACCATTCCCTTGCTCACCCCATGGTGAACGTCCCTCTGAAGGAACGGCCTGGATTAGGTCGTTGGCAAGGCGTGAAAAGAGATGCTTGCCCTCGGTGGTATTGATAGGTGTGTCTATACCATTCAGTCTCGCCAAAACGCGGTAGGCATTGCCATCGACAGCTGCTACTTTGATGCCATAAGCAAATGATGCAATGGCAGCTGCCGTGTAGTCTCCGACACCTTTGAGCTTTTTGATGCCGTCAAGCGTCTTGGGAAAATAACCTAAGGCTACAACTTGGCGGGCGGCTGTATGCAGATTGCGGGCTCGGGAGTAATAGCCAAGACCCTGCCAGAGTTTCAATACCTCATCTTCACTGGCTGCCGCAAGGGCGTCGATGGTGGGCCATGTGTTGATAAAACGCTGCCAGTAAGTGAGGCCCTGGTTGACGCGGGTCTGTTGAAGGATAATCTCGCTGAGCCAGATAGGGTAGGGGGAGCGGGTATGGCGCCATGGTAGATCACGTCCATTTGAAGCATACCAATCTAATAGAGTGGCGCAGAATCGTGCTGCTTTTATGTCTTGCTCGCTCTCGGAGCTCCTTTTATGAGTCTGTTTATCCATAAATTCTTGTGTGTTCTTGCAAAAATATATCTTTTAGCGCTAGTCACAAAACATTTCCATATAAATTACAAACAATAAAGATAGTTTTGAGAATTTATAAGCGCTTTTCTTGATTTATCCAATCGATTTTTCTGAATTCCCCAATCGATTATTTGATTTCCCCTATTTGATTTCTTGATTTCCTTTGCGGCCGCTTGCGATTGTACGGCAAATGCCAGGGACATCCACGGCAAATGCCAAGGATATCCACGGCAAATGCCAGGGAATTCTTCGGCATATGCCATCGACATCTCTGGCAAAATACCACGGACTGCCTTTTTTGTTAGTTTTAGTAGCTAATAAATGCTGTAAGTGACCGTCTTTAGCCACTTAAAATGATAAGAAAGCAATATTTTTCAAAAAAGAAGGAGAAAAATTTGCAGGGATAAAATAAAAGCACTACCTTTGCACCCGCATTCCGCAAGAGTGTTGATAAGTCAAGAACCAAAGACTTGGAAGTTTGGGTGAGTGGCTGAAACCAGCAGTTTGCTAAACTGCCGTGCGCAATTACGCGTACCGGGGGTTCGAATCCCCCAGCTTCCGCAAGACGAAAAAAGTTTAATGGTCGGTTCATCTAATGGTTAGGATACAAGATTCTCAATCTTGGCATAAGAGTTCGATTCTCTTACCGACTACGTAACTTTAAAGAATGCTTTATGTAAAATATTGCGTTCATTTTTTTTTGATAGGGTGGATTCATCTAATGGTTAGGATACAAGATTCTCAATCTTGGCATAGGGGTTCGATTCCCCTATCCACTACGTTTATTGTCTTGCTTAGCAAGATTGGAGAGATGGTAGAGTGGTCGATTACAACGGTCTTGAAAACCGTCGTACCGAAAGGTACCGGGGGTTCGAATCCCTCTCTCTCCGCTGAAAAGACTTTACAAAATAAGTAAGTCGTCTCACGAAATTAGCTAAGTGCCGTAAAATCAATGATTTGCGGCACTTTTTTTGTGTATTGCATTTCACATTGACTACATAATGAACCTCTGAATAGTCTCGAAATGGTCATATTTCGGCTACACATACGGTACACGAAAACGAAAAAATCAAAAAGTGTAGCCAAAGACCACATAAAGACCCTCTACAGACCCGACAAAGACCACATAGAAATCATTGTAAATCAGTCGATTATGTTTAACTTTGCAGCCGATGATTTTTCCGGCGATTGGAATACAAACTTCGGTTTTGTGTAGCCAAGCAGCTACAAGCCGTGTTGCTTTCTGCCGGGAGCATTGCTGCATTAATTTAATTTAAAACGTATGAGACGCATTTTTAAGGTTAGTTTCTACATTCGTGGAAACCATGTTAACAAGGATGGCACATGTGCCGTCATGATCCGGCTCTCACTTGACGGTGAGCGTATCTCAGCAGGTACGACCGGAATCAGTATCAAACCAGAGCTGTGGGATGGTCAGCGTCAGCAGCTAAAAGGTCGTAACACAGAAGTGGTGCAGACCAACAAGAAACTGGGGGGAATACGTGATGAGCTTTTGGCAATAGCCGAGAAACTGGAATTCGAGGGAAGTCTTGCTCTTGACCGTGTAAAGGCAGTTTTCCTTGGAGTGGACGAAGACTACGACACTATCGGCAAACTCTTCGACAAGTACATCAAAAATGTTAAGGAACAGGTTGACGTTTGCCTGAGCAAGACATCTCTCAGCAAATACGAGCTGTGCCGTAGGCGTTTCATGCAGATGCTTGAGAAAAAGTATCACTGCAAGGATATGTCCCTCAAGGAACTCAATCCTGTAGTAGTCCAAGACTACAAGAACTTTCTGATGACTGATGTCAACATGTGCAACAACACTGCCGTGAAGACCATGAAGACCTTCCGTACCGTAATCCTGCATGGCATCAAATTAGGTGTCATCCATAAGGATCCGTTCGTAGGTGTTCACTTCCACATGGAAAAGGTTGACCGAGGTTTCCTCACAGATGAGGAGATTTCTGCCATCATGACAAAGAAGTTCGACCTTCAACGCCTTGAGCTTGTGCGGGATTTGTTCATCTTCTCCTGCTTCACTGGACTCGCATACATCGACGTTAAGGCTCTCACGCCTGATAAAGTCGTCAGGTTAGCCAATGTGGACTGGATCATGTCCACGCGTGTTAAGACAGTGACCCCTATCAATGTAGTACTCTCAGAAGGCGCAAAACGCATTATTGAGAAGTACAAGGACGCTCCCAAGAAGAAAGGGCATGTATTCCCCATCCTCTCTAACCAGAAGATGAACCAGTATCTTAAGGAGATTGCTACTGCTTGCGGCATCGACAAGGAACTTACTTTCCACATGGCACGCCACACCTTCGCCACGCTGACGTTGAGCAAGGGCGTGCCCATCGAGAGTGTCTCACGCATGCTCGGCCATACGAACATTCGGACTACTCAAATTTACGCCAAAATAACCAACAAGAAGATAGAGCATGATATGGCTAAGTTCTTCAAGGACAAGACTATATGCGACTTAAACAATGAGTCGATAAGCATGACGGCAAAGGACGAGCAAAGTCCCAAGACCAGGGGTAAGAAGGATGGTGGAACCCAGCCTGCTGCCAGAGCTTGACGGCATCTTTACAGACAGTAATCATTTCAGATAAGTTTAAGGCTCTTGATGTGTAACAACGTCAAGAGCCTTTTAATATAGCATAGGTATGTAAGTCTAACCGTTGGCTACATTTTGGTACATCATACAATAAGCATCGTTTAATGTAGCCAACATCTCCAAATATGTCCTGTTGGAAGTGTAGCTGTAGCCAAATTGTAGCCACAGCCTCGTGTAATTGTAACCAGCATCTCCAAATATGGCCTGTTGGAAGTGTAGCCAAATTGTAGCCACAGCCTCGTGTAATTGTAGCCAACCTCCAAATATGGCCTGTTTGTTGTGTACTGATTTTGGTTGACAGTTTTGTTTGTTATTCCTAACTTAGTTTACACATCTTTCTTCTTATTCCTAGACAGGTTGCCAATAGAGGCCTGTTGGAAGTGTAGCCAAATTGTAGCCGCAGCCTCCTGTAATTGTAGCCAACATACCTCTAATAATATTTGAATCAGCGAGTTATAAAATAATATATACGCTTTGAGGAATACACAGAAACTCAAAATACTTACTTGTCAAAAGCGGAAAGCAATAGTTCTCAAACAGCATCGTTCTATGGATTGTGTGCTGGCAACGAAGATGAAGCAAGGCAAGAGTAAGCGAAGCCTCATGCCGTCAGCGAAAGCAAAGTTGGCACGCACTCAATCCTATGAGCAAAGCCTCCTACTCCTTTCCCTTGCCGCAGGAAGTCCCGTCCGGCGGTTAAAGCGGTGCTACGCAGTAGCATGGCTTTAAGGGAATTGCATTCTAATGAGTGATACCGCCAGAAGCCTCCATGTTTATTCATCATTTAAGTGCCAAACAAAGTTGTTTTTGAAGAAGAATACGGATAATTTTGCTTATATTTGCACCAACAAAACCATATTCAACATGATAGACTACAAAGAAATCCATAAAAAGCCGTACCATTTCATATTGGAACGCTTAGACCCAGAAGATGAGAGAGTGCCGGAAGCCATCATCCCTGATGACATGAACCTCCACTTCACAGCCGACGAGATGTTGACATTACGCCGTTTCTACAAGGAACGTGGCCGTGATGTCGAGTTTGAGGAATTCGAGGGCTACGATGAAGACAGCTACGAGGAGGACTGTGAGTTACTGCTCCAATACTTGTATCTGTGCACCTCAAAGGAAATGCAGGACTATGCAGCCGCCCATCCCATGACGGATCTGGGCATTTATACCTACCAGTTGTCTCAGAAACTACCCTACAACCTTGACGACTACTGGATTTGTCCGCCAGACGAGCTAATCGACAACGTCCTTGACGACAAATTCATGGACTGGGTAGGAATAATTAACGAGCAGGATTTGAATAATGCTCTGTTTGATGCGGATGAAGAAATATGACTATGACTATGACTGAAATTTTTAACGAATTCTATGCCCATTTAGATGGCATTCTATCGAAATGCGGTAACAATAACGATCGTATAGCGGAACTTGACAAGTGCTTTATGAAAATAGCGCAGCATGTTTTCAACGGTCATTTTAATGTGAATGGTGAATATGAGATTCAACCATTAGATATCGAGTTCTATTTCCATCAAGAAGAGGGACCTGTCAAGGAACCTCAGATGTATCACAAGGGTGATCTGCCTTACTTTCCCATATTCACACTTTGCCCAAATAAGTCAGGTGTTGATGTTACGTTCGAAAATGAGAAGCAGAAGATCAGAGCTTCATTCCTAATTAGAGGATATGAATATAAATATGTCGGGAAAGAGCCGATATCAATCGAAGAGAAAGAATACATTAATACTAAGAAGAGAAACTCGTTAAGGCTGGATACGGATGGCTATATCGTAGAAGATTTTAGACCTCAGTATCTGTGGGAGGACTTATTTGGCAATGCATCAATAGAGAAGGGCCTTGTGATAAAATGGGAAGAGAATTCTGATTATTATGAGTTTAAGATTAAGGCATCAGAGAGACTGAATGTAAAAGCTATTGATGGTGAAAATTGTCGCAAGTGGCGATTCACAAACGACTCTTATCTGAGAAGAAAATTTGGAGTAATGTAACTTGACGTTCTATGGAAGCAAATAATTGTGCTTATTTCTCGTCTCTCTTGAAGACTGACTACCCGAAAATTTATCGTGCTATCGTCGATGTGCTTGATCGCCACTCTATCAAGCATGGTCTGCTGAAGAATACGAGGGATTATTGGTGCAGAGACTACATGCCTGTGCAGTCACGAATTCATGAGTTCATTCAGTTTGTTTATCATCCCGACTATTTAGAGAAACAACGGGAATACGAGACCGACTTCACAACAGTATTCGAAAATGCACAATCCTTCACAGGCATAGCTCCCACCCCATCACATCTGATTGCCGACGGTGGAAATTTCACATTTTGCGAGTCACGCGAGGGAAAGCCAGTTATTGTGATGACAGAGAAAATCTTTTCAGAAAATCCATCCTGTAGTCGTGAAGAAGTAATCTCGGAATTGCGATCCCTGTTCCACCAATCAGAGATTTTGTTCCTGCCTTGGGACAGAATGGATAAGTGCGGTCACACTGATGGCACCCTGCATTACATTGGGGACGGGAAGATACTGGTCAATCTTAATGTCTATTCTAAGCGAATAGCAAATCAGATGAGAGAACGACTCGAAAGTAAGTTCGATATAGTTGATTTACAAATTAGTGATTTCCATAAATACAGTTGGGCATATATCAATCTATTGGAAGCTGGCGATGTGATAATCGTTCCAGGCTTGGGTCTACCTACCGATCAGGAAGCACGAAACCAAATTAAGGGCTTGTTCATCAATCATGATGTATGTCAGATCAACATCTTTGATATAGTCAAAAAGTGGGGAGGCGCCCTCAACTGCCTGTCATGGACAATTAGAATGTAAAAATGGAGATACGACTTGCAAGGTCTTATTCTTCACCTTGTTCGTCTTCGCTTCTTCTTCAAATAGAACGTTCTATGGCTTGGGTCGTAGATGGGCGAAACTCGGTATACCCGTCGAGGCCGCTTGCCGACAAAGTTGACAAGGAAGAAAATCCACTTAAGTCTAAAAACATAAGTCTTCATCCTTTCCTCTTGTCCTCAGAAAGTCTTCTTTCAGACGGTTAAAGAAGTGCTATCAGTGATATGGTTTTAGCTAAATGATAATCCCAAGGATAATAAGTCAGTCCTTCTTGTCAAGAATATCCCCAAACTGCGGATGCCGCTCATACCATGCGGAAGCGAATGAGCAGACAGGCTTCACTTTCAGTCCCTTGCTGACTGCATAGTCGTTGGCGGCACTCACAAGCACGCCACCAATGCCCATCCCTTTCTTGAAGGCATAGGTATGGTCAATACTCATGACATTCCCGTCAAATGAGAATTCCAGCCGGCCAACAAGTTCCTCACCATCAAAGGCAAGCACCTTGCCGCCAGTATTCGTTGTCTCAATTTTTGTTTCCATATTTGGCACAACGTTGTGGTAGCAGAGCTTGTTGGCTGCATTCAACAAGATAGAATCTTTACTTAGTGCGATGCGATTTAAGAAAATCGGGATGCTCCTTCAAGAACTGATGGTATGTTTCCACTGCTTCCTTATAGAACTCTAAATCAGTACATCCTGTATATGTTGGGTGGAAAGAATCAATGGCCAACTTATTTCTCTCGCTGTCGTAATAAATGTCATACATAGAGTCTTTACGCCCCATGAACTTGAATGAGTAGCCATGTGTTTCTAAAAAGCCAAGCGCGAGGTTTGCATGGTCCTGAACATGTCCGTTATGAGTTGAACCGCAGCATACAAAGATGTCTGGGTCTATATTTTGTATCTGCTTAAGAAGAAGATCGCCGTCTTTTTCAATAGCCTCTTCTAATTTGTAGGTCGGACAGTTTGCCCCACCAGCTTCTTTTTTGCAATTGATGAGTGCAAACGGGTTGTTATCAAGAAAGTCGAGAACTTTCTTGTCATCATCCTCAATATCCTTGAGCTCGACCATGTGCTCATTTGTGGTGTTGAGTAAACCATAGGTAACCCATGACAATCTTCTGTTAAATGGATGGCGGCTCAAGATGCAATCATCTTTGTTAGTTTTCGGCTTTAGAAACGTAGTCTCGCTACTGTCCCATGTTCCTCCTCCTTCTGTATTCTGGTCTTTAACCATGATGAGAATCCGAATTGGAGCCTCGTTCCATTTCTCATTCTCTATTTCACCTTGCCGGGGCGTTCCTTCATAGCTGATCTTTCTTATCCAGTTAGCTCCATCGTCGATTATATCGCCTTTGCACATGATTCCATCGCGTGACATATTCACACCGCCTATTCCTTGCGTGCGCTTATTGATTCTTTCCTCCCATTCATCGAGAATACGGCTATTCTCACCTATGTAATCTTTTGTTGCCATATTTTTTCGTTTTAAGTTTATTAATGACCTATAGGGTCTTATATTCAAGTCTATAATATTGCTAGGACTACCACCCTTACTGATGATGATGACGAAACTGGAAGTTCTATGAGGCCCCATTTGCATTCGAAGTTGTCATGGAATCCTTCTAAGAAATCATTTATACGGTTCATCTCCTCAATAGTAACGTCATCTTTAATACAGATAGACATCAGAATCTTCTTGGAATCAAAGATGTTTTTTCCTTGCTTTTTTGCCTCTGTCTCAATGGTGCCCATTACATCCTCGAACTTGTCACCATCTGCCGAGGCATAGTAGAACCTTTCGCCTTTAAGTAATGATATAAAGTCATTGACATCAAGGTCTATAAGTCCATTCGTCTCAATAATACGACATATGTCATTTTCAACCTTGTCTGCGTTTAATGATGAGTCAGCTACTGTCCATGTGCCATAGCTTGGGGTCAATTCTTTATTGAGCTCCCATGTAGAATTGTCTGCGACAATGATTGCGATACTGAACACATTGCCTTTCTCGAGTGACTTTGCAATGTTACACATCTTTCTTAGTTGACTGTCATTAGAGCTGTTAGCTCTTATGATAGCAATCTCGGAGTCTGTGCTTCCTATTGGTGAGCATATCGCCTCTTCAACCCTATATATTTTAACCGATTTCTTATTCATTGTTGTAAGAGTAAAAACGATTAATATTTTGCAAATATACTATTTCCCTTTGGATAATCAAAATCTTTGGGGACTTTCAAATCTGATTTTAACGTTCATGCTGCAAAGTTACAGTAAGGTTGAGCCAAAACATGTCACACCATAAAGAAAAATCTTATTAACTTTAGTTCATGGATCATTAATCAAGAACTAAAGTTTCCCACTTGGAGAACCCCTTTATAAAAAGGCTTTCCCAAAGGGTATGCGCATCTTTAACTTTTCAAAAAACTTTTTATGAGCAGTAGAATATTGCATTATCTGACTTCTCCTTTTAAGATCATTTGCCCTTTCACATTTATTAAGCACCTGTTAAACTACTTTGTTATGGGCATCCTGCTATTTGAACTTTTCAGAAACCCCTTGTTTATGGGCATTTTGAACAAGTGGGAAACTTTAGTCAAGAATATCCCCAAACTGTGGATGCCGCTCATACCATGCAGAAGCGAAAGAGCAGACAGGCTTTACTTTCAGTCCCTTGCTGACAGCATAGTCATTGGCGGCACTGACAAGCGTACCGCCAATGCCCATTCCCTTCTTGAAGGCATAGGTATGGTCAATACTCATGACATTCCCGTCAAATGAGAATTCCAGTCGGCCAACAAGTTCCTCTCCATCTAAGGCAAGTACCTTGCCACCGGTATTCGTTGTCTCAATCTTTGTCTCCATATCGGGCACAAAGGTACGACATTTCCTCGACAATTCTGTTGTGTAGCGTTGCATAACATTATTATATAATAGGTGATACTCCAAACATTGCGTTAGCCTTTCAAAAGCTTGACTTCGCCCTTATCGGCCAAGGACGAAAGGGCGAAGTGAAGCATTCAAGGGCTTGTGCGCAAGGCGTGTGGCGGAAGTAGTGTCGAAGTGCAACTGAGAAGCTCTTTCCGCCACTTGCCTTGAGCACTGATTGCCTTCCCACTGGGCTACGCCTTTCCAAGCTCCGCCCCCATCTCTACGAACATCGGTCGGTAGAGCTCGTGCATTCTCCAGTTCTTGCCTTGTGCCAGCGTGACCTTCTTGCCATTGTCGAACTCCGCGACAACATTGTCCTTGTCGAAGACAAGGTTTCCATGAGTGAGCTCCCAGTAACCGGGATGCGGATAGATAACAGGCCGTATCTTCCTGAGAAACTCTATCTGCTCAATGGACAGCTTGTCCATCATCCGCAGGTAGTCGATGAACTGCTGCAGCGATGCGACACCGTCCTCCTCAAACGCCGTCGAGAGGATGTCAAACTCCCCGAAGTCACGAATCTGAATGCTGTACCCACTCTGCCGCAACACGTCAAGTCCATAGCCGTTGATGAACATCCAGCTCACCGGTCCATTAGTGGCATTGACATGCCCCGTCTGCCATCCGAAGACCTCGAAGAGCCGGTCGGCATCCTGCCCGATGGCCGCCCACCGCTTTGCATTCGGTTTACCGCAAGGAAAAATAACAATGTGTACATCCTCTTCGCGCTGTGTGGCCTTAACAAGTATGTCCACGATTTCGCTATTCCATTGCTGCACTTTCTTCCAATTCTTTGGATTGAAGCTCAGCTTCCATCTGATGAAGACATCGAGAATCTTGTCATTGGCACCCTCCGCATAGTCGTCGAGGATGCCAAGCTGATTGTCCTTTTGTGCTGTACCGTCCATGTCAGTGAACGACAGGCCATAGTCCTTCAACAGCTTTCGCCACTGCTTGAACTCTTCCACGCTCTTGACCGACAGCAAGGCATCGTAAGCCTTCTTCAGCTCCTTGTAATTGAACCGTTCCGGGTTCTCGTCGTAGAATTCCAGGATTTCGATGAACTGCATTCTGAGCAGGTTCACCCACGTCATGTTAAGTGTTTCCATAGTAGTGTCTGATTAGTTGGTTTGACTGATGGATGATTAGTTTACGTTTCATGGTATCGGAAGTTCAAAGGATTTGTAGACCTGCTTGCCCTCCTTGTCGATGAAGCACCACCGCTCCGAGCGGTACGGCAGTCCGGCTGCATCCACGCACTGATAGTCGATCTTCACCTTCCATCCGCTGAACTCACCCTTCTTGTCGCCCTTCATGATGAGCGAGCGGATCTCTGCCATGCTGCGCATCTGCCGCTCCGCAAGGCTGACGACATAATGGTCTGCAGGATTGAAGCGGCTCATGTTGTCGGTACGCTTCATGATGGTGTCCGTCACCACCTGCATCGTCTTGAGCATACCTTTTACCTCGTCCTTCGTGAAGTAGCCAGCCCCGAATGCCGAGTCCGGCTCCGAGACGGCAAGCACACGCAGCTGCTTTGGATAGTCCACGCTGAGCTCCAGGTTCTCCTTTGCCAGTCGCTTCATCTTCTCACTTGAGTTGCCGCACGACATCAGCAATGCGGCACCCATCAATAGCAATAATGACTTCTTCATATTCAATCAGTTATCGTCCATACTTGAAGTTGTAGTTGGTCACGTTGCCGAAGGCCTTGAACTTCACCTTTTTCGTTGGCGGTGCGACAAATTCCTCACCCGTCTGGGGATTGCGGCAGACGCGCTCGCCACGCTCCCTGACGTAGAACTTCCCGAAATCGGGGATGATGACCTCCCCGTCCTCACGGAGAATGTCAGACACGGCACAGAGGAAGGCATCGACCGCCTTCTCCACTTCCTTGATGGAAAGGCCGGTCTCAAAGGCCGCCTTTCTCAGCAGTTTCTTCTTGTTCATAGTACTCATGTTATTGGTTAGAATGGTTTGTAATCAGTTGAATGAATTCTCAGTTGTAGAGGTTGTAGTCAGCTACGATCCGCTTGTGGTCATCAGACAATCGCAGGTAAGCCTTTGACAGCGAACCTTTGTCGTCCATGAGCATTACCTCCTTCTTGGTAACGCCATCTGTGAGCAGTTCTCTCAGTTCATCAAGTGTTACCTCATGCCCACGGATATGCCGCCAGAGCGTAAGGTGGTAAGGCTCGCCGAGCTTCTCATGGCAGGAGCAGTTGAACGCCACTGGACTGACCAGCACGTCCTCGCCGCACACAGGGCACTTGCCCACCACGGAGCTCAGCGACATGCCATAAACCTCACTCTCTACGAGCACAGCCGAGAAGATACGTCCCTGTGAGTTGAAGCAGCCGTCGAGCACCGTCGGATGTCCGTCAAGATAAGCCTCTATCTCATGCGGCAGGATGAAGCGGTGGCTTAGAATGCCGTTGCAGTGCCACTTGCAGTGCTCGCTCTTGTCGAAGTAATGCTCACAAAAGTACCCCTTAGAGGTAATCTTGATGCGACCTCCACAGTGCGGACAGCGGTGCTCCAGGTATTTGCCCTCCGGCACCACCATGAGCTTGTCACTCCCCACCTCAATATGAGCGAGGTATTGTTTTCCCTTTCTGTCCTTGAATGTCAGGACACGGCTTCTGCCAGTGTCCTCCAGTTCCTTTCTGATTGCGTCCGTAATCTGTACGCCACGGATTGATTTCTTGTTTTCCATAGTTCTAAAAGTTGATTATTGATGATTAAAATGATTAGTAGTTCTAATTGAATTGTTATTGATTAGTAGTTGATAGTTAAGGTTTTGCGCAAGATAGTTAAAGGTACTTGTGGCTAAAGATACTTCCAATCGAGTATCAGTCCGTCCACGATAGCCTTTCCCGACATCACCGTTGCCCAGCCGTCGGGGTCGAGTCCGAACCATAGGTCGTTCCACGAATACGTCCTTATCTGCCACGCCAGCAGCCACAGGTCTGTATTGATGCTCTCCAGTCTTGTGACAATCTCGTTGGCCACATAGTATCGCTCCGCCGAGTTCAGCAGGTTCACCTTGTGCTTCTCCGTCTTGCCGTCAGCGTTCGTCACATTATAGCTTCCCGAGGTCACCAGCTGCTTCATGAACGGATAGAGCGAGAGCATCTGTGTGGTGGCATCCATGAGCTCGTCAGACACCAGCACGGCTATGGCGGTTCCTTTCAGATTGCCCGGTATCGACTTTCTGAGCAAAGCCATGTTCTTCGGTATCTCCACACCCACAAGTTCTGCGGCACGCTTGATCTGATAGATATTCTGCATGGCACCCTGCGCGTTCTGCAAGTAGCCAAGCATCTTGTTCTCCAAGGAGTGCATCCGCTCCATAGCCACAAATACACTGGCTTCCGAGGCGATAATCACCTTCTGGGTCTTCTCACGCTTCTTGAACAAGTCCTTCAGTATCTTCGTTTGGGCTGCCACGGCACCGGTCAGGGCCGGGTCGGTCTGCTGGGCGAAGCCGCAGACGGAACCGGACATGGCAAGCAACAGGCAAAGAATTTTTCTTTTCATCGTTTTTCGTTTGTTTAGGCCACGGTCATCACCGACGGTACGGACTTGAAAAGTTGGTGCCGGAAGTGACGCACCATGGCCTCGTTAATAATTCCCAGTCGATGGATTTCACATCTTGAAACTGCTCCTGCACTCATTCCGCTCGCGCAGCTCCGTTCTTATCCTCGCGAGATTCTCGTCCCGCTGGAACTTCGTCTTGAGCTGCAGAGCTTCCAAGGGCATACCACGCACCACGTCATTCCAGTCCTTGTAATTCACTGGAGGCTTACGGACTTCGATACGGTCCGAGAGCTTCATGTGTTTGGCAAGTTCCTCTACAGAAGCCTTGCCTACAGGAATCTCTATCTTCTTACCTTCAGTCTCAACGCCGAGCATATCACCGTTCTGAGTAATGGTGAGCCGCTTACCGTCAAGCAGAGCCGCCATACGCATACCATAGATCCGCCCCGGCAGGTCATTGTCGAAACAGTCCACCGCCTTGGCCATGCAGTAGTGCTTCATCAGTCCCGACACCTGCCCGTTGGACAGCGCGCCGCCCACAGATACGAACGCCGAGTGCGGCAGGTCAATCTTCGCCCGGTTCGCCTGATAGAACGACATGGCATCGTAAGCCGACTCACAGAAATAGACATGCCTGACCATCTGCGGATTGTTCAGTGCCGAGTGGATGCCCGCCGTCCACATTGCCGTCGTCGAGTTCGTCCCTGCCGCCTTGCCCTTGAACCCACGGTCGCCCCGCAGCTCATAACCAGCCAAGTCCGCACAGAAGTCCGGCTCACGGTACGGGAAGCCTATCATCGGCAGACCGTTCCTGTTCTTCTGGTCCGTGACGATGGCGATATGCCGCTCAAAGAGCGACACCGTCTCACGGCTGATTCCCCTGTCCTCAAAGATCCCCATGGCATAGTCCATGTTCCTTGCCAGCGGCTGAGCCGTGTAGCGTTTGGGGTTGAACACCGGGTTCAGACTCCCCAGCCCACCACTATATCCACGGTCGTGATTGTCCACTACCGGCATGTTGGCAAAGTCCGCCATCACCTTGCCGATGACCTCCCACTGGTTCCTGCCATAAATGTTGAAGCGGCCCAGGTTCTCACCGATGAAGTCCACCACATCGCCGCGCTTTCCCGTGTTACGGTGGAAGTACTTCTGCCGCTCTTTCTCCTGCGGATGCGAGATGACGATGGTGTCGAGCTTCTCTCCCCTGCCGTCGGGCAGAATCAGCTCGATGTACCGTCCCACGCCCGCCTGTCTGTTGAGCTTGTAGCCGAGCGAGAAGG
>UQRP01000005.1 GCA_900543585.1 uncultured Prevotella sp.
GCTCCTTCATCTCTTTGCCGTCAGGCTTCTCTCCGGTGGTCACCGTGGCCGCAGTTACTATCATCTCCGGGGTCATCGCCATATGGGTCTTGTAGCCAAGGAAAGATCCCGTATCCTCGGATTTGTGCCCAAGGCGGGCGTCGCTATCCTTGACGGATGAGGTGAAGTGGTCCTCTATGTCGCCGATAGTCTCCTCCAGAAGGTTCAAGTTTTCCACTACAGCAGGCACGTCGCTCATGATTTCCTTGTCACGAATAACGGAGATTAGCTCACGGCTGTAGGCTATCTCTTCCTCAAGGTCTTTCCTTACAGGCTTCTTGGGGAACATGGCACGATACGTGTCAGGTTCCTTGGTATTTATGTAGATACTGTGCCGGAGTTTCTTGCTGCGCAGCTGGAGCAGATCCACGGGAGCATACGGGTTGTACTTTGAGCAGGTGTGCGTAGCGTCTATGATGAGGGTTCGCGACTTGATAACGCCCAATTCCACGGCTGTCTTGACGCTGCTGGAGATAAGGTAGTCCAGCAGGTTCATGTCGACAAGGCGCTGACGGCGGAACACACTCAACAGGCTGGGATCTATCACGTCAGACTCAGGAGCAAGGTCGAGGAAGTATTTGAATGCCATGTCAGACATGCACCTCTCTACCAGGCCTCTGTCAGACATGCCATAAAGGCACTTGAGGAACAGATACTTGAACATTCTGACGGGATCTTCTGCGTAGCGTCCCATCTTGGCACTATATTTTTCTTTCACTTCATTGCGAATGAAAGAAAAATCTATGTTTTCCTTCAAGATGCGGAGCTTGTGGGTCTGGGGTACCACTATATTATAGAGTTCGGTGTAAGGGCTCAGTATGAGTTCGGTCTGCTCTGCCAGCATAATTACTATGTTTTTTATTCGATGTAAAGATACGAAAAAAATCGGACATAGCCAAATTTCCGGGACGAAAAGATTAACACCCAATGTATAAATATAACCCCTCCCAGACTTTTTCAGCAGCCTCGATAACCCCCGCCCCTACGGTAATACCGGCAATACTGTGCACCTTGTTTTCCCTCCTTCCACGTGAGACCTCTCCGAGGTCTTTGCTTATCGCCCTCCTGCTGCCCCAGGTCGCTCACGTCCGTGGTGGCTTGCTTCGCTGCGCCACCACGCCCGTTCGACGACCAGGGGTCATTCATGGTGTGACCCCTTCGGGGTCAGTGCTCACGTTAAGTTCTATGGCTGATCGCTATCCCTCTGATACACACTGGTGGTAACGTAGGTTTTAAAGGTTTTCTTTGTGTCAGCGGCAAGATTTGACGCAGGAGAATCTGGCCTAAGCCCTTGCCGTTGACACAAAGCGGTTTTCCAGGTTTTGGTTAAAAATATGGTCATGGGTAGGTCCTTCCTTGGTATCGCAGAGGCCAAGCGATTTCATTCTATATCGAATATCTCGCTGGGCGTCTTGCGCTTGAGCACATCGAGCTTGAAGTCGGCACCCTTCTCGTTGCCCGCCACGATGCCATGCTCTCTGAGGATCTGCTTCACCGTCTTCTCGGCCAGGTCCGGGTGGTTGTTCTCATCGCTGAGATGGCAGAGCCACACATGGCGCAGCGTCGGCGTAGCGTTCTCAGCCAGCGCCAGGGCACACTCCACATTGCTCTGGTGACCGTAAGGCCCCGCAATACGGCACTTCAGATGTTCCGGATAAGGACCCGACTCCAGCATCTGCTGCTCGTAGTCAGCCTCGATGACGAGGTAGTTAGCCTTGGCGATATACTGCTTCATCTCGTTGGTGAGGTGCCCGATGTCCGTCATCACCACAAAGGTGATGTCCTCGTAGCGTATCTCGTAGCCCACGTTGTCCGTACTGTCGTGTGGCACCCCGAAGGGCGTGATGGTGAACGGCCCTACTGTGAAGGGAACGTTCTTCTCCACCGTATGCTTCAGGCTCGGGAGTATCTTCTTCCGCACGCTCCAGTTCCTGCCTATCCCCTCGTGGACACCCGCTGTGGTGTACACCGGCAGGTTGTAGTTCGTGCTGATACAGCCCACCGACCGCACGTGGTCGGCATGGTCGTGGGTGATGAGCAGCGCCGTGGCACTGTACAGGGACAGACCGTAGCCGCGGACATACTTCTTCAGCGTACGCACACCCACACCGGCGTCCAAGACAAGGCCGTCGCTGTCGGTATACAGCAGACTACAGTTGCCGCTGCTACCACTGCCAAAAGAAACAAAATGTAGCATTGTTGTTGGAATTTACTACAAAGTTAACCAAAACATTCCAATTCCTTCCGAATAGTAAGTAAAAAAAGTTTAAGTGCCCGTTTTTGTTGCCCAGCCCCGGAAAACTCCCTAACTTTGCAGTGAAGCAAAACAGAGTAACGAATGTCAAAACACATCTTTTTCCCACTCCTCGCGGCCGCTGTCCTGACCGCCACCGCCCTCTCCGCCTGTCATGAGGCAAGCAAGCGAGACATCACCGAGGCCGTAGACTCCTTCTCTACAGCGTATTTCAACTGGCAGTTCGACAAGGCCCAGCGCTATTGCGACGCCAACGCTGAGAAGTGGATGGCATACGCCGCCGCGCAGGTCAACGAGCAGGATGTCGACTCTCTCAGAGCCATGGAAGAAGGAGCTTCTGTCAAAGTCAAGAACATTGACTTCTACAGCTCCGACGATACCGCCAACGTCACCGTTGAGGTACACAATTTCTTGGATTTGGACTCTATCGGAAAACCCGCACATCTCATCAACAATGCCCTTTTCGATATTCTGACCGTTAAGCAAGGCGATAGTTGGCGGGTGACATTAAAAGAATTGCCGAAGAGAAGATAGTGCTTATCCGACGCGCCGAAGATAGAAATATACAGATGGTGACAGCTTCCGTGGCAAATGCCAGCGAATTCTGTGGCATATGCCAACGACATTTGTGGCAAATGCCGCTGATGTCCGTGGCAAATGTCAGGGAATAGGGTGTTAGGTGGTAGGTGTTAGATGATAGGTGGTAGGTGTTAATGGTATGTCCGTTGACACCGTAGGGGCGCGGCCCTCTGTGGGCCGCCCCTCCACGTTTAGAACGACATCATGAAGTTGAATCTGAGTCCCCATTTGTCGACGTTAGGAAGTTCTTTGTATGTCAGTCTTCTGACATAGTCAACGCCGAAGAACTTGAAGATGTTGTGAATGCCCACGATGGCCTCCCAGTACGGCTGGTTGCTCATGATATGGGTCTCAGCGGGGAACTGGAAGAGGCGGCTGTCTCCCGGGTTCTTGTAGGGGTTGTTCTTGTCGGTGAGGTGTCCCCACATTCCCTTGACGCCGATGAACTCTCTCCACTTGAGCATCTTGATGATCGGTATGCGGTTGAAGCCTTGCAAAGACGCTCGTGGCGCCGGTCAGGATACGCTCAACGGATTTCCACACCTTCTATGTCTATCACCGCGGTGCACGTCTCGACTACCGCTATGAAAACGTGCGGGATATATAATAGAGGCATCGTCTGTTAACACATAGAGCCAGCTGCTGGGTAGCGCTGGCTCTTTTTTGTGTGCGACATTAGGGACGCTCTATTTGGCAAGTTTATCCTTAAGGTATTTACCGGTGATACTCTTGCTGTTGCTGACGATTTCCTCCGGCGTACCCTCGGCAACGATTCTTCCACCACCACTTCCGCCATCAGGGCCAAGGTCTATCACCCAGTCTGCACTTTTGACGACGTCGAGGTTGTGCTCGATGACGAGAACAGTGTGGCCGCGCTCTATCAGTGCCGTGAAGGCATGAAGCAAGCGTGTGATGTCGTGGAAGTGGAGGCCCGTCGTCGGCTCATCGAAGATGAAGAGTGTGGGCTCCTGCTTCTCCTGGCCTATGAAGTAAGCGAGCTTGACGCGCTGGTTCTCACCTCCTGAGAGGGTGGAGGAGTTCTGACCAAGCTGGATATAGCCTAATCCTACATCTTGTAGCGGCCGCAGTCTGTCGACAATGGTCTTCTGCTTGTATGTGGTGAAGAACTCCATGGCCTCGTCGACGGTCATGTTGAGCACATCGTCGATATTCTTTCCTTGGAAGGTGACATCGAGGACTTCTTTCTTAAATCTCTTTCCGTGGCAGGCCTCGCAAGTCAGCGTGAGGTCGGCCATGAACTGCATCTCCACGGTGATGACGCCAGCACCCTTACATTCCTCGCAGCGTCCGCCCTCAGCATTGAATGAGAAATACTGAGCCGAGAATCCGAGCTGCTTGGCAAGCGGCTGGTCGGCGAAGAGCTGTCGAATAGCGTCGTAAGCCTTGAGGTAGGTAGCGGGATTGGCACGTGTGCTCTTGCCGATGGGATTCTGGTCGACGAACTCCACGTGCCGGATGACTGTCCAGTTGCCTTCCAGAGAAGTGTATTCGCCGGGGAGGTCGGCGACTTCATTCAGATGGCGTTTCAGGGCAGGGAAGAGGATGCCCTTGACGAGACTTGACTTGCCGGAGCCGGAGACACCGGTGACGGCAGTGAGGACGTTGAGCGGAAACTGTGCGTCGACACCCTTGAGATTGTTCATGCGGCAGCCTTTGAGCAGAATGCTCTTGTTCCACTGGCGACGTGATGATGGTACGGGGATGTTATCCTCGCCATCGAGATAACGCAGTGTGTAGCTCTGTGGAAATTTATTGAGGAGCGCCTTTGTGTCGGCACCATGCAGAGGTCCTTGGAAAACGACCTCGCCACCATTCCGGCCTGCGTCAGGACCGATGTCGATAAGCCAGTCAGCAGCGCGCATGACCTCCTCGTCGTGTTCCACAACAATGACGGTATTGCCCTGCCCTTGCAGTTCTCTGAGCACACGGATGAGGCGGTCGGTGTCGCGGCTGTGCAGGCCGATGCTGGGCTCGTCGAGGATGTACAGACTTCCAACGAGCGGCGAACCGAGGGATGTCGTCAGCCGCACTCGCTGACTCTCACCGCCGGAGAGGGTATTAGCCATGCGCCCAAGGGTGAGATAGCCGAGACCGACATCGACAAGGAAGCCTAAACGGGAACGTATCTCTATGAGGAGCCGGCGCGCGATCTGCTGCTCGTGGTCGGTGAGGGTGAGGTTGTCAAACCACACCTTCAACTTGTCGATGGGCATCTCAACGAGGTCGGTGATGGCTCTGTCGTTGATTTTCACCCATGTGGCTTCCTTTCTCAGTCGGGTGCCGTGACAGGTGGGACAGACGGTCTTGCCACGATACCGGCTCATCATGACTCGATATTGTATCTTGTACTGGTTCTCCTTGACCATACGGAAGAAGGCATCGATGCAAACGGCATCGGCTTTGAGCTCGCCTTTCGAATTGAGGTCGGCAGGCAGACCATGCCAGAGCATGTCTTTCTCCTTGCGCGTCAATTCATAGTAAGGTGTAAAGATGGGAAAGTCGACATCTTTGGCCCGGCGGACGAACTCGTCCTGCCACATCTTCATCTTCTCACCATGCCAGCACTGCACACAGCCGTCGTAGACAGAGAGTGAAGAGTTGGGGATAACGAGTTTCTCGTCGATACCGATGACGCTGCCAAATCCCTCGCAAGTGGGGCAAGCTCCAGCGGGGGAGTTGAAAGAGAACATATTGTCATTCGGTTCTTCGAAGACTATGCCGTCTGCCTCAAAGCGTGAGGAATAGTCGAAACTCATGCCCGAGGGTACCATGATGATGCGACAGGTGCCATGACCTTCATACATGGCTGTCTCTACAGAGTCGGTGAGGCGGGAGATGGCGTCTTTCTCCGTTGACACAGACATGCGGTCGATGATAAGATACAGAGATGAGCTTTCGCTTCCATTTTCTGTAGGGTTTCCCTTATCATTGGTTGCATTATTAATAAGGTGTGGGTCATTGAGAACATCCTCTATCTTTGCTACATCGCCGTTGACAAGAATACGCGTGTAGCCCTCCTGAAGATAGATCTGCAGCTGCTGCTCCATGGTCCTGCCCTGTCCAGACTTCGCATCCTCATCATTGACAGCCGCTTCCTCGCTGTTGCCAGAGGTCGTGATAGGTGCCGCTACCATAAACCTTGTGCCCTGCCCAAAGTTCAGCACGGCGTTGACGATGTCCTCGGCACTTTGCTTCTTCACTTCCTGCCCAGAGACGGGAGAAAAGGTATGACCGATACGGGCATAGAGAAGGCGCAGGTATTCGTATATCTCTGTAGATGTCCCCACTGTAGAACGGGGATTACGTGCTGCTACCTTCTGCTCTATGGCGATAGCGGGTGGCAGGCCTTTGATATAATCGCATTCCGGCTTGCTCATTCGTCCGAGAAATTGTCGGGCGTAGCTTGACAGACTCTCCACGTAGCGGCGCTGTCCTTCTGCGTAGAGTGTGTCGAAGGCGAGACTTGACTTGCCGGAGCCTGATACTCCCGTAACGACGATAAGCTTGTTGCGCGGTATCTTCAAGCTGATGTTTTTCAGATTGTTGGCACGCGCGCCTTTTATCTCTATATATCCGTTGTCTGGCATCAATGTGTTGTTTTGGTTTGGTATGCAAAGATAGTGCAAAGACATGAGATGACAAAGGAAAGCAGATGTTTTTTAATATGGCTTGCAAGCATACGGTCTGCTGTCGTCAAAAGAAAAAAGCGCCGGTTGCCACTTGTGTCGTGGCAGCCGACGCTGTAATGCTGATAGTTCTTGCTATTTTACTCGCTGACCTTGATAGCCTTATAGTCTGTCTTTCCAGAAGGCCACATGCCGGTGATGAAGAGTACTGGATTCTTACTCATCGAAGCGTCCTTGACGGCTTGCTGCAAGTCAGAAATCTCCTTCATCGGCTTGTCATTGACAGTGAGGATGATGAATCCGTCGCTGATGCCACCCTCTTTGAAAGCACCGTTCTTGACGTTCTTCACCTGCAAACCATAGCTGATACCCAACTGCTTCTTGAGGGCCTCGTCGACAGGCAGCACGTTGGCACCAAGCACAGCAAGATCAGCAGTCTTGACGACTTTGGTGTTGCCCTGCTGATTCTTCAGCGTGACAGTCTTCGTCATCTTCTTCTTATTGCGAAGCCATGTGATGGTAGCCTTGTCGCCAGGACGTTTGTTGTTGATAATCTGCTGGAGCTCGGCCATCTTGTTGACCTGCTTGCCATCGATTTCCACGATAACATCGCCCTCCTTGAGTCCGGCGGCAGCACCGGCACCATTGTCCTCTACGCTGGCAACATATACGCCCGTGTTGGTACCATAGTCAGGAACGTCCTTGTTCTGGTCCTTGAGCGCGTCAATCTGGTTGTGGAGGTCACCGCCGCGGATGCCGAGATAAGCACGCTGCACGGTGCCATATTCCTTCAGATCGCTGACGACTTTGTTCATAATAGCTGTAGGAATAGCAAAACCATAGCCAGCATAGGATCCTGTCTCTGAATAGAGCATGGCGTTGATGCCCACAAGCTCGCCCTTGGTATTGACAAGAGCGCCGCCGGAGTTACCGCGGTTGATAGCGGCATCGGTCTGGATGAAACTCTCCACGCCATTAGCACCCATAGAGCGAGCCTTGGCGGAGACGATACCGGCCGTCACCGTGTTGCTCAGACCAAAGGGGTTGCCAACGGCAATGACCCATTCGCCGACTTGCAGCTTGTCAGAGTCGCCGATAGGCAGCGTGGCAAGGTTTTTACCCTCAATCTTTATCAGGGCAAGGTCGGTAGTGGGGTCTGTACCGATAATCTTAGCGTTGAACTCACGGTTGTCTTCAAGGGTTACTGTCAATTCGTCAGCCCCCTGAACGACGTGGTTGTTGGTAACGATATATCCGTCGGGGCTGATGATGACACCCGAGCCGAGACCCTCCTGCTTGGGGGTTCTAATCTGTCGCTTCTGTTTGCCATTGTTGCCTTGGTTAGGATTGCCGAAGAATCCGAAGGGGTCAGAGAAGAAGTCGTCGAAGGGGTTGCCATCGACCTCAACGGTCTGAGTCTTGGAGTTCTGTACAGTCTTGACACTGACAACTGCTGCAAGAGCCTTCTTGGACGCATAGGTAAGGTCGACAGGCTGCCCAGCCTCCTCAATGGTATTGGTAGCGGCATTGGCCTTATAGAAGGCTCCGGCTGAGAATGTCAGGGAGACAACGCACAAGCCTGCTAATACGTAATTTCTGATTTGTTTCATGATGTATAAACTTATTGTTATTGTGTTCAATTTGTTATTTTTCGCTTGCAAATATAGAGGCAATATTTGTAATTAGGACATTTTGTCAGAGAGGTTTATTCGTATTTAACATTTCAATTTTAACACTTAACGCTTCTTTAGTTGCCCTGCACTTTATTTTACATTCATTTAAAAACTTGCAAAAACTTAACCCGTAGCATTCGTAAGATAAAAGTTTTTAGTAATTTTGCAGTCGTTGTAAGACAGTACCCCGGCCTGTCGCTATCTTCTTGACGAGGATAGAGGAAAGTCCGGGCAGCATAAGGCGCTCCACTTCCGAAAATAGAAGCTGCCGGTGACGGCAGGGGTAGGCAGAAGAAAATAACCGCCGCCATGGAAACTGTCGGGCTCTGGCTCGTCGTGTCTGTGGAGAGGCAAGGGTGAGAAGGTGGTGTAAGAGACCACCAGCAGGCGGGTGACCGCCATGGCTGTGCCGTCTGGAGGCTGCAAGTTCATGTATACCGTCGTCATGTCAGGGTCGCCTGCCCGATGCGCAAGCAACGACGGAGGGTAGAACGCTGCTGAGCTGGTGGGTGACCGCCAGCCGAGATAAATGACAAGGCTCCTTCCTACGGGGAGGATACAGAACCCGGCTTATCAGGGTACTGGCTTACTTTTTTTAATATATATAGCGTATGAAAGAATTGCAGCCAGACATTCTCAACGACTATGAGCATCTCGTCATACGTGGCATAGACCACCACGGCGGTGAGGAAGGTTTCCCGTCTATGGAGGATAGCAATATTGTGCGGAAAGATTTGGAGGATTTCCTCTACGAATACCAGCGCATCCTTGACAGTCCAGGATCGGAAAAAGCCCAGCTGACGAAATACGGCATTGTAGCAGTGATTCCTGTCATTATCCTCAGCGCATTCCCCGAGCAGATGCTTCCTTGGGGGAAATATTCCTTTTTCGCCGGAATTGCGTTGGGGCTGTTGTTGGCTTTGATGCTTAAAGGCTTGTCAATGCTCTCGGTGAACCGGGCTATTAAACGGTTGAAAAGTGACAACCGGGAGATGGCCGAATATGCCGAGAAGGTGGAGAAATTCGTAAGAGAGAAAGAACTCCGTTAATCGAGAACTCCATAAATGTAGAAAGAGCTTCGTATATAGATAATAACCCACTAATAATATAGGCATCATTATGGAAAACCAGCAGTTACCTGATTTCATGAAGTATAAAGACAACTATACTTCGAGTGGATTTATTGACAAGATATCTCATATTGCCAAGCGCGCTGGCGCCAAGTTGGTGTATGTAGCTCTTGTGTTATATTATACGCTTCAGAGCGACAAGGTATCGTTGAAGGACAAGGCAATCATCATAGGAGCATTGGGCTATCTCATCAGTCCCCTTGATGTCATTCCAGATGCTATTCCTATAGCAGGCTTGGGTGACGACCTTGCCGTGTTGATGTATGTTCTGAACCATGTTAAGAATAACGTTCACGAGGAAGTTAAAGCCAAGGCCCATGAGAAATTGTCAAAGTGGTTTGATGATGACGAGATAGGGGAGGCCAACGATGTCTTCACGGAGTCGTCTGACGAGGGCTGATGGCCGGATTGAGGACAATCATTCATGTCGATATGGACGCTTTCTTTGCGTCCGTGGAGCAACGTGACCACCCGGAACTCAAAGGTAAACCTATCGCTGTGGGCTATGACGGGCCGCGCGGTGTCTTAGCTACGGCAAGCTACGAAGCTCGTCGCTATGGGGTTCATTCTGCGATGGCTACAACCACCGCCAAACGGTTGTGTCCAGAGCTTATCATCGTAGAAGGCAATCATCACCATTATTCCGAGGTTTCCGCGCAGGTTCATCAAATCTTTCGCGACTACACCGATCTCATTGAACCTATATCCATTGACGAGGCGTTTCTTGATGTCACGGTTAATAAAAAGGGTATAACGTCGGGCAGGGATATAGCTTCAGAAATCCGTAGACGCATTCGGGAAGAACTGCATCTGACAGCGTCGGCCGGAATTTCATACAATAAGTTCCTTGCTAAAATAGCCAGCGACTACAATAAGCCCGATGGCATGTTTGAGGTGTCTTATGATGAGGCGCAAGATTTTATAGCCAAGTTGCCGGTGGAGAAATTCTGGGGCGTGGGTCCCAAGACTAAAGCCCGTATGCACAAGATGGGTATCTATACTGGTCGTGACCTCCGGGCTGTAAGCAAGATGCATCTGCTGCAAATTTTTGGCAAGGCGGGAGAGATATATTATGATTTTGCCCGTGGCATGGACGAAAGGCCTGTGGTGCCGGAATGGGTGCGGAAGTCTGTAGGTTGTGAGGAAACGATGAGCGAGGACATTACCATGGGCTCGCAGATGATTATAGAGCTCTATCATGTCGTTTTGGAGTTGGAACAACGGCTCGCTAAATCATCATTCAAGGGAAAAACGTTGACCCTGAAGATAAAATATTCCGACTTTAAGGTGGTGAACCGTAGCATTACATCGTCTAAGGTCCTTGCCACAAAGGCTGATATATTGCCTTTGGCTAAATCGCTTGTTAGTAAGATTGATTTCTCGGTATCGAGGCCAGTGCGCCTCGTTGGCCTGTCGGTGAGCAATCCGCCGACAGAGAAGAGTGATGGCAAGCCACGCTGGGTACAGGGACGTCTGAATTTCGGTGACGGATTCTGGGAAGATGATGATGAGTTGGGACCTACCTGATGAAGCGTGAAGAAGCTCAGGCAGCATGCCGCAAAGACTTATTGCAATTAAGGTTTGTGAAAATTTTGGTGGAGAATAAAATTTGTTATATCTTTGTGCGCGACTCTTTGGGAGCCGCATTTATCTATTATAATCAACAATGACAGCAACAACAGCAACGACAAAGCGCAAGACCACCGTCCGCAAACCGGTGGCACGGCGCAAAGGAACCGGAAAAGGCAAAAAGCGCGATGTGAAGCGTAATATTCCCTCCGACCTCATTCCCATTGAGAATGAGACGTGGCTGCTGCAGCCTATTGCCGTGACGATGATGCGTCACGACTATTCCCTGATACAGATTCGTATCCTTGTCTCCATAGTGGAACATATGCAGGAGAAACTCCATGAGGTCCTCAACAAGCGACTCATGGAGCCGACGATCTTTGCTCCTACAGAACTCGCCAACGACGGGCGCTTAGAGGTGCGTATCTATTTCAAAGGACTTGTAGACCCCAACCATTATCCACAGCTTAGAGAAAGCCTTAAGTTTTTGGCATCTGTGCCTGTGGAAATACCCTATAAGACTCCGGAGGGGAGAAACTATCTCAAGGTCACCAACCTCTGCGACGTCTATATTCCCACAGACACTGGTATCTATGAGAAATATGCCATCCTTAAGCTTGATCCGCTTGTGGCAGAAAGAATCGTAAATCTCAACCTGGGCTATCACCGCTTAGGAAAAGAGATTGTCTTTACCTGTAAGAACCGTTACACCCAGCGCATTTATATGTTCATAGAGAGCTGGATTAAGAAAGGTGCCATGACGGGGCGTGCTGTCATCAAGACTTTGGACTTCCGTAAGATGCTACGGTTGGAAAACAGCTATGGAAAGTTCAGCGACTTCTGCCGCCGCGTCCTTGACCCAGCCAAGGAAGAATTGCAGTCTATGGCAGAGAATGGCTTCTGTGATTGCTATTTCGACTACGACAAGAAATACGATCATGGACAACGGGGTGGTGAGCCTGATGAGCTTATCTTCAATATCTTCCGCCCAAAGAATGGGTCAGGCTCTGCTATGGAGACGGTGTCAGAGTTGCAGCGTAAGGCTTTTGCTGATATGCTCACACGCTCATATGGTTTTACGGCACCTATGGCTGACAAGATGAGCTTGCGTATCAATGCTGACAACTACCAGGATGCCGTGGCCAAGCTTATGGATTTGCGCAGTCGTTTCAGTCACGACATCACGGTGCACGACCGCGCTGCTTATACCTACGCTGCACTTGACAACCTGTTCAAGGGTGTGAGCATTGTAAAGAAAGATTAAACAGACAATAATATATGAGATCAAGAACATCAGAATGGTTTGAGACCAAGATACGTTACGCTAAGACACAGGAAGACGGTTCTCAGAAAAATGTCACCGAGCATTATGTCGTCGACGCCTTGAGTTTCACCGAGGCTGAGAGTGCTATCCTGGAGGAGATGAAAGTCTATATCTCTGGGGATTATAAGATTACAGACATCAAACCGGCGCCATATCATGAGATTTTCTTCTCTGATATGAACAACGACGATAAATGGTATAAAGCCAAGCTGCAGTTCATCACTATTGACGAGAAGACTGATAAGGAAAAACGCTCCAGTGTCAACTATCTTGTGCAGGCAGCCACGCTTCAGTCTGCTGTGAAGAATATTGATGAAGTGATGGGCGGAACGATGATAGACTATGCTATTGCCAGTGTCGCCGAGACGCAAATTATGGATGTCTTCGAGCATGATGCTGATCCAGAGAAGCATAAGCAGGAAAATCCAACAGAAAATAAGGAGGCATAATCATGGAAGTAGATGTTGCTAAAAACTTAGAGGGAGTACTTGGTAATCTGCCTGAGGGCGTTCGTCTTGTTGCTATCAGCAAGTTCCATCCTAACGAGTACATAGAGGCTGCCTATAAGGCTGGGCAACGCATCTTCGGTGAGAGTCATGAACAGGAATTGGCTAAGAAGGCTGAGAGCCTGCCAAAGGATATAGAATGGCATTTCATTGGTCATTTGCAGACCAACAAGGTGAAGTACATAGCCCCTTACATCAGCATGATAGAAGCTGTTGACACGGTGAAGCTTATGAAGGAAATCAATAAGCAGGCTGCTAAGAACGGACGGACCATAGATATCCTGCTTGAGCTGCATATTGCTGAAGAGGAATCGAAGTATGGTTTTACTATTGAGGCATGCCGTGAGATGTTAAAAGCCGGGGAATGGAGAAGTCTCGCCAATGTACGGATTTGTGGTCTGATGATGATGGCCAGCAATGTCCCTGATGAGGCACAGATACGCAAGGAGATGACTGAGGCTTGGGATTTCTTCAATGAGGTCAAGCGCGACTACTTCGCTGATGCGCCTTATTTCAAGGAGCGGTCGTGGGGAATGAGCCATGACTATAAGATTGCGGTCGAGTGTCATTCTACGATGGTACGCGTCGGAACAGCAATTTTTGGACCAAGAGTGTATTAAAGAACAAGATAATGAAGACAGGTAAAGTTGATGTCCTGCTGGGTCTTCAGTGGGGCGATGAAGGAAAAGGTAAGGTCGTGGATGTCCTTACCCCGAGGTATGACGTGGTGGCCCGCTTCCAGGGTGGACCTAACGCCGGTCACACGCTGGAGTTTGAGGGTCAGAAGTATGTTCTTCGCAGCATTCCTTCCGGCATCTTCCAGGGTGGCAAGGTAAACATCATCGGAAATGGTGTTGTCCTGGCTCCTGACCTTTTTATGGACGAGGCTAAGGACTTGGAGAAGAGCGGTCATGAGTTGCACTCACGTCTGCGTATCTCCAAGAAAGCACATCTCATCATGCCTACCCACCGCATCCTCGACCGTGCCATAGAGGCTGCCAAAGGCAAGAACAAGGTCGGAACAACAGGCAAGGGCATTGGTCCGACATATACCGATAAGGTAAGCCGTAATGGCTTGCGTGTTGGCGATATCCTTGATGGCTTCGAGGCTAAATACGAGGCTCATAAGCAGCGCCACATGCAGATGCTCAAGGCGTTGGGTTGGACCGACTTCGATGGTTTCGAGGAGACGGAGAAGAGATGGATGGAAGGCGTGGAATACCTTAAGAAATTCCCCATTGTCGACAGTGAGATAGAGATTAATAAGATTCTTCGCTGTGGAAAGAATATCCTCTGCGAGGGCGCTCAGGGCACTATGCTGGATGTGGATTTCGGTAGCTATCCTTTCGTCACTTCCAGCAACACCATCTGCGCAGGTGCTTGCACGGGTCTTGGTATCGGTCCTAATAAGATAGGTAATGTCTATGGCATTATGAAAGCTTATTGCACACGTGTAGGTGCCGGTCCTTTCCCAACAGAGCTCTTCGATGAGACAGGTAAGACGATTCGCGACCTCGGTCATGAGTATGGTGCCGTTACAGGCCGTGAGCGTCGTTGCGGTTGGATTGACCTCGTGCAGCTGCGTTATAGTATCATGGTCGATGGCGTCACGGAGCTCATCATGATGAAGAGTGATGTCCTCGATGGCTTTGACACCATTAAGGCCTGCGTAGCCTACAAGTTGCCTGATGGCACAGTGACACGCGATTTCCCTTATGAGATTGACAACGTAGAGCCTGTTTATAAAGAGATAAAGGGTTGGAAGACCGACATGACGAAGTTTACGTCGCCCGACCAGTTCCCACAGGAGTTCAAAGATTATATCAAGTTCCTGGAGGATGAGCTGGAGACACGTATCGGCATCATTTCCATAGGCCCTGACAGAGAACAAACAATAGAATTGTAATGAGTAACAATAAACCATCCATCCCTAAGGGCACGCGTGACTTCGGCCCTGAGGAGATGGCAAAGAGAAATTATATCTTCAACACTATCAAGGACGTCTATGCGCTCTATGGCTTCCAGCAGATAGAGACACCTGCTATGGAGACGCTCCACACGCTTCTTGGCAAATATGGTGATGAGGGTGACAAGCTGCTGTTCAAGGTTCTTAACTCCGGTGACTATCTGAAAGGTATCTCCGATGAGGAACTCCAGGAGCGTGATACGCTTAAATTACAGACCAAGCTCTGCGAGAAGGGACTGCGCTATGACCTTACAGTTCCTTTTGCACGTTATGTCGTCATGCATCGTGAGGAGCTCCAGCTGCCCTTTAAGCGTTATCAGATTCAGCCAGTGTGGCGCGCTGACCGTCCGCAGAAGGGACGTTACCGTGAGTTCTATCAGTGCGATGCTGATGTCGTAGGCTCCAATTCGTTGCTCAATGAGGTGGAACTGATGCAGATCGTTGATACCGTGTTCTCACGCTTTGGCGTCAGAGTCTGCATAAAGATTAATAACAGAAAGATACTCTCTGGTATTGCCGAGGTTATTGGTGAGGCCGACAAGATTGTTGATATTACCGTAGCCATTGACAAGCTCGACAAGATCGGTCTTGACAACGTCAATGAGGAGCTTCGTGCTGATGGACTCCCTGAGGAGGCTATCCAGAAGTTGCAGCCTATCATCACGCTACAGGGTTCTAACGATGAGAAGTTAGCCGTCATTGCTGACGTGCTGAAGTCCTCAGAGGTAGGCCTGAAGGGTGTCGAAGAGACAAAGTTCATCCTTGACGCATTGAAAAATGTGGGCTTAAAGAATGAGATAGAACTCGACCTCACTTTGGCTCGTGGTCTGAACTATTATACGGGTGCCATCTTCGAGGTAAAGGCGCTCGATACACCCATGGGCAGTATCACAGGTGGTGGCCGTTACGACAATCTCACAGGCATCTTCGGTATGCCGGGACTGTCTGGTGTCGGTATCAGCTTTGGTGCTGATCGTATCTACGATGTCCTCAATGCGCTTGACCTCTATCCCAAGGAGGCTGTCACGGCTACGCAGCTGCTCTTCATCAACTTCGGTGATAAGGAAACAGCTTATTGCCTGCCTATAGCCAATGCAGCTCGAAGCGCTGGTATCCGCACTGAAATCTATCCTGACAAGGCAAAGATGAAAAAGCAGATGGGATATGCCAATGCCAAGGGTATTGCCTTTGTGGCTCTTGCCGGTGACGATGAGATCGCTCAGGGTAAGGTCACTTTGAAAGACATGGCTTCCGGTGAACAGAAACTTGTCTCAACAGAGGAACTGATAAGTACCATTACGGGCAAGTAGAGCTATCGTTTTACTTGATTTAGATTATCAATTGGAGAAATTACAAGTGCACTCTTGTAATTTCTCCAATTTTGTTTTGTTATCTCGCAATAATTCTTTAACTTTGCGCCAATTTAATAACAATCATTTTCATACATGATAGCAAAAGATCAAGCATACAACAGACTTTTAGGCAGTGGCTTGCGCCCGTCGACCCAGCGTTTGGCGATAATGTCCTTTCTCCTTACTCACAAGACGCATCCTACAGTGGAAGACGTCTATCAGGGTGTCGTGGTGGATGTCCCGACCTTGAGCCGCACGACGGTATACAACACGCTTCGCCTTTTCTCTGAGCATCATGCCGCTCAGATGATAACCATAGACGAGCATCGTGTGTGCTATGATGGAGATATCCATCCGCATGTACATTTCTATTGCCGTGAGTGTGGCCGCGTCTATGATTTGATGGACGAGACAGCTCCTTCCTTAGAGAGACCCAAGGCTTGTGATGGCAATCTTATTGATGAGGCACAGCTTTATTACAAGGGTATCTGCAAGGAGTGTTTGGCAAAGGAAGCCAAGGTTGCTTCCTAAAGCTGCTGTTGAAAACTAAACAAGACAGGCGATGATGGAGATTCCATCATCGCCTGTCTGCGTTTTTATGATCAACTATTCGTTTATCTCTGTTTATTTCTTCCGCTTTTGCGTCTTTTAGTGAGTAGCCTTCCACCATGCGGTTCTCTTCTTGCCGGCGACGGCTATGCTGTTCTGACTGGGGTCCGAAATCGTGATACCGGAATAATTGTTTATAGTGAAGGTATGGCCCGATTCATAAGGGTAGTACAGCATCGTATAAATCTTATCCGTATGCACTGTCGTCTTGACGACGCTGTTCAATGCGGAGTTGAAGTCATTGAGCATATCGTTGTTTTTACAGAGATGGGCCACGTAGTCGCCAAGGTCGTAGAATATCGGTGTATGGAAGCCATCTAATACCTGAATGCTGTTGAGAAGACTATTATCAAAGGTATAGTTGGCGTTGATATTCTTCATTTGTTTAGCTAATTCGTCAAGTTTTCGGCAGTCAATAACAGACAGCGCCCCGTACGGATAGCTATAATTAGAATAAAACTTCAGAAAATCATTGGCGGCTGTTGTATAGTCGGGAGTTGCTTTCGCTAAAGAGGACCATATTTTCCGGTAAGGCATGCCCACATCCATAATTTCGCAGGTAGACCCGATGAGGAAGTTAGTTGCGTCTTTGAGCGCGTAAGCGGTCTCAATATTCGCCATATAGCAGTCGTCGAAAAGGATATACTGCATTTTTAGCCCTGCATCTTGTATGGCATTGGCCAAGTCAGCAATATCAAAGGCATTGCTTATGTCTCCAGTGTTGCCAAAGAAGCGAGTCTGAGTAAACGAAGGGGTCATGTAATCGTTTTTCCCCTCCTCTGTAGTCTGTTTGCTATAACTGAAGAAAGGCTTAGCGCTATAATTGGTAGTCCAGTTGTCTTTATAGATCCACCCCATACCGTGTCCGCCTATCATTAAGGCGTAGTTGAGCGCCTCAGCATTGGTCTTCACGTCTTTGAACAGCTGCGTCATTCCTTCGACAGTATAGTAGCTATTGTCAGTGTATTCCCTAAGCGTCTTATGCCGAATTTGTCCATTATCATAGGTTACCTCATAGAGGCTCGCCTGATTGGACGATGAAGCCAGCATTACTAACAAACGGCCGTTGAGCCCTTTGTTAGCTTTGATAGCACTCTCCATACTGTCCAGGTTATCCAACAAATAAGGATGAAGAGACGAGCCAGACCATGGCATGAACACCAATATGGTCTGCTTGTTGACAGAATCGATGTCCACCGACTCATCACTGCATGCCCCAAGGCCGAAAATGCTTACGATAATTACGAACAGATAGAGAATGCTACGCTGCTTCATAGGATTTGCTTATAAATTTATTTCTTCGCTTTCAGCGCCTTGAGGCTTTCCTCTATGGCTGCAATCTTCTCTTCAGCGTCGCTCTGCTTCTTACGCTCCTTGGCCACAACGGCTTCCGGTGCATGAGACACAAAGTTCTCGTTGGCGAGCTTCTTCTTTACGCCGTTGAGGAATCCCTGCAGGTGCTCAAGCTCCTTCTCCTGCTTTTCAATCTCAGCATCGACATCGATGAGGTCGCCGACAGGAACGGCAAACTCGTCAGTACCTACCATAAAGGCTGAAGCGTCGGCAGCTTTCTCTGCTGTGACACCGAAAGTCTTAAGGTTGGCCATCTTTGTGATGATGCTCTCGTACTTGGCATAGTGGTTTTCACCGACAGCGTAGAGTTCGAGGGCCTTTTTCGGGGCAATGTTCTTCTCGTTGCGAATGGTACGCACGCCAGAGACGATCTGCTTCACAAGCTCCATATCAGCGACAATCTTCTTGTCGGCATCGGTAGGAGCGTCAATCTTCAGCTCAGAGACCATGATGCTCTCGCCAGCCTTGCGCTCGTAGATATGCTGCCAGAGCTCCTCTGTGATGAACGGCATGAAAGGATGCAGCATCTGCAGGAGCTTCTCGAAGAAGCCAAGCGTAGCCTCCATTGTGGCTTTGTCCATCGGCTGCTGGTTGCCGTCGATATATGCAGGCTTCACCATCTCCAGATACCAGGCCGAGAACTCGTCCCAGAACAGGCGGTAGACGGTCATCAGCGCCTCGGAGATACGGTAGGTCTTGAACTGCTCGTTCATCACCTCGTTGGTCTCCTTGAGTTTGGCGTTGAACCACTCCACGGCGAGACGGCAGTTTTCAGGCTGCTCGATGTCGGCAGTCTGCCAACCCTTGACAAGGCGGAAAGCATTCCAAATCTTGTTGTTGAAGTTGCGGCCCTGCTCACAGAGTGACTCGTCGAAGAGAATGTCGTTGCCGGCAGGAGCTGACAGCATCATGCCCATACGGACACCGTCGGCACCATACTTGTCCATCAGCATGATGGGGTCGGGAGAGTTACCCAGGCTCTTTGACATCTTTCTGCCGAGCTTGTCGCGCACGATACCAGTGAAGTAGACGTGCTTGAAAGGTTTGTCACCACGGTATTCGTAGCCTGCCATAATCATACGGGCCACCCAGAAGAAGATGATGTCCGGACCTGTGACGAGGTCGGAAGTGGGATAGTAATATTTTATCTCCTCATTGTTGGGATCAAGGATACCGTTGAAGAGGGAGATAGGCCATAGCCAGGAAGAGAACCAAGTGTCGAGGCAGTCGCTCTCCTGCTCCAGGTCGTTGGCGGTGAGGTTAGGATTGTTTTCCTTAGCCAGCTTGAGTGCCTCCTCAGCAGTCTCGGCGACGACGAAATCGCGTTTGCCTTCCACATTATTATAATAGTAGGCTGGAATACGATGGCCCCACCACAGCTGTCGGCTGATACACCAGTCCTTGATGTTCTCCAGCCAATAGCGGTAGGTGTTCTTATATTTCTTAGGATAGAACTCGATGTCGTCGTCCATGACAGGCTTGAGAGCGATGTCAGCGAAGTGCTGCATCTTCAGGAACCACTGTGTGGAGAGCTTCGGCTCGATAGGCACGTTGGTGCGCTCAGAGAATCCAACCTTGTTGTCGTAGTCTTCCACCTTCTCCATGAGGCCGGCGTCAGTGAGGTCGATGGCAATCTGCTTACGAACGTCCATACGGTCCATACCCACATAGAGGCCGGCGGCTTCAGAGATGGTGCCGTCGTCGTTGAAGATGTCGATGGTCTCCAATTTGTGCTTGAGACCGAGCATATGGTCGTTGACATCGTGAGCCGGTGTCACCTTCAGACAGCCGGTACCGAACTGGATATCCACATAGCCGTCTTCGATAACAGGTATCACGCGGTTGACCAAAGGCACGATGACGTGCAGGCCCTTGAGCCATGTGTTTTTCACATCCTCAGGGTTGATGCACATTGCCGAGTCACCCATGATGGTCTCTGGACGTGTGGTGGCCACGACGGCATAGTAGCCCTTGTCGTCTTTGTGCATGACATTGCCCTCTGCCTTGCGCTCTACCTTGGCCTGGTCGTCGGCAGCGACATAATATTTCAGGTAGTAGAGTTTGGAGTGCTCATCTTTATAGATAACCTCCTCGTCAGAGAGGGCTGTCTTAGCTTTCGGATCCCAGTTCACCATTCTCACGCCGCGGTAGATGAGGCCCTTACGATATAAGTCTACGAAGACGTGGATAACGCTCTTCGAACGGCTTTCGTCCATGGTGAAGGCCGTGCGGTCCCAGTCGCAGGAGCATCCGAGCTTGCGGAGCTGCTTGAGGATAATGCCGCCATGCTCGTGGGTCCAGTCCCAGGCATGCTTCAGAAACTCCTCACGGGTGAGGTCGCTCTTCTTGATACCTTGCTCGGCCAGCTTACCCACAACTTTCGCCTCGGTAGCGATGGAGGCATGGTCGGTGCCGGGAACCCAGCAGGCGTTCTTGCCTTCCATACGGGCACGGCGAACGAGAATATCCTGAATAGTGTTGTTAAGCATGTGGCCCATGTGCAGCACGCCAGTGACGTTTGGTGGAGGGATAACCACTGTATATGGCTCGCGGCCATCGGGATGAGAACTGAAAAGCTTGTTGTCAAGCCAGTACTGATACCATTTCGACTCTACTGCATTAGGGTCGTACTTACTTGCTAATTCCATTATATCTTTGTCTTTATACTTTCCTTTGTCTTTTTATGCCTTATAATCCATATAAAACGATGCAAAATTACTAATTTTCAATCTAAAACCATTAACTTTGCATCAAAAAGATAATAACATGCACACTCGGGAAGAAAAGTTGGCAGCCTTTGGCCGGTTGCTTGATGTTCAAGAGCGTCTGCGCAAGGAATGCCCGTGGGACAGGAAGCAGACCTATGAGAGTCTTCGCCCTAATACCATCGAAGAGACCTTTGAGCTCTGCGATGCCTTGATGAAGGATGATCGTCCGGAAATCTGCAAGGAGTTGGGCGATGTCATGGAGCACGTCGTCCTCTATAGTGTCATGGGCAGTGAGACGGGCGACTTCGACATCGCCGACGTTTGTAATCATCAGGCTGACAAGTTGATGTTCAGGCACGACTTTATCGACTGGACGTCTTGGACAGTCAGCAACCCCAATATGGAAATAGATGCCAACGGGCATGTCAACTACAAGCAGTCTCGCGCTGATGTCTCATCTTCAACGACAGAGTCTGCTCCCGAGACGGCCACGCAAGTGGAGTCGTCGTGGGAGCAGCGCAAGCAATTGGAGCGTGACGGCAATAAGACAGTGCTCAGCGGGGTGCCCGATGCCCTGCCTTCCATCATCAAAGCCTACCGCATTCAGGATAAGGCCCGTAATGTGGGCTTCGACTGGAAACAGAAAGAAGATGTCTGGGATAAGGTGCGCGAGGAGCTCGGGGAATTGGAGACGGAGCTGAACAAAGGCGACGCAGACAAGTCTACACGGGAGTTGGGCGACTTCCTTTTCAGTGTCATCAATGCCGCCCGTCTCTACCATCTCAATCCCGACAACGCATTGGAGCATACCAATAAGAAATTTATTGCCAGATTCACTTTCATCGAGGAGAAGGCACGTGCTTTGGGTAAACAGCTCAAGGATATGACGCTGGAGGAGATGGATAAATATTGGAACGAAGCTAAACAACAAGGATTATGAAGAAATTTATGCTATACGCACTGGCTTTTATGGCCATTGCAACTTTTTCACTGACAGCTTGTAAAAACAAGAAAGCGAATACCGCCGGACAGACAGCCGCTGTTGCGTCAGAGAGTTCTACCCCAGACTCCACCGTCTATGGTGTATGTGGTGAAGGCACGATGATGAACACACTGGAGCTCATCACCGATGGTGGCGACACTGTGACCTATGCGCTCACTGAGGACGACTTAGGCAATCAGCCTGTAGTTGGTGGACTTTTGGCCGGTGACAGGCTCGCTGTGGTCGAAGGTAAGCCTATCGACGGTGAGAAAACGGCGCGAAAGGTCATCAACCTTACAACTCTTGCTGGAAGGTGGACCAGTCTGGATAAGAACTTTGAGATCCTTGAAGGGGGAGAAGTGAAGTCGAATGTGGAGGCTGAGAAGAATCCATGGACGTCATGGAAGATTCTCAATGGTAAACTTCTGCTCAACCGCGATACTTTCGAAATCGACAATTTAGGCAGTGATTCGCTCTATCTTGAGAACAAGGAGGGCATCTTCGTTTATAAGAGGGCTAAGTAGTTTTTGTCGCTGGCAATATGGAACTATTCAATGTTCATATCCTTGGATGTGGCAGTGCGCTGCCGACACTGAAGCATTTCGCCTCGTCTCAGGTCGTGGAGATACGCGGAAAGTTTTTTATGATAGACTGTGGCGAGGGCACGCAGATACAGTTGCGTCGCTCCCGTGTAGGCTTCACAAAGATTCAGGCGGTTTTTATCTCCCACCTTCATGGCGACCATTGTTTCGGGCTCATCGGGCTCATCTCCACTTTCGGCATGTTGGGGCGTACAGCTGCACTGCATGTCTATGCGCCGGCTCCTCTCGGGCCGATGCTGAAGGCACAGATGGATATGTTCTGCACGGGATTAGAGTTCGAGGTGGTGTTCCATGCCGTCGACACAACCCAGCATCAGGTCATCTTTGAGGATCGCAGCCTCACCGTAGAGAGTATCCCCTTGCAGCATCGCATCGCCTGCTCGGGATTCCTTTTCCGGGAGAAACCAACGCTGCCGCATATCCGCCGGGATATGATAGATTGTTTCAATATTCCCGTTAGTCAGATTAACAATATTAAGAACGGAGCCGACTGGACCACGGAGGACGGACGCGTCATCCCCAATAGTAAGTTGACCTATCCGCCTGCGTCCACCCGCTCCTATGCCTATTGTTCCGACACCCGCTATATGCCTGACCTGCATAAGGAAATAGAAGGCGTCAGCCTGCTCTATCATGATTCCACCTATGACAGTGCTTGCGCCGCCAGAGCCAAACTCTACTATCATTCCACCTCGCAGCAGGCGGCTATGGTGGCGCGTGATGCACATGCCCAAGAACTCGTCTTGGGGCATTTTAGCGCGAGATACGATAATGAGTCTGCAATCCTTGACGAAGCCAAGGCTGTCTTCCCCAATACCATTCTTGCCAAGGAAGGACTCGTCATACCAGTACCTGAGGCTGTGGGCCAGGCTGAACGTAAAAAACGTTAATTTATTTAATTTACCTTGCAAAGTCTTTTGCCGAATTGGCAGAAACAGCTATTTTTGCAGATGGATCCTTATGACATAAGCTTATGGTAAAAAAGATACTCTTTTTATTTCTCTTGGTGGGGAGCGTCCCCGCTATGGCTCAGCACTACGAGAGTATGCCTCTGATGGAGATCTCGGGAGGTGAGGTAGGTCAGATTTCTATTTTCTTCGACGGAAACACCCTGCGCGTCACCAATGCGTCGGGACAGATGCTCTCTGTCTACAGTGTGACGGGACAGAAGGTCTTTGCCGTGAAAGTGGAGGGGTCCGACAAAAACTATAGTCTAAATTTGCCGAGAGGTTGTTATATCGTGAAAGTAGGTAATGTGGTCAGGAAAATTTCTGTCAGATAACAATACAGAAGAGACTACATTGCGTGTTCTTACGGCGATATTTTCAATTTTCATAGCCATTCTCATCGTCTCTTGCCGGGAGAAGACTCCTAACCCCAATGTCAACCTTCGGCTTGAAGATTTCTCTTCCATTCGTAATGATACCTATGCATTGTCGTCGCGACGGTTGCAGAGGGAGGTACGGCGTGTGGCAGCTTCTGACAGCGACTCCACGTTGGCGGATTTCTATGCCCGTTCGTTTTATTTGAATGGCCGACCTTATATCTGGGTCAGCCGCAAGGGCGTGACACAGGAGGCTGACACGCTTGTAGAATGGTTGCGCACGGTGAGGCATTTAGGTTTCGATGCCGAGAAGTTCCGGCTCTCAGACATAGAGACCGACCTGACTCGAGCCCGTGCCCTTGACTTCCATGACGGAAGGTATAATATAAATAAGGTGTATGCCCGTTTGGAATACAACCTCACGAAGGCGTTGTTCCGCTTCTCAGCCGGTCAGCGTTTCGGATACACCAATCCTAATGTGCTTCTGAACAGCCTTGACAAGCGTGATGGCTCAGAGGCCTATGTCACACTCTATGACCTGAAGAGCCCAGCAGCTGGGAGACGCTTCTTTCTTGAGGCTGCCCGTCAGGTCTGCATCGACAGCTTGGGTGTCTTTCTCCGTGAGTCGGAACCGCAAGACCCGCTCTATAAACGGTTCGAGAGAATCCTCAACAGCGATTCCGCTACGCTTGTCAACCGTCGGCTCCTGCTCATCAACATGGAGCGGTGTCGGTGGCGTGTCGCCGATACCCCCTGGCGGCACGACAAGTACGTCATGGTCAACCTGCCGTCGCTCCACCTGATGGCTGTTGATGGTGCTGAGGTGCTGACAATGCGCATCGGCTGTGGATCGCTGAAGACGAAGACACCGCTACTCGCAAGCAGCATCAAGCGGTTGGATATTAATCCCCAGTGGATCATGCCGAGGAGCATCGTTAAGAAGAGCATTATCCCGCGACTTGGCAACAAGTGGTATTTCCATTCCCGTCATTATTTCATCCGTGACCGAGCCACCGGACAAGACATAGAGCCATGGAATGCCTCACCGGCTGCACTGCTCGATGGCTCCCAGTTGGCTATCCAGGAGGGTGGGGAAGGCAATGCCTTAGGCAGAATCATCTTCCGGTTCGACAACGATTTCTCTATCTATCTCCACGACACCTCGTCGAGGGATGTCTTCGGTCGCTCTGATCGTGATGTGAGTCATGGATGCATCAGAGTTGAGAAGCCTTTTGCCTTAGCTGCCTTCATTGTCGGTAAGAACGACAGTAAGACCATTGACCGGATTTGGTATTCTATTCATGCCGATGTCTCGCCCTTAGGTAAAGACAGAGACAAACTCACCGATGAAGAAAAGGCCGTTGCCGACACCTTAAATCGTAAACGCCTCATTGGGCGTGTGCCCGTGAAGCGCAGTGTGCCGGTATTCATCTGGTATTACACCCTCTTCCCCGGTGTAGACGGACGCCTGGAGACCTATCAGGACCTCTATGGTTATGATGAGGTGATATACAACCAGCTCAGGAACTATTTGTAAATCTTTATAAGCTATCGGTATTAACAGCGTGGCTGCGATTGACGACAAGAAATTAGCACGCCTATTGGCAAATCCGGTGACGCGCGAACGCGCCTTCACTGCCTTGGTAAACGAATATGGTGAGAGTCTGTATCATAAGATTCGTCATATCGTTCTTTACCATGATGATGCTGATGACGTATTGCAGAATACCTTTGTCAAGGCTTGGACCAATCTCGATACCTTCGAGGGCAAGTCCAAGCTCTCAACATGGCTCTATCGTATTGCTGTCAATGAGTCCATCGACTTTTTGAGAAGGAGTAAGAATACAGAGACCGTGGATGTCGATGATGCCAAGAGTGTGGCGGGCCAGCTTCTCTCTGATGAATATTTTGATGGCGATGTCGCCGATGCTCTCTTGCAAAAAGCCATTGCTGCCTTGCCCGATGTCCAGCGTGCCGTCTTCACGATGCGCTATTATGACGAGATGAAATATTCCGAGATGAGCAAGATATTGGGGACCTCAGAGGGAGCCTTGAAGGCAAGCTACCATATCGCTGTGAAAAAGATAAAAAGCATGATAGCTCCCGAATAACATTACATATAATATAACAAGAAAGCCTCGCTCTGCCAATCAGAGTGAGGCTTTCTTGGATATGTAAGTGTCTGTGAGCCAGACTCACGTATTACACGAGATACTGGGAAGAAATGCTCTGGTTGTTAACGACACGGCGGATGGTCTCGGCGAAGAGCTTGGCCACGCTGAGCTGCTTGACTTTGGAGCAACGGTGTGTATAGGGGATGGAGTCGGTGAAGACAATCTCCTCTAAGGCAGAGTTCTGCACGCGCTCGGAAGCGGGACCACTCATCACACAGTGGGAAGCGCAGGCGCGCACGCTCTTGGCACCAGCCTCCAGCATGATGTTGGCAGCCTTAGTGATAGTACCGGCCGTGTCGACCATATCGTCGACGATGACAACATTCTTGTCTTTCACATCACCGATAATCTGCATGCTCTCCACGACATTGGCTCTTGCACGGGTCTTGTTGCAGAGCACGAGTGGGCAGCCAAGATACTTGGCATAGGTGTTGGCACGCTTTGAACCGCCGACATCAGGAGAAGCGATGACAAGGTCCTTCAAATGCAGGCTCTGCACATAGGGCAGCAGGATGTTGCTGGCGTAGAGATGGTCTACGGGGACATTGAAGAAGCCCTGGATCTGGTCGGCATGCAGGTCCATAGTGATAAGACGGTCGATACCGGCAACACTCAGCAGGTCAGCGACGAGCTTGGCGCCGATGCTCACACGGGGCTTGTCCTTACGGTCCTGACGGGCCCAGCCAAAGTAGGGGATAACAGCGATGATGTGACGGGCAGAAGCTCGCTTGGCGGCATCAATCATCAGCAACAGCTCCATGAGGTTGTCGGAGTTAGGGAAGGTGCTCTGAACAAGGAACACGTCGCGTCCGCGGATGGATTCCTCATAAGAAACGGCAAACTCACCGTCAGAGAACTTGGTGACCACGAGATTGCCTAACGGACAATTTAACTCCTGGCAGATCTTCTCTGCCAGATACCGGGTGTTGGTACCGGAGAACACTAAGAAAGAGTTCTTTTCTTCACTCATTGTTTTGTTTGTTATAATAGAAGTGTGTTGCAAAAGTATTAATTTTCCCGTATATCTGCAACAATTAAGAAAATAAAAATTATCTTTGCACAAAATTCTTGCGCTATGAAGGTAAATCTCGATACTTTTGAGGGTGTTCAGCGCCCTGTTTACATCCTTGAGGAAGCCAGACTCAGACACAACCTGGAGCTGATATCAAGTGTTGCCAAGGCTGCCGACGTGGAAATCATCTTAGCATTCAAAGCCTTCGCTTTGTGGAAGACGTTTCCTATCTTTCGGGAGTATATTGCTGCCACTACGGCCAGCTCCCTCTATGAGGCGCGACTGGGACGCGAGGTCTTCGGAAGTCCTACCCATACCTTCTCACCGGCCTATACCGACTACGAGATTGATGACATTGCGCGCTGCTCCAGTCATCTGTCTTTCAACTCCTTGACACAGATGCAGCGCTATGCTTCGCGTGCAAAGGCTGCCAACCCGGAGATAAGCTTCGGACTGAGGGTCAACCCGCAGTATAGTGAGGTGGAGACACTGCTCTATAACCCCTGTGCACCGGGAACACGTTTCGGCGTGACGGCCGACAAACTACCTGCCACGCTGCCCGACTGTATCGACGGCTTCCATTGTCATACGCTCTGTGAGAGTGGACCCGACGTCTTTGCCCGTACCTTGCAGCATATTGAGGAGAAGTTCTCGCCGTGGTTCAAACAGTTGAAGTGGATAAACTTTGGCGGCGGACATCTAATGACGCGCAAGGATTACGACGTCAACGAGCTCATCGCCATCCTCCGCGCCTTCCACAGCCGTTATCCTTGGTTGCATGTCATCTTAGAACCGGGCAGCGCCTTTGGTTGGCAGACGGGACCGCTCGTCAGCCAGGTCATAGACATCGTTGAGGACAGCGGTATCCGTACCGCCATCCTCAACGTCAGTTTCACGTGCCATATGCCTGACTGCTTGGAGATGCCCTATAAGCCCGCAGTGAGATTTGCCAGGACCCTTGACGAGAACAAGGGCGACCACGTCTACAGATTTGGCGGCAACTCCTGTCTCAGTGGCGACTTCATGGGCTACTGGCAGTTTGACCATGAGTTGGAGGTGGGTGAGAACATCATCTTTGAGGATATGCTCCATTACACCACCGTCAAGACGATGATGTTCAATGGCATCACTCATCCTTCTATCGCTTTGGCTGCTCCTGACGGCGAGCTGACGATGCTCCGCGAATATACCTTTGAGGACTACAAGTCCAGAATGGACTAATCGGGGACTATCTTCCCCAAAGAAGATAGGTCCCATGCGTGGTGTGTTAAGCATCTCTATTTTTGTCGTTATAGCCTTTGGACAGCGTTTTTCTTCATTGTAATTATGTTGTGCGGCATATGCCAGCGATATCCGTGACAAATGCCAGCGATATCCGTGACAAATGCCAGCGATATCCGTGGCAAATGCCGTGCATCATCAGAAGGGGGCGGAAAAGTGCCTTAGGGCATGCTTCTCCTATAAATAGGGCGTGTTTTTATTCAAATAGAGCGTGTTTTTACTTAAATATAATAAGGTGTAATGACAATATCGCAAAAATATTTCAAAAAAAAGTGGGCAAAAGTTTGTGGAATCGAAAAAAGGCAGTACCTTTGCACTCGCATTCAGGGGAATGCTTCTCACTACGAGAAAAGTTGCGGCAATAGCTCAGTTGGTAGAGCGCGACCTTGCCAAGGTCGAGGTCGCGGGTCCGAGTCCCGTTTGCCGCTCTTTTTAAGAAACAGTCTTTTATTTGTTCCCTATGAATTTATACTTAAGATATTTCGACAATGAAACGCTTGTTTCGAGTGTCGAAGATGCCTTAGATTTTTTACGTTCCTTACATGAGATAGACATTACGCCCGAATTAGAGTCAGATTTAAGAGAGTATGTGGCCAGTGATGTCATGTACCCCAAGAGATATAAAGTGCGTTCACATGTCTATTTTATCGTTATCAAGACATTGGCGGACAATATGCGTGATTTTAAGGAGAAGAAGGCTGTGCGTTCCGGTTCCTCTCGTAAGAATAACGAGCGTTCCGAGTCCGAGAATCCGATGGTGCGTCTGTCTACCGTTCGTCCCGGATGGTATGAGGCCGAGGTAAACTTCAAGCGTGTCGTCCTGATTCCGGAGAGTGGTAAGCATGAATATCGTGATACGCGCTTTGTGGCTGACTGCAAGGCCGATTCTCCTATCGACGCCTACAATCGTGTCGTGGACTATCTCAGAAGTCGTGTAGACAACCGCAGCCAGTTCCCATCCGTTAAGGGTAAGAACTTCAGGGTGAAGTATCTTGGCTATTGGAAATAATCTTATCACCGTTTTTGAGGCATAGGTTTTATGAATAAGGTGATGCTTATTGGCAATGTCGGTAAAGAGCCTGATGTGCATTATTATGATGCAGACCAGGCCGTAGCGAAAGTCTCGCTGGCAACAACAGAGCGAGGCTATACGCTCAAAGATGGTACGAAGGTCGCTGACCGTACCGACTGGCACAACCTCATCTTCTACCGGCAGCTTGCCAAGATAGTGGAACAGTATGTCCACAAAGGTGATAAAATCTATGTCGAGGGCCGGCTGAGGTATAATGTTTACGACGACAAGCTTGGCAAGCGCCATTATGTTACAGAAATAATGGTAGAAAACATGGAGCTGCTGACTCCCAAACAACAAGCTTAAAGTCAGATAGTGTTGGATTTCTCAAATATTCATCAACTGAGTGATCTCGTGGTGCTGCAACCGCTCACCACGGGGGTGGTAGTGGCAGTCATCTTGACTGTCTTTTTGCTTATTATGTCAGGCTTTGCCAGTGGATCCGAGATAGCTTTCTTCAGTCTCACTCCACAGGATCTTGACGAACTCGACCCGGAGAAGAATCCGGGCGATGCCAGGATTATGCAGTTGCGTGAGGACTCGGAGCGGACGTTGGCTACGATTCTGATTACTAATAACTTCGTCAACGTCACCATCATTATGCTGTGCAACTATATCTTTGCCTCTATTGTGCAGTTTAAGGTGGCTTGGCTGGAGTTTCTCGTTATCACAGTCCTTCTGACATTCCTGCTTCTCCTCTTCGGTGAGATCATGCCAAAGATATACAGCCGTTCCATAGCGCTGAAGTTCTGTCGTCGTGCCGTCAACGGCATTCTGATTCTCCGGAAGATATTCTGGCCGTTGGAGACGGTGCTGATAAAAAGTGGTGTCATTGCCGAGAAGGCGGTGCCTAAGGAGTCACGCCAGCTGAGTGTTGACGATCTGGAGCAGGCTCTTGAGCTGACCAATAAGGACGACATCAAGGACGAACAAAGTATGCTTCAGGGCATTATCCGCTTTGGCGACGAGACCGCCAAAGAGGTGATGACGACCCGCCAGGATATTGCCGACATTGATATTCGCAGCTCTTATAAAGATGTGTTGAAATTCATCGTTGACAACAACTACAGTCGTATTCCCGTCTATCAGGACAACGAGGATAATATCCGTGGTGTGCTTTATATCAAAGATTTGCTGCCTTATCTGTCCAAGCCAGAGAACTTCCGTTGGCAGAGCCTGATACGTCCGCCGTATTTCGTGCCAGAGACCAAGAAGATTGATGACCTGCTCAGGGAGTTCCAGGATAACAAGGTGCATATCGCTATCGTCGTCGATGAGTTTGGAGGCACGAGCGGACTGGTGACGTTGGAGGACATCCTTGAAGAGATCGTGGGTGAAATCAACGACGAGTACGACGAGGAAGAGAAGACTTATACCAAGCTCAACAACAATACCTACATCTTTGAGGGCAAGACGCTTCTGAGCGACTTCTGCAAGATTCTTGGTATTGATGACGAGGAGTTTGACGATGTTGCCGGTGATGCTGACTCGTTGGCCGGTCTGCTTCTCGAGCTCAAGGGTGACTTCCTGGTCTTGCATGAGAAGATAAGCTATAAGAATTATACTTTTGAAGTGATGGCCGTTGAAGAGCGTCGCATCAGTCGCGTGAAGGTCACCATCAACGAAAAGCAGGAGACAAAGGATGCCGCTGATAAGAATTGACGACTTGGGAGACGGAGTCAGAATGGGCCTCTGGCAGATGACAGAACCCATTGACGCCCTGCCTGTGCCGCCTGCAGTGGACCTGGCGGATGTCCGTACCGAGAAGCGTCGGCGCGAGGTGCTTACGTCCTATAGCCTTTTAAAGGCACTTACCGGTGCCGACCTTCTGATACGTCATGCATCCAACGGCAGTCCCCTCGTCGATGGTATCTCCATCAGCCTGAGCCATACCCTCGGCTGGGCGGCGATGGTTGTTGGTGACAGCAGTAAGCGGTTAGGAATAGATATAGAGTATTACTCAGACAGGGTCAACAAGATTGCCGACAGATTTATCCGGACCGATGAGCAAAGTTCATCGCTGGCTTACCGACTTGTCAACTGGAGCATGAAGGAGACTGTCTACAAGGCGTTGACAGAGGAGGACCTGATGTATTCAGAGATGCGGCTGACCCATTATGATGTGGGAAAGAGCGGCAAGGTAGCGGTCGAAGATCTGAAGTGTGGACGGCATGTGGAAGCGGAATATATATTGAACGCCGATTATGTGCTGACGTGGGCTGTTATGGAACGATAACCTATTTTACTTCTATTCTTATAAATTATTCGCACAATAAAGATTATTATAATATTAATTGAAGTTTTTTTGTAATTTTTTAGCCGTTTATTTTGCATTACCATAAATTCTTCGTACTTTTGCAAAGTAAAGATTAATCGTGAAAAAGAAAGTATTCATCATATTGGCTTTTGCCGCCGTGCTTTTGTCGGCCTGCAACTTTAAGCTGCGGTCGAGTGGCGATGATGACGCGTCGACAATGAAGGTCGAGCGTTATGATCGTTTGGAAAGCCGTTATGTCATTACTGGTGACTTTTCGGCGTTGCAGCAGATGAATACGGAGTTTCCTATAGAGACCCGCACGCTGGTGGAGAAGATGCTGCGCATCGGTGAGGTCAGCGACCACGACATCAGTGAGCGTTTCCTGCGTTTCTATCAGGATTCCACTTTGCAGATGCTTGTCAACGACGTGGAGTCGGAATATGCCAATATGGATGACATCAACCAGCAGTTGCAGGCCGCCTTTACCAACCTGCAGGACTGGATTCCGAATATGCCCTTGCCGCGTGTCTATTCACAGATAGGTGCCTTGGATCAGAGCATTGTCATCGGTGACAGGGCTATCGGCATCTCGCTCGATAAGTATATGGGTCCCAAATATCCGCTGTATCAGAAATATGGATACAGCAATGAGCAGTTGGAGTCGATGGGGCGGTCCAATATCGTGCCCGATGCTGTCAGCTTCTATCTTCTCAGCCTGTATCCGCTGAAGGATGTTGACTCCAGGCCACAGATAGTCAAGGACTTGCATGTGGGCAAGGCCATGTGGGTGGCCAATAAGGCTATGGGACAGGACTTCTTCACTTCTGACTATATTACTATGGTCAACCGCTATATGCACCACCATCCTAAGACAACGGTGCAGGAGTTGCTTGCCGACGATGATTATTCCAAGTTCCTGAAAAAGTAAAAAGAAAGCGGGCGGTTTGCTGACAGACTTGCAGTGGCTAACCGTATTGGGATGAAAACCGTTGCTTTTATTTTGTCATTTCGTGCTTTTGCATTATCTTTGCCGATAAAAAGATAATGTATGAATAAATTATTCCTTTTTTGTGCAGCTTTGCTTATGATTTCATCAAGTATCTTTGCTGCTACCCCCATTGATCTGAAGCGTCTCACTTCCGGAGAATTTGCCGCTAAGACAGTTTCGGGCATCGACCCTATCCCCGGTACCGACCAGTATGCGCGTATCTCTGCCGATGGCAAGCAGATTGTGCAGTGCTCTTTCAAGACCGGTAAACAGACGGCGGTGCTCTTCGATGTCGACAACACACAGGGTTCGAAGATAGATGCCTTCGACGGCTATATCATGTCGCCCGACGGCAGCCGTATGCTCATCAGCACGAAGCGTCAGCCTGTCTACCGCCGTTCCTACAAGGCGGTGTTCTACATCTACACGCTCAAGAGCCGCAAGCTGGAGCCGCTCTCTGATGGCGGTCCGCAGCAGAGCCCCGTGTGGTCGCCCGACGGACAGCAGGTGGCCTTTGTCAGAGACAATAACATCTTCCTGGTCAAGCTGCTCTATGACAACAGCGAGAGTCAAGTCACTAAGGACGGAAAGTTCAACGAGGTCATCAACGGCATCCCCGATTGGGTGAACGAGGAGGAGTTCAGCTTTCACACCGCTCTGACTTTCAATGCTGACGGCACGATGCTGTGCTGGCTGCGTTATGACGAGAGCAATGTCAAGCAATATTCCCTGCAGCTCTTCAAGGGCAGCCACCCCGAGCGGAAAGACTTTGCTACCTATCCTGGCAGCTATTCGTATAAATATCCTAAGGCAGGAACAGACAACGCTAAGGTGACGGCTTGGAGCTATGACATCAAGAGTCACCGCACACAGAAGCTCAACGTCCCTGTCGATGCCGATGGCTATCTGCCCAGAATCCTCGCTACCGACAATGCCGACCAGGTCCTTGTCTATGCCATGAACCGTCACCAGGATATTCTGAACATCTACACGGTTAATCCGCGCAGTACGGTGGCGAAGCTTCTCGTGAAGGAGAGCGTGCCCAAGTATGTCAAGGAAGAGGCTATGGAGAATATCCTCATCGGAGCCGACTATCTGCTGCTTCCTTCCGACCGCGACGGTTACATGCATCTGTATGTCTACAACCGCAATGGACAGTTGCTGCGCAAGGTGGCTCCCGGGAATTACGACATCACTCAGGTCTACGGACTTGACAGTTCGAACGGTGACATCTATTATCAGGCTGCCGGACTCAACCCCCATGACCGCCAGATTTATGTGGCGCATAAGAATGGCAAGACAGAGCGGCTGACAACTCAGGAGGGCTGGAACTCGGCAATCTTCTCCGGAGATTTCAAATATTTCATCAATACATGGAGTGACTACAATACTCCTTACGTCTATACCACCCGAGACAATAATGGCAAGGTTATAGCCACGAATGTCGACAACAAGGAGTTGCGCGACAAGATGTCGCAGTACGGTTTCTCAAAGCGTGAGACCTTCTCCTTCACGACCTCAGAGGGTATCAAGCTCGACGGATGGATGGTGAAGCCCGCTGACTTTGACGCTTCGAAGAAATATCCTGTCATCATGTTCCAATACAGTGGCCCGGGCAATCAGCAGGTTGTGAACTCATGGAGTGCCGGATCGATGGGGCAGGGTGGTGCCTATGACCAGTATCTTGCGCAGAAAGGATTCATCATTGTATGTGTTGACGGTCGTGGCACCGGTGGCCGTGGCGCCGATTTTGAGAAGTGCACCTACCTCAAGCTTGGCAACCTCGAATCCAAGGACCAGGTGGAGACAGCCCTCTACCTTGCTACGCTGCCCTATGTGGACAAGGACAATATCGGCATCTGGGGCTGGAGCTATGGCGGTTTCAATACGCTGATGAGCATGAGTGAGGGCCGGAAGGTCTTCAAGGCCGGTGTCGCTGTGGCACCACCTACCGACTACCGCTTCTATGACACGGTCTATACGGAGCGCTATATGCGTACCCCGCAGGAGAATCCGGACGGATATAATGACAATCCCATCAGCCGTGCCGCAAATCTCAATGGTAAACTGCTTATCTGCCATGGTACAGCTGATGACAACGTGCATCCACAGAATACTTTTGAATATGCTGAGGCGTTGGTGCAGGCTGACAAAGACTTCAAGGAGAACTACTATACCAACCGCAACCACAGCATCTTTGGCGGCAACACGCGTAACCACCTGCTGCGACAGATTGCGGAATGGTTTGAGGAGTACCTGAAATAATAATTCCACAGCGGGCTTCTGGCCCAGCATCAAAAACGGGAGCAAGCGAAAGGGCCTGCTCCCGTTTTTTTTGACGTATATAGGGATGACTATTCTTGTATAGGATAACTATTCACTGACGATGCCAGCCTGTAGCCAATGCTTTGCCAAGGCTTCAGCATCCGCCTTTGCCTGCTCTACGGGCAGTGGTGAGCCGTCGGAGAGTTGGTAGTTGTCCTGTAGTATCTTCGTAAGGTCTTCAACGGTGAAGTCACGGTCCTGGATACTCTCCCACAGCAGTTTGGCACTGTCGTTCATGCTGATGATGCTGCTGAAGTCGATATTCTCCTTCCCCTCTGCGATAAGGATGTTGGTGCCACAGACATCGGTAAGTCTGAAACCTGGTTTTACTCTCATATTGTTTCTACTTTGTAAGTTTTGTTGTTGATATGTTCTGTTTGTCGCTTTTAGCGTCTGATCCAAATTCTGCGGTAGAAGGCGAGGAGCCATCGGCGTAAAGGCCGCAATGCCATCCACAGAGCTGAGTAGAGCCTCCACTTTCTGCCATCGGTCATATCGGCTGCGCTGTGTCCTTTGCGAAAGAAGCCGATGGCTTTGGCTCTGACATCCGCTGTCTTGCAGTGTTCGGGAGTCAGATTGCCGTCACCTAACAGTGTGATGTTGTCGCCACTTATGTCAATGATGCGGTGCAGGACATATTTCCCCGGTGCTATCTCGGCCAAGACAGCGTCACCCTTGCGGATGTCGTGGGGCAGGGAGAGCAGCGCCTTGTCGCGTCCATCCTCCAAGAACGGACGCATGGAGAACCCGTGCAGGGGCAGTGTAACCGTCTTGTTGGCGTGGAGACATCTGACGACTTCCGGGATGAGTATGCTGTTGGGGATTCTTACAGATTCTTGTTCTATTCCTTCTTGATGGCCTTGTTGCATATAACAGCTGATTCTTTGTCGGGCAGACAGTGGAGGGTGTAGACGTCCGTCGTCTCAATGAGAAGTTTGATGGTGTTGCAGGTCATCTCGTAGATGCCTTTGTCCCATTTCATGGAAGAGACAGAAGCCAGCATGGTACCCCATGCCTCCAAGGTATCATCTCGCTCGACGCTGTTGCTTTTGGCCCGCATGATCTTGACAAAGGCACCGGCTAAGACTTTCCTGTTACGATAGCAGGGTGTCTTGCCGCTCCACGGACTGCCAAAGAGATAAGTCTTGCCGTCGATGACGCGCACGATAGGGTTGTCATCGTTGAGCAGTTCACAACCGGGAAGATAGTTCAGCCACATGGCAACCTGTGTCGACTTTCCCGTGCCACTCTTGGCAAGGAAAGCATAACCATAGTTGCCCTGGACAACTGTCGAGGCATGGATGAGGAGCGTCTGGCGGGAAGCGCTGGCAAAGGCAAAAGACAGCATCATGGCGCTGTTGAGACCATAGCTGCGCATGTTGAAGCTGCCATTGAGGGCACAGTGGACATTGCTGAAATGGCTGTCGCTGATGAGCAGGCAACAGTCTCTGCCATGGATGTCCCTGATGATGAACTGGTAGCCGCCCTCCTTGATTTTGTCGACTTTGATGATGCCGTTGCCTGTCTCGATGTCCCTAATCAGCTCGCGCTCAGCGGATGGCACAGGTTGAAGGGCGTCGTCGACGGTGACAGCGAGGATGTCTTCCGATGTCTGCCCGGGCTCGACGCGGAAACAGGAGAATGACGGCAGCAAATCCATACTGTTGTTGCCGGATTGGAAGACTATGGTGATGCCAAAGTCAGCAATCTTGAAATGGTTGACAGCAGTCTGGGACATGGCGTTACTACTCTTCAAACTTGATGGCCTGGTAGGTGAAGTCCGGCTCCTTGATGTCTTTAATGATATACCTGGCGGCATCGGTGTAACGCTTGCGCATCTTGGCATATTTCTTATCAATGTCTTTTCTGTTGCGTGCGAAGACCGTGATGCATGTGGGGGTTGTGAACCCCTGCTTGAGCAGATAGTCGCGCAACTGGTAGGAATAGTTCTCGCGGCTGTAGAGGAATCCCGTTTTGCTGTCGAGATATGCCGAGTCGACCTCCTGGATGTCTGTGAAGCAAACGGTGGAGTCGTTGAAGGATGCAGAAAAGCCAAACATAAAGACTTTCGCTGGTTTGTAGGCTGACCAGCCGCATGCACAGCAGAGGGCGAGAACGAATGACAAGAAGTATTTTTTCATGTTGATATATTTTTCAATCCGACACTAAATTGCTACAAAATTATAAAAAAAGCAGTACTTCCCGCCGCTTATTGTGATATTTTCTCTTTTGTTAGTGAAAAAACAAGTCGTTGCTGTTGTGAAAGTAGATTTTTTAGTAAATTTGCATTGCATTATATATATGTGTTATCTTACGGGCAATGAAAGTAGCAATAGTCAAATACAATGCCGGCAACATTTATTCTGTTGTCAATGCTCTTCGCCGACTTGGCATAGAGCCTCTCCTTACCGACGATGAGGAGCAACTCCACAGCGCTGACCGTGTGATTTTCCCCGGTCAGGGCAATGCAAAGACTACGATGACGTATCTTCGGGAGCATCACTTAGACAAGATGATAAAGTCGCTCCGTCAGCCCGTTCTGGGTATCTGCGTCGGTCAGCAGCTGTTGTGCCGCCATTCTGAGGAGGGGGATGTGGACTGTATCGGTGTCTTTGATGCCGACGTGCGGCGTTTCGTCCCCACACAGCACGACGAGAAGGTGCCGGCCATGGGATGGAATGCACTCTACGACCTTTCCTCGCCGCTCTTCAAGGGTATAGCGGACGGCGATTATGTGTATTTCGTGCATAGCTATTATGCTGGCATCTGTGATGACACGATAGCCAAGGCGGACTATATACTGCCTTATTCTGCTGCACTCCATAAAGATAATTTCTGGGCTACACAGTTCCATCCAGAGAAAAGCGGAAGGGTGGGAGAGAAGCTGTTGGAGAACTTTCTAAATATCGACTTGTAACGATGAATATAGAACTTATTCCCGCCATAGATATTATCGGTGGCAAGTGTGTCAGGCTCACCAAAGGTGACTATAGCCGTAAGACTGTCTACAACGATGACCCTGTGGCGCAGGCCAGAGAGTTTGAGGCCAAAGGCTTCCGGCGGTTGCATGTCGTAGACCTTGATGGCGCCAAGGCCAGTCATATCGTCAATGACAGCGTGCTCTCAGCTATCACAGCGGCCACAAGTCTGACCGTAGACTTCGGTGGCGGCATTAAGACGGAAGAGGAGATTGAGAAGGCTTTCGATGCCGGTGCTGCTATGGTAACGGTTGGCAGTATTGCAGTCAGAGAGCCGGAACTCTTCATGAAATGGCTGGAGAAGTATGGTCCGGAGAAGATGATTCTCGGTGCTGATGTCCGTAACGGATTTATCAGTATCAATGGTTGGAAAGACGACTCCCAGGAGCAGCTCCTTCCGTTCCTCGACAAATATGTCAAGGCCGGTGTTGTCAATGTGCTATGCACTGAGATTTCCAAGGACGGAACGCTCGCCGGGCCTGCCATAGAACTGTATAAGGAGGTGATGGCTGTCTATCCGCATCTGCATCTCATAGCCAGTGGCGGTGTGAGTTGCAATGATGACATCCAACGCCTTGACGAGGCTGGTATTCCGGCAGTTGTGTTCGGTAAAGCCTGGTATGAAGGGAAAATAGATATCGAAGCCTTAAGAGACAGAGCATGAGCAGGGCTGATATGGCAGTGAGAAACAGACTTGATTATGAAATATAACGGATTGGCAAAACGCATCGTGCCGTGTCTTGATGTCAAGGACGGTCAGACGGTGAAAGGGACACATTTCGTGAATCTCCGGCAAGCCGGCGACCCCGTCGAGTTGGGAAAAGCTTACAGCGACGCCGGGGCTGACGAACTGGTCTTCCTGGATATTACGGCAACGGTGGAAGGCCGGAAGACCTTTGCCGATATGGTGACACGGGTAGCCAAGGAGATAAATATTCCTTTTACAGTCGGGGGTGGCATCAACTCCATTGATGATGTTGACAGACTGTTGTCAGCAGGAGCAGACAAGATAAGTGTCAACTCTGCAGCCATCCGCAATCCCCAGCTCATAGATGACATCGCTGCCAAGTTTGGTTCCCAGGTCTGCGTCTGCGCCATAGACGCGCGCAATGATGCTGATGGCTGGCACTGTTATGTCAAGGGCGGGCGTGAGCGCACGGAGCTGAGACTCCTGGACTGGGCACGCGAAGTGGCCGACAGAGGTGCGGGGGAGATACTGTTTACCAGTATGGACCATGACGGTGTGAAACAAGGCTTTGCCTGTGAGGCACTCGCCGAGATAGCTGAGGCTGTGGCCATTCCGGTCATTGCCAGTGGAGGTGCCGGGACGATGGAGCATTTCTATGACGCTTTCACTAAAGGCAAGGCCGATGCGGCGCTGGCCGCCAGCGTCTTCCATTTCGGGGAGATAGAGATTCCTGAGTTGAAGAAATATTTAAGAGAACGTGGTATAAACGTGAGATTATAGATATGGAATTAGATTTCGATAAGATGGGCGGCCTCTTGCCCGCTATCATTCAGGATGCCGTGACAGGCAAGGTCCTGATGCTCGGCTTTATGAATAAAGAAGCCTATGAGAAGACTGTAGAGACAAAACTCGTCACCTTCTGGAGCCGATCACGCAAGACACTCTGGACGAAAGGTGAGACTTCGGGCAACTTCCTGCATCTCGTTAGCATCAAGGCGGACTGCGACAAGGATACATTGCTCATAGAGGCACATCCCGACGGGCCGGTCTGCCACCTGGGAACAGATACTTGTTGGGCCGAGGAGAATACACTCAATCCCATTCTGTTCCTCTCGGAACTGCAAGATTTTATCAACAAGCGGCATGAGGAAATGCCTGAGAACAGTTATACAACCAGTCTCTTCCGCAAAGGTGTGAACAAGATGGCCCAGAAAGTGGGTGAGGAAGCTGTCGAGACGGTCATAGAAGCCACAAATGGTACTAAAGAGAACCTTGTCTATGAGGCCAGTGACCTTATCTATCATCTCATCGTCCTACTCACCTCTAAAGGACTGCGTATAGAGGATATTGCCGCTGAATTGGCTAAACGTCACAATCCTGACTGGGACAAGGCACGACGTCTGTTAAAGAGTAAAGAGTAAATATGCTGATAGAATATTCCAAGGTTAAAGTATACCAACAGGACAAACTTATCCTCGACGATGTGGACTTCCACGTTGACGAAGGAGAGTTTGTATATATAATAGGTAAAGTAGGTTCCGGCAAGAGTAGTCTGCTGAAGACTGTCTACTGTGAGCTCGATGTCTATTCCGGAGAGGCAGAAAAGGCTGACGTCCTGGGCCGTGACCTCATCACGTTGCGCCGAAAGGATATTCCGGCACTGCGTCGCGAGATGGGCATTATCTTTCAAGACTTCCAACTGCTACATGACAGGGATGTGTATCGCAACCTGCATTTCGTGCTGAAAGCTACGGGCTGGAAAGACCGCAAAAAGATAGACGAGCGTATCAATGAGGTGCTGAGCGATGTCGGTATGGCAGAGAAGATACACTCTATGCCCCATGAGCTATCAGGAGGTGAGCAGCAGCGTATCTCTATTGCCAGAGCGCTGCTCAACCGCCCGAAGATTGTCATCGCTGATGAGCCTACCGGCAATCTTGACCCAGAGACGGCAGACAATATCGTGGGATTGCTGAAGGATATCACCTCATCGGGGACTGCTGTCGTGATGTCGACACATAATATCTCGATGCTGAACCGCTATCCTGGTATCGTCTACAGATGCAAGGACGGCCATATGGCTGATGTCACCCACGAGTATAACTCCTTGGACCTCTCCGAGGATGCAGAGTAGAAGCTGCACTGAGAAAGAAGAATAATATTATAAACATAGCATTGGCTGGCAGACGGCGATAGTCCGGTTGCGGTTTGATGCATAAAGCTCGAAGCAATATGTATGTAATGAAATTTGGTGGGACTTCAGTAGGAAGTCCGGAGCGCATGAAGAATGTCGCAAAGCTGATAACAAGGTCTGGACAGCCCACGTTTGTTGTCCTCTCCGCTATGAGCGGAACGACAAACAGTCTGGTGGAAATCAGCAACTATCTTTACAAGAAGAATCCGGAAGGTGCCAATGAGGTCATCAACAACCTGGAGACGAAATATATGGCCCATGTGGAGGACCTCTATTCCACGGATGACTATAAGCGCTCAACGCGTGAGTTCCTGCACGAGCGTTTCGACTTCCTGCGTTCCTTTACCAAGGGTATCTTTACAAGTTTCGAGGAGAAACAGATCGTGTCGCAAGGCGAGATTATGTCGACCAACATGGTCAACAACTATCTTCAGGAGCAGGGCGTAAAGAGCGTGTTGCTCGATGCGCTCAGTTTCATGCGTACCAATAAGAACTCTGAGCCCGACCTGCCTTATATTAAGGAGCACATTGCACAGGTTATGGCTGCCAATGAGGGCTACCAAATCTATATCACGCAGGGCTTCATCTGCCGCAATGCCTATGGGGAAGTTGACAACTTGCTGCGTGGTGGCTCTGACTATACGGCCTCACTTATTGGTGCGGCGCTTCCTGCCGACGAGATACAGATTTGGACTGACATCGACGGTATGCACAACAACGACCCGCGTTTCGTGGACCACACTTCTGCTGTGCATCAGCTGAACTTCGAGGAGGCTGCCGAGTTGGCCTATTTCGGTGCAAAGATTCTTCATCCTACTTGTGTCCAGCCGGCTAAGTATGCGGGTATTCCTGTCCGGCTGAAGAACACGATGGATCCTGATGCCGAGGGTACAATTATCAACAATGAGTTGGGACGTGGGACTATCAAGGCTGTGGCTGCTAAGGATAATATCACGGCTATAAAGATCAAATCCTCACGTATGCTCTTGGCTACGGGGTTCCTGCGTAAGGTCTTTGAAATCTTTGAGAGCTATCAGACTCCTATCGATATGATTACCACTTCAGAGGTCGGTGTGTCAATGAGTATCGATAATGACTCTCATCTCAGCGAGATTGTCGATGAGTTGAAGAAATATGGTACTGTTACTGTGGATAAGGATATGTGTATCATCTGTGTCGTCGGTGACCTGGCATGGAATAATGTCGGCTTTGAGACCCTTGTCACAGATGCGATGAAAAACATTCCCGTTCGTATGATAAGTTATGGCGGCTCTAACTATAACATCTCTTTCCTTATTAAGGAAGAGGATAAGAAGCGAGCCTTGCAAAGTCTCAGTGACACTTTGTTTAAGTAATGACATTATGAAATATTCTTTTCCGATAGACCGGTTCGGCGCTATACGCACTCCGTTCTACTATTATGATACTGCTTTGCTCGGCGACACGCTGAAGGCTCTGAAAAAGGAGGTAGGGGCGCATGAGGGCTTTGTGATGCATTATGCTGTCAAGGCCAATGCCAATCCTAAAGTCTTGGCCATCATAGCCAAGGCTGGCTTCGGTGCCGACTGCGTCAGCGGTGGTGAGATAGAGGCAGCCTTGAAAGCAGGCTTCCCGGCCGAGAAGATTGTCTTTGCCGGTGTGGGTAAAGCCGATTGGGAGATTAACCTCGCGCTTGACGCTGGCATCTTCTGCTTCAATGTGGAGAGTGTGCCGGAACTGGAGGTCATCAACCAGCTTGCTGCCGCTAAGAATAAAGTTGCCAGTGTCTGCTTCCGTATCAACCCGGATGTGGGAGCGCATACACATGCCAACATCACTACGGGACTGGCGGAGAACAAGTTTGGCATAGCCATGAGTGATATGCTGCCTATTATCCTGAAGTCTAAAGAAATGCAGTATGTCAACTTTATTGGCTTGCATTTCCATATCGGTAGCCAGATTCTTGACATGACTGACTTTAAGGCGCTCTGTGAGAGAATCAATAACTTGCAGAATTATCTTGCTGACAATAACATTCAGCTTGAGAATATTAACGTCGGTGGCGGATTGGGCATCGACTATGCCAATCCTGACGCTCATCCTATCCCTGACTTTAAGTCTTACTTCGATACTTATGCTTCGGGGCTAAAACTGCATTCGGGACAGAAAGTACACTTTGAACTTGGACGTGCTGTCGTGGGGCAGATGGGAAGTCTTATCTCTAAAGTCCTCTATGTCAAGCAGGGTACAGAGCGGCAGTTCTGTATTCTTGATGCGGGTATGACTGACCTCATCAGACCAGCTCTCTATGATGCCAGCCACTATATAGAAAACCTGTCGAGCAAGGGCCCCGTTGAGACTTATGACGTCGTGGGGCCAATCTGCGAGTCGAGTGATGTCTTTGGTCATGATGTTAAACTTGACAAGGCTTCGCGCGGAGATCTTATTGCTATACGGTCTGCGGGCGCTTATGGTGAAATTATGGCGAGCCGGTACAACTGTCGGTCTTTGCCTGAGGGATATGTTACTGAAGATTTCAAGTAATGATTGATTTCTTGGTTTTTGATACTTTTACGATTGTCTTTAGTGCGGTGATTCTCATTATCGCCGTCTTGGCATGTTTCTTCACTCCTTACGTCCGTTACAGACGCGAGGATGGAGAGGATGCTGTCGTGTCAGAGGTCCCACCTCTATCTGTCATCCTTACACCACACGACGAGGCTGACAAGTTGGAGGTTTGCCTGCCGTTGCTCCTCAGACAGAATTATCCTGCTGGCTTTCAGGTTATCGTCGTTATCGAGGAGGGTGAGCATGAGACAGAGAACTTGGTAAAGCGGATACAGGGTGAACTGTCTGATAAGCCGGGGGATGGAAGTCTGTATATGACATACATCCCAGACTCTTCACGTTACATGAGTCGGAAAAAGCTTGCTATGACGCTTGGCGTGAAGGCGGCAAAGACGGAATGGGTACTTTTTACGGAGCCCTATTCAAGACCATCTTCTGACGAATGGCTGCTCACGATGGCTCAGCGCTGTAGTGAGGGGACTGACATGGTGATAGGCTATGGGAACTACGAAGAGACAACCTCTGCCTTCAAGCGATTTGAGAGACTGAATATGGCTTACTACCTTATGCGTGAGGATACTAAGGGTATAGCTTATACCACTTTGAGCCATAATATTCTGTTGAGGAAGAGCTTGTTTATGGAGCAGGAGGGCTTCCGAGGCAATCTCGAGCTCATCCGTGGTGAATATGATTTCTTGGTCAATAAGTATGCTACTGAGACTGGAACCGTTCTCGTCACAAACCATGAGGCTTGGATGACTGACGATGAGCCCAGTCGTAAGACCTGGCTTAACAAGCACATATTCTATGCAGAGACTCGTAAAACGTTAAACCGGAGTGGACGACATAGAGTGTGGTTCAATGTAGACCAGATAGCCTTGCATGCCAGTTTGCTGCTTATTGTGTCAGGCATCGTCTTTGGAGCCTTAGCAATGAACCTTGTTGTTCTGGCGGCAGCAGCCGTAGCGCTGATAGCTTCTTGGGTTGTACGCTCATGCATGGGCTTTAAAGCGATGAAGCGTTTCGACGAGCATATCCCTTTCCTGGCGATTTATCCTTTCCAGCTCTCTTTGGTGTGGCACAATCTTAATTATCTGATACGTCACCGCTTTGCTGACAAACTCGACTTTACTACGCATAAACAATAGATGTTTCCTAAGATCCTTGTCTTTGTTCCTGCTCATGTCAATGCCATTGGTATTCATCATGAGCTGACGACGCGGCTAACTCAATGTCTGGCCCCGAAGGCCGATGTACGGCTTGCTACGTCGTCGGACAGAGGTGTGGCTTCTGAGCTAAAGAACTTTGATATTGTTCATATCTTTGGCTGCTGGAGTCACAGCGCATTCCTCATTGCGTCAAGGGCTTACAAGGAACACGTGCCTTATGTTATAACACCTTTAGGCGGATTGCAACCGTGGGAAATGGAACATCACTCCTATTCCATACTCTTTAGGGAGCAGCAGAAACTGGTGCGGCGTGCTATTGCTGTGCAGGTGTGTGGCAATCTTGAGGAAAAGACATTCTCGAAGTTGGGTTGGAACAACAGAGTAGTATTGATAAAGAATCCTGTCCTTACAAGCCTGACAACCTTTGAGAAGGTTGCGGATGATCTGCTGGCTGTTTACCGAAAAGTGATTGATTCCTGTGCTCGTCTTCTGTTAACGAATGAAGAGCAACATCTGATAGGAAGGCTACTTCAGATGGGTGTGGACTCACAGGCGCTGTCTGCCTATGCATCTGAAATATCAGAATCGCTTTCCTCTTTGACAGAGGAGGCATGGAGAAAGATCTTTATCTATGCTGACGATGAGCATATTTCAGGTCCTATAATCAAAACAGTCAGAAGTCTAAACTTCAGTGATAAGGTGATTGATGCGACGGTGATAGACCGTTTCTGCAGAGAGCGCTTTTATAACGAAGGAAATCTAAAAGATGACGCTTTACTGTCGAAGAGCTTACTTTTGCGCAACAAAGTCAAGGAGGTCTTTGATGCCCAGGGAAAAACAGAGCAGAAAGTCTGCTTAGCGTTGTTGAACCTTCATTATGAACTCGGGCGGCATACAGCCTCTCTTATGCATCTTGCGGATGTATATCAGTTGCTGCGGCTCAAGGATATGGACGAAGATGCTGTAGCTGAGATGATTCATAGATTGAAACTTGATGATTTCACACAGCGTCTTACTGCCGTTCTTGCTGAGTTCCTTGGTTTAACGGAAGGTTTCATGCCTTTTAGTGCCAAGCGGGGGAGGCGCACTAAGCGTCTTTATAAAATGATTTCTAAATTTGGAACTTATGTGTAGGCAGTGAAGGTCTGCCTTATCATGAGTGTATTCGTGCTTAATTTTTAACATAAACTGTTTTATCATGCCAAACAAAACCTATGACATTGAGAAAGATGAGCGTTATTTGCAGCTTCTTTCTGATTCCTTTCCGACTATTGCTGATGCCAGCACGGAGATTATAAATCTCTCCGCAATTCTTAATCTACCGAAGGCGACAGAACATTTCGTTGCTGATATTCATGGTGAGTATGAGGCCTTCCAGCATATTCTAAAGAATGCGTCAGGAAATATCAGGCGTAAAGTCAACGATCTCTTTGGCACAACTCTTCGTGAGGCCGAGAAACGTGAGCTTTGCACGCTCATCTATTATCCTGAGCAGAAACTTGAGCTTGTGAAAGCCTCTGAGCCTGATATTAACGACTGGTATCATATCACGTTGCATCATCTTGTCGCTGTCTGCCGTGATGTCTCCAGTAAATATACGCGTTCTAAGGTACGCAAGTCGCTGCCGCGTGACTTCTCTTATATTATCCAGGAACTGCTTCATGAGCGTCCTGAGGATAAGAACAAGGCTGATTACGTAAATGTGATTGTCGATACCATTATATCTACGGGTCGTGCCGATGACTTTATTATCGCAATCTCTAATGTCATTCAGCGTCTTGCTATCGATCAACTTCATATCCTTGGCGATATCTATGACCGTGGCCCCGGTGCACATCTTATTCTTGATCTGTTGTCGGGTTATCACTCTTGGGATATCACATGGGGTAACCACGACATTCTGTGGATGGGGGCGGCAGCTGGTAACGACGCGTGTATGTGCAGTGTGATACGGCTGTCGTTGAGGTATGCCAACTTAGTGACATTGGAAGATGGTTACGGCATCAACCTTGTACCCCTTGCTACTTTTGCCATGGATGTCTATGGAGATGACCCCTGCTCCGAGTTTATGCCTAAGTCAGATGGTGGAGCTGCCCATATAGACGAGAAAACACAGCAACTCATAGCCAAGGAACATAAGGCTATCGCTGTGTTACAGTTTAAGTTGGAGGCTCAGCTCTATGAGAAACATCCAGAGTGGAACATGAAGAGTCGTGAAGTCTTCAACTTTGTCAACTACGACAAGGGTACTGTGCGTATTGACGGCAAAGAGTATAAAATGACAAGTTGTAACTTCCCGACCATAGATCCTAAGCATCCTAATGCCTTGACGGCGGAAGAACGTGAACTGTTGGCCAAGCTACATCATAGCTTTGAGGTCAGTGAGAAGTTGCACAAACATATTCGGCTGCTTCTCAGCCATGGATGTATGTATGCCATATACAATAACAATCTTCTCTTCCATGCTTCTGTACCCTTGAATGCAGACGGCTCTCTGAAAGATGTGGAAATATATCCAGGTCACAAGAGTCAGGGTGTGAAGTTGATGACGGATATCGGCATGCTCATTCGCTCAGCTTATCAAAGTGACACATCTGCGGCCGACCGTGAGTATGCCGTTGATTATTTCATGTATCTTTGGTGTGGGCCAGATAGTCCGCTCTTCGACAAGTCTAAAATGGCCACCTTTGAGAGGTATTTCCTCAAAGAGAAAGAAACCCATGAGGAGAAGAAGGGAAACTACTTTATTCTCCGTGATAATGAGGCTGTCTGTGACACTATCATGCGTGCCTTTGGCATTACCGACAAGAATAGTCATATCATCAATGGTCATGTGCCTGTTAAGGCAAGCAGGGGCGAGACACCTATCAAGGCCAATGGTCGTCTTCTCGTCATCGACGGTGGCTTCTCTCAAGCTTACCATCATGAGACCGGCATTGCCGGATACACCCTTGTATACCATAGCCGTGGTTTCCAGCTTGTTCAGCACGAGCCTTTCACAAGTACTGAGGACGCTATCCTTCGAGGAAGTGACATTAAGTCGACGACACAGATTGTTGAGATGACTTCCCATCGTCTCTTGGTGGCTGATACCGATAAAGGACGCGAACTAAACGCGCAGATTGCTGACTTAGAGGAACTCCTCTATGCTTATCGGCATGGTTATATCAATGAGAAAGAGAGAAAGATAACCGTTCCTGATAAGTAGGTGTGCTAGATCTCTATTTTGATGGTCTCTGAATAATGCAATCATCCTTCAATACGTCGGCCGTAATTGTTGGCGGCTCGTGTTGAAGGATGATTTTAAATATTAGAGTATTGTTATTGATATTTTAGCTAATACTCTTTAGCTCTTTGATGACAAGTTCTGGTTTTTCGGCCTTAAAGATGTAGCTTCCACTTACGAGCACATCTACACCAGCCTTTACAAGTCTGGGTGCTGTGATATTGTTGACACCGCCGTCGACTTCTATTAGTGCCTTGCTTCCGCTTTCCTTAATCATTTGCTTAAGCCGTATAGTCTTGGGTATAATGTTCTCTATGAACTTCTGTCCACCGAAACCTGGGTTCACGCTCATCAAAAGAACTAAGTCGAGGTCGCAAATTATATCCTCTAAGGTTATGATTGGAGTAGACGGATTTAGTGCAACTCCCGCTTTCATGCCTTTTGAATGTATATCTTGCACAATGCGATTCAGATGTGGGGCTACCTCCTGGTGAATGGTCATGATAGCAGCGCCAGCTTCAGCAGCAAGGCCTACATAGTTCTCCGGATGGACAATCATGAAGTGGGCATCGATGGGCTTACCGCTGATTTTCTTTACAGCCTTCATAATAGGGAAGCCGAAAGAGATGTTTGGAACAAAAACACCGTCCATCACATCGAAGTGTAGCCAGTCGGCCTCACTTTTGTTGAGCATGTCCACATCTTTGCCTAAATTGGCGAAGTCTGCTGATAGCAGAGATGGTGAGATAATAACCTTTTGCATAGTTGTTCTTTTAGGCCATGCCAACTTTCATAATTACGCAGCTGCCTGCTTTGCTGTGAGTGTTGTTGGTGTAGATACGTGCTATCTGTCTGAGCAGATGTAGTGTCTGCTCTGACGGCTGCAACTCTGAGGGTAAAGAATACTTCATAGGCGTTACATTGTGGTTTTCTTTATTATCTAAACGGCAGAAGAGTTTTATTATTATTTTCTTTAATCAAAAAAGAAGCCTCCTGCACGTTTTTGAGGACGCGTCGGAGGCTTACATATATAATAATGTGTATGCTTCTATTTAGCGTATGCTACAGAGCGAGTCTCACGGATCACGGTAATCTTTACCTGGCCAGGATATGTCATCTCATTCTGTATCTTCTCAGCTATCTCATTGCTGAGTTTTGTGCTTTCTTCGTCATTCATCTTGTCGGCGCCAACGATGACTCGGAGCTCTCTACCTGCCTGAATAGCGTAGGTCTTTGTGACGCCTGGATAGCTCATTGCAATAGCCTCAAGGTCGTTGAGACGCTTGATATAAGCTTCTACAATCTCGCGACGTGCACCAGGCCGTGCACCTGAGATAGCATCACAAACTTGGACAATAGGAGCCAAAAGCGTTTTCATCTCCACCTCATCGTGGTGAGCGGCAATGGCATTGACGATATCAGGCTTTTCCTTGTATTTCTCGGCTATTTTGGCGCCTAAGAGTGCGTGAGGCAACTCACTCTCCTCGTCAGGAACCTTACCAATATCATGGAGCAGTCCGGCACGTTTTGCTTTCTTAGGGTTCAGCCCGAGTTCGGCAGCCATGACAGAGCAGAGGTTTGCGGTTTCACGTGCATGCTGTAGCAGGTTCTGACCATAGGAAGAACGATATTTCATCTTGCCGATAAGGCGTATCAACTCAGGGTGTAAGCCATGGATACCAAGGTCTATGGCTGTGCGCTTACCAGTCTCAATGATTTCGTTGTCAAGTTGTTTCTTCACCTTAGCTACGACTTCCTCAATGCGAGCAGGATGAATACGACCATCAGCAACTAACTGGTGTAGTGCCAGACGACAGACCTCACGGCGGACAGGGTCAAAAGCGGATATAACGATAGATTCCGGCGTGTCGTCAACAACGATCTCCACGCCACAGGCTGCTTCCAAGGCTCTGATGTTGCGGCCCTCTCGGCCAATAATACGTCCTTTGACCTCGTCGTTCTCAATGTGGAAGACACTGACGGAATTCTCAATGGCAGTCTCCGTTGCCACGCGCTGTATTGTCTGAATGACAATTTTCTTCGCTTTCATGTTAGCATCAAGCTTAGCTTGATCAACGACTTCATTGATATAGCTTGCGGCATCCATCTTGGCCTTGTCCTTCATGCTTTCCACCAGACGGTTCTTAGCTTCTTCAGCGGAAAGTCCGGAGAGTTCCTCAAGTTTAGCGCGTTCTTGCTCCTGCATTTTGTCCAGGTCTTGCTGCTTCACAGCGATGAGGTTCTTCTCATTTTCCATTCTCTGTTTCTCGCGCTCAATGTCCTGGCGGCCTTTGGTGAGCTCTTCCTGCTTCTGGTTGAGTGTAATCTCACGCTGTTTAAGCCTGTTCTCATTGGCTTGCATCTTTTGGCTACGAAGCTGGACCTCCTTGTCGAGTTCATTCTTCTTATTGAGGAATTTCTCCTTTACTTCCAGAAGTTTTTTCTCTTTGATTACTTCGGCTTCTTTCTGCGCCGCATTTATCATCTCATTGTATTTGCCCTTAATCACGTATCTGAATAGGGCGTAGCCTACAGCGCCTCCCACTAAGAGAGCTATGACTACGGCAATTATTATGTTTGTCATTACTGTTTATTTTGATAAGAATTATTTCATTTATTATTTTTCCTTGTCATCTTTAAGCACCTTCTCTATCTCGCTCGTGAGTTTGGTGAGAGAATCGTCATAGGGCTTGGTATCATTGCGCAGCATCTCACGTTGTAGTCTCAGACCAAGGTCAATCATCGCAAAGTAGGTGATTTCCTTTGGGCTCTTCTTTCCAGTGAAACTTTGAAAATAAGCATTCAGCAACTCGTTGATTAGCTCAGCATCTTTTCTATACAGCGCCTCGTCCTCCCTCTTGACATTGAAGACCTTGATGTCCGTATCATAGATATGGAGTCTGATGTTCAGTTCGTCTTTTCCTGCTTCTGCCATGGCACGTGCTTTTATTCTTCGCCACTCATCAGTGTGATGCATTTGTTGACATCCTTGATGAGTCTGTTTATTCTTTTACGAGCAGTCTCTATATCTCCGTCAGTGACCTGCAACATTTTGACCATCTTCAGAGAGTCATAATCTTGCTGAAGCTTTCCTATGGTAGCCTCCTGCTCTTTGATGGTATTGTCTCGGTCAGCAAGCATGGAGGAAAGCTTCTCATTCTCTTTCTTGACGTCCTCATATTGGAGAATAAGTTGTCTGACGCGTGTGGCGAAAGTATTGATAATCTTTTCGTTGGCATCCATGCTGTAAGCCTTTGACGATATTTATTTCTTGTTGATCTTCTTCTCGGCAGCCTCAGCTTCTTCTTGAGAAGGCGCTGGCTCTTTCTTAGCTAACATGACAACCTGATAGACAAAATCGGTTATCCATTTTTGTGAGAAGTTGAGTTTGAGGTTATATTTTCTGATATTCATGACAGCCTTGATGACGCTTGGGTCTTTGTAGCTGTTCTTGGTGAAGATGTCGTTGACCGTTTTCTCGGTCATCGTGTAGATAGTCTTCTTGAAGAAAGACGGCACCCGGAGCTTGAACTTCATCAAGTTGCCTGTGAGCATCATCAGGTCTTGCGAGAAATTCTGGAACTGAATGAGATAAACCTGGACGTCAGGAAGCTTGTGGCAATTGCGACGAATGCTTTGGTCTATCTCTTTGAAGAAGCTTTCTTCAGTGCCGTAGATCTCCTTCATCATCTTGCGACAGTGTGCTTTCTCGCCTACACCGAGCTTGTTGTTTTGAGTAGGCACATGAAGAGTGGTCTTGAACATGCGCAGGTCGGGGAGCATGGCAAGATTAGTGATGCCAAGGGTAGAAGCCAGTGATGCCTGAAAATAGACTCTTACCAAAGTCATATAGTCCTGCATGCCGCCGGTCTTGTCTTCCTTGGGCTGTCTATTGAATATTTTAGAAAAGAATCCCATTGTTATGATATTTACTCAAATATATATAAAACATTGCAAATGTACAACTTTATTGCGATAGAGCAAAGGAAAGTTATGTAAAAATCATTTTTAATAAACTTTTCGCCTCGCTGTAACGGATTTATGGATAATAATTGCTATCTTTGTCCAAAATAAATTACCCATTCTATAACTTAACGTCATATCGATGAAAGGCATTGTTTTAGCCGGTGGTTCCGGCACCCGTCTTTATCCCATCACAAAAGGTATCAGTAAACAATTGATTCCCATTTTCGATAAGCCGATGATTTATTATCCGGTTTCTGTGCTTATGCTTGCAGGTATCCGTGATATTCTCATCATTTCTACTCCTACGGACTTGCCGGCTTTCCGCAGGCTCTTGGGAGATGGGCACGAGTTCGGTGTGAGATTCGAGTATGCCGAGCAGCCGAGCCCGGACGGATTGGCACAGGCTTTTATCATTGGCGAGAAATTTATCGGTGATGACAGTGTTTGCCTTGTCTTAGGCGATAATATTTTCTATGGTGCCGGTTTCTCTGCTCTGTTGCATGAGAGTGTGCGCTTAGCTGATGCTGGTGAAGCTTCTGTCTTCGGTTATTATGTCAACGACCCTGAGAGATATGGTGTGGCAGAGTTTGATGCGAAGGGTAACTGCTTGAGTATTGAGGAGAAACCTGCCCATCCCAAGACCAACTATGCTGTTGTAGGACTTTATTTCTATCCTAACAGCGTAGTGGATATTGCTAAGAATGTAAAGCCAAGTCCACGTGGCGAGCTGGAGATTACTTCTGTCAATCAGGAGTATCTGCACCGCAAGTCTTTAAAGGTACAGACCCTGCAGCGTGGTTTCGCATGGCTTGATACGGGCACCCACGATAGTCTTGCTGAGGCCAGCACATTCATAGAAGTGATAGAGAAGCGTCAGGGCCTGAAAGTAGCCTGCCTGGAGGAGATAGCTTTCAAGCAGGGGTGGATATCTAAAGAGACATTACTTGAGGATGCTAAGCCTATGCTCAAGAATGAGTATGGAAAGTATCTGAAGAGTTTAGTAGAAGAATAACATACAATGGCAAAGATAGCAGTAGATTTTGACGGCACTATTGTTGAGGACCGTTATCCTAAGATTGGCGAGGAGATACCTTTTGCAACGGAAACGCTTCGCATGCTTATCGCAGAGCGACATCAGCTCATTTTATGGACAGTCCGTGAGGGGCAGCTTCTGCAGGATGCCGTGGACTGGTGCCATGAGCATGGTGTGGATTTCTGGGCTGTCAATAGTGACTATCCAGCGGATGAGAAGGAGGATCATAAATATTTCAGCCGTAAGCTCAAGGCTGATTATTTTATTGATGACCGCAATGTCGGTGGGCTGCCAGACTGGGGACAGATTTATCATATCTTCCATGAACATAGGACCTATGCCGACATTATTCGCAACGGCTTTGGCCTCGACACGCGTCCAAAGAAGAAACATTGGTGGAGCCGCTGATAGAGAAAGATTAAATCAACAGAATGGAGAAGAAAGACCTTAGGATTATTTTCATGGGTACCCCGGAGTTTGCTGTGGGCACTCTCAGCCGTCTTGTAGAGGGCGGATATCATGTCGTCGCTGTGGTCACACAACCCGATAAGCCAGTTGGGCGTCATCAGGATCATCTCCAGCCATCAAAGGTCAAGGAGTATGCTCTTGCTCACAACTTGCCGGTGTTGCAACCTGTAAAGATGAAAGACCCGGCCTTCGTCGAGGAATTGGCTTCGTATAAGGCCGATCTGCAGGTTGTTGTTGCCTTCCGGATGCTGCCAGAGATTGTGTGGGCGATGCCACGCTTTGGCACTTTCAACGTTCACGCTGCACTGTTGCCACAGTATCGTGGTGCTGCGCCTATCAACTGGGCGATTATCAATGGTGAGAAGGAAACGGGAGTTACGACGTTCTTTATAGATAAGGAGATAGATACTGGGCGCATTATCATGCAGAAGCATTTTCCCATTCCTGAGGATGCTGATGTAGAATATGTTTATGACGGGCTGATGAAGCTTGGGGCTGATATCGCCATTGATACCGTCAATCTTGTCTTGGAGAAGGATGGAGATGTCAAGTCCGTTGACCAAGACACTTTTATCGCTGCTGACAGTACTACGCTACATCCTGCACCGAAGATTTTCAAGGAGACCTGTAGGATCAACTGGCAGAAAACGGCTTCAGATGTATATAACTTCGTGCGTGGATTGTCACCTTATCCAGGCTCTTGGACCCAGCTGGCTTCTAATGATGACGCAGCGGGCAATCCGGTTGAGCTGAAGGTCTTTGCAACTTCCGTCACGGCACGGCCATGCGAGGATGTTGCGCCCGGAACTATTGAGGCCGATAAGAAACATCTCTTTGTGGCCTGCGCCGACTCATGGCTTGAGATAAAATCCCTTCAGCTGGCAGGTAAGAAACGTATGTCTGCTATCGACTTTCTTAACGGCAACCGGAATATAACGGATTTCAAACTTGCTTGACTATAGTAGCTCAGTTATAGGATACAGAATAAGCCAATTGTAGGAACAGTCCTTCAATTGGCTTTTTGCGTTCATTGTTTGTCTTGTCTTTTATCTTTTCTCAATTTCTTCAGCCTTCGTTCCGCTTCCGGAAAGTCCGGGCAGAGTGAGAGCGCTTTCTCGTAATTGCGGATGGCAGCGTCAGGCATGTGCTCGTGCTCGCATTCCTTAGCCATGACAACGTATTCCACAGCAAGGTGCTTGAGAAGGTCGTCTTTGGCATTGAGCTTTTCCTTCAGTTCTGCAATCTCTTTCTTTTGCGTGTTGATGATGTTCAGCTTCTTCCTGATATATCGACGTGGCACCGGTTTCTCAATGATATATTTGCTGTGGATAGCAAGGAAGAATTTGTCCAAGGCCGTCTGCATGTCACCCTTGTCAAAGGCTTGCACTGCCTCCCAGTATTCTATATCGGCTTTTGACTGTTTTATGGCGGAGTCAATAATGTTCTTGTTATTATAGTTCTGAGCAAATTCCACCACTGCGGGTTTGACAAAGATTTCAGACCTCACGATAGGATCTTTCAAAGTTATACCTTTCAGAGATGTGCAGCGCGACAATGCCACATAGGTCTGTCCACCGGCAAAGACTCCTCCTGTGAAATCTATTTTGACGTTGTTGAATGTCAGACCCTGGCTCTTGTGCACAGTGATGGCCCAGGCCAGACGTATAGGAAACTGTGTGTAGGTGCCGAGCTCTTCTTCCTCTATCTTCTTCTCTGTCTCGTTGAATGTGTATCTGACGTTACTCCAGATCTCCCGTTCCACACTGTATTCTTTACCATCTTCTGTGACAATACTAATATGGTCGTGTGTGTCATCGTCAAATCCAGTGACAGTACCCAAAGTGCCGTTCACCCAGCGGTGTGCCATGTCGTTCTTGACAAACAATATTTGTGCACCGGGCTTGAGCTGTAATTCTTTTGGTGTAGGAAGGCTGTTAAGTGGGAACTCGCCTTCTATGATACCCTCAAAGATTTCCGGTTCTCCCTGAAGCTCATTTAGCTTCTGCATGTTGATGAAGTCTACGGTATCACGCCGTGTGGACAATGTTATCGAGAGCTCATGCTTCGCCGAGGGAAGGGCATTAGCGTTTCCAACCTGCTTGTTTAATAGCTGCAGGTCGGCAGCTGTCACTTGTGAAGTGCGTATGCGGTCTAAGATGCCGATAAAAACAGGGTCCGACTGGCGGTAGACTTTCCGCAGTTCTATGGAGACAAGCTGCATTTGCTTGAAGACATGGGCATCGAAGAAGAATGCTGATTTATAAAAAGGTTGTAGCAGTTGCCGGTCTTCCTCTTTTACGACAGGTTCCAACTGGTAGATGTCTCCAACGAGCAGTAACTGTTTTCCTCCAAAGGGCTCACGCATATTGTGGCTGTAGATGCGTAGCACTTTATCGATGAAGTCGATGATGTCAGCCCGGACCATGCTTATCTCGTCAATGATGATGAGCTCCAACTCCCGGATAATCTTTATCTTCTCACCATTGTATTTTAAGGTTTTTCGGATATTGCGCACCGAGTAGCGGATATCGTTGGGCAGGAGCGGGTGGAAGGGAAGCTTGAAAAAACTATGAAGGGTGGAGCCTCCGGCATTAATTGCAGCTATGCCCGTAGGGGCAAGAATGACATGTTTCTTCTTGGTGTGGGAAGAGATGAACCTTAGAAAAGTAGATTTACCCGTCCCCGCCTTTCCGGTAAGGAAAAGCGAACGGCGGGTAAACTGTATGATTTTCAGAGCTTCTTGCAGCTCTGCGTTGTTGAGATCAATCTTTTCTTCCATCGGGTGGCTGAAGAGCGATGTCGCAACCCTATGGATATGGGGTTGCGACGATGCTCATTTATAAATCGTTGAAGTTGACCACTTCCTCTGTCTTGCGCTTCTTCTCAGGTGCTGCTTTCTTCTCAGATTTCTGCTTGTTGTCGCCGGCACCATTCTGTTGTTCTTCAGCGTCACCATTACCAGTGGTGATGGGCTCTCCGTTCTCGTCGAGGATGACCTCCTCGTCAGAGACGATACGTGTGCTGTCACGGCGGGTCGTGTCCCGACGGGCTTTTGGCACATAGGTCACGCAAGTGTACATGTCTGCGGTGATATTGTCTTCGTCGCTTGGCTTCTTGAACCTTCCGTGATATTTGGCATAGGCGGGGTCGCTGAGAAGTTCATTCATGAAGAGGCCTGTTATAGGCAGGGCTGTCCTGGAACCCTGTCCTAAAGCTCCTGTACGGAAATGGATGCTTCGGTATTCTCCGCCTACCCATGCACCGACAACGAGGTTGGGGCTGACCAACTCAAACCAGGCGTCAGAGTGGTTGTTGGACGTTCCTGTTTTTCCACCGAAATCAGTGTCACGGAAATTGCCCGCATATTCGCCTGCCATAAGGCTGTTGCTGGTGCCTCCGGGATCGTGGGTACCGGCCATAAGCATCTGCTGCATCAGGAAGGCACTCTTATAGGGTATCACCTGCTCGGCTTTGGCATTATCCTCATAGACGACGTTTCCTTTGCTGTCCACAATCTTCGTCACCAAAACGGGGTCATGGTGCATGCCGTTGTTGGCAACTGTGCAGTAGGCATTGGTAAGCTCAAGGAGGTTGACGTCACTTGAGCCAAGAGCCAGTGAAGGCTCGTCGTCGAGAGGACTCTTGATACCCATGGCTTCGGCAGTAGAGATGATGCGCTTGATGCCCATCTCCTGACCGAGCCTGACGGCTACGGAGTTGATACTTCTGGCGAAGGCACTTCTCAGCGGCAGGGAGTCACCGGAGAAAGAACCATTGGCATTGCCTGGTGTCCATGTCACCATTTCGTGCTTCTTCTTGTCGTAAACTTGCATGGAGATATACTCGTCGCGACGTTTGTCGCACGGAGTGAGACCCTGGTTCATAGCCTCAGTATAGACGAAGAGCTTGAAGGTGGAGCCTGGCTGTCGCTCAGCGGTGACCTTGTCATACTTCCACGTCTTGAAGTCTATATCGCCGACCCATGCTCTGACAGCTCCCGTCTGTGGCTCCATGGCTACCATGGCGCAGTGCATGAAGGTCACCATATACTTGATGGAGTCCTCCGACGTCATGTCGCGGGTGACAGTGCCCTTGTCATAGTCGAAGAGCTTGACGGGATGTACCCAATGCTTGTAATAGTAGTCGACGGAGTCGGGATTATTGGGATATTTGGCTAAGAGCGCCTTGTAGAAAGGCTGTCGTTGGGCTATCTGGTCGATGAAGCCGGGTATCTCGTTGCCATTCTCGTCACGCCAGGGTGCTTGGCGCAGCCAGTTGCTGTTCTGGTTGCGGTAGATGCTCCAGTGGTTGTTGAAGTTCTGCTGCACAATCTTCATCTCCTTGCGGGCAGCGTCTTCAGCATATTTCTGCATCTTCGTGTCGAGCGTCGTATATATCTTCAGACCGTCGCTATAGAGATCGTAACCATTCTCATCGCACCAAGGTTTGAGGTAGTTGGCGATAGCCTCGCGGAAATAGGTTGCCTGACCATCATAGTTGTCCTCTACTTTGAAGTGCAGCTCTATGGGCAGCTGCTGCAAGGAGTCGCAGGCTTCCTTAGAGAGGTCATGATGTGTGTACATGTTCATCAGAACGGTGTTGCGACGCTTCTTACTGTTCTCCGGGTTTGTTTTTGGGTTGTAGAGAGTAGTGGCCTTCAGCATGCCCACGAGGACAGCGCAGTCCTGAGTAGACAGACTGTCGGGGGTGGTACCGAAATAGGTGCGTGCGGCCGTCTTGATGCCATAGGCATTGTTGCCAAAGTCTACAGTGTTGGCATACATGGTGATGATGTCCTTCTTATTGTAGACGGTTTCCAACTTGGTGGCTATAATCCATTCCTTACTCTTTACAATAAGGATTTTCAGCCCTGGAATCTTACCCAACAAGCCCGTGGAGTATTGCGAGCGCACACGGAACATGTTCTTGGCAAGCTGTTGGGAGATGGTAGAGGCACCACGGCCATCGTGTCTCAGTACTGCATCCTTGGCAGCAGCAAAGAGCCCGACAACATCAACGGCCATACCGCGAGGGCGCTTATAGAAACGCTCGTCTTCGGTATCGATAAGTGCTTTGAAGAAGGATGGGTTCACCTCGTCATATTTCACAGGCGTACGGTTCTCATTGAAGTATTTTCCGATGAGTTGCCCGTCGGCACTGTAGAGTTCTGAGGCCTGATTGGTAGGGGGATTAAGAATGCCAGAGAAATACCCCGGACTCTTGCCGAAGAGCCACAGAAAGTTGATGTCTACGGCACCCAAATATAAGAGAATCAAGGCAAAAAAGGAGACAATGCCCACTAATGTCTTCTTGTACCAGGGTTTGCCTACATACAGACTTTTGTACCATGGCCAGAATTCACGAGCTTTTCGTGTGCACCAGGCGAATATGGCTTTTATCTTTTTCATTTTTTTGAATATAATTGCGGCCATTCCAACGATAATAGAGATGAAATGTCCGGCGTGTCGTTATATTAGTGCAAAAATACTAATTATTCTTGACAGGTCAATCTATTAGTATGATTTTTTAAGCAAAAAGATAATACTTTCTTGAAAGTGAGGTCGCTTTGGGTCCAAATAGCTTGCCATGCTCCTTTGTATTTGGTTCTGAAAGCAAGATTGGAAGAATCTATGACGCGGCAAAAGAAAAGTTTGTTTTTTAGTGTACTGTCTTCAGGCAGGTATCAATGTAGCCGATTAACGATTCTATCTCATTGGGATTGAACCATCTTACGGTTTCGTCCTTCTTGAACCAGGTGATTTGTTTGCGCATATAGCGTCGTGTGTTGGACTGTATCTGCCGGATGGCCTCATCAAGGGTTATAAGGCCGTCGAGGTAGTCGAACATTTCTTTGAACCCTACGGTGTTCAATGCATTGAGGTCGCGTTTGGGGTATACCCTGAGGGCTTCGTCGATAAGCCCCTCGTCTACCATTTGCAGCACACGCTTGTTGATGCGGTCATACATCTCCTCGCGCGGGCGGTTGAGGCCGATCTTTACGATGCGGAAGGGACGCTGCTTGGCACTGTTGGTCCGGAAAGACGTATAGGTGCGCCCTGTCATGTGGCAGATCTCTAACGCATGGACAACGCGCCGCGGATTGTTCCGGTCTACAATCTCCCAATATTCCGGATCCAGGCCTTTAAGTTCGTCCACAAGAGCAGGCAGACCTTCCTCGGCAAGCCTGCGCTTCATCTCTGTGCGGGTGTCGTCGTCGACAGTTGGGATGTTGTCAATGCCCTTGCAGACAGCATCAATATACATCATGCTGCCACCGGAGAGAAGTGCACGGGGAATAGAAAGTCTTGTTCCCCCATACAATGTGTGGTCAGCGAAAAGTTGTGGCAATAGCGACATGACATCATCTTCATAGCTTGCGGCACTATAATAGTCGTCAAGATGGTGAGAACCGACGAAATAATGTTTTACCTCGCTCTGCTCCTGCTTCGTTGGTGCGGCAGTGCCTATGGGTATTTCTGCAAAAATCTGACGGGAGTCGGCATTGATGACAGGCACACCAAGGTGCCGGGCGACCTTTATGGCCACCTTTGTCTTGCCGACTCCCGTAGGTCCGAGAAGGACAAAAAGAATGGGTCTTATGTCCTTATCTGATGATTCCACGCTTTGACGTGCTGACGAAATCGATGATATACTGTATCTCTGGTGTTACTTGCAGCTCGCTCTGTATCTTCTTGATACCATCGGCGAGGATACCCTCGCTGTAGAGTGTGCGGTAAGCGTTGTGGATAAGTTCGATGAGTTCGTTGCTGAAACCATGACGGCGCAGGCCTACAAGGTTGACACCGCAGTAGCGGGTGGGCTCCTTGCCGGCAATGATGTAGGGAGGAATGTCCTGGCTGAAGCGGCAGCCGCCCTGAATCATCACATAACCGCCAATCTTGCAAAACTGATGGCAGAGAACGGTGGCACTGATGATGGCATTGTCGTCGATATGCACCTCACCGGCAAACTTCGTGGAGTTGCCGATGATGCAGTTGCTGCCCAGCACACAATCGTGGGCCACGTGCATGTTCTCCATGAGAAGGTTGTTGTTGCCTACTACAGTCTTGCCTTTCGAGGCTGTACCGCGTGAGATAGTGACATTCTCGCGGATGGAGTTGTTGTCACCGATGAAGCACAGTGTCTCCTCGCCCTTGAACTTCAAGTCCTGAGGTTTGGTAGAGAGACTGGCACCGGGAAAGACTTCGTTGTTGTTGCCTATGCGGGCGCCATAGTTGATGGTGACGCCATTGTGGAGAACGTTGTTGTCACCGAGGACAGTATTCTTGTCGATGAAGCAGAAAGGGCCGATAATGTTGTTATCGCCCAATTTTGCCTCGGGGTCTACAAATGCTAATGGAGAGATTTGGTTCATGATTTAATCTTTATTCTTGATGATTTGTGCCGTAAAGGTAGCCTCAGAGACCACGTGGTCGCCAACGAACATATAACCCTTCATGGAACTGATGCCATGACGGACGGGGCCAAGAAGCTCGACACGGAAGAGCAGAGTGTCACCGGGAACGACTTTATGGCGGAATTTCACGCCGTCAATTTTCAGGAAGTAAGTCGACCATTTCTCCGGATCTTTCAGCTGGCTGAGCACTAAGAGTCCGCCGCACTGTGCCATAGCTTCTATCTGCAACACACCGGGCATGACAGGCTCCTCAGGGAAATGTCCCTGGAAGAAAGGCTCGTCACCGGTGACATTCTTGACACCTACTATCGTTGTGGCACCCATGGCGATAACTTTGTCTACGAGTTGCATGGGGTAGCGGTGGGGGAGAAGCTCGCGGATGCGGACATTGTCCATCAGAGGAGCTTCGTTAGGGTCGAAGAGGGGAGCCTGGACCTCATGCTTGCGAATCTCCTGACGCATCAGGCGTGCAAACTTATTGTTGACAGTGTGGCCGGGACGTGTAGCGATGATACGGCCTTTGATGGGCTTGCCGATGAGGGCCATGTCACCGATGATGTCGAGGAGCTTGTGGCGGGTGCACTCGTTGTCCCACTGCAGGGGACGGTGCTGGATATAGCCTATCTTGCTAGCGTCGATATGCGGCACATGCATCAGGTCGGCGAGCTTGTCCAGCTTGGGTTGCTCCACCTGACGCTCGTAGATGACAATGGCGTTGTCGAGGTCGCCACCCTTGATGAGGTTGGCTTCAAGCAGGGGGACAATGTCACGCACGAAGACAAAGGTGCGGGCCGGAGCTATCTCTGTGGCATAGTCGTTGATATTGCTGAGGGTAGCAAATTGCGAGCTGATAAACTTCGAGTTGAAAGAGCACATCGCCGTGATAGAGAAGTCTTCATCAGGCAGAATGGTGATAACGGAGCCTGTCTCCTCATCGGAAATCTCCAGCTTCTTGCGGATGATGTAATAATCTTTTGGGGCGTTCTGGTCTACGATACCTACCTTGTTGATGGCCTGGACATAAGCGTCGGCGGCACCGTCCAGGATAGGAAACTCGGGACCATTGACCTGGATAAGACAGTTGTCAATGCCAAGGGCATAGAGGGCAGACATGCCGTGCTCGATGGTGGAGACACGGGCATCGCCCTTGGCGATGACGGTGCCACGGTTGGTGGCGACGACATTCTCAGCGATAGCCTCTATGATGGGCTGGCCTTCGAGGTCGATGCGTTGTATCTTATAACCGGTGTTCTCGGGAGCCGGATTGAAGGTCACCGTGAGGTTCAGACCTGTGTGAAGGCCTTTGCCGAAGAGTGAGAAACTGCCACCGAGGGTCTTTTGTTTTTCAGCGTCCATATCTTTTATTCTTATTCTTTTCCTTTCTTTAATTCTTCTATTTCTTTCTGCAAGGCATTGAGCTGCTTGTACATGTCAGGCAGCTTGCGGAAGATGGCTTGGCTCTTGAAATAGCTAATCTTGCCCATAGGCGGTGTACCGATGAGCATCTGGTTGCTCTCTATTGATGAAGGGGCTCCGGACTGGGCACCTAAGAGCACGTGGTCACCGATGGTGATATGGCCGGAGACGCCGACCTGCCCACCGAACATGCACCACTGGCCAACCTTCGTGGAACCGGCTACACCGACCTGTGACGACATCACGGTGTTCTCGCCGATGTCGGTGTTGTGGGCTATCTGTACCAGATTGTCAAGTTTGACACCCTTCCTGACGATGGTGGTGCCCATTGTGGAGCGGTCTACACACGTGTTGGCACCTATTTCCACATCGTCCTCAATGGTGACGATACCTATCTGTGGAATCTTGTCATACTGGTTGGTCTGAGCGTTGGGGGCGAAGCCGAAACCATCGGCACCGATGACGGCACCAGAGTGCAGAATGACATTGTTGCCGATATGGCAGCCATGATAGATACTTACATGAGGATAAAATAGACAGTTGCTGCCTACCTTTACATTCTCCATGATGGTCACACCGGGATAAATCTGACAGCCATCGCCTATCTCCACGCCCTCGGCGATATATGCAAAGGCACCGACGTAGCAGTCTTTGCCTATCTTTGCCTTCGGAGAGATGAAAGCTAAAGGGTCTATACCTTTCTTTTTAGGTTTGGAAGCCTCATAGAGCTGTAAGAGCTTGGCTACGCAGTCGCGCGCATTCTTGACGCGGATAAGGGTAGCCTTGACGGGATGCTCAAAGTCGAGGCTGTCATCGACGAGGACAATGGTCGACTTAGTGTCGTAGATGTAATGGATGTATTTAGGGTTTGCGAGGAAAGTAATGGAACCAGGCACCCCTTCCTCTATCTTGGCGAAGGTGTGTACGGTGGCGTTTTCATCGCCCTCCACTCTGCCCTGGATAAACTGGGCAATTTGCTTTGCAGAAAATTCCATATTATCTTCAAATTGAAATATTTCTGCAAAAATAATGATATTTTTCTTAATGGCTTATCAAAAGCGGAAATATTTGCCTTTTTTGAGGATTTCATACCGTAGAATTGCACAAAACCACCGGTATTGTGCGGTAAAAAATACTTTCGGAAACGTCATTGCGTCTTTTTGTTGTGAAAAGGCAATGTCGCTGACAATGCACGGCAAATGCCACGGATATTGCTGGCAAATGCCGCGGATATCGTTGGCAAATGCCGCGGATATCACTGGCAAATGCCACGGATGGTGTTTTCACTCGTTGTGGAAGCTGTTGAAAATGATGTAGATACACGAACCTATATGAGGGCATAGTCATGGATATAGCTAGTTTTCAGTTGTCGGTGTTGCTTTTTCTCTCTAACTTTGCGGCAATCAATTACATTAAAGCTATGAATATTAATTACGAAGTACACGAGATTGAGAATGCTCAAGGTAGGGGTGAGGCAAGAGCCTATGTGTCTTTGAGAACGTCTAAGTCTAAAACCATCGATGAGATGTCAGACATGATAGAGCGCGCAACGACAGTTACGGCAGGCGATGTCAAAGCTGTGATGTCTGAGTTCTGCCATGTTGCTGTTGGTGAGCTTTCTTCTGGCTGCAGGGTTCATATTCCCGGCCTTGGTTATCTTTCTCTCTCTGCCGCCTATGCGAAGACGGAGAATAATGGAAATGGTGAGATCACAGGTAAGGACATTTTTGTACGGAGTATCAGGTTTAAGCCTGAGGCGAGGTTCCTTTCTGGCGTTCGTAAGCGGTCGAGTTTTAGAAAGTCGCGGGGCACTTCTGTCTCCGTGCGCTATCGTGATGTCGACATCTGGCAGGCTGTCTCAGACTATCTGTCAACCCATGATTTTGTCACGCGGCGTATTATGTGTGAGCAGTTCGGGCTGAGTGACTATATGGCCGCGCGTTGGCTTGACGTTTTTGTTGCATCCCAGCGCCTGGCTGTTCACAAGATAGGACGGCAAAAAGTGTACAGAAGGAAGTAACTCCTACTACTTTGTCTGAAACTAAATATTGGTATAGGCTGTAAGGTGGGTTAAGGTAGGTGTTGTGTTTGATAATAAGAAAAAAAATATTGGTGGCTGGTTGATACGATAGTTTTTCGTAAAAACAGCAAAGCCCTAAGACCGGTGATTATCCCATCACCAGGTCCCAGGGCTGTTGTGTTATGAAGTGGAAGTAATGCCTTATTTCAGTTTGTCGAGCTCGGCAGCCATCTGCTCTTGCAGCTCTTTAGCCTTGTCACGTGCGGCTTCGTCAAAATGCTCATCGTGTCCGGCATAGATGATGCCACGGCTGGAGTTGACCAGCAGGCCGCAGTCTTTAGTGATACCGTATTTGCATACCTCTTGCAGACTGCCGCCCTGGGCACCTACTCCCGGCACGAGGAGGAAGTGGTCGGGAGCCAGCGCACGGATGTCCTGGAACATCTTTCCCTGTGTAGCGCCAACGACATACATCATGTTGTTTGGCGTGCCCCATTGCTGGGTCTTGGTGAGGACGGTCTCGAAGAGGCGCTTGCCGTTTTTATCCTCAGTGAGCTGAAAGTCGTGGCTGCCTTTGTTGCTGGTCAGCGCCAGAACGATGGTCCACTTATCCTTATACTCCAAGAAGGGTGTGAGGCTGTCCTCGCCCATATAAGGGGCAACGGTGAGAGCGTCGACATTGATCTCTTCGAAGAAGGTCTTGGCATACATCTTTGACGTGTTGCCGATATCCCCGCGCTTGGCATCAGCGATGATGAGATGGTGGGGATAGACGCCACGAATGTAGTTGACGGTCTTGATGAAGGCGTCGAGTCCGCTCAGTCCATAGCACTCATAGAATGCGATATTAGGCTTGTAAGCAACGCAGTAGGGCGCTGTAGCGTCGATGATGGCCTTATTGAAATTAAAGATGGCGTCTTTGTCATCTTTAATACATGCTGGCATCTTGTCGATGTCGGTGTCGAGACCTACGCAGAGAAAAGTCTTCTTTGCGAAGATTTCCTTGACAAGTTCCTGTCTGTCCATGGTCTTTATATCCTGAAGTTTATTTAGTGTTTTCTATCTTGGGCTTTTCTACGGCCTCTATCTCCTTAGCTTTAGCCACACGGGCCAGGAAGTCTTCAGGCTGCATCGTCTCTTCTTCCTTGCTGTGGTCTTCATTCTTTCGGGTCCAAAATCTTGCCATAACGTTACAGTTCGTTTTCTTTGAGTTTCTCCGCATTCTCGGCCACGGTGAGATGGTCGATCATGTCTTGAATATCGCCGTTGAGGAATCCCTGCAAGTCGTGGATGGTGTAGCCAATGCGGTGGTCGGTGACACGCCCCTGCGGGAAGTTATAGGTGCGAATCTTTGCCGAGCGGTCGCCGGTGGAAACGAGCGACTTACGGCGGCTCTGGATGTCGTTGACGTATTTGGAATGCTCGCGGTCGTAGACGAAGGTGTAGAGTCGGCTCAGTGCGCGCTCTTTGTTCTTCGGCTGGTCGCGGGTCTCGGTACACTCGATGAGAATCTCCTCTACTTCGCCCGTCTCAGGATTCTTCCACGGATAGCGCAGACGCACGCCGGAGCTAACCTTGTTGACATTCTGACCGCCAGCACCGCTTGAGCGGAAGGTATCCCATTTGATGGCACTCTCGTCGATGTGGACCTCAAACTTCTCAGCCTCAGGCAGCACGGCGACTGTAGCGGCGCTGGTGTGCATACGTCCCTGGGTCTCTGTAGCCGGAACGCGTTGTACGCGATGGACGCCGGACTCGTATTTCAAGGTGCCATAGACATTGTCGCCCGTGACGGCGAAGTCAATCTCCTTGTATCCGCCTACGGCCCCCTCGTTGAAGGAAGTCACGCTGATATTCCAGCCTTTCGACTCGCAGTAGCGCTTGTACATATTAAACAGGTCACCGGCGAAGAGAGCAGCCTCGTCGCCACCCGTTCCGGCACGAATCTCCATCTGCACATTCTTGGCGTCTTCGGGGTCCTTGGGGACGAGCAGGAGCTTAATCTCCTCTTCAAGTTTGGGCTGGAGCTCCTCATTCTCTTGGAGCTCCTCTCTTGCGAGGGCCTTCATGTCGGGGTCGCTCTCGTTGACGATGACGTCTTTCGACTCCTTGATGGCGTTGAGGCAAGCAACATATCGCTTGCGGGCGTCCATGATGTCGCCAAGTTCTTTATATTCTTTAGTGAGTTTGACATAGCGTCGCTGGTCGGTAATCACTTCAGGGTCGGTAATCAGCGTGGAGACCTCCTCGAAGCGAGCCTCAAGGCCGTCAAGCTTTTGTAGTATGCTATTCATATATTAATAGTTGAACTCTCCGTATTCAGATTTGATGGTCAGCGAGCGCTTGCCCTCTTCGATGTGTCCGATGACCTGAGCGTCGATGTTGAAGCTCTTGCTGATGGCAATAACTTTGTCGGCAATCTCCGGACGGACGTAGATCTCCATACGGTGGCCCATGTTGAAGACCTGATACATCTCTTTCCAGTCAGTGCCGGAGCAGTCGTGGATAATCTTGAACAACGGTGGAATGGGGAACATGTTGTCCTTGACGACACGGCAGTTGTCTCCAACGAAATGCAGCACCTTTGTCTGCGCGCCACCTGTGCAGTGCACCATACCGTGAATCTCGGGGCGCAGCTCGTCGAGGAGGCGCTTGATGACAGGTGCATAGGTGCGGGTGGGGGAGAGAACCAGTTGACCGGCGTCAACATCGAGCCCGTCAATCTTGTCGGTCAGATGGTATTTGCCGCTGTAGACGAGTTCGTCGGGGACGGCATGGTCGTAGCTCTCGGGGAATTTCTCAGCGAGATATTTTGCGAAGACATCGTGGCGCGCGCTGGTGAGTCCATTGCTGCCCATGCCACCATTGTAGCGGTCCTCATAGGTAGCCTGTCCTGTAGAGCTCAAGCCCACGATGACATCGCCCGGACGGATGTTGGCATTGTTGATGACGTCGCTGCGCTTCATGCGGCAGGTGACGGTGGAGTCTACGATGATGGTGCGCACGAGGTCGCCGACATCGGCTGTCTCGCCACCAGTGGGATAGATGCCGACGCCCATGTCGCGGAGCTGGGCAAGGAACTCGTCGGTACCGTTGATGACAGCGGAGATGACCTCTCCGGGCACAAGCATCTTGTTGCGGCCAATGGTAGAAGAGACGAGAATGTTGTCAACGGCGCCAACGCAGAGCAGGTCGTCAGTATTCATGACGATGGCGTCCTGTGCAATGCCTTTCCACACGCTCAGGTCGCCGGTCTCCTTCCAGTACATATAAGCCAGTGACGACTTGGTACCGGCACCGTCGGCGTGCATGATGTTGCAATAGTCAGGGTCACCGCCTAAGGTGTCAGGGATAATCTTGCAGAAAGCCTGCGGGAAGAGGCCTTTGTCGATATTCTTAATGGCATTGTGGACGTCCTCTTTAGCAGCAGAGACGCCACGCATCATATATCTGTTGTTCATATGTCTTAGAAATATTATTTGTTCCAGATTTCCCATGAGACGAAAGCTTGCAGAAGCAGCATCTCAAGTCCGTTCTTTACCACGGCGCCGTGGTAAAGAACGGACTTGAGATGCCCTTGCGCCTGAAGAGCGGCTCGTCGGGATTGTAGATAAGGTCGTAGAGCAGGTTGTGGTCGTCCATAGCCTCATAGGGCAGCTCGGGGCATTCATCGGCATGCGGGAACATGCCGACAGGGGTGCAGTTGACGATAACGTTGTATTCTTTGATGGTCTCCGGTGTGATGTCGGAGTATTTCATAGCGCCGTCCTTTCCGGAACGGCTCACCTTGCGGGTGATGATGTTCAGCGATTTCAGTCCGAAGTCGATAGCTTTGGAAGCCCCGCCAGTGCCTAAGATGAGCGCTTTCTTATGATAGGTGTCGAGAAGAGGCTCAATGCTTCGTGTGAAGCCAATGACATCGCTGTTGTATCCGTGAAGAGTGGTCTTCTTGCCTTTGTGCCCGATCTTTATCACGTTGACGGCTCCTATGGCGCTGGCTTCCGGACTTAAGGAGTCGAGGAAGCTGATGACCTTCTCCTTGTAGGGAATGGTGACGTTGAGTCCGCGCAGCTCAGGATTGGTGTCGAGAATTTCGGTCAGCTGGTCGATGGTGGGAATCTCGAAGTTCTCGTAGACGGCGTCGATGTTCTCATTCTGGAACTTCTCGTTGAAATAGTTGATAGAGAAGGAGTGAACCAGAGGATAGCCGATGAGTCCGTATTTATCCATAATGTCTTGTCTTTATTTTTCCGCGAAATAAATGGTGCAGATGCCGAAGGTGAGTCTTCTGAAGGCGACCTTAGAGAATCCGGCGCCTTTGAGGATGTCCATCATGCGCTCTCCCTGGGGGAAGGCCTCTATGGTGGCAGTGAGGTAGTCGTAAGCGCTTCTGTCTTTGCTGATGAACTTGCCGTAAGCGGGCAGGAAGGTGTGAGAATAGACGCTGAAGAGCTGCCGCATGGGGAAAGCGACGGGTGTGGTGAGCTCAGCGATGCTGAGATGTCCGCCTTTCTTCAGGACGCGGCACATCTCGGCGAGCCCTCGGTCGAGATTTTGGAAGTTCCTGATGCCGAAGGCCGCCGTGACAGCGTCGAAGGTGTTGTCAGCAAACGACAGAGCCATACAATCCTCTTTCCTGAACTTTACCGTGCCAGCAAGTCCTAAATCTTTGACTTTCTGACGCGCTATGTCCATCATGCCTTCTGAGATGTCGGCGCCGATGAGAAGTTCGGGGTTGAGCATTCTGGCAGCGAGGATGGCAAAATCACCGGTCCCCGTGGCGATGTCAAGGATAGACTTAGGATGGTAAGGCTCCAACTGGCGGATGGCCTTCTTGCGCCAGCCCTTGTCGATGTCCCATGACAGGCGGTGGTTGAGGGTGTCATAGGTGGGTGCGATGTTGTCGAACATCTCTTCCACCTGTTTGCCTTTGTCGCCTTTGTTATCGTATGGCTTTATCGTTTCCTGCTGATACATATGTTGTGATTTGAGATTGTGACTGTCAGAGTCTCGCTCTCTTAGTGCTTATAGTTTTTCAGCCACTCGCTGACATTGCGCTCTATGCGTGCGGCGATGTCACCGGACTCAGCGGCCTTGTCGAATTTCTCGCCTGTGATATGCTCATAGAGCTCGATATATCTCTCAGAGACGCTCTCAGCATATTCGTCGGTGATCTCCGGCATTGTCTGACCGGGCTGGTTCATGAAGTTGTGCTCAATGAGCCACTGGCGCACGAACTCCTTGGAGAGCTGCTTCTGAGGCTCGCCCTTCTTGAAGCGCTCCTCATAGCCGTCGGCGTAGAAATAGCGGCTGGAGTCAGGAGTATGAATCTCGTCAATGAGATAGAGCTTGCCGTCGCGCTTGCCAAACTCGTATTTGGTATCAACGAGAATCAGTCCGTGCTGTGCTGCAATCTCCTGTCCGCGGGCAAAGAGCTTGCGTGTCCAATCCTCGATGACGGCATAGTCTTCGGCGGAGACGATGCCCTGCTTGATAATCTCCTCGCGGGAGATGTTCATGTCGTGGCCTTCGTCAGCCTTTGTCGTCGGTGTGATGATAGGCTCTGGGAAGCGCTCATTCTCGTGCATGCCGTCGGGCAGCTTGACACCGCAGAGCTCGCGGGCACCCTCTTTATAGGCGCGCCATGCAGAACCGGTGAGGATGGAGCGGATAATCATCTCCACGCGGAAACCTTCGCATTTAAGACCCACTGTAACCATTGGATCAGGAGTGGCCAACTTCCAGTTGGGGCAGATGTCGCTGGTGTGGTCAAGGAATTTGGCGGCAATCTGGTTCAGTACCTGGCCTTTGAAAGGGATACCCTTGGGCAGTACTACATCGAAAGCGGAGATACGGTCGGTGGCTACCATCACGATGATGTCATCGTTGATGTTGTATACGTCGCGTACTTTACCATGGTAAACACTCTTCTGTCCATCAAAATGGAAATCAGTTCTTGTTAATGCTTTCATTGTTGTGTTTTATTTAGTAATCTCGTTGTTCTCCTTTTCGGTTTGCTTTTCTGCTGCCGCATTGAGCTTTTTGTCGTAGGCATCATAGGCGTTGACAATTCTGGTGACGAGCTTGTGGCGTACGATGTCTTTCTGGTTGAGTTTTATCACGGAGATGCCCTCTATGCCGGAAAGGACGTCGAGGGCTTCGCGGAGTCCGCTCTTCTGTTGTCTGGGCAAGTCTATCTGTGTCATGTCGCCCGTGATAATCATCTTCGTATTCCAGCCCATGCGTGTGAGGAACATGCGTATCTGCGCGGGGGTTGTGTTCTGGGCTTCGTCAAGGATGACGACGGCATCGGAGAGTGTGCGGCCGCGCATGAATGCCAGAGGCGCAATCTGTATGACATGCTTGTCCATCATGTCCTGGAGCTTGACGCTGGGTATCATGTCTTCGAGCGCGTCGTAGAGAGGCTGGAGATAGGGGTCTATCTTGTCTTTCATGTCGCCGGGGAGGAATCCGAGCTTCTCACCGGCTTCCACGGCCGGGCGGCTGAGGATAATCTTCTTGATGCTGTGCTCTTTGAGGGCTTTCACGGCCAGGGCGATGCTGAGATAGGTCTTTCCCGTTCCGGCGGGGCCGACGGCGAAGATCATGTCGTCGGTATCGAAAGCCTCAATGAGCTTCTGCTGGTTGGCGGAGCGGCTTTTGATGGGTCGGCCTGAGATGCTGTAGACCAGGACGTCCTTGGCAGCGTCGGCCTTGGTCTTGTTGCCTTTGACGATGTCGAGGATGTCCTCGTCGTTGAGTGTGTTGTATTTAACGATGTGCTTGCGGATATTCTCCACGTCCTCCTCAACTTTGGCCATCTCGTCCTCATCACCTAAGACGCGCAGCACATTGCCGCGGGCTACGATACGGGTCTTCGGAAACAACGACTTGATCATCTGAAGATGCGTGTTGTTGACTCCATAGAACGTTACCGGATCAATATCTTCCAGTACAATATGTTTCTCTATCAATTTCTGACCTAATTAAACTGAATAACGGATTATATATAATTCGCTGCAAATTTACTGAATTTCCATGAAAACAGATACAAGAAAGGATAGAATTATTGAAAAAAGTGAGGCTTGCTATGCGTGACCAGGCTGTCGTTTCCTGGTCTCGGAATTCTTTGATGGCATGTTTGTGGCCTTTACCGTCGTAATGACGTTGCCTCTACTTATTTCTGGCAAGGTAATTCCGCCGTTTTTAGACTGCCATAAATTATTAGCGGGATGGTCATTGCGGGCGTTTTGCAGCAACAGACGTCAGTGATAGTTTGTAGGTGCGTTCATAGTAGAAAGAAAAAAGCACCGTTGCAAATACTCACAACGGTGCTTTGATATGTTATTTATTTTCCTTTGGGCCGATTAATCGGCTTTTGGGATAGAATAAAATTTACTTGCCTTTCTCCATGTCAGCCTTCAGCTTGGCGAGGACGTCGAGGTCGCCGAGAGAAGTACCAGCCTGTACATTGTTGATGACAGGAGTCTCGCTCTGCTTGCGGTTGTTGCCGCTGTTGGCATGGCGACGTGGACGTGGCTCATCGTGACCCTCCTCGAAGGTACGGCTGTGAGAGAGGATGATGCGATGAGACTCCTTGTTGAACTCGATAACCATGAACGGCAGCTCCTCACCGAGCTTAGCCTCAGAGCCATCCTGCTTTGTCAGGTGCTTAGGAGTAGCGAAGCCCTCGCCACCCTCGTCGAGAGTGATAACGGCGCCCTTGTCCATCATCTTGGTAATCTTACCGTTGTGGACAGTGCCGGGCTCGTAGATCTGCTCGTACTTGTCCCAAGGATTCTCCTCAAGCTGCTTGTGGCCGAGGCTCAGACGACGATTCTCCTTGTCGATCTCCAGAACGATGACCTGAATCTCGGCACCCACTGTTGTGAACTCAGAAGGATGCTTCACCTTCTTGGTCCAAGACAGGTCAGAGATGTGGATAAGACCATCAACACCCTCCTCGAGCTCTACGAAGATACCGAAGTTGGTGAAGTTGCGGACCTTTGCAGTGTGGATAGAGCCGACAGGATACTTCTGCTCGATATTCTCCCAAGGATCCTCCTTGAGCTGCTTCAGACCGAGAGACATCTTGCGCTCCTGACGGTCGAGAGACAGGATAACGGCCTCTACCTCGTCGCCGACGTGGAGGAACTCCTGAGCTGAACGCAGGTGCTGGCTCCAAGACATCTCAGAGACGTGGATAAGACCCTCGACACCCGGCTGAATCTCTACGAAAGCACCGTAGTCAGCGATGACGACAACTTTACCCTTGACATGGTCACCCACCTTGAGGTTGGGATCAAGGCTGTCCCAAGGATGCGGAGTGAGCTGCTTGACACCGAGAGCGATGCGCTTCTTCTCCTGGTCGAAGTCGAGGATAACGACCTTGATCTTCTGGTCGAGCTGGACAACCTCATGAGGATCGCTGACGCGGCCCCAAGAGAGGTCTGTGATGTGCACGAGTCCGTCGACACCACCAAGGTCGACGAAGACACCATAGGAAGTGATGTTCTTGACAGTACCCTCGAGGACCTGACCCTTCTCCAGGTGAGAGATGATCTCCTTCTTCTGAGCTTCGAGCTCTGCCTCGATGAGTGCTTTGTGTGAAACGACAACGTTGCGGAACTCCTGGTTGATCTTGACAACCTTGAACTCCATGGTCTTGCCAACGAAGACGTCGTAGTCGCGTATAGGATGGACGTCAATCTGTGAACCGGGCAGGAAGGCCTCGATGCCATAGACATCGACAATCATACCACCCTTGGTGCGGCACTTGATGAAGCCCTGGATAACCTCGTCGTTCTCCATAGCCTCGTTGATCTTTTCCCAGCTCTTTGCCAGGCGTGCTTTCTTGTGAGAGAGAACAAGCTGTCCGCGCTTGTCCTCCTGATCCTCAACATAGACCTCCACTTTGTCGCCGATCTTCAGGTCGGGGTTGTAGCGGAACTCTGATGCGGGGATGATGCCGTCGCTCTTGTAGCCGATGTTGACGACAACTTCTTTCTTGTCGATAGAGATGACAGTGCCCTCGACAACCTCGTGGTCCTGAATCTTGCTCAGCGTGTTGTCGTAAGCCTTCTCCTGCTCCTCTTTGCTTGCAGTAGAGGTGCTGCCATTCTCGAACTCATCCCAGTCGAAGTCGTCCAATGGCTTTACGTTCTTGACGTCGTTTAAATTTGACATAAATAATTTGTTGTTTGTAAATTAATAAAGTTAGACTTTATGTGATACTTTTGGGGCACAATATACCCATGCCCCTTTAAAATCGGGTGCAAAGGTACTCACTTTTGCTCATTTGCCCATGTTTTAGGGCGGAAGAATCCGCTAAATTATGGATAATTAACTATGCCGCCCGTATTGACTTGCACACTGGCGAGACTTTTGTGCTTGAAAGCTATGAAATTATGTTAAAAATATATTTAATTGTGGAATTTTGCCATATGAAGAGAACAATAATCCAAATATTTTACTATCTTTGCAAAAGACGTAATAAAAACGAAACAAACTAAGGAATCGGCTGTGGGCCAGCTTCCCGCACCGTGCAATCATCCTACCAGGCTTTAATACCCATCTCACATCAGCTTGCAGTCATGCAGGCCTGCTAAAATAGTTTTATCCATCCCACTATGACAAAGTATAATATAGTTCAGAAGAAAGAAAAAGATGCCGCCTACCGGACCTTGGTAAGCCCGCGTCTTATGGATGAGCTCGAGCAGTGCATCAATGACATTATCATTGTCCAAAAGAAATACAAGGACAAGGACTATTCGGCCAAACGATTGGCAGAGGACCTGAATACTAACACAAGGTATATCTCGGCGGTTGTCAATGTTCGGTTCCACATGAACTACACTTCCTATGTCAACAAATACCGTATCCAGGAGGCGATGTCCCTGTTGGTGGATAAACGATACCAGGATCTCAACATGGAGGACATCTCGGATATGGTAGGGTTCTCTAACCGTCAGTCTTTCTATGCCTCTTTCTACAAGATTAATGGCATTACTCCCCGCGACTACAAGCTGCAGCATCTCAGACAGATGGCGCAGTCGATGGAGAGGGCTAAGAAACGTACCAGAAAAGCATCAACAACAAATAATGAGGACAAAGAATGAAGATTTCGTCTATTCCGATGAGCGGTTTGCTGATCTCCAGCTGTTGCGCTATCGGGTGGATGGATTCGCCGGATTGAGTTTAAATAAGAAAAAGTATATCTATTATTTGGCCAAGGCTACGTTAGCCGGGCGCGATATCACTACCGACCAATATGGCAAGTACAACCTCGATATCAGAAAAGTTTTTGAGGCTATACTACTCTCAGAGGGTGCAAAGAAGGACAGGGATAACTACGAACAGGCTGTGGTTTACCTTAAAAGACTTTGGTTTTCTAACGGTATCTACCACCATTATGGCTGTGAGAAGTTTGTCCCCGAATTTTCAGAGCAATGGTTTAGAAAGTGTGTGAAGGAGCTTCGGTCATGCGACCAGCTGTTTGCTAAGTATGGTGGCGTGGAAAAGTTCCTCAACGTTATCTGCACGGTCATCTTCGACCCTGCTGTCCTGCCCAAGCGCGTCAACCAGGCGGCTGGTGAGGATTTGGTTCAGACTTCAGCCTGCAACTTCTATGAGGGTGTTACCCAGAAAGAAGCCGAGGATTATTATGCTTCGACTAAAGATGCTACGCTTGGAGACTGTCAGCCCTCCTGGGGCTTGAACTCAAAACTGGTGAAGCGTGACGGCAAGATTGTGGAGGAGCCTTACACAGCCTCCGGACTTTATGGTAAGGCTATCTCTGAGATTGTGAAATGGCTCGGCAAAGCCGCTGAGGTGGCTGAGAATGACGCGCAGCGGAAAATCCTGTCCACACTCATCGATTATTATAAAACCGGTGACGTGCGCCTTTTCGACGCTTACAGCATAGAATGGCTGAAAGAACAGGCTGGAGACGTCGACTTTATCAATGGTTTCATAGAGGTCTATGGCGATCCTTTGGGCATTAAGGGTACTTGGGAGGGTATCGTAGAGCTCAGAGACCATGAGGCAACGCGGCGTACTCAGTTGATTGCAGGCAACGCCCAGTGGTTTGAGGACCATTCGCCCGTGGACCCTCGCTTCAGAAAGCCCGTTGTCAAGGGCGTATCGGCTCATGTCATCGAGGCCGTCATGCTTGGCGGTGAGGAGTATCCTTCTACCGCCATCGGCATCAATCTGCCTAATGCAGACTGGATAAGAGCACGTTATGGTTCTAAGAGTGTGACGATAGGTAATCTCACCGATGCTTACAACAAAGCGGCACATGGCAATGGCTTCAATGAGGAGTTTGTCATTGATGATGCGACTCGTGCCCTTATCGATAAATATGGTGACCTTTGCGATGACCTGCATACGGATCTCCATGAGTGTCTGGGGCATGGCAGTGGTCAGTTGCTGCCCGGTGTCTCGCCGGAAGCCTTGAAAGCCTATGGCAGTACGATAGAAGAGGCTCGCGCGGACCTCTTCGGGCTCTACTATCTTGCCGACCCTAAACTTATAGAACTTGGACTCGTTCCTGATGCGGAAGCGTACAAGAGCCAGTATTATCATTATCTGATGAATGGCTTGTTGACGCAGCTCGTGCGCATCAAGCCTGGTCATCAGATTGAAGAGGCTCATATGCGCAACCGCGCTATTATCGCAAGATGGGTCTTAGACCATGCTGAAGGAAGCGTAGAGCTGACGAAAGTTGGCGGCAAGACTTATGTTAAGGTCAATGACTATGTCAAACTCCGTGAACGCTTTGGCAAGCTTTTGGCAGAGATTCAGCGGATAAAGAGTGAGGGAGACTATGACGCTGCCAGACAAATGGTGGAATCCTATGGCGTGAAGATAGACCCGCAACTTCATGAAGAAGTCCTGGCGCGTTATGAGAAACTGCATATTGCTCCCTATAAAGGCTTTATCAACCCTTGGATGAAGCCCGTCGTTGATAGTGAGGAAAATATCACAGATGTCGTCCTCGACTACACAGAGACCTACAGCCATCAGATGCTACGCTATTCCAACGAGTATGGGTTGCTGTAGGACTTCCTGATTCTCTATACGGGATAGCCGGGTCGATGCTGGTTCCGGCAGCAGACCTTACAACGAATGATGATTGACAATAATGGATAAAGAAGAAATTCAAGATAAGATACGCGAGCTGAAGCGCAGCTTTCGGCTCGTCATGAATGGTCCAGCCTCGCAGTCTATGCGTGAGAAGGGTGTGGACTATCGCCTCAATTGGGGAGTGCCCTTTATGCAGCTCAAGCAGATGGCAAAAGATTTGCCTCACGATTATGATTTTGCTATTGCATTGTGGAAGGAAGATATTCGTGAGTGCAAGATTCTCGCTACATTGACGATGCCGGCTGAGGCTATGCCGGAAGATGTTGCTGATATATGGATGGAGCAGACCAACTCTCAGGAATTGGCTGAGATGCAGGCCTTCAACCTTTATCAGAATGTCAGTTATGCCCCTAAGATTGCCTATCGCTGGATGGCCACTGGAAAGGAGCTTTACGAGATCTGTGCTTACGACATTCTCGGGCGCCTTTTCATGAAGGGCGTAGAACCTAATGAGAGGGGTATCAACGAGTTTGTAGACCAGGCTGTCACTGCCTTAAAGTCTTCCTCGGCGGGTGTGCGCCATGCGGCTATGAATGCTGTCATGCGCTTTGCTGAACTGGGACTCATCTACGAGCGAATCGCTAAAACAGCGCTTAAAAGAGAACAAATTGACTTGTTATAAACTTTCTTAAAATAAACAGCTTTAGAACCATTTTAATATTATTTAGTGGCTATCGCTTCTGCCCTCAGAAAGAAAAGTTGTACTTTTGCGGATTGTAAAAAACGTACAATCCAAAAGACAATTTTTGCATTATGGCAGAATCAGTAGACATTCGTGAACTGAACATACTCATCGAGCAGCAGAGCGGCTTTGTCAATAACTTGACGGCTGGCATGAACAGAGTTATCGTAGGGCAGAAGCACCTCATCGACTCTCTGCTTATCTCCCTTCTCAGTGATGGCCACATTCTGCTGGAAGGTGTTCCCGGACTGGCAAAGACACTTGCTATCCGAACACTTTCACAGCTTGTTGATGCCGACTTCTCACGTATCCAGTTCACTCCCGATCTTCTTCCGGCGGATGTCATCGGAACAATGATATACTCTCAGAAAGACGAGAAGTTCCAAGTCAAGGAAGGTCCCGTCTTCGCTAACTTCGTCTTGGCCGATGAGATTAACCGTGCTCCGGCAAAGGTGCAGAGCGCGCTTCTTGAGGCTATGCAGGAGCATCAGGTGACTATCGGCGACAAGACTTTCAGCCTCCCAAAGCCCTTCCTTGTTATGGCTACACAGAACCCTATCGAGCAGGAAGGTACCTATCAGTTGCCGGAGGCCCAGGTTGACCGATTCATGCTGAAAGTTATTATCGGCTATCCCACAATCGATGAGGAAAAACAAATTATCCGCGAGAATTTGGAGAAGAGTATGCCAACCGTGACACCAGTATGCAGTGCTGACGATATTCTCAAGGCTCGTGATGTCGTCAACCAGGTTTATATCGATGAAAAGATAGAGCAGTATATCGCTGACATCGTCTTTGCCACGCGTTATCCTGACCGTTATGGATTGCCGCAGCTGAAGGATATGATAACTTTCGGCGGATCGCCACGTGCCAGCATCAATCTTGCCAAGGCATCACGCGCTTATGCTTTCATCAAGCATAGAGGCTATGTGGTGCCGGAAGACGTACGCGCTGTGGCTCACGACGTGCTGCGTCATCGTATCGGTCTGAGCTATGAGGCTGAGGCTGCCAATGTGACGAGCGAGGAAATCGTAAGCCAGATTATCAATAAGGTGGAGGTGCCTTAATGGTTGCTTTCTCATCATCTGTCGCTAAGTAAAGACTTCATCTGTCGCTAAGTTAAGAACAATGGATACTCAGGATATTCTTCGAAAGGTAAGAAAGATAGAGATAAAGACGCGCGGGCTGAGCCAGAACATTTTTGCCGGACAGTACCACTCTGCTTTTAAAGGCCGTGGTATGGAGTTCGCTGAGGTGCGGGAGTATCAGTTCGGCGATGATGTGCGTGACATTGACTGGAATGTTACGGCTCGCTTTGGTCGACCTTTCGTCAAGGTGTTCGAGGAAGAGCGCGAGCTTACTGTGATGCTGCTGGTCGATGTGTCCGGGTCTCTTGACTTTGGTACCGTGCAGCAGAATAAGCGCGATTTGGCTACGGAGATAGCTGCCACGATAGCATTCTCCGCCATTCAGAACAATGATAAGATAGGTGTTATCTTCTTCTCCGACAGGATAGAGAAATATATTCCGCCAAAGAAGGGCAGAAAACATATATTGTATATCATCCGCGAAATGCTCGACTTCCATCCGCAGAGCAACAAGACAGATATAGCCATGGCTACGGCTTACCTCACCAGGGTAATGAAGCGTCGCTGCACCTCCTTCCTGATAAGTGATTTCTACGACAATAAAGATTTCTCGCGCGAGATGGAGATTGCCAACCGCAAGCACGACGTTGTGGCTATACAAGTCTATGACCCGCGCGCCAAGTCCTTGCCCGATGTGGGTCTGATGAAGGTTCGCGACGCTGAGACAGGTCACGAGATGTATATTGATACTTCCAGCAAGAAACTTCGGCGGGCACATACTGCTTACTGGATGAATCGGGAGCAGTATCTCCGGCAGACTTTTGCCAAAAGCAAGGTGGACTGGACGTCGATAGCCACCAATGAGGATTTTACAGCTTCGTTGATGATGCTCTTCAAGCAGCGGTCATAAGCGTTGGAAATAATTAGGCGTAACAAGCTTTTTAAGGAATAAAACAAAGAACAGGTTTGAGATGAGAAGACTTCTCAAATATATATTAGCAGTTTTGATGCTCTTTTCCGCCCGCATGGTTGTGGCGCAGGTGAGCGTAGAACAGTCGGTAGACTCCATTAGCATCTTGATAGGCCAGCAGGCCCATCTTCATCTGGATGTAACGTTTCCCGACGGCTCTCGTATTGCGTGGCCGAAACTGAAGGCAGGACTGTACCTGACTCCAGGCGTGGAAGTCGTCGAGGCTGCTGCTCCCGACACAGTCAGCCACAGTGGAGGAGCGTACAAAGTGCGCAAGACATATGCCATAACCTCTTTCTATCAGCGGATCTATGCTATACCCGCGCTAAAAGTGGGTGTTAATGGCAAGAGCTATCAAGGCAATGCTTCGGCACTAAAGGTTATCACTGTGGATGTGGATACATTGCACCCTAACCAGTTCTATGGCCCGAAGGATGTTCAGGACAATCCTTTCCAATGGTCTGAGTGGGCTCCCTTCTTCTGGCTGGCGTTGCTTGTCGTCATTCTGGTACTTCTCGGGCTCTATCTCTTTATTAGGCTGAAAGAGAATAAGCCGATTATTACGAAGGTCAGAATCGTGCGTCATGTTCCTCCTCATCAGCGTGCTTTGCAGGCTATTGATGACATCAAGCGTGAGGGCATGCAGTCGAGTGAAGACCAGAAGGCTTATTACACCCGCCTCACTGACACGTTGCGGCAATATATTCAGGAGCGCTTCGGCTTCAATGCCAGAGAGATGACGACGGATCAGATTCTTGAGAACTTGCAGCGTCTCGGCGACAGAAAGATGATAGATGAACTCCGTGAGCTGTTCCAGACGGCTGACCTTGTGAAGTTTGCCAAGTATTCTACGCTCCTCAACGAGAACGACCTCAATCTGGTCAATGCCGTCAACTTCATCGACGAGACCAAGCTCGAAGGTCAGGCCGTGGAGGAGAAGATCGTGCCTAAACTCTCTGATGATGACAAAAAGACACGCTCCAACCGCATAACGATAAAGACGCTTCTGTGGGTCTTCGGCGTTATTGTGATAGCGCTGCTGGCTTACATAATATACAACATTTATTTGTTGACCGTGTAAAATGGAATTCGCAAACAAAGAATATTTCCTCCTGCTGTTGCTCCTCATACCATATATATTATGGTATTTCCTTTATAGGAAGCGGAGCGAGCCAACGATGCGCATGAGTGACACGCGGGCCTACTACAATGCCCCTAAGAGCCTTCGTGAGCGTCTCGTCGATGCTCCCATGGTTCTTCGAATTGCCACCTTCGTGCTCATAGTCATCGTCTTGGCCCGTCCTCAGACCCACAACTCGTGGGGCAGCAAGACCGTGGAAGGTATCGACATCATGCTGGCTATGGATGTCTCCACATCTATGCTGGCCGAGGACCTGAAGCCGAACCGTATTGAGGCCGCTAAGGATGTTGCTGCCGAATTCATCAGCGGGCGTCCCAACGACAATATCGGTCTGACCATTTTTGCTGGTGAGGCTTTCACGCAATGTCCGATGACCACCGATCATGCCTCCCTGCTCAGTCTCTTGCAGAATGTGCGCACCGACATCGCTGCCCGTGGACTCATTCAGGATGGTACCGCTATCGGTATGGGCCTGGCCAATGCTATCTCCCGACTGAAGACCTCTAAGGCGAAGAGCAAGGTTGTTATCCTCCTAACGGACGGTTCCAATAACATGGGCGACATCTCACCGATGACAGCAGCGCAGATAGCCAGATCTTTAGGGATAAGAGTCTATACCATCGCGGTGGGCACCAACAAGGTTGCGCCTTATCCTATGCCGGTGGGTGGAACGGTGCAGTATGTCAACATGCCCGTGGATATTGATACCAAGACACTTAGCGACATAGCGGCTACCACCGATGGCAACTTCTACCGTGCTACCAATACAGCACAGCTTAAACAGATTTATCATGATATAGATACGTTGGAGAAGACAAAGATGGACGTGAAAAAGTTCTCGAAGCGTTACGACGCTTATCAGCCTTTCGCGCTGGCGGCCATTCTCTGCCTGCTCTTAGAGATACTCTTAAGAAATACTTATCTGCGGAGAATTCCCTAATACCAACTTATAAGTCAAGAAAAGATGTTACGATTCGAAGATCCTATATATCTCCTGCTGCTGTGGCTCATTCCATTGCTTGCCGTCATACGTCTCATTACGTGGCGGCAGCGTAGGAGGAAACTGCGTAAGTTCGGCGACCCGGCGTTGCTTAAGGATATGATGCCTGATGTCTCCCGCTTTAGGCCGACGGTAAAGTTTTGGCTGATGAATGCGGCTCTGGCCGTGCTTATTGTCATGCTGGCGCGCCCGCAGATGGGTTCTAAGATTTCGCATGAGAAGCGTAATGGTATAGAGGCTATCATTTGTATGGATATCTCCAACTCTATGCTTGCACAAGATGTAGAGCCCAGCCGACTCGATAAGAGCAAGATGCTTGTAGAGAATATGGTAGATCATTTCACAAACGATAAAATCGGTCTTGTCGTTTTTGCCGGTGATGCCTTTGTGCAGTTGCCTATCACGAGCGATTATGTCTCCGCCAAGATGTTCCTACAGAATATAGACCCTTCCCTCATTCAGACGCAGGGTACTGACATTGCGCGCGCCATAGAGGTGGGTATGCATAGTTTTACCAAGCAGGATAAGGTGGGTCGGGCCATCATCGTCATCACGGATGGCGAAGACCACGAAGGTGGAGCGCTCGATGCGGCTAAGGCCGCCAAGAAGGCGGGAATCAACGTCTTTATCCTCGGCGTAGGAAGTACGAAGGGCGCACCTATACCTGTGGGCAATGGAGACTATCTGAAAGACGAACATGGGCAGACGGTAATGTCGGCTTTGAATGAAAATATGTGCAAGCAGATCGCTCAGGCTGGCAGTGGCACCTATATCCATGTCGACAATACATCTGATGCTCAGGAACAATTGAACGACGAGCTCACCAAGTTGCAGCAGGGCGACACTGACTCTGTTATCTACAGCGAGTACAACGAGCAGTTCCAAGCATTCGGCATACTTGCCATCATCTTACTCATCGTAGAGATTTGTATCTTGGAGGCTAAGAATCCCAGGTTGAAGAATATCAAGTTATTCACGCGTAAGAAATGAAATTAAGATATTTATTGTTACTTCTCACCGCTGTCTTCGGTCTGCTGACTGCCAATGCACAAAGCGACAGACAGTATATCCGTAATGGCAACCGACTCTACCGACAGCAGAACTATGCTCGGGCGGAGATTGAATACCGTAAGGCTCTGAGCAAGAATCCGCGGAATACTCAGGCTATGTACAACCTGGGTACGGCTCTCCTCATGCAGCAGAAAGACTCTGCTGCTGTCGTACAACTTCAGAATGCCGGTAAGGCTGAGACGGCAAAGATGCGCAAGGCTATGTGCTATCATAACATAGGTGTCATCTGTCAGCGCCATCAGATGTACGGCGAGGCTATTGAGGCCTACAAGGAGAGTCTGCGCAACAATCCAAATGATAATGAGACAAGATATAATCTTGCGTTATGCATGCGGCAGCAGAAGAATCAGAAGAAGAACGATAAGAAACAGAACAATAAGCAGAAACAGAATAAGCAGCAACAAGATAAGAAGAAACAGAACAAGAGCAAGCAAGATAAAAATAAGAATAAGAACCAGAAGCAGAACCAACAACCCAAAGAGCAGATGAGCAAGGACAATGCTGAACAGCTGCTCAACTATGCAGAACAGGAAGAAAAGCAAACGCAACAGCGGCTCAATAAGAACCGTATGCAGCCACAAAGACGAAGGTTGGAGAAAAACTGGTGATAAATGGAGTAGGGGGAGACTTAGCAGGTTCCCCTCGGCTCACAATACAAAAGCGAATGAGGAAACGTTTACTTTTATATATATTGGCTTTTTTGGTGATAAGCTTAGGAAGTGTCGGCACAGTGAGCGCTCAAATCTCGGTGTCGGTGCCTTCTCATGTACAGGCCGGGGAAAACTTCCGATTAGCTTATACCATCAACAATCAGGATGTTGAGGACTTCCGGGCTGGTAACATTCCAGAGGGCTTAGAGCTTATAGCAGGTCCTTATACCTCTCAGCAGAGCAGCTATCAGATGGTGAACGGGCATACTACTAGCTCGTCATCTATCACTTTCACCTACACGCTCTATGCCACTAAGGACGGTTCCTATAACATTCCGCCTGCTCATGCCCGTATCAGAGGGCGTAATGTTGCTTCTCGTGCAGTTCGCGTCACTGTCTCCGGTCGTGCAAGAAATACAGGTGGAACACCGAGAATGCATCAGGACGAGAGTGCTCCAGCGATGCAGTCGGCAGGTTCTCGCATTTCAGACAAGGACCTGTTTATCAAAGTTACTGCCAATAAAAAGCGGGTGCATGAACAGGAGCCGGTGTTGCTGACATATAAAGTGTACACCCTTGTTGACCTCACACAGCTTGAAGGTAAGATGCCTGACCTGACGGGATTCCACTCTCAGGAGATTCCACTGCCCCGGCAGAAGAGCTTCCATGTAGAGCGTGTGAATGGAAAGACTTATCGAGCTGTGACGTGGAGTCAGTATCTGATGTATCCTCAGATGACAGGCTCCTTGAAGATACCGTCTATCACTTTCAAGGGTATCGTGGTGCAGGAGAATAGAAATGTAGACCCCTTTGAGGCTTTCTTCAATGGTGGCTCTGGCTATGTGGAGGTGAAACGGAATATCGTTGCGCCCGGTATGACCATTCAGGTCGACCCATTGCCCACCAAGCCTGCTGGCTTCTCTGGTGGTGTGGGAAAGTTCAATATCTCTGCTCAACTCAGCAAGAAGGAGGTAAAGGCTGGCGACCCTGTTACCTTGCGGGTCGTAGTAGGCGGTACAGGCAATCTGAAGCTTATCAAGCAGCCAGAGCCTGTCTTCCCGAAAGGATTTGATAAATACGACCCGAAAGTCACCGACAAGACCAAGCTCACCAATGCTGGTGTGGGCGGCAATATGGTCTACGACTTTCTCGTTGTTCCCCGCAACCAGGGCGAGTATGACATTCCCCCGGTGGCTTTCACCTATTATGATGTAGATGCCAATGCATATAAGACAATTCGCACCCAGGGCTTTCATCTCTCTGTAGCGCCTGGAGATGGCAAGGGCGAGACCGACTCTTATGATGCGTTGAAGGATAACGACATCCATGACATTAAGTCGGGTGATACAACCGTTCATCCTATTGGTGACATCTTCTATGGCAGTGCAGCCTATTGGATAAGCCTTGTCATTCCTTTGGTGGCATTCATAGTCTTGTTGATAGTCTTCCGTCGCAGAGCCATCGAGAATGCTGATATTGTCAAGATGCGCGGCAAGCGTGCTACGAAGATAGCGCGTCGTCGTCTGAAGAATGCCAGCCGTCTGATGTTCGCCCATAAGCAGGCGGAGTTCTACGATGAAGTTCTGCGTGCGCTGTGGGGATATGCTGGCTATAAACTCAATATGTCTGTGGAGAGTCTCTCAAGGGACAATATCAAGGACAACCTGATGCAGCATGGAGTCCCTGCCGAGTCTGTAGAGAAGTTCATCATGGCACTTGACGAGTGTGAGTTCGAAAGATATGCCCCAGGCGATGCCGCCGGCAACATGGAGAAGATATTCCAGTCGGCAATGACAGCGATAATGGAGATAGAAAATGTAATGAACCGGAAAAAATGAGAAACAGAAATTATATATTGGCCATAGCTTTGTTCTTCGCCTTCTTTTTCCAGTCCTCAGCTTTTGCCATCACGAAGCAGAATGCTGATGACAGTTATAAGAAGGGCAACTACCAGCAGGCCATAGCTGATTATAATGAGTTGCTGCGCAAAGGCGTTTCGGCCGACATCTATTACAATCTCGGCAACGCTTATTATCGCACCGACAACTTGGCGCAGGCTATTTTGGCTTACGAGCGGGCCTTGCGGCTTTCTCCTGGAGACAAAGATATCAGATTCAATCTTCAGTTTGCCAGTTCTAAGACCATAGACAAGATAACGCCTATTGACAGCAATGTCTTTTCGGCCTTGTATAAAGGTATTGTCAATTTCACCAGTGTCGACAACTGGGCACGGACGGCTGTCATCAGCATTATTTTTGCCTTGATACTGATATTGGTCTATCTTTTCGCTTTCAACGTCACCGCTCGGAAGGTGGGCTTTTTTGGAAGTGCGGCTTTTGTTGTCATCTTCCTCTTGTCCAATCTCTTCGCCTATCAGCAGAAGGTGGATTTCGAGAATAGTACGGGTGCTGTCGTCATGGTGCCTTCCGTGGGTGTTAAAGCTTCGCCGGTGAGCAAGTCGGCAGATGCCTTTGTCCTGCACGAGGGTACCCTTGTCGATATCACCGACAGCGGCATGCGGGGATGGAAAGCTATCCGGCTGGCTGACGGACGTGAAGGTTGGGTTGTAGCCTCGGCCCTTGAGCTGATTTAATTTTTCTTGAGATGGCATTAGAAAACATCATAGCTCTCGATCAGCATTTGCTGTCATTTTTCAATGGCAGCAACTCTTTGTTTTTAGACACTTTGGTACCCCAACTCACTTCCGGGCTGGCTTGGATACCTCTTTACATAGGATTGATCTACTTGGTTGTCAAGAATAATGAGACCATGCCACAGATAGCCCTTGCTATTGGTGGAGCCTTGGTCTGTGTTCTCTTGGCGGGTGGCATCAACGACATGATTATCAAGCCCCTCGTAGGGAGATTACGCCCTTGTAATGATTTGCTTATCAAGAATCAACTCGACTTGGTCGCTGGCGTCAGCGAGAGCAGTTTTAGTTTCTTCTCCTCACATGCCGCCAACACCATGGCAATCGCTGTCTTTGTGAGTTTTCTTGTTCGGGATAGACTATTGAGCTCTTTGATGGTGTTCTGGTCGCTTATCAATTGCTGGACACGTCTCTACCTTGGTGTCCACTATCCTTTCGATGTGTTGGTGGGCATTGTCTATGGCATCATCGACGGCATTGTTGTCTATCTCATTTACCGTAAGCTGTATTTGAAGTTTAATCCGAAAATTAATTATATCTCTTCGCAATACACCACAACAGGATATGCGCGGACAGACATCGACGTTGTCTTTACCATTTTCATCGTCTCGATAGCGGTCTTTGTCATCAACGCCCTGTTGACGGTCGGAATTTAAATAATATGGATACAAAACATATAAAAATCAATGACTTTGACTATCCGCTCCCTGACGAGCGCATAGCTAAATATCCTTTGAAGGAGCGCGACCACAGCAAGCTGTTGGTCTATGATAAAGGCAATATCTCTGATGATATTTTCTATCATATCACGAAGCATCTGCCTTCTGGTGCCTTAATGGTCTTTAACAATACACGGGTCATCCAGGCCCGTATCCATTTTCGTAAAGAGACGGGTGCGCTCATCGAGGTCTTCCTCATGGAGCCGGCAGCACCTTCCGATTATGAGCGGATGTTCCAGACCACGGGGCAGTGTTCGTGGCTCTGCATGATAGGTAATCTTAAGAAGTGGAAGGATGGCACGCTGAAGCGTGATTTTGAGATAAAAGGGCATAAGCTGACGCTTTCCGCCACTATGGACCGCAGCAAGACGGCAGAGAAAAGTGGCGGTACCAACTACTGGGTAGACTTTGAATGGGACAACAGCAATGTCAACTTTGCTGAGATACTCGATGCTGTCGGTGAACTACCTATTCCTCCTTATCTTAATCGCGCTACGGAGGAGAGTGATAAGGTGACCTATCAGACGGTATATTCCAAGATAAAAGGTAGCGTGGCAGCACCTACGGCAGGCCTCCACTTCACCGACAAGGTCTTGGCAGACATCGACGCCTGTGGCATCACCCGTGACGAGGTGACACTTCATGTTGGTGCTGGTACTTTCAAGCCGGTCAAGACCGAAGAAATAGCAGGTCATAACATGCACTCGGAGTATATCGTTGTGCATCGCCATACGTTCCAGCATCTTTTAGAGCATAACTGCCAGTGCATTGCCGTCGGTACGACGAGTGTGCGTACTTTGGAAAGCCTGTATTATGTCGGTGTGAAGATTTTAGCTAATCCTGACATCGCCGAGGAAGACCTGCATGTCAGCCAATGGGAGCCCTATGACCTTCCTCACAACGAGCAAGGCTTGGTGATTCTCAACGGTACGGCCGTCAGCGTCCGTGACTCCATCCTGGCCATCTACGATTGGCTGGAGCGTGATGACCTTGAAGCACTGCATACGAGTACGCAGATTATTATCGCGCCGGGTTACACTTACAAGATCGTTAAGATTCTCGTCACCAACTTCCACCAGCCGAAGAGTACGCTCCTCTTGCTGGTCAGTGCTTTCCTGCATGGTGACTGGCGGAAGGTCTACGACTATGCCCTTAACAATGGGTTCCGCTTCCTTAGCTATGGCGACAGCTGCCTGCTGATGCCTTAGATTTTTTATGAACATCATAACACTTAAAGCTTGCAGCCACAAGAATGATGAAAATAGGAGATAAAGTAAAGTTTCTCAGTGAGACTGGCGGTGGAAAGATTGCTGGTTTCCAAGGTAAAAATATAGTTTTGGTGGAGGATGAAGACGGTTTCCAGATTCCTACACCTGTCAATGAAGTTGTCGTCGTCAGCAGTGAGGACTACAGCACGGCAAATGTTATTAACCGGCGTGCTGAGGCCCAGGAGCAGAAAAAGGCTGAGACGCCACTGCTCAGGGGGCATAAGTCCGTCAAGGCGCTTATGCAGGAGGGTCAGGATGAGGATGTCGACATGACGGTGGCCGATACTGTCGACTTGTCGAAGGAGATCACTTACAAACCTAAGGCTGAGGAGCGGAAGGGAGGAAACAACCTTTCCGCCTATCTGGCTTTTGTACCGATGGCAGATAACTCCCTTGACACTCCACATTTTGAGGTCTATTTCGTCAACGACAGCAATTACTATCTGAGGTACATCATTATGACATCGGAGAGCAACAGCTGCTCGCTGAAGACGGAGGCTGAAGCAGAGCCCAACACTAAGGTGTTCATCGAGGAACTGGATGGTAAAGCTATCAATCACTTGGGCCACATTTTCGTACAAATGATCGCCTATAAGCGGGACAAGACTTTCATCTTGAAGGATCCTGTCAGTGTGGAATTCCGTTTGGAACCACTGAAGTTCTACAAGATACATACCTTTGAGGATACACCTTTCTTCGATGTGCCGAGTCTTGTCTATACGCTTGTCGAAAACGACAAACCGATGCGTCCCCTCGTCGTTGATGCCAAGCAGCTGAAGAAAGAGATGTATGCAAAGGCCAACGAAGACCAGGCTGTTCCTGGCGACACCCGTCGTCAGCAGGGTAAGGGCACCTCTCAGAAATCTGTTGAGTCTTTAGTCCGGCGTTATGACAACGACCAGTCAAAAGGCAACATCAAGAATGCACCTTACGTCCGCCACCGTGGCCTTGATGATGCCATTGTAGTAGACTTGCATGCCGATGCCATTCTGGATACCACAGCCGGTATGCAGCCGGGTGACATTCTGGAGTATCAGATGAAGATATTCCGTCAGACACTGGCTAAGTTTGGTGATAAGAAAGGGCAGAAGCTCATCTTTATCCATGGCAAGGGAGCCGGAGTCTTGCGACGCTCGATTATCAATGAACTGACTTATAAGCATAAAACTTTCCAGTGGCAGGACGCTTCCTTCCAGGAGTATGGATATGGGGCGACACAGGTCACTGTCCACTAACCTCTTACATAATTATGAAATACGGAATCATCAAGGTGGCATCGGCTGTTCCTACAGTGAAGGTTGCCGATTGCAATGCCAACACCAAAGAGATTGAGCTGCTCATCGCTCAGGCTTCCAGCCAGGGTGCTGAGGTCGTCGTCTTTCCGGAGCTAAGTATCACGGGGTATAGCTGTCAGGATCTTTTCAGACAGCAACTGCTCATTGATGCCGCTGAGAACTGCGTCATGCAGATATTGGAGTTCAGTCGTCAGCTCGACATCATCTCCATTGTCGGCGCTCCTGTTGTCGTCGGAGATTTGCTTCTCAACTGCGCCATCGTCATGCAGAGTGGCAAGATTTTAGGGATTGTCCCCAAGACGTTCCTGCCCAACTACAGCGAGTTCTATGAGAAGCGTTGGTTTGCTTCCGCTCAGGATCTTCGTCCTCAGAACATCCGCTATGCAGGCCATCCTGTCTATATCACCAATGCACCTCAATTGTTCCGTACGGGTGACGGTGCCGTCTTTGGCGTAGAGATCTGTGAGGATGTATGGGCGCCGACTCCTCCGAGCAACCATCTCGCCTTGGCAGGTGCCGATCTCATCTTCAACCTCTCTGCCAGCGACGAACTTATCGGAAAACATAACTACCTCAAAAGCCTTCTTGCTCAGCAGAGTGCACGTACCATCTGCGGATATGTCTATAGTGGTGCGGGCTTTGGTGAAAGCACACAGGATGTTGTCTATGGTGGCAATGCGCTCATCTATGAAAATGGCAAGCTCCTTGGCGAGGGTGAGCGTTTCGCCACTGAGAGTCAGGTGCTCACAGCGCAGATTGATATAGAGAGTCTGAGAGGCGACCGGCGCAACAACACCACCTTTGTCAATGCGCAGCGCCGCATGCAGGGTGAGGACCTCCATCTCATCGACGCTGAGGTTTCGTCCCTGAGCCACGACTTTGTCCTCGAGCGTGCTGTCAACCCGCATCCTTTCATTCCGACAAGCCATGATATGGCTGCTTCCTGTGACGAAATCTTCAACATCCAGGTAATGGGACTGGCTAAGCGTATCGTCCACACCAATGCCAAAACCGTCGTCATCGGCATCAGCGGTGGCCTCGACTCCACCCTTGCCCTGCTGGTATGTGTGAAGACCTTCGACAAGCTGAAACTCAGCAGGAAGGGTATCATCGGCGTCACCATGCCGGGATTTGGCACCACGGGACGCACGCATCACAATGCTGTGTCACTGATGCAGAGCTTAGGCGTAGATATCCGCGAAATCAATATCTCAAAAAGCGTCATGGACCATTTCGAGGATATAGGTCAGAATCCTGATATCCATGATGTCACCTATGAGAATTCCCAAGCCCGTGAACGCACGCAGATTCTGATGGACTTGGCCAACAAACTTGGGGGTATGGTCATCGGCACCGGCGACCTGTCGGAGTTGGCCCTGGGATGGGCAACATATAATGGTGACCACATGTCAATGTATGGTGTCAACACCTCCATTCCCAAGACGCTGATAAAATACCTTGTGAAGTTTGTTGCCCAGACGGTCGATGAGCAGTCGGCAGCCACACTCTATGATATCATCGCTACTCCCATCTCGCCGGAACTCATTCCGGCCGATGACAATGGCAACATCCGGCAGAAGACAGAGGACCTCGTCGGACCTTACGAGCTCCACGACTTCTTCCTCTATCATTTCCTGCGTCATGGCTTTAGCCCACGGAAGATTTTGATGCTGGCCAAGAAGGCTTTTGGCGGTAACAATTCTGAATACCCCGATGCCGGACATTATACCGACGACGTCATCCTGCACTGGCTGCAAACCTTCTGCCGCCGGTTCTTCAACCAGCAGTTCAAGCGTTCCTGCCTGCCCGATGGTCCTAAGGTCGGTTCTGTCAGTCTCTCTCCCCGTGGCGACTGGCGCATGCCTTCAGATGCAGTATCGGCTATGTGGCTCGATGAGGTGGAGAAACTCAAGGGTGCACAGCAATAGCCCTTTTATTGTTTCTTCATTATCCACTACACATTACATTACTCATTACTCATTACTCATTATACACTATACATTATACACTATCATGATTATTGACTTCGAAAAGATTCCGGAAGCCCATATCGATGGCTTCAAGGGTGGTAAGGGAAGGCTCGACACACGCAATTTCGCTGACGACCATGTGAAGATAATGTATTCCACATTACAGCCAGGCGCTTCATCAGGTCTGCATACCCATGAGGAAAATTGTGAGATTATCTTTGTCGTCAGTGGCACCCTGACTTTCCATTATGATGACACAGTGGAGGAGTGCCATGCCGGCCAGTGTCACTACTGTCCCGTTGGGCACAGCCATTATATGGAGAATCTGACCGACCACGTGGCACTGTACTTTGCCGTGGTGCCTGAGCACAAACTCTAACTTTGTCGTTAATTTCTAATCTCATCGTATAAAAATCTACGAGTCCTTTTCTTGACTCGTAGATTTTTTATAATTTTGCAGTCTATTAGAGGGTTATAACTTTAGAAGATTAGAAAATAAAATCATTATATAATGAAGATTTCATATAAGTGGCTTAAGGAATACGTTGATTTCGACCTTACTCCACAGGAGACAGCTGACGCCTTGACCTCTACAGGCTTGGAGGTTGACGCTCTTGATGAGGTAGAGACCATCCGCGGTGGTTTGAAAGGCCTTTATGTTGGTAAAGTGCTGACATGTGAGGCTCATCCTAATAGCGACCACCTGCACGTCACTACTGTTGACCTTGGTAAGGGTGAGCCCCAGCAGATTGTCTGCGGTGCTCCCAATGTAGCAGCCGGTCAGAAGGTTATCGTCGCCGACCTGGGATGCAAACTGTATGATGGCGACAACGAGTTCACCATCAAGAAAAGCCGTCTGCGCGGTGTTGACTCCTTTGGCATGATTTGTGCCGAAGATGAGATCGGGGTAGGAACAGACCATAATGGCATTATCGTTCTGCCTGATGATGCCGTGGTAGGCACTCCTGCTGCTGAATATTATCATTTAGAGAGTGACTGGGTGATAGACATTGACATCACTGCCAACCGTGCCGATGCCCTTTCGCATTATGGTGTCGCCCGTGACCTCTATGCCTGGCTGGTGCAGCGTGGCTACAAGACAAGTCTGCATCGCCCCGACTGCTCAAAGTTCCACGTTGACAACGAGGACATGCCTATTGATGTGGAGATAGAGAATACTGACGCCTGTAAGCGCTACGCCTGCTTGAGCATCACGGACTGTGAGGTCAAGGAGAGCCCGAAATGGTTGCAGGACAAGCTCACCGTCATCGGTCTGCGCCCTATCAACAACATCGTTGACATCACTAACTATATCATGATGGCCTATGGTCAGCCTATGCACTGCTTCGATGCCGATAAGGTTACCGGCCATAAGATTGTAGTGCGTACGCAGCCTGAGGGCACCAAGTTTGTGACCCTCGATGGTGAGGAGCATATCCTTGGTGAGCACGACCTGAGCATCTGCAATGCTGAGGAGCCGATGTGCATAGCTGGTATCTTTGGCGGTAAGGGCTCCGGCACCTATGATACTACAAAGAATGTCGTCTTGGAGTCGGCTTACTTCCATCCTACATGGATCCGCAAGAGTGCACGCCATCATGGGCTCTCTACCGATGCCAGCTTCCGTTTTGAGCGTGGTGTTGACCCCAATGGCACCATCTATGCGCTGAAGCAGGCTGCCATCCTCTGCCAGGAGTTGTCGGGTGGCAAGGTCTCCATGCAGATAAAGGATGTCTATCCTGTCAAGCTGCCCGATTTCAATGTGCGCTTGAATTATGAATACTGCGACAGGTTGATTGGCAAGAAGCTCGGCAAGGATACCATCAAGAGCATTGTCACAAGTCTGGAGATGAAGATAGAGAAGGAGGACGACCTTGGTCTCGACCTCGTCGTTCCGGCTTACCGTGTCGACGTTCAGCGCCCTTGTGATGTCGTTGAGGACATCCTCCGCATCTATGGATATAATAATGTGGAGATTCCTACTCAGCTCAAATCCTCACTCACTGTGGAGAACAGCGAGGATAAGGAGCATAAGCTGGAGAATATCGTCTCAGAGCAGCTTGTAGGCTGTGGCTTTAATGAGATTCTCAACAACTCCCTCACCAAGGAGGCTTATTATAGTACTGATGCGCTCAATGCCTATCCTTGGGCCAACACGGTCAAGATTATGAACCCACTGTCTGCCGACCTTGGTGTGATGCGTCAGACCCTGCTCTTTGGTGGTCTGGAGTCTTTGGCACGTAACATCAACCGCAAGCGTGAGAACCTGAGGTTCTTCGAGGTGGGTAATGTCTATCATTATGACCCTGAGAAGGACGACCATGATGCTCCTATCAAGGCTTACACGCAGGAGTACCACCTCGGCCTCTGGGTCACGGGTAAGCGTGTGGAGGGTTCTTGGGCTCATCCCGATGAGGACTCTTCTTTCTATGAGCTGAAGGCTTATGTTCAGAACATCCTTATCCGTGCCGGACTGCCTGAGGGCTTCGCCGTGGAGAGCAAGACCGACAATAACATCTTTGCCTACGGCTTGACCTTGAGGACCCGTCAGGGTAAGGTTTTGGTCGATTATGGTAAGCTGGCCAAGAAGGTTACCCACGTGTGTGATGTCGACAAGGATGTATTCTATGCCGAAATCAACTGGACGGGAATTGTCAAGGCTACGAAGAAGAACAAGGTCGACTTCAAGGAACTCTCCAAGTATCCTGCTGTCAGCCGTGACCTGGCTCTCCTCGTCGACGACGATGTGGAGTTTGCTCAGATTGAGCAGATAGCTCGCAAGACCGAGAAGAAGCTCCTGAAGAGTGTCACCCTCTTCGATGTCTATCAGGGCAAGAACCTGCCTGCTGGCAAGAAGAGCTATGCTGTCAACTTCGTCCTTGAGGATGACGAGAAGACACTTTCTGAGAAGCAGATTGATGCCATGATGCAGAAGCTTATCACAAATCTGAAAAAACAACTTAATGCTGAATTAAGGTAAAAAATATATTATGGGAAGAGCATTTGAATATCGTAAAGCTACAAAGCTTAAGAGATGGGGCCACATGGCCCGCACATTTACGAAACTCGGCAAGGAGATTGCCATTGCTGTGAAGGCTGGCGGTCCCGAGCCTGAGAACAATCCCCGCCTGCGCGCCATCATCGCTACCTGCAAGCGCGAGAACATGCCGAAGGACAACATCCAGCGCGCTATCAAGAACGCTATGGGTAAGGACCAGAGCGACTATAAGGAGGTTACTTACGAGGGATATGGACCTCACGGAGTGGCTATCCTCGTCGATACCCTCACCGACAACACCACACGTACCGTGGCCGACGTGCGCTCGGTCTTCAATAAGTTCAGCGGCAACCTCGGTACTACGGGCTCGCTGAGCTTCCTCTTCGACCACAAGGCTGTCTTCACTTTCAAGCCCAAGGCTGACACGGAGATGGATGACCTTATCCTGGAGCTCATCGACTACGGTGTGGAGGATGAGTATGACACCGATGAGGAGACAGGGGAAATCACTATCTATGGCTCACCGACGAGCTTTGGTGACATCCAGAAATATCTTGAGGATAACGGCTATGAGATTACCTCAGCCGAGTTCACCTATATCCCTAACGATCTGACTGACATCCCTGCCGAGCAGCGCGAGACCATCGAGAAGATGGTTGAGAAGCTTGAGGACTTTGATGACGTACAGAACGTCTACACCAACCTCAAGCCCGCTGAAGACGGTGGCGAGGAATAAATTTCTTTTGCGTGCGGTTTCCTTCGGGAAGTCGCACGTTTTTTTTTCATTCTGCGCACGCGTGAAGTTTTAAGAGTTCTTTCACCGTATAGTAAGCAGGTAAAGTGTTAAAATTGCGACTAATCGTAATTTTTATTGCTGAAAAGTTTGCGGATTGGAATAATATATATAATTTTGCAATCGAATTAAACAAGAGGAATATTATGAAACATGTATCTGCATATTGGTGGTGGCGTAACTCAGGATTGAAAAAGTCGTGAGTCGCATCGCTATGTAGATACTCTAATTGAGCTATTCTAAGAGGCCTGCCGTAATCACGACAGGCCTCTTTTTAGTTAGGTAGAAATTCGATATTAAGAGTTCTGTTATTGATAGGATAATAAAGATTTTAAAATATACCATTATGGACATAACAAGTATTTTCAACCGTCTCCTCAACCATGAGGAACTGAAACGTGAGGAAACAAAAGAGTTGCTCATCTCTATCACGAAGGGTGAGCTCAACGACGCGGAAATCACGGCCCTTCTCACCGCCATTCAGATGAGGGGTATCACGGTCGACGAGCTCTTAGGCTTCCGTGACGGTATTCTGGAGACGGGTGTGGCGGTGCCACTCGACTGCGATCGCTACATCGATGTCGTAGGTACCGGCGGTGACAGAAAAAATACCTTCAACATCTCCACGACATCTTGTTTCGTCATTGCGGGTGCAGGTTATAAGGTTGCCAAGCATGGCAACTACGCAGCCACAAGTGTCAGCGGTGCTTCCAATGTCATCAAAAACCATGGGGTTAACTTCACCGACGACATCGACAAACTCAACCGGTCCATCAATGAGTGTGGCATTGTCTATCTCCACGCACAGCTCTTCGCCAAGGCCATGAAATTTGTAGGTGCCATCCGCAAGGCACTGCCTTTCCCAACTTTCTTCAATCTCCTTGGCCCTATCATCAACCCCTCTAAGCCTCAGTGCCAGCTTTTGGGCACTGCCACCCTTAACCAAATGCGACTGTATCAGCAAGTTTATCAGAAGATAGGTATTGACTACGGTATTGTCAACTCTATCGACGGATATGACGAAATCTCACTCACCGGCGACTTCAAGGTTATCACCAACAACTACGAGAAAGTCTTCAAACCTTCAGATCTCGGCTTCGATATTGCAAAACCGGAGGAGATTGTCGGTGGCGCTACTGAGGAAGAGGCTAAACAAATCTTCGACAACGTTTTAGCCAATACGGCGTTGCCCGCTCAGAAGAATATTGTCTTGGCCAATGCGGCCTTCGGCATCCAGGTTCTGGAGAAGGGTAAGAAGTCCATTGCTGAGTGCATAGACATCGCTCGCGAGAGTATCGACAGCGGTGCGGCACTGAGAACCTTCAAGAAATTCGTCGAACTGAACTCATAAGGCTCAACTACGTAAAGCTTATCCTAAAAAGCATCATGGACATCTTAGAAGAAATCGTTGCTCACAAGCGCGTGGAGATTGACGAGCGCAAGCGCTTCGTCCCCATCCAGCAGTTTATCGGCGACATACAGAAGTTGGTGGAGCAGGGGCGTCCCGCTTCCATGCGTGAGGCGTTGATGACATCGCCAACAGGTATCATCGCGGAGTTCAAGCGTAAAAGTCCGTCGAAAGGGTGGATTCACCAAGACGTGAAGCCTCAGGATGTGACACCGCTCTATGAGAAGAATGGCGCTACAGCCTTGAGCATCCTCACAGATACGGAATATTTTGGAGGCTACGATGAATATATCCAGCAGACGCGCAAGGCGGGGGTGAAGATTCCCATCCTCTACAAGAACTTCATCATCGACGAGTATCAGCTTTTCCAAGCCCGCTACTGTGGCGCTTCCGCTGTGCTCCTCATTGCGGCATGTCTCACCAAAGACGAATGCAAGCGCTTGCAGCATCTCGCCCACGAACTGGGCCTGGAGACGCTCTTGGAGATGCACAACGAGCGCGACTTCGAGTATGCGGAGCTCGAGCCAGACATGTACGGTATCAACAACCGCAACCTCGGCACCTTCATCACCGATGTTAACAACAGCTTCCGCCTTGCCGAGAAGCTCCCCGACGGCGTCTGTCGTGTCAGCGAGAGTGGCATCAGCAAGCCCGAGACGGTGAAGGCGCTTCGAGAGGCCGGCTTTCGTGGATTCCTCATGGGCGAGCGCTTCATGAAGGAGGACAATCCGGGTGAGGCCCTGAAGGCTTTCATAGAACAATTGGGAAGGTAGGAACTTCCTGGCTTTATAATGACACTATGATTATGCTCATAAAGGTTTGTGGCATGCGCGATGCCAAGAATATTCGCGATGTGGCGGCTCTCGACATTGACATGATGGGCTTCAACTTCTGGCCGCACTGCAAGCGATTCGTGAGGATGATAAGCTCTGAGGCGGGTATCATGCCGGACTATAGTCCTGAGCGTCTCGCCTATGCTGTCAACCCCGACGGCACACGGCATTTCGTCTTCCCAAAGCGGATCAAGCGGGTAGGACTCTTCGTCGATGAGATGCCGCAGACCATTATCACATACGTCTACAACTATTCGCTCGACTACATCCAGCTCCATGGCTCCGAGTCACCAGTGTTGATAGAGAACCTCCGCCGCACCCTCATCCCCGACATCGCGCCGCAGGTGAAGTTCATCAAGGCCTTTGGCATCTCCAACGTTGACGACCTGGAGCAGGTGAGGGCATACGATGGTGTCGCCGACCTCTTCATCTTCGACTATAAGAGTCCGGGCAAGGGTGGCAGCGGCAAGCATTTCGACTGGTCGGTGCTCGATGCCTATCAGGGCTCCACACCCTTCCTGTTGAGTGGTGGCATCGGGCCCGACGATGTCGTAGCGCTCAAGACCTTCCACCACCCTCAGTTCATAGGTGTCGATGTCAACAGCAAGTTTGAGACGGAGCCGGCGGTGAAGGATGTTGACAAGCTTCGCACTTTCGTTGAGAAGCTCAGAGAATAGCAACTGGCCCAACAGGCCCATTATGCCTACCCCCATAAAAAAGAAATAACAACAGCAACACAATGAATAAGATTAATCAACTTTTCGCCAACCGAGGCTCCCGCAAGTTTCTCAGCCTCTACTTTTGTGCCGGCTGCCCGACGCTTGAAGGAACGGCTGACGTCATCAAGGCCATGCAGCGCCATGGTATTGACTTTGTAGAAGTAGGAATGCCCTTCAGCGACCCACTCGCCGATGGACCTGTTATTCAGTCGGCAGGAACCGTAGCACTGAAAAATGGGATGACAACGCGCATCCTCCTCTCGCAGCTCAAGGCCATCAAGGACGAGATTACGATTCCGCTCATCTTCATGGGATATCTCAACCCCATCATGCACTACGGCTTCGAGGCTTTCTTCCACGACCTCGCTGACAGTGGCGTCTCGGGCACTATCATCCCCGACCTGCCCTTCGACGACTATCAGCACATCGTCAAGCCCATAGCTGATAAATACGACATCCGCGTCATCATGATGATTACACCTGAGACGAGCGACGACCGCATCCGGTTCATCGACGACAATACCGACGGATTCATCTATATGGTCTCCTCGGCGAGTGTCACAGGCGCACAGAGCAACTTCAACGAGAAGAAGCTGGAGTATTTCAACCATATCAATTCCATGAATCTCCGCAATCCACGTATGATAGGTTTCGGTATCAGCAACAAGCAGACCTTGGAGAGCGCACAGCAAAATGCAGCGGGCGCCATCATCGGCAGTAAGTTTGTCACATTGCTCCGGGAGCTCGGCGACCCCGACAAGGCCCTCGACGCTTTGCAGGATGCTTTATCAAAATAACAACTACATAAACACCAAAAATTATGCAACCAGACAAGAATGGATTCTTCGGACAGTATGGCGGTGCCTACGTGCCGGAGATATTATATAAATGTGTTCACGACCTCCAGGACCAGTATCAGCAGATTCTCGATTCCAAGGAGTTCCAGGATGAGTATTATGCGCTGTTGAAGGACTATGTCGGGCGCCCCTCACCGCTCTATTATGCCAAGCGCATGAGCGAGAAATACGGCTGTCATCTCTATCTCAAGCGTGAGGACCTCAACCATACGGGTGCTCACAAAATCAACAACACCGTGGGGCAGATTCTCATGGCTAAGAAGATGGGCAAGAAGCGTATCATTGCTGAGACGGGAGCTGGGCAGCATGGTGTGGCTACGGCTACGGTCTGCGCACTCTTCAATATGGAGTGCGAGGTCTTCATGGGTAAGACTGATGTTGAGCGCCAGCACACCAATGTGGAGCGCATGCGTATGCTCGGCGCTAAGGTGACACCGGTCACGACAGGCAATATGACGCTCTCCGATGCCTGCTCAGAGGCTATCCGCAACTGGTGCTGCCATCCAGAGGATACTTTCTACATCGTCGGCTCTACCATGGGTCCGCATCCTTATCCTGACATCGTGGCCAAGCTGCAGAGCATCATCTCTAAGGAGATAAAATGGCAGCTCAAGGAGAAGATAGGCCGTGACTACCCCGACTATCTCGTGGCATGTGTCGGCGGTGGCAGCAATGCCGCTGGCACCATCTACCACTATGTCGATGACGACCGCGTAAAGATAGTCCTTGCTGAGGCTGGCGGTCAAGGTATTGATACCGACCACACCGCGGCTACGATTCATTGCGGCACAGAGGGTATCGTGCACGGTGCCCGCACACTTGTCATGCAGGATGCTGACGGACAGATTGAAGAGGCGTTCACCATCTCTGCTGGCCTCGACTATCCTGGCATTGGCCCCATGCATGCCTACCTTGCTAAGACGGGGCGTGAGAATGTCTTGGCCATCAACGATGATGAGGCCATCCGCGCGGGCTATGAGCTGACGCGCATGGAGGGCATCATTCCAGCCATCGAGAGCGCCCACGCTGTGGCTGCCCTCAGCAAACTGCATTTCAATCCCGATGACGTCGTCGTACTCACCGTATCAGGACGTGGCGACAAAGACATCGAGACGTATCTCAAGAACAAAGACATGGCAGGTGAATATGGCAAATTTTAATTATCAGACTAAGTCCAAGCGCATCCTCGGCGACCTCTATACGCCCGTGGGACTGTATATGCGTCTGCGCGATCTCTTCCCGCAGTCCATGCTCATGGAGAGTAGCGACTATCACGGCAACGACAACGCCCGCTCCTTTATCGGTATCCATCCCATGGCGAGCGTGAAAGTGAGTCACGGCGTCATCACCCTGCTCTTCCCCGATGGTTCGTCGGAGAAGCGTGAGGTGCCCGTAGAGAATAGCGACAAACCGAAGCGCGCTGTGGCGCAGGCCATCAACGACTTCCTCAACGCATTCAAGATAGAAGGGGAGGGGAGTCAGTATTATGGCATCTATGGCTTCACCTCTGCCAATGCCGTGCGCTATTTCGAGAACATCCCTGTCAAGGATACGACCATGGAGCGCAACGACGCCCCCGACATCTTGTACATCCTCTTCCAGGACCTGATTGTCTTCGACCATTTCAACAACATGATCGACTTCATCACCTTGGGCAGTGATGACGACCTTAAGGCGTTGCAGACCGCGGCTAACAAGGCTACGGTGAAGCCGTACAGCTTCCGCCCTGTCGGTCCTACTACCTCGACACTCACCGACGAGGAGCATAAGGCCAACGTGCGGCGATGTGTCAAGCACTGTCTGCGTGGCGATGTCTTCCAGATTGTCATCAGCCGACGCTTCATACAGAAGTACGAGGGCGACGACTTCAAACTCTATCGCGCGCTGAGAAGCATCAACCCGAGCCCCTATCTCTTCTATTTCGACTTCGGTGGCTTCCGCATCTTCGGCTCTTCACCCGAGACCCACAATCGCATCGTGGGCAACAAGGCGTTCATCGACCCCATCGCTGGGACAACGAAGCGCACGGGGAATGCGGAGCAGGACCGGAAGAATGCGGAGTTCCTGCGCAACGACCCTAAGGAGAATGCGGAACATGTCATGCTCGTCGACCTGGCACGCAACGACCTCAGCCGCAACTGCCACAACGTCAAGGTGGACTTTTATAAGGACATGCAGTTCTACAGCCATGTCATCCACCTCGTGAGCCGTGTCAGCGGTGAGCTCGACGAAGGTGCCGACCACATCCTCGAGTTCATCGACACCTTCCCGGCCGGTACCCTCAGCGGTGCACCGAAGGTCAGAGCCCTCCAGCTCATCAACGAGATGGAGCCGCACAACCGTGGGGCCTATGGTGGTTGCATTGGCAGCATCAACTTCAATGGCGACCTCAACCAGGCCATCGTCATCCGCACCTTCATCAGCCGCAATGGTGAGCTGTGGTTCCAGGCAGGATCCGGTGTTACGGCGAAGAGCAACGATGAGTATGAACTTCAGGAGAGCAACAACAAACTTGGCGCACTCGTCAAGGCGATTAAAGAAGCTGAGAAACTATGAAAGTAATCATTATAGACAATTACGACTCCTTCACCTATAATCTGGCCCATCTCGTCAAGCAGTTGGGTGCGGAAGTCGACGTGGTCCGCAACGACCAGTTTGAACTGCCGCAGCTGGAGCCTTACGATAAGATTATCCTGAGCCCGGGGCCTGGCATTCCTTCTGAGGCCGGACTTCTCCTCGATGTTATCAAGACGTATGCGGGCAAGAAGCCGATGCTTGGCGTCTGCCTCGGTCATCAGGCCATTGGTGAGGTTTTTGGTGGAAAACTCACCAACCTCTCACAGGTCTACCACGGCGTAGCTACCGACTGTGAGTATTTTGGCAACGATCCCATCTTTGAGGGTGTACCTGCGCATTTCATCGTCGGCCGCTATCACAGCTGGGTGGTCTCCAAAGACAACTTCCCGAAAGCGCTTGAGATAACGGCGGTGAGTCCCGACGGCGAGATTATGGGCCTTCGCCACCGTGATTATCCCATCCATGGCATCCAGTTCCATCCCGAGAGCGTTCTCACGCCCGAAGGAAGAAAGATAATGGATAACTGGCTGAAGCTATAGGGAACGTCGTCTCCCTATAACTTTGCCATTGCCTTTTTCCATACCTCTTCTTTGTCGCTGGCATATGCCAATGATATCCGTGGCATTTGCCAGCGATATCCGTGACATTTGCCAGCGATATCCGTGACATTTGCCAGCGATATCCGTGACATATGCCACAGACTTCTGTGGCATATGCCGCGCATTATCAATCACGATTCTCCGAATTCTGATGCTTTCCTTCTTAGCCAGCGTGCAAAGAAGCGGTCATAGACGATATACCTCATAGGCAAAGGATTATTAGCCGTTACATAATTTATGTTACATGTTTTATGCAATCAAATAGGGAGATGCTTCTTGAAACGTTTCGAGAGACATCTCCCTATTTGATGGATATAGATAATAAGAATTTTGTTGTGTTTTAGCTGAAGGACTATACCAATGGCTTAGAACTCGCTGGTGAAGTGGAACTTGATGTGTTTGAAGTCCTCTTCAGCCATACTCAGCACGTAGCTGGAGTCAGCGAGGAAGACGTCGCGGCCCTCGATATCCTTAGCCATATACTGGTATTTACGCTTCTTGAAGTTGTCGAGTTCCTGAGCGTCGTCGCTCTCTATCCAGCAAGCTTTGTAGAGGTGTACGGGCTCCCACCGGCATTTGGCATTATACTCATGCTCAAGACGGTATTGGATGACCTCGAACTGCAGCTGACCGACGGTACCGATGATGCGGCGGTTGTTGAACTGGTTGACGAACATCTGCGCCACACCCTCGTTCATGAGCTGCTCGATACCCTTCTGGAACTGCTTGCTCTTCATCGGGTCGTCGTTCTCGATATATTTGAAGAGTTCCGGTGAGAAGGAGGGCAGTCCGCGAAAGTGGAGGTGCTCACCCTCGGTGAGGGTATCGCCAATCTTGAAGATGCCGTTGTCGGGGAGGCCAACGATGTCGCCGGGCCATGCCTCGTCAACGGTGCTCTTGCGCTGTGCCATGAACTGTGTGGGTGAGGAGAATCGCACCGACTTGTCGAGCCGCACGTGGTAGTAGGGCTGGTTGCGCAGGAACTTGCCGGAGCAGACCTTACAGAAAGCGATACACGACCGGTGGTTCGGGTCGATATTCGCCGTTATCTTGAAGATGAAGCCGGTGAACTTCGGCTCGTCGGGCTTCACCATGCGCTCCTCGGCCTTCACAGCCTGCGGATAGGGGGCTATCTGCACGAAGCAGTCGAGCAGCTCCTGGACACCGAAGTTGTTCAGCGCCGAACCGAAGAAGACAGGTGCCACCTCGGCCTTGCGGTAGTCGTCGACGTTAAACTCAGGGTAGACGCCGTCGACGAGCTCCAAATCCTCGCGCAACCGCTTGGCAAAGTCCTCGCCGACATGCTGTTCCAGGTCGGAGGAGTCGACATCGACCTCCACCTTCTGCGTCTTGCGCTGCTTGTCGGGGGTGAAGAGGTTGAGGTTGTTCTCAAAGATGTTGTACACACCTTTGAACTTCATACCCTGACCGATAGGCCACGAGAGTGGTCTGACATGGATGTGCAGCTCCTGCTCAAGCTCGTCGAGGAGGTCGAAGGGGTCGCGGCCCTCACGGTCCATCTTGTTGATGAAGATGATGACAGGGGTGTTGCGCATACGGCACACCTCCATGAGCTTTCGTGTCTGCGCCTCCACACCTTTGGCGGAGTCAACGACGATGATGGCGGAGTCGACAGCAGTCAGCGTGCGGTAGGTATCCTCGGCAAAGTCCTGGTGACCCGGGGTATCGAGGATGTTGACCTTATACGGGTCGCCACTCTGACCTTCGGGCAGGTAGTCGAACTCCATGACCGATGTCGACACGGAGATACCACGCTGCTTCTCGATGTCCATCCAGTCGGAAGTTGCGGTCTTGCGAATCTTGTTGTTCTTCACGGCGCCGGCCACCTGAATCTGTCCACCGAAGAGCAGGAACTTCTCGGTGAGCGTCGTCTTACCGGCATCAGGGTGGGAGATGATGGCAAAGGTGCGGCGGCGTTCTATCTCTTTATTCATTGTTCATATTTTTGAGGCATTTCTTCAAGCTGTCAAGCCAGTAGGGGATATGAATGCCGAAAGTGTTCTTAATCTTTGTCTTGTCGAGGACGGAGTAGGCGGGGCGCTTCACCGGTGAGGGGAACTCGTCGCTGTGGCAGGGCTCGATGTCGCAGCCGTTGTGACCGGCCAAGAGTGCGATCATCTTCGTGAAGTCATACCAGCTGCACACACCCTCATTGCTGAAGTGGTAGATGCCGGTGTTGCCCTCATATTTGCGGTTCTCGATGATGTCGAAGATGGTGTCGGCCAAGTCGCCGGCGTAGGTTGGTGTGCCAGCCTGGTCGAAGACGACCTTCAGCTGCGGTTTGGTGGCCGTAAGGTTGAGCATGGTCTTGACGAAGTTGTGGCCAAACTCAGAATAGAGCCATGCCGTGCGCAGGATGATATGGTTGCAGCCCGTGGCCTGGATCTTCTCTTCACCGTGGAGCTTTGTCAGTCCGTAGACACCCGTCGGGGTACCCTTCTGATCCTCTCGGCAAGGAGTGTTGTAGGGGTCGCCGCCAAAGACGTAGTCGGTGCTGATATGCACGAGGAGACCGTTGCGCTCCTTCATGACCTTGGCCAGATTCTCCGGAGCTGTGGCGTTGAGCGTCTCTACGATAGCTCCTGCCGTCTCGGCCTTGTCGACATTGGTCCAGGCAGCGCAGTTGATGACGCATGCGATGTCATGGGCCTCGACATAGCCTCTGATAGCCTCGATGTCGGTGATGTCGAGCTTCTCATAGCCGTCGCAGACATCGGTGAAAAAATACTTGTCCTTGGCAGACTGCTTGCTCACAATCTGCACTTCGTTGCCAAGTTGTCCGTTGGCACCGGTAACTAAAATATTCATAGTGAATGTTTATTTATCCCAGTCTATACCTTCGTTCTTGTCTTTGATATAATAGTCGCTGAGCATGCCCAGGAAGGTGGTAATCTCGGCGATGGCGTGCTCTGTCTCCGGCGAGATCTCCTTCTGCTGCATGCGCAGGGTCATGATGCCATAGAGTGCGTTGAGGCAGGTCTCTATCTCGTCGACGTCGGCGTTGCCCTTTCTTCGTAGCTCGACGATGAAAGGCAGCACCTTATAGTACTCCGCATTGTAGAAAGGAAATTTGTTGGCGTCGAGGAGCCGCTTATGAAACTCGGTGAGGTCCTGGAGCAGCACCTTGTTGATGTCAAGGTGTCCGGACTCTCGCTTCCCCTCCTCGTTCATCATGCGGATGAGGTTGCCAAACCAGTCGGCTTCCTCGTCCTTCTGCTCGTCGGTATACTTATCAAACTTGCTGATGTATTCCTTGCGGATGCGCGACAGCGAGCAGCCGTAGGCACGTATCAAGTCCTCTATCTGCCACATATACAGCAGATATTCCACGATGGACGTCTTGCGAATCTTTTGTGCGATATACATCTTATACTATCAATTTGAATGTTGTCAGTGTTGCAGCTGTGGGAAGAGATAGATATTGAAGAGCGTTCCGATGAGGCTGACGATGGAGAAGAAGATGACACATCCGCCGATGATACGGTTGATGAGTACGACTCCCGTCTGGTCGAAACGCGCGCGTATCTTGTCAATGAGCCAAGTCAGCCCATACCACCACAGCAGTGCGCCGCCCAGCATGGCAGCATAGCCCGCACTCATAAGCAGCGGCTGGTGGGGCACGATGAAGTTGAACTGTGCGAAGAGTGCGATGAAGAGCAGCACGATAAGTGGGTTGGAGAAGGTGATAAGAAACGCCGTCACCCCGTTGTGTATCAGTGTGCCCTTCTCCTTCTGTCCGCCCTGGTGCGCATTCTTCAGCGGGTTGGAGAAGAAGCTGATGAGTCCGAAGACCAACAGCATGATGCCACCGGCAAGCTGCAAATAGAACTTGTAGACAGGATTACTGATGAAGTTGACGACGAAAGACATTCCGAAACCGGAGATGAGGGCATAGATAAGGTCACTGAGGGCTGCTCCCACGCCTGTGGCAAAGCCATACCACCGGCCCTTCTTCTGTGTGCGCTGCACGCAGAGAATGCCGACGGGCCCCATGGGTGCGGAAGCCGCGACGCCGATTATAATGCCTTTTATAATCAGCTCTAAGATATCTATATGGATAGGAAATGGCATAATTAGGCTGCAAAGTTACAAAATATTGGGCCATCAAAAGAAGAAAATAGCGAAATTTATACCTTATCTTCCCTTATTCCAGTATTTTAAACTTTGCTTCCCGCCCTTCCCCGCCGTCGTCAGCGGGGTGTAGGCGGGATTATTCAGCCGAATAGTCGGCCACCATCTTGCGATAGACGCTGTAGAGGCGGAGGCGGGAGATGTAGCCGATGAGATGGTTGTCGATGTTCACCACAGGTAGGGCCTCGGAGGAAGTCTTCTCAAACTTCTTCATCACTTCCTCCATCGGCTCGTTGTTGTAGAGGAAGGCGGGGACCGGCGTCATGAGCTGAGCGGCCGTATATTTCTGATAGAGCTCGGTCCGGAAGACGACATGGCGAATCTTCGTGATGTCTATCTCGCCCAAGAGACGGCCGGAGTCGTCGACGACGGGCAGGAAGTCGAAGTCGCTGTTGGCTAACACGTTAACGAGCTTACCCAGTCTGAGGTCGGGCTTCACGCTGGTGACATTCTTCTCGATGACGGAGTCCATGTTCATCAGCGTGAGGATGCTGCGGTCGGTGTGGTGTGTGACAAGCTTCCCCTCACGTGCCAGTCGCATGGCGTAGATGCTGTGTGGCTCGAAGATGCTGATGACCATGACGCTGACGACGGCGACGATGAGCAGGGGCACGAAGAGCTGGTAGCCGCCCGTTATCTCGGCGATGAGGAAGATGCCCGTCAGTGGGGCGTGCATGACGCCGGCCATGACACCGGCCATGCCCAAGAGCACGAAGTTCTTCTCGGGCAGATAGACGCCTATCTGCTCCATATTCCATATCCGGGAGAAGAAGAAGCCGGCGAAGCCACCGACGAAGAGCGAGGGGGCGAAGGTACCGCCACAGCCGCCGGCGCCATTGGTGGAGGACGTGGCCACTATCTTCGAAAGCACCACCAGTCCGATATAGGCCACCAAGAGCTCGGAATGACCGTAGAAGAGAGAGCCGTTCATCACCTGGTCCCAGTCGGCTTCTGTCTTCCCGCTGAGGAGGATGCCGAGGCCGTTCCAGCCCTCACCGTAGAGGGAGGGGAAGAAGAAGATGAGGACGCTGAGGATGAGTCCGCCGGTGAAGAGCTTGCGGTAGGGGTGGCTGTGCATCTTGGCGTACTGCCCCTCGCACCATGTCATGCCGCGCATGAAGTAGAGGCTCACAAAGCCACAGAAGACGCCGAGGAGGACGGTGCCGGGGACGCGGTCCACGCTCCAGGCGCTGTCCAACTGGAAGGTGAACATCGTCGACGTCCCCGCGAGTATGTAGCTGACGACGTCGGCGGTGATGGTGGCGATCAGAATGGGGACGATGGACGCCATGTTCATGTCTATCATCAGCACCTCTAAGGTGAAGACGAGGCCGGCGATAGGCGCCTTATAGATGCCGGCGATGGCGGCTGCCGCGCCACAGCCCACGAGGACCATGAGGTGGCGGTTGCTCATGTGGAAGAGGCCGCCTAGGTTAGAGCCGATGGCTGACCCCGTGAGCACGATAGGGGCTTCGGCACCCACAGAACCACCGAAGCCGATGGTCAGCGCCGAGGCCACCAACGATGTCCAGCAGTTATGGGGCTTGAGCTTCGACTGCTTGGTGGAGATGGCGTAGAGCACGGGTGATGCCGTGCGAGATATTGTCACGCACCACATATTTGATAAACAGCGAGGTGAGCCAGATGCCGATGACTGGGAAGACGAGGTAGAGCCAGTTGGCGCGGTTGGTGACGAAGTCTTCCGTGAGCAGGCGCTGGATAAAGGCGATGAGGGAGTGCAGAGCATAGGCTGCCAGCGATGCCAATATTCCGATGAGGAAGGCCAGCACCGAGGTAGCTTGTCGGTCCGTGAGATTCTTCTCTTTCCAGGCTATGACGCGTTCCAGCATATTTCGTTATTTTCTGATAATCGACACCTCGCCGTCGGGTTTGAGGCGGATGATGGCGCTCGGCGTGTGGGGCTTATGCTCCTGGCGCCGCGTCCAGCACACGTAGTCGACGCTGTTGAGGAGCTCGGGGTCAATGTCCTGGTAGTTCTGTGCTGCGGGCTGTCCGCTGATGTTGGCGCTCGTCGACACCAGGGCTTTCTGAAAACGGAAGCAGAGCTCGTGGGAGAAAGGCTCTTTGGTGATGCGCAGGGCGATGCTGCCGTCCTCGGCGATGAGGTTGGGGGCTAAGTTCACGGCGCCGTCGAGGATGACGGTCGTGGGCTTCACAGCGGCGTCGAGGAGGTCCCAGGCCACATTGGGCACGTTGCGCACATAGCGCTGCAGACGTGCGTCGCTGTCGACAAGGCAGATGAGAGCCTTGGAGTCGTCACGATGTTTAATCTTGTAAACGCGAGCCACAGCTTCAGCGTTGGTGGCGTCGCAGCCGATGCCCCATACCGTATCGGTGGGGTAGAGGATGACGCCGCCCTCCTTGAGGACCTTGACGGCGTTTCTAATGTCTTCTTCTTGTGTCATAATGGTAATATATAAGGGCAAAGATAGTAATTCTTTTGCGGTTCAACAAAAATCTGACAAAAAAATAGAAAAAAAAGGCTTTTTATCTGACACTTCTCAAATGTTTTTATACCTTTGCACACAATAATAACTAACTAAAACATAAGAATCATGGAAGAACCAGCATTGAAACCGTATGTCATCGGACTTGATCTCGGTGGAACCAACTCTGTTTTCGGTATCGTTGACGCTCGTGGCGACATCAAGGCCACAACCGCTATAAAAACCCAAGGCTATGCCACTGTCGAGGATTATGTCCAGGCATGTGTCAACGCCCTGCAGCCTATCATCGAGCAGGTGGGTGGTATTGAGACCATCAAGGCAATGGGTATTGGCGCCCCTAACGCCAACTATTATACGGGCACGATAGAGTTTGCCCCGAACCTCTCCTGGGCTCACGATGGCATCGTGCCCTTGGGCAGCATGTTCTCCGACAAGCTCGGCGTCCCTGTAGCGCTGACCAACGATGCCAATGCGGCAGCGCTTGGTGAGAAGATCTACGGTTCCGCCCGTGGTATGAAGAACTTCATCGAGATCACCCTGGGCACCGGTGTCGGCTCCGGTATCGTCATCAATGGCGAGCTGGTCTATGGCTGCGACGGTTTCGCTGGTGAGCTGGGCCATGTCACCATGGTTCGTGGTGAGAACGGCCGTGTATGCGGCTGTGGCCGTAAGGGCTGCCTGGAGGCTTACTGCTCTGCTACGGGTGTGGCACGCACAGCCCGTGAGATGCTGGAGAAGACGGACCGCCCGTCGCTGCTCCGCGATATGAATCCTGCCGACATCACCTCCCTCGACGTCAGTATCGCTGCCGGCAAGGGTGACAAGCTGGCCCTCGACATCTACGAGTTCACGGGTCACATGCTCGGTGAGGCCTGCGCCGACTTCGCTGCTTTCTCTTCTCCTGAGGCCTTCATCTTCTTTGGTGGCATGACAAAGGCCGGTGACCTCATCATGAAGCCTATCAAGGAGGCTTACGACGCACATGTCCTGAAGATCTTCAAGGGCAAGGCGAAGTTCCTCATCAGTGGTCTCGATGGTGGCTCTGCCGCTGTCCTCGGCGCCTCTGCCGTAGGATGGGACATCTGATAAAAGATATGTTCATTCGCTCAGGGAGCCCGCATGGGCTCCCTTTTTTGTTTCCTTCCGGAGGATCTTTTTGGTGGAGCACTGACCCCGGAGCCAGAACTTCGTTTGGAGCGCTGACCCCGGAGCCAGAACTTCGGTGGAGCACTGACCCCGGAGGGGTCACACCTTGAATGACCCCAGGTCGTCTCGGTGGCGGGAGGTCGACGCGTAGCGAGACCTCCC